>JAEWET010000026.1:0-12254 GCA_023389195.1 Pseudomonadota bacterium
GCCATCTCCCCCTCAAGGGGGGAGATTACTCTCGTCGCCGACACCGCGTGATCTTCCCCCCTGAGGGGGAGATGGCCGGCAGGCCAGAGGGGGGTGTTTGGCGAATTCATCTCAACTCCCCCGATACGTCGAATAGCCATAAGGCGAAATCAAAAGCGGCACATGATAATGTGACGTCTCCGCCATCCCGAAGCGGATCGGCACTTCGTCGAGGAAGGCGGGATCGGGCAGGGCCACACCCGAGCCGCGCAGATAGTCGCCTGCCGCAAACACCAGTTCGTACTGCCCCGGCGCGAAGTCCGCGCCTTCGAGCAGCGGCGCGTCGCAGCGGCCGTCCGCATTGGTGGTGATGGACTTCACATGCGCGCGATCATCCCCATCGAGCCTGTAGAGCGCGATCTTTAGCCCCGCAGCCGGCCGGCCCGATGCGGTATCGAGCACATGCGTCGTCAGTCGTCCTCCGCCACTGGCCATTTGCGAGCACCTCTTTGTTGTTATTGAGCCATTGTCGGTGATCCTAAGGCAAGTCATAAGCCCTCTGGAGGCGAGCGGCCACAAAAAGACTTTCAAATTTTTCGCCGGGAATGGGCGCACGCAACTCCGCCTATTCTGCCATCGATGGGGAGATTTCGATGACCGAGCCGAAGCGATATGTCCGCAACATGCGCGGCTATGGCGCCAATCCGCCAAAGGCGAACTGGCCGGGCGGTGCGCATGTCGCGGTCTCCTTCGTCGTCAATTACGAGGAAGGCGGCGAGAACTGCGTCCTCCATGGCGACGCCGCCTCAGAGGCATTCCTGTCGGAAATCGTCGGCGCGGCGCCGTGGCCGGCCAAGCGTCACTGGAACATGGAATCGATCTACGAATACGGCGCACGCGCCGGCTTCTGGCGGCTCCACCGCCTCTTCACCGAAGCCGGCCTGCCGGTCACCGTCTACGGCGTCGCAGACGCGCTCGCCCGCTCGCCCGATCAGGTAGCGGCGATGCAGGACGCCGGTTGGGAGATCGCCTCGCACGGCTTGAAATGGATCGACTATCGCGACCACGAGGAGGAGGCCGAGCGCGCCGATCTCGCTGAAGCCATTCTGCTTCACACGGAAGTCGTCGGCGAGCGCCCGAGGGGCCTCTATGTCGGCCGCACCTCGGTCAACACCGTGAAGCTGGCCGCGCAGGAAGGCGGCTTCACCTGGATTTCCGACACCTATGACGACGACCTGCCCTATTGGCTCGATCATGACGGACAGGGCCGCGCGATCGATCCGCAGCTCGTCATCCCCTACACGCTCGACGCCAACGACATGCGCTTCGCGACGCCGCAGGGCTTCAATTCGGGCGACCAGTTCTTCGCCTATCTGAAGGACGCGTTCGACACGCATTATGCGGAAGGCGAAGCGGGCCGACCGTCCATGATGAGCATTGGCCTCCACTGCCGGCTCGTCGGCCGGCCGGGACGCGTGGCGGCGCTGAAGCGCTTCGTCGACTATGTGAAGAGCCACGACAAGGCGTGGGTCGCGCGCCGCATCGACATTGCCGAACACTGGATCGCGAACCATCCCTACGCGCCGCATGCGCTGCGCCCGAGCCGCATGGCGCGCGGCGAGTTCGTCTCCCGTTTCGGCTCGATCTTCGAGCATTCCCCGTGGATAGCCGAGCGCGCCTTCGACCTCGAACTCGGCCCGGCCCATGACAGCGCGGGAGGCCTACACAACGCGCTGGCGCGCATGTTCCGCTCGGCAAGCGGCGCGCAACGGCTGGGGGTCCTGAATGCCCACCCCGACCTTGCCGGCAAGCTGGCCCAGGCCAGACGGCTGACCGAAGAATCGACCCGGGAACAGGCCTCCGCCGGTCTCGACGCCCTGACCGACGCGGAGCGCGCGACCTTCACCGAACTGAACGACGTCTATGTCGCGAAATTCGGCTTCCCGTTCATCATCGCCGTCAAGGACAACACCAAGGCGTCGATCCTCGAGGCGTTCCAGCGCCGCATCGCCAATGACCGCGACGCCGAATTTACGACGGCCTGCAAACAGGTCGAGCGCATCGCCTATCTGCGGCTGAAGGACACCCTGCCCCAATGACCGAGCGAACCTATTACGCACCCACTGGCGGCCTGCCGGCGCAGACTGAGCTCCACACCGGCCGCGCCGTCTTTACCGAGGCCTATGCGGTCATCCCGAAAGGCGTCATGAGCGACATCGTGACGAGCTATCTGCCCTTCTGGGACAAGACGCGGCTCTGGGTCCTTTCGCGCCCGCTCTCCGGCTTCGCCGAGACGTTCTCCCAATACATCATGGAAGTGCAGCCGGGCGGCGGCTCGGACCAGCCTGAGCCGGAAGCCGACGCCGAGGGTGTGTTCTTTGTCGTCGAGGGCGAGATCACCGTGATGCTCGATGGCGAGGCCCATGTCCTGACGCCCGGCGGCTACGCCTATCTGCCGCCCGCAAGCGGCTGGACCCTCAGGAACGACGGCAAGGACGTCGCCCGCTTCCACTGGGTCCGAAAGGCGTATGACTTCGTCGAAGGCCTCGATGCGCCGGACCCGCTCTTCCTCAACGAAAAAGACATCGCGCCTACCCCGATGCCCGATACCGGCGGCACATGGGCGACGACCCGCTTCGTCGACCCGGCGGATCTGCGCCACGACATGCACGTGACGGTCGTCACCTTCGAGCCCGGCGGGCTGATCCCCTTCGAGGAAACGCACGTCATGGAGCATGGGCTCTACGTGCTCGAGGGCAAGGCGGTCTACAAGCTCAACAAGGACTGGGTGGAGGTTGAAGCCGGCGACTACATGTGGCTGCGCGCCTTTTGCCCGCAGGCCTGCTATGCAGGCGGGCCGGGCCGGTTCCGGTATCTGCTCTACAAGGACGTGAACCGGCATATGAAGCTGGGAAGGGCATTCTGATATGGTTGCGCCAGACACCCCCCTCTGGGCTGCCGCCCATCTCCCCCTCAAGGGGGGAGATCATTCTCTTCACCGCCCCACTCAAGCGATCACGGTACTGGCGAAACCCATGCCGTGCGTGATCTCCCCCCTTGAGGGGGAGATGGGCGGCAGGCCAGAGGGGGGTGCCTGGCGATGAGCGATCCAATCACCGCCCTCCCCCTCACCCGCGAAGCCTTCGCTCCCTTCGGCGACGTCCTTGACGCCGCTGGCGACAACCACTTCCCGATCAACGACGGCAAGTGCGAACGCTATCACGACCTCGCCAAGGTCGAGGCGATGGGCCCGAACGCGCGCGTGCTCGTCTCCATCGCCCGCGGCACGCCCTACGCGTTCCCTCTGGCGCTCAAGATGGTCGAGCGCCATCCCTTCGGCAGCCAGATCTTCATGCCACTCGACCAGCGCCCGTTCCTCGTCGTCGTCTGCCACGATACGAATGAAGGCCCGGGCGAACCGCACGCCTTCGTCACGGCGCCCGGCCAGGGCATCAACTATCACCGCAACACGTGGCACGCCGTCCTGACGCCGCTCGGGCAGAACCAGGATTTCATCGTCGTCGACCGCGGCGGCGACGGCACCAACCTCGAGGAATTCTTCTTCGAAGAGCCGTGGGAAATCCGCCTGCCAGAAGGCTTCGAGCCATGAGCGCGGCGCTGATCCACCGCCTGTTCGACGTGATCGAAGACGACATCGTTCCGAAAACGGAAGCCGGCGTCGCTGCCGGCAACAAGATTTTCGGCGCCGCGATCCTGCGCAAGTCGGACCTCTCCGTGGTCATCGCCGAGACCAACAACGAGATGGAAAATCCGCTCTGGCACGGCGAAATGCACGCCATGAAGCGTTTCTACGAACTGCCGAAAGCGGATCGGCCCGACACGAAGGACTGCATCTTCCTGTCGACGCACGAGCCATGCTCACTCTGCCTTTCGGCCATCACCTGGGCCGGTTTCGACAATTTCCACTATTTCTTCAGCCATGAGGATTCGCGCGACAGCTTCGCCATTCCCCACGATCTGAAGATCCTGAACGAGGTTTTCGGGCTGGAACCAGGCGGTTACCGGACTGAGAACGCCTACTGGAAAAGCCATTCCATCCGGCGCGAAATCGCCGCGATGGACGAGCGCGACCGGTCGGAACTGACAGCCCGCGCGGCGCGCATCGCCGCCCGCTACGACACGCTTTCGCAAGTCTATCAGGCGTCCAAGGACGCCAACGACATCCCACTGAATTGATAGACCAGTGAGGGCGCTCAGCGCCCAACTATCGGCAAATCCTCACGAATTTTCCCTTCGCGGTTGATCCCGCGGCGAGGGTGGCTATAGTTCGCCTCGTCTCAGGCGGAACCAATTACGCCATTCAATGTCGCAAACGGCCATGTGAAATGTCGCATGATGCCGTCAATATCCTTACCCAACGAGACCCGCAAAACGGGTCCGCTCAATGGGTTCGGATCAATCGATCGAATGAGGAACGGGCAATGTCGAAAGAACTGGAATTTTTGAGCCGCTACGTCGCGCGCGGCAAGCTGAACCGTCGCGATTTTCTCGGCCGCGCGGCCGCGCTCGGCGTCACCTCGACATTCGCCAATTCGCTGCTGATCGGCGCGGCGCGCGCGCAGGGACCGCAAAAGGGCGGCGACCTGCGCATGGGCTTGCAGGGCGGTGAATCGACCAACAGCCTCGACCCCGCGCAGTGGCTGACGCAGGTGCCCCAGAATTTCGGCTCGACCTGGGGCGAGCTTCTCGTTCTCCAGTCGCCGCAGGACGGCTCACCGCAGCCTGTTCTGGCCGAATCCTGGGAATCGTCCGACGATGCGATGGAATGGCGCTTCAAGATCCGCAAGGGCGTCACCTTCCACAGTGGCAAGGAATTGACCCCGGAAGACGTCGCCCAGACGATCCGCCGCCACTCCGACGAGGCGACGGAATCGGCCGCGCTCGGCGTCCTGCGCGACATCGAGGACATCTCGATCGATGGCGACAACGTCGTCTTCAAGCTGGGCTCGGGCAATGCCGATCTGCCGCTTCTCCTGACCGACTACCACCTCGTGATCCAGCCCAATGGCGGCTATGACGATCCATCGGCGGGCATCGGCACCGGGCCCTACAGGGTCGAGGTCAACGAACCCGGCATCCGCCATGTCGCGACCAAATATGACGGCTATTGGAGCGACGAGATCGGCCATGTCGCCTCGGTCGAGGTCGTCGTGATGAACGACGCCACGGCGCGCACCTCGGCGCTGCAGTCGGGCCAGGTTCACATCATCAACCGCGTCGAGCCGCGCACCGTCGCGCTTTTGGCCCGCATGCCGGGCGTGCATATCGAAAGCGTGCCCTCCAAGGGCCACTACGTCTTCATCATGCACTGCAACACCGCGCCGTTCGACAATGCCGACCTGCGGATGGCGCTGAAGCTGGCCATCGACCGCGAGCAGATGGTGGAGCAGATTCTCGCCGGCCACGCCTCGATCGGCAACGACTTCCCGATCTCGCCCTCCTACGCGCTTTATCCCGAAGGCATCGAGCAGCGCGCCTACGATCCCGAGCAGGCCGCCTTCCACTACAAGAAGTCGGGCCATTCGGGTCCTGTCCTCCTGCGCACGTCCGAAGTCGCCTTCCCCGGCGCCGTCGACGCCGCGCAGCTCTACCAGCAGCAGGCGCAGGCCGCCGGCATCGAGATCCAGGTCCAGCGCGAGCCGGGCGACGGCTACTGGACGGAAGTCTGGAACGCCCAGCCCTTCTGTGCCTCCTATTGGGGAGGTCGCCCGACGCAGGATTCGATGTACTCGACCGCCTACATCACCGGCGCCGACTGGAACGACACGCGCTTCTTCGACGAGGGCTTCGACACCCTCATCCGCACCGCGCGCGCCGAACTCGACGACACCAAGCGCGGCGAGATGTACCGCGAGGCGGCGACCAAGGTGCGCGACGATGGCGGCCTGATCCTGCCGATGTTCAACGACTTCCTCGACGCACGCCGCGAGGAGGTCCAGGGCTGGGTGCAGGACCCCAACCACGAGACGTCCAATCTGAGGGCGGCGACCCGCGTCTGGCTCGACCAGGCCTGATCGGGGCGGAAACGTGGGGGCACACCCGGTACTGACACTCATCGCCCAGCGCATCGCGCTGGGCATCCTCCTCCTCCTGGCGGTTTCGGTGCTGATCTTTCTCGGCACCGAAATCCTGCCGGGAGACGTCGCCCAGTCGATCCTCGGCCAGGCGGCGACGCCGCAGGCGCTGGAAAATCTGCGCCGCGAACTCGGCCTCAACGACCCGGCCTATATCCGTTATTTCACCTGGCTCGGCGGCGTCCTGACGGGCGACCTCGGCACGGCGCTGTCCAACCGCATGGATATCGCGACGTCCATCTGGCCGCGCCTGAAGAACACGCTCTTCCTCGCCTTCTGGGCCGCCATAGTCTCGGTGCCGCTGGCGATCCTGCTCGGCCTCGTCGCCGTGCGCTACCGCAACGGCTTCGTCGACAAGACGATCTCGGGCCTCGCCCTCTCGGCGACCTCGCTGCCCGAATTCTTCATCGGCTACGTGCTGATGTATTTCTTCGCCGTCCGCCTCGGCTGGTTTCCCAGCGTGTCTACCGTCTACGACACCATGCCATTTGCTGACCGAATGCGTGCCATCGCGCTGCCGGCGACCGCGCTGACACTCGTCGTCCTGGCGCATATGATGCGCATGACCCGCGCGGCGATCCTCAACGTCATGCAGTCGGCCTACATCGAAACAGCGGAACTGAAGGGCCTGTCGCTCTTCGAGATCATCCGCAAGCACGCCTTTCCGAACGCGATCGCGCCCATCGTCAACGTCGTGATGCTCAACCTCGCCTTCCTCGTCGTCGGCGTCGTCGTGATCGAGGTGATCTTCGTCTATCCGGGCATGGGGCAATATCTCGTCGACCACGTCTCCAAGCGCGACGTGCCGGTGGTGCAGGCGGTCGGGCTGATCTTCGCCGCCGTCTATATCGGCCTCAATCTCATCGCGGACATCGTGGCGATCCTCGCCAATCCGCGCCTCAGGCACCGGAGGTGACGCGATGATGTTCAAGCGCATGCCCATCGGCGCCGCGATCGGCCTTGTCGTCAGCGTCGTCCTGCTCTTCGTCGCCATCTTCGCCCCGTGGATCGCGCCCTATCCCGGCTCGCGCGTCCTTGGCGGCGTTTGGGAGCCGTCCTCGGCGCAATACTGGCTCGGCACGGACAATCTGGGCCGCGACCTCCTCTCGCGCATGATCTACGGCGCCCGAATCACGGTCTTCATCGCCGTCGCCTCCACGGCGCTGGCCTTCACGCTCGGCTCGATCCTCGGCTTCATGGCGGCGGTCATCGGCGGCTGGTTCGACACGCTGATGTCGCGCTTCGTCGATCTCCTGATGTCGATCCCGACGCTGATCTTCGGCCTCGTCGTCCTGTCCGTCCTGCCCTCGACCATCCCGATCCTGATCCTGGTCATGGGCATTCTGGATTCCACCCGCGTCTACCGCCTGTCGCGCGCGGTCGCGGTCGACATCAACGTCATGGATTTCGTCGAGGCGGCCAAGCTGCGCGGCGAAGGCACGCGTTGGATCATCTTCCGCGAAATCCTGCCCAACGCGCTCTCGCCGCTCGTCTCCGAACTCGGCCTGCGCTTCATCTACGCGGTGCTGTTCCTGTCGGCCCTCTCCTTCCTCGGCCTCGGCGTCCAGCCGCCGGATGCGGACTGGGGCGGCATGGTGCGCGAAAACCGCGAGGGCATCGTCTTCGGCATTCCTGCCGCGCTGATCCCCGCCGGCGCCATCGCCGCGCTGGCGATCTCGGTCAATCTCGTCGCCGACTGGATCTTGAACCGCACCACCGACCTGAAGGGAGGGCGCGGCAATGCCTGAGGAGCAAATCCATCTCAAGGGCGCACCGCTGCTCGAAATCCGCAATCTGAAGATCGAGGCGACCGTCTATCCGCCCGACGAAGACCCGCACGACATCACCATCGTCGACGGCGTCTCGCTGACGCTGCACAAGGGCAAGGTGCTCGGCCTCATCGGCGAATCCGGTGCCGGCAAGTCCACGATCGGCCTGTCGCCCATGGCCTATGGCCGCGGCGGCGTGCGGATCACCGGCGGCGAAGTCATCGTCAATGGCCGCGACATCCTGAAGGAAGGCAACCGCAAGGTCCGCCGCCTGCGCGGCCGCGAAGTCTGCTACGTCGCGCAATCCGCCGCAGCCGCCTTCAATCCGGCGCACAGGCTGATGGACCAGGTGGTCGAGGCGACTTTGAAACACGGCGTTTCCTCGCGCCGCGAAGCCGAGGCGCGCGCGGTCGAGCTTTTCCGCAAACTCTCGCTGCCCGACCCGGAGAACATCGGCAAGCGCTACCCCCATCAGGTCTCCGGCGGCCAGCTCCAGCGCGTGATGACGGCGATGGCGCTCTGCTCCGAGCCGGACCTGATCATCTTCGACGAGCCGACGACCGCGCTCGACGTGACGACGCAGATCGACGTCCTCGCCGCCATCAAGGAAGCCATTGCCGCAACTGGTGTCTCCGCGCTCTACATCACCCACGACCTTGCCGTCGTCGCGCAGGTCTCCGACGAGATCATGGTGCTGCGCCATGGCAAGACCGTAGAATGGGGCGACACACGCCAGATCATCGACCAGCCGCGCGAGACCTACACGCAGCAGCTCGTCGCCGCCCACCATGTCGAGCACGACGAACACGCGCCGGAAGGCACGCCGCTCCTGTCGGTGAAGAACGTCACGGCGGCCTATGGTGGCGGCCACATCAACGTCCTGAAGAACGTCACCGTCGACATCCGGCCCGGCCAGACGCTGGCCGTCGTCGGCGAATCCGGCTCGGGCAAGTCGACGCTCGCGCGCGCCATCACCGGGCTTCTGCCGCCGAAGGAAGGCACGATCACCTTCGACGGCCGCGAACTGCCCGCCCGCCTCGCCGACCGCAGCAAAGAGGATTTGCGCGAACTCCAGATGATCTACCAGATGGCGGACGTCGCGATGAACCCGCGCCAGACCGTCGCGACGATCATCGGCCGCCCGCTCGAATTCTACTTCGGCATGCGCGGCGCCGAGCGCGACAGGCGCGTCAATGAACTCCTCGAAAAGATCGAGATGGGCCGCGGCTTCGCCGACCGCTACCCGGCCGAACTTTCCGGCGGCCAGAAGCAGCGCGTCTGCATCGCCCGCGCGCTCGCCGCCGATCCGAAGCTGATCATCTGCGACGAGGTCACCAGCGCGCTCGACCCGCTGGTGGCCAACGGCATCCTCAAGCTGCTTCTGGAACTGCAGAAGCAGGAACAGGTCTCCTACCTCTTCATCACCCACGACATCGCGACCGTCCGCGCAATCGCCGATTCCATCGCCGTCATGTATCGCGGCGAAGTCGTGCGCTACGGCCCAAAGTCGAAAGTCCTCGAACCGCCCTTCGACGACTACACCCAGCTCCTCCTCTCCTCCGTCCCGGAGATGCAGGTCGGCTGGCTGGAAAAGGCGATTTCGGGACGGCGCATGGCGGCTGCGGGGAACTAGCCGGTCACGCCATCGCTGCCAGCAGGTCGAATTCCTTCTTGTCGAGGTCATCGATCCAAGCGCGCTTGGTCTTGCGCAGGACCCGGTGACCTTCGCCTTCCAACTCGGCTTCGTGCCGGTCCAGCCCGCCCGGATAGCGGTCGTTCAAATGACCGCCGGATTTGAGCGTGCGCCACCACGCGATCGCATCGTTGCGGCCCATGGCGCGCCAGTCCTCGGCGGCCTGCGCGGCGAGATTGATGAAGATCGCGGTCGAGACCGGACAGGCGATGCTGGTGCCGTGTCGAATGGACAGCGCATCGCGGATCGTGTCGAGCGTGATCACCTTGCCGTGCGGCACGAGTCGCATGAGTTCGTAGACCTCCCCGGCCGACGAGACGACCATCGAGCCGCCCGGCGGCGCCCAGTGCGCGACGCCCGCCGGCAACTGGCGGACGATCTTCGGCGGCTTGCGTTCGAGAATCTTGGCGATGGCGTTTCCGTGCATGGGACGAACTCCTTTCAAGTCGACAGGAAGTTTGCACCCGGCTGGACGTCAGGCGGAGGGGTTATTTTTCATTTTTCTCACCCCCGCCTCATCGCGCTCGGCGTCTTGCCGAACGCCCGCCCGAACGCGCGTGAAAAGGCGGCTGAACTCGAAAAACCGGTCCGCGCGGCGATATCCGCCATCGGTTCGCGTGTGTCGAGCACGAGGCGCCGCGCCGCATTGAGTCTCAGCCGCAGATAATAGGCGCCGGGGCTTTCGCCGATCGCGCGCCGAAAGACGAGTTCCATCGTCCGCACCGACAGCTTGGACCGCCGCGCGATGGCGGCGACGGTGAGCGGCCGGTCGACATGCGCCTCCATGATCCGCACCGCCTGGGCGAGCCGCGGATCGTGGCCATCGAGGCGGCCGAGCGAGACCAGCGGCTGCGCGTCGCTCGCCGCCCGCGCCTGGTCGTAGATGAAGACGCTCGCCACATCGAGCGCGACGCTCATGCCGAGCCGAGACCGGATGAGATGGAGCATCAGGTCGAAGCCAGGCGACGCGCCGCCCGCCGTGACCACCGGCCCGTCGATGACGTAGCGATCCGGGCGGATGTCGGCTTCTGGAAAGGCGGCGGCAAAATCCTCCAGATCCTCCCAATGCGTCGTCGCTGCGCGCCCGTCGAGGAGCCCGGCATGGCCGAGCACCCACGTCCCGGCCTCGATGCCGCCGACCGCGCGCGCGGCCCCCGCCGCCCGTTTGAACGCCGCAAGCTCGGGGCCGGAAAGCGCGCCGCGCGAACCGAACCCGCCGATCGCGATGACAAATTCACCGCCACGCGCAGCGTCGAACGCGCCTGAAACAGCAATCGGCAATCCGCTGGTCGTCTGCGGCGGTGCACCGTCTAGCGAAACGACGCGCCAGTCGAACACCGGCCGACCGCAGATGCGGTTCGCGGCGCGCAAGGGGTCGATGGCGCACGCGACGCACATCAGCGAGCAGCCCGGCAGCACGAGAAACGTCACCGCCAGCGGCGTGGCATCGGCGCGAAAGATCGAGTGCTTTTCGCTTTTCATCAATTCTCATGCGTAAATCGCAAAACATGCTGACGCAAGGGACGCGAAGATGGCAGCAACCTGGAGGATGCTATGCCGCTCGAAATGAACCGCGAGGTCTTCATCACCTGTGCCGTCACCGGCTCGGGTGCCACGCAGGACCGCTCGCCCCACGTGCCGCGCTCGCCCAAGCAGATCGCGGATTCGGCGATCGAGGCGGCGAAGGCCGGCGCGGCGATCGTTCACTGCCATGTCCGCGACCCCGAGACCGGCGCACCGCGACGCGACATCGCGCTCTACCGCGAGGTGACCGAGCGCATTCGCGACGCAGATGTCGACGTCGTCTTGAACCTGACCGCCGGCATGGGCGGCGACATGGTGTTCGGCGACGTCGAGAACCCGCTGCCGCTGAAGCAGGCCGGCACGGACATGGGTGGCGCGAGCGACCGTGTCGAGCATGTTCGCCAGTGCCTGCCGGAGATCTGCACGCTCGACTGCGGGACGATGAATTTCGCGGAAGCCGACTATGTGATGACGAACACGCCCGGCATGCTGCGTGCGATGGGCGGCATGATGACGAAGATGGGGGTGAAGCCGGAGATCGAGGCCTTCGATACCGGCCATCTCTGGTTTGCCAAGCAGCTGGTCGCGGAAGGCGTGCTGGAACCCAAGGCGCTCGTCCAGCTGTGCATGGGCGTGCCGTGGGGCGCGCCCGACGATCTCAACACCTTCATGGCGATGGTCAACAACGTGCCGAAGGACTGGACCTTCTCCGCCTTTTCGCTTGGCCGCAGCCAGATGGCCTATGTAGCGGCCGCGGTCCTGGCCGGCGGCAATGTCCGCGTCGGACTGGAAGACAATCTCTGGCTCGACAAGGGTGTTCTGGCGACCAACGCGCAGCTGGTGGAACGCGCGGTGACGGTGGTCGAGAACCTCGGCGCGCGCGTCATCGGCCCCGAGGAGGTGCGCGCGAAGCTAGGCCTGACCAAGCGCGCGCCGATTGCGGCATAGGGGAACTCGAATGACCATCACCAAGGCAGCCTGCATCGGCGGCGGCGTCATAGGCGGCGGCTGGATCGCCCGCCTGGCCCTCAACGGCATCGACGTCGCCGTCTACGACCCGCACCCGGAGGCCAAGCGCAAGGTCGACGAGGTGATGAAAAATGCGCGCCGCGCCTACAGGCGCATGGCGACGAAGGGCCTGCCGAAGGAAGGCAGGGTGACCTACGCGAAATCGATCGCCGAGGCGGTCAGGGA
>JAEWET010000003.1:0-76783 GCA_023389195.1 Pseudomonadota bacterium
TCGGTCAGCGTCGTCGCGTCGGCCATGGTGAAGGGCACGTCGATGATGCGGGCGAGCGTCTGGGCGAGCAGCGTCTTGCCGCAGCCGGTCGGGCCGATCAGGAGGATGTTGGACTTCGCCAGCTCGACGTCGTTCGACTTCGAGGCGTGGGCGAGACGCTTGTAGTGATTGTGGACGGCGACCGACAGGACGCGCTTGGCGTGCGGCTGGCCGATGACGTAGTCGTCCAGAACCTTCAGGATTTCCTGCGGCGTCGGAACGCCTTCGCGCGACTTCACCATCGAGGATTTGTTTTCCTCGCGGATGATGTCCATGCACAATTCGACGCATTCGTCGCAGATGAAGACCGTCGGGCCTGCGATCAGCTTGCGCACCTCGTGCTGGCTCTTGCCGCAAAACGAGCAGTAGAGCGTATTCTTGGAATCGCCACCGCTGTTGCTGATCTTGCTCATTTGGTACGTCCTTTCGGCACCGCTCGTCGGCACCGCCCCAACACGGCGCCGAACCTGAATTCTAAGGCGGGCGAACCGCCCTGCCAAGAATGTCGCATCAGTGAACCCAATTCGCCCCGAGATGCAAAACGCGAATCGGTGTCCTCCGTACGAATCCCCAGCAAAAAGCTAAGCCTGCTATCGTTGAACATAGCTTAACCTAGGAGCGCAACGACCTTCAGGGAACAGCCGATTGTGACGGAATTGCCGCGTTGAGCGTCAAAACCGCGTCATCGCCCGTTCCCCGGCCATCACGCGGCCGGCTTGTCAGTCTCAACTGCCTCACGCTCGGAGATGACGCGGTCGATCAGGCCCCAGGCCTTCGCCTCGTCCGACGTCATGAAGTGATCGCGGTCGAGCGTCTTTTCGATCGTCTCGTAATCCTGGCCGGTGTGCTTGACATAGACCTCGTTCAAACGGCGCTTCAGCTTGATGATGTCCTGCGCGTGGCGCTCGATGTCCGACGCCTGGCCGGAGAAGCCGCCCGAGGGCTGGTGCACCATGATGCGCGCGTTCGGCGTGGCAAAGCGCATGTCCTTGTGGCCGGCGCAAAGCAGGAGCGAGCCCATCGAGGCCGCCTGGCCGATGCACAGCGTCGAAACCGCCGGCTTGATGAACTGCATCGTGTCGTAGATCGCCATGCCGGACGTCACCACGCCGCCGGGCGAGTTGATGTAGAGCGAGATTTCCTTCTTCGGGTTCTCGGCCTCGAGGAAGAGAAGCTGCGCGCAGACGAGCGTCGCCATCCCGTCCTCGACCGGACCGGTGATGAAGATGATCCGTTCCTTCAGGAGGCGCGAGAAGATGTCGTAGGCGCGCTCGCCGCGATTGGTCTGCTCGACCACCATCGGCACGAGGCTCATATAGGTATCGACGGGATCTCTCATGTCACTTCCTTCAAGGGATGGTCGGCCCGGTCGGACCGAATCTGAATGGTCGCTGCTGACCCTTAAATAGGATGGCCGGTTCGGCCTGCGCAAGAGCGGCGGACAGGTGTCCTGTCACGCCGATTCGACGGCCTGATCGGCGCGCATCCAGTGACGCAACGTCGCCAGATCGCCGGTCTCGACGGCGTCCGCCACGCGCCGGCCGACGGCGGCGCCGAATTTGTAGCCGTGGCCCGAACAGGCCGAGACGACCAGCGCGTGGCCGATATGCGCACTGTAAAAGGTTTCGTCGTGGGTGAAGGTGTAGACGCAGCTCGAAGTAGACGCGATGCGGTATTCGTCGAGCCGGGCGATCGCAGGCATGAAATGGCGGATGATCTGGCCACCCTCCTCCGGCGCCATTTCGCGATTGTCGTCGGCGTCGGCCGTTACCTGCCGATGGAGGCCGGTGCCGAATTTGAGCCCGCCATCGCCGGAGGGTGGGATGATGTAGCCCTCATCCTCTGCGCCGACGTCGAGCAGTGTCGGCGCCCCCGCCCACGCTTCGCGCAGATCGGCCGGCGATTCGAGATAGGCGACGGCAGTGCGATAGGGCTGGAGGTCGACGGCAAGATCCGGGAAGAGGTCGAGCACCCAGCCGCCGGCCGTCACCACGAGGCTGTCGGCGGCGAGCACCGTGCCGTCGGCAAGCGTCACCGTTGCGCCGTCGACATCGACGCCGACGACCTTGGTGTGCTCGCGCACATCGGCTCCGTTGGCGCGCAGCCATTCGGCGATGCCGTTGGCGATGCGGCGGCAATGAAGCGCGCCGCCTTCCTCGGAATGGAGCGCGTAGCGAAGGCCCCTGCCCTCGATGAACGTCCAGCGTCGGACCGCCTCGCCCGCCTCGACGATCTCGAAGGGGTGGCCGCCGGCGGCCAGGCCCTTGCGATGCACGTCTGCGGCGTCGCCTTTCGCATAGGAAAGACAAAGACAGCCGCGATGGTCGTAGTGGCGCTGCCCGAGGTCCTGCCAGAGTTCGTCCCAGGCCGAGAACGCCTCGTCGATCTGCGCCGCATAGCCCAGATGCGCGCCATAGGCGCGGCGGATGATGCGGTGGTGATCACCGGAGGCGGCGAGCGGATTTGGGATCGGCCCCTGCTCGATGAGCGTCACCTCATGCCCGCGCTTCGTCAGCGCCCATGCCGTCGAAAGGCCCGAAATGCCGGCGCCGACCACGATGATCTTCATCGTCCCTGTATCCCTCGTACCCTGTCCGCTGGCCTACCATAAGGACTGGAACCGGGCAGACAAGTCGCGCTAGACGCACACGCATGACCCAGCCCGCGACCCTTCAGTTTGATCCCGCCACGCTCCGGCTCCGCCTCGACCCGCACGATGCCGCCTTTTTCCAGGACCCGTATCCGACTTATGCCTGGCTTCAGGCGCGGACGCCGGTCTTCCATTGGGAAGAGTTCGGCGCCTGGTGTGTCGCCTCCTATGAAGCCGTCAACCGCATTCTGCGGGACCGCAATTTCGGACGTGAGAAGCCCGGCGGCTATGCCGATTACGTCTCGCGCTCGGGCGATCGCTCGCATCTGGCCGATTTCGACGCCGTCGAGGCGCGCTCGATGCTGGAACTGGAACCGCCCGTCCACACGCGTCTGCGCACGCTCGTCAACCGCGCCTTCGTTTCGCGGCAGGTGGAGCGGCTGCGCCCGCGCGTCGAACAATTGGCGCATGATATGATCGACGGCTTCGAAGCGAAGAAATCGGTCGATCTCATCCCCGCCTTCGCGACGCCGGTGCCGATCGTCGTCATCTGCGAAATGCTGGGCGTTCCGGTGGAAGCCGGGCCGCAGCTTCTCGACTGGTCGCACCGCATGGTCGCGATGTACATGCACGGGCTGACGCGCGAGATCGAGGCCGACGCCAACCGCGCGACGGCGGAGTTCGCCGCCTTCATCCGCGAGCATGCGCGGGCGAAGCGCACCGCGCCGGGTGACGATCTTCTCAGCCTTTTGAATTCCGCGCACGAGAACGGCGAAAAGCTTAGCGAGGACGAACTCGTCGCCTCGGCCATCCTGCTTCTCAATGCCGGGCACGAGGCGACGGTCCACCAGACCGGCAACGCCGTCCGAGCCATCCTGAAACACGGCGGCGACCCGCGCCGGTTCTTTATCGACGCCGATGCGACGGCGGCGACTGTGGAGGAATGCCTGCGCTTCGACGCCCCGCTCCACATGTTCAACCGCTTCGCAGCGACGGGTTGCGAGATCGCGCCGGGCGTGTCCGTCCAGGCCGGCGAGCGCATCTGGCTGATGCTGGGCGCGGCGAACACGGATGCGAGCGTCTTCGCCGATCCCCTTGTTTTTCGCCCGGGACGTACGGACCAGAAGAACGTGTCGTTCGGCGCCGGCATCCATTTCTGCATCGGGGCTCCGCTGGCGCGGCTGGAGATGCAGGCATCGCTGAAGGTGCTGTTCGAGCGGTTACCGGGGCTAAGCCTGGTGGAGGAGCCGCGCTATCGCGACACCTATCATTTTCATGGATTGGAGCGGTTGCTGGTGGAGTGGTGAAGTGGTCGGAATCGTCTGCGTAGCGGCATTGTCGAGGCCTGGATTCCTGTGACGAGCACAGGAATGACGACCGCATGAAGGTCGTTGCCAATCGGCGAGATTGACGGCTTGCACCAACCTATCCGCCGTCATTCCTGTGCTCGTCACAGGAATCCAGGCCTTTACGATCAAGCCACGCTACGCAGGAAAGACCCTAAACCCGTACCACATACTCCTTGCGCGTCGTCTCGACGACTTCCCAGCTTCCCTTGAAGCCTGGGCGCAGCACGAAGCTGTCACCAGCTTTCACCGTGCGCGCCGCGCCGCCGTCTTCGGCGATGACGGAGACGCCGGAGAGGATTCGGCAGTATTCCCATTCGTCATATTCAATGCGCCATTTGCCGGGCGTCGATTCCCAGACGCCGGCGAAGAGGCCGTTGCCGGCCTCCTCGACGTTCCAGGTTCGGAACTGCGGGTTGCCTTCGATCACGCGCCCTTCGGCGGGTTGGCCCGCCTCGGGGTCCACTCCGGAAATGCCCAGACCGACGATATGGCTGACATACATGGCGTCCTCCCGCGATGATCAGGCCTTCGCCAACGCCTGTTCCAAGTCGGCGATGATGTCGGCGACGTCCTCGATGCCGACCGACAGGCGGATCACGTCGGGGCCGGCGCCAGCGGCCGTCTGCTGCTCGTCCGACAATTGGCGGTGCGTGGTCGAGGCCGGGTGGATGATGAGCGACTTGGTGTCGCCGATGTTGGCCAGATGCGAGAACAGTTCGACGCCTTCGACGACCTTGACGCCCGCCTCGTAGCCGCCTTTCAGGCCGAAGGTGAACACGGCGCCCGCGCCTTGCGGCGAATATTTCTTCTGCAGCGCATTGTTCGGGTCGTCGGCGAGGCCGGGATAGGACACCCACTCCACTTTCTCATGCGTCTTCAGCCATTCGGCGACCTTGAGCGCATTGTCGCAATGGCGCTGCATGCGAAGCGGCAGGGTCTCGAGGCCGGTCAGGATCATGAAGGCGTTGAACGGCGAGATGGACGGGCCGAAATCGCGCAGGCCGAGCACGCGGCAGGCAATGGCGAAGGCGAAATTGCCGAATGTCTCGTGCAGGACGATGCCGCCATATTCGGGGCGCGGCTCCGACAGCATCGGATAATTGCCGGATTTCGACCAGTCGAACGTGCCACCATCGACGATGACGCCGCCCATGGAATTGCCGTGGCCGCCGATGAACTTGGTCAACGAGTGGACGACGATGTCCGCGCCGTGCTCGATCGGGCGCAGGAGGTAGGGCGAGGCCATGGTGTTGTCGACGATCAGCGGCAAGCCGTGCTTGTGTGCGATTTCGGCGATCGCGGCGATGTCGACGAAGGTGCCGCCCGGATTGGCGAGGCTTTCGATGAAGATGCCGCGCGTCTTGTCGTCGATCTGGTTCTCGAAGGTCGACAAATCATTGGTGTCGCCCCAGCGCACGTCCCAGCCGAAATTCTTGAAAGCGTGGCCGAACTGGTTGATCGATCCACCATAAAGCCGGCGCGCGGCGACGAAATTGTCGCCCGGGCGCATGATCGTGTGGAAGATCAGGAGCTGCGCCGCATGGCCCGAGGCCGTCGCCAGCGCCGCCGTGCCGCCCTCGAGCGCGGCCAGGCGTTCCTCGAGCACGGCCTGCGTCGGGTTCATGATGCGGGTGTAGATGTTGCCGAACGCCTTCAGCCCGAAGAGCGAGGCGGCATGGTCGGCGTCGTCGAAGACGAAGGACGTCGTCTGGTAGATCGGCGTCGCGCGGGCGCCGGTCGCCGGATCGGGCTGCGCGCCCGCATGAACCGCCAAGGTGTTGAAGCCGGGTGCGCGCTGCGCCATCGTACGTCCTCCAGATGAATGCAAATTTGTCAGGCCGGCACAGTCATCGCAAAGCGCCGGGCCAAAAGCAAAGACGAATGTTGCGCGCCGACGCAGTCCGGTGGCAACTATTTCTGCCGGATGCCGAAGCTCTGGAAGCCGGAGCGCATGATCGGCTTTTTCGACGAGATGACGCCGCTGTTGACGCCGTTCCAGCCAATCTCGCCCGCAAGCCTGGCATATTCGATCTTGGGACAGCGGTTCATGACGACCTCGATGCCGGCGGTTTCCAGCCGCTTGGCCGCAACGTCGTCGCGCACGCCAAGCTGCATCCAGACGATCTTCGGCAGCGGGTCGAGCGCCAGCACCTCCTCGACGATACCCGGCACCGCGTTCGACGCGCGGAAGATGTCGACCATGTCGATCGGCTCGGGAATGTCGGCGAGCTTCGCATAGGTCATGCGGCCGAGGATTTCCCTGCCGGCATGGCCCGGATTGACCGGAAAGACGGCGTAGCCTTTGTCGATCAGGTATTTCGCGACGAAGAAGGACGGGCGCACGTCATTCGCCGACGCACCGACGATGGCGACCGTCTTCACCCTGTTCAGGATGTCGGAGATGTAGGAATTGTCGTAGGAATCGTGGTTCATTCGGGTAGCGATATGCGCCCTTCTGCATCGATCGGAAAATCGGGATTGTGCGCGACTTCCCACAGATGGCCTTCGGTATCGGCGAAATAACCGTACCAGCCGCCCCAGAAAGCGCGCTGCGCGGGCTTGACGATGCGCCCGCCGGCCTTTTCTGCCGCCGACAGGACTTCGGAGACTTCGGCGTCGGACCGCGTGTTGTAGGCGAGAGCCGCACCGGAAAAGCCCGGACGGCTGTCTTCGACGCCGGCATCCGCTGCGAGCTTTTCGCGCGACCAGAGCGCCAGCAGCGTTCCGCCCATCTGGAAGAAGGCGACGTCGCCCGCCACCTTCATGCCGGCCTTGAGGCCCATCTGCTCGTAGAAGCGGACCGCGCGGTCGAGGTCGTCGACGCCGAGCGTGACGATGGAGATGCGGGGCTCCATCATTCGTCGGTCCACTCCGGCTTGCGCTTCTCGACGAATGCGCCGATGCCCTCGGCGGCGTCGCGCGCGAGCATGTTCTCGACCATCACGCGGCCGGCATATTCGTAGGCGTCGGACAAGCCCATCTCGGCCTGCGCGTAGAAGGCCTCCTTGCCGATCTTCAGCGTCATGGCGGATTTCGAGGCGATGGTCTGGGCGTATTTGCCGACGATCTGGTCCAGATATTCGGGCGGCACGACGCGATTGACCAGGCCGAACTCGCGCGCAGCCGTCGCCTCGATCATCTCGCCGGTCAGCAGCATCTCCATCGCGTGCTTGTGCGAGATGTTGCGCGACAGAGCGACCATGGGCGTCGAGCAGAAGAGGCCGATATTGACGCCGGGGGTCGCAAAGGTCGCCTCGGTCGTGGCGATGGCAAGGTCGCAGCTTGCGACGATCTGGCAGCCGGCGGCCGACGCGACGCCGGCCACGGCGGCGATGACGGGCTTGGGATGGCGCACGATCTCCTGCATGAGCGCGCCGCAGGCCGTCATCAGCTCTTCGAACCAGGCGCGGCCACGATCAGCGTCGGCGCGGTGCGCGGTGATCTCCTTCAGGTCGTGCCCGGCGGAAAAGACCTTGCCCTCGGCCGCGATGACGACGACCCTCACCGATGCGTCGTCCCTAGCCGCCGCCAGATGACGGCGCAGCGTAGCGATCATCTCCATCGACAGCGCATTCGCCGGCGGCGAATCGAGCACGATCCGCAACACCGGGCCGTCGCGTTCGGCACGCGCCGGCTCCATCCGTACCGAGGCGAGAGCAGTCACATTCATTCGCAGTCTCCGTGGCGTCTTTGCCGATCCTTAGCATCAAAGAAGACGCGTTTCATGCCCCTGCAACACTCTTGCGTTTGCGGCGCGTTGCATGTTCCTTGGCGCGACGAGGATGGGAGGACAGGCATGCACGGATCGAAGCCATCGAGCGTTCCGACGCCGGTGATGACTGCGGACGAGGTCAATTCGTTGCTCAGGGAGGTCTACCCGCAGCTCAACGAGGATTTCACCGCCTATTCCACGACCGCAGTCTTTCCGGGCGGCTGCACCGTGCGCCTCGACGCCGACCATCGGCACCTGCGCCCCGGCAATACCGTCTCCGGCCCTTCCCTCTTCACGCTCGCCGACATCGGCGGCTATGTGTGCGTCCTTTCGCATGCCGGGCCGGATGCGCTTTCCGTAACCACCAACCTCAACATCAACTTCATGCGCAAGGCCGAGGCAGGCCCGATCGACGGGCATTGCCGCATCCTGAAGCTGGGTCGCAGCCTGATGGTGTTCGACATCGAAATGGTCAGCGGACCCGACCGGCACGTCGTCGCGCACGCGACCGGGACCTATTCGATACCGCCGAAGCGGGAGAAATGATGCGGTAAAATAATACCGTATGTTTACAGAGTTGATTTCATTGATTATTTTTCCGCAACGTTCGCTTTCGGTCGCTTGACGACGCGGAAGGCCGGCCGTATAAGCCGATCCGAACGCGCCTCCATTTCCGGAGGCCGTTTTTTGTTGGTCCGCAAGGCGCCAACACAAGCAACAAGAAATGCCTTCCTTCGCGAAGGTTCGACAAGAAAGATCGAAACCATGAAGACCTTTTCGCAGAAGCCTGCGGACGTGGTGAAGAAGTGGGTCGTGATCGACGCCGAGCACCTCGTCGTCGGCCGTCTGGCCTCCATCGTCGCCAATCGCCTGCGCGGCAAGCACAAGCCCACTTTCACGCCGCATGTCGATGATGGCGACAACGTCATCATCATCAATGCCGACAAGGCCGTGTTCACCGGCAAGAAGTTCACCGACAAGGTGTACTACTGGCACACGGGCCACCCGGGCGGCATCAAGGAGCGCACTGCGCGCCAGATTCTCGAAGGCCGCTTTCCCGAGCGCGTCATCGAGAAGGCTGTCGAGCGCATGATCCCGCGCGGCCCGCTCGGCCGTCGCCAGATGAAGAATCTGCGCGTCTATGCCGGCTCCGAACACCCGCACACCGCCCAGACGCCCGAGACGCTCGACGTCGCCGGCCTGAACAAGAAGAACACGAGGCTCCAGACCAATGGCTGAACTCAACTCCCTCCAGGACCTCGGCCAGGCGACCGGCGCGTCGGAGCAGGCTGCTCCGGTTCACGTCCAGAAGCTCGACAAGCAGGGCCGCGCCTATGCCACCGGCAAGCGCAAGGACGCCATCGCGCGCGTCTGGGTCAAGCCGGGCTCGGGCAAGATCATCGTCAACAACAAGGAATTCGGCGCCTATTTCGCGCGCCCGGTCCTGCAGATGGTGCTCCAGCAGCCGATCGTCGCCGCTGACCGCAACGGCCAGTACGACGTCATCGCCACCGTCGCCGGCGGCGGTCTGTCGGGCCAGGCCGGTGCCGTTCGCCACGGCATCTCCAAGGCGCTGACCTACTACGAGCCGGGCCTGCGCGCCGTGCTCAAGAAGGGCGGCTTCCTGACCCGCGATTCGCGTACCGTCGAGCGCAAGAAGTACGGCAAGGCGAAGGCCCGTCGTTCGTTCCAGTTCTCGAAGCGCTAAGCGTTTCGCATCGGAACCACGAAAAAGCGGGTCTTCGGGTCCGCTTTTTTCGTTTCACATATGTGCTATGTGCCATGGTCTCGAAGGAGCCATCCATGCCCGCAAAGACGATCGACAACGCATTCACATCGCGCCAACTCACCGGGGCGGCGAGCGATCCGACGCATGCGGGTGCGCTGTCGTTCATGCGGCGTCGATATACGAAGTCGCTCGAGGGCGCGGATGTGGTCGTCTGGGGCATTCCGTTCGATGCGGCCGTTTCCAACAGGCCGGGTGCACGGTTCGGGCCGCAGGCGATCCGGCGCGCGTCGGCGATCTTCGACAATGATCCGCAATATCCGTTCGATGCCGACCTCTTCGAAGATCTCGCCGTCATCGACTATGGCGACTGCCTGCTCGACTACGGCAATCATCAGGAGACGCCGGCGACGATTGAACGCGAGGCTGCCAAGCTGGTCAATTCGGGCGCGTTCGTGGTGTCGATGGGCGGCGATCATTTCGTCACCTGGCCGATCCTCAAGGCGCATGCCGCCAAGTATGGCCCGCTGGCGATGATCCAGTTCGACGCGCATCAGGACACCTGGTTCGACGACGGCAAGCGGATCGACCACGGCTCGTTCGTCGGCCGCGCGGTGCGCGATGGCGTGATCGACGCATCGCGCTCGATCCAGGTCGGCATCCGCACCCACGCGCCGGACGATTGCGGCATCCAGATGCTCTACGGCTACGATGTCGAGGAGATGCGGGCCGACGAGATCGTGGCCGCGATCAAGGCGCGGGTGGGCGACGCCAAGGCCTACGTCACCTTCGACATCGACTGCCTAGACCCGGCCTTTGCGCCCGGAACCGGCACACCGGTCGCCGGTGGCCCCTCCTCCGCCAAGATGCTGTCGGTGCTGCGCAAGCTCGGCTCGCTCGACATCGTCGGGGCCGACATCGTCGAGGTCGCGCCTGCCTATGACCATGCCGACATCACGGCGATTGCGGGCGCGTCCGTCGCGATGCACTATATCGGGCTCCTGGCGGAGCGACGATCGCGGCTGGCAAAGTGAATCAAGCGGCTGACGGATCGAATCCGGAAGCCGGCCCAAGCGATTGTTTCAAAACGAATTCGAAGTGACGAGCATGAAACCGAAAATCTTCATCGACGGCGAACACGGCACGACCGGCCTCCAGATCCGCACGCGGCTTTCGGGGCGCGACGATCTCGACATGCTGTCGATCCCAGAGGCCGAGCGGCGCAACGATAGTCTGCGCGAGGAGATGCTGAAGGCGGCCGACGTCGCGATCCTGTGCCTGCCCGACGATGCAGCGAAGCAGGCCGTCGCGATGCTCGAAGGCACGAATTCGACCCGCATCATCGACACGTCGACGGCGCACCGCATCCATCCCGACTGGGCCTATGGCTTTGCCGAACTCGACGAGGACCAGGCCGAGAAGATCGCCGCCGCGCGGCTGGTCGCCAATCCGGGCTGCTATCCGACCGGGGCGATCGGTCTCATCCGGCCACTGGTCAAGGCGGGCATCCTGCCGGCGGACTATCCGGTCAGCGTCAATGCGATCTCCGGCTATACGGGCGGCGGCAAGCAGATGATCGCGCAGATGGAGAACGCGGACGCGCCGGACCACATCGCCGCGCCGCACTTCCTCTACGGCCTCACGCTCGCGCACAAGCACGTGCCGGAGATGATGCAGCATGGGCTGCTCGACCGCCGGCCGATCTTCTCCCCGAGCGTCGGCCGCTTTGCGCAGGGAATGATCGTACAGGTGCCGTTGCACACGGCCAACCTTAACGGCGCGGCGAGCGTGGGCGACGTTCACGCCGCACTTGCCGCGCATTATGCCAGCCAGGACGTGGTCGAAGTCGTGCCGCTTGAAGCAAGCGCAAAGCTCGCGCGGATCGACCCGACCGAACTCAACGACACCAACCGGATGAAGCTGTTCGTATTCGGCAACGACGCTGCTGGTCAGGTCAATCTCGTCGCCGTGCTCGACAATCTGGGCAAGGGCGCATCGGGCGCCGCCGTCCAGAACATGGATCTGATGCTGTCGAAGCGCGCCGCCTGACGCCTGTCAGCGGGTGTATCCGGCCGCAGCCTGCGACGGATACGCCCCCTTCGTGCCGCGCCAATGCGCGGCAGCGAAGCCAAGGACGACGATCGCGAAGGCGTGGTGCGCCAGCGCCCAGCCGAGCGGCACGACCAGAACAAGCGTCGTGATCCCGATCAGCGCCTGCGCGACGATCATTGCCAGCAACACGACAGAACGGCGCGAATGTGTCGTCGAAGGTGAACCGCGCCAAGCTGAAAAGACGTGCCAGACCGCCGCCGCAAGCAGCACATATGCGCCCATGCGGTGGACGAACTGCACGGTCTTCGGGTTCTCGAAGAAATTGCGCCAGACGGGCTCGGCGACCAGCAGGCCACCGGGCCAGAACTGCCCGTCCATCAGCGGCCAGGTGTTGAACGTCAGGCCGGCATGAAGGCCGGCGACGAGCGCGCCGAGATAAATCTGGAACAGGACGAGGACCAGCAGCCATCCTGACTGACTGCGGGTGCGATCGGGCGCGGGGCCGGCCGAATGCGGCGCGAGGCCGCGCGCGATCACCATCGTCGCGGTGAAGATGAGGCAGGCCAGCATCAGATGCGTTGCGAGCCGGTACTGGCTGACGCTGACGCGTTCGGAGAGGCCGGACGCCACCATCCACCAGCCGATGAAGCCCTGCAGGCCGCCCAGCGCCAGCAGGCCGAGCAGCTTGGGTTTCAGGTGCCGCTCCAGCCGCCCGGTCAGCCAGAAGAAGGCGAGCGGGACGGCGACGAGGAAGCCGACGCCGCGCGCAAGCAGGCGGTGCGCCCATTCCCACCAGAAGATCGTCTTGAACTCGTCGAGGCTCATGCCCCGGTTGATCTGCTGGTATTGCGGAATCTGGCGATACTTTTCCAGTTCCTCCTGCCATTGCGCCTCGCCGATCGGCGGGATGACGCCGTGGATCGGCTTCCATTCGGTGATCGACAGGCCGGAGCCGGTCAGCCGCGTCGCGCCGCCGACGACGAACAGCGCGAAAAGAACGAGGAGGACGAGGTAGAGCCAGATGCGGACAAGGCGCCGGTTGCGTGCCTCGCGGGCACGGGCGTCAAAGGGAAGGCTGTCGATTGCTGCCGACGCGGCCATCGCGTGGTCCTTAGGTGATTGGCGTGGCGGAGAAGTGCCGCATCGGCCTCGTCAATTCAAGCGCCTGCCCCGCGCGACATGCCGTCGCGTTTGCCTTGGATGCATGTCTGGACTAAACGATGGCGCAGAAGGAAAAGCCATGCCCGTTCGCCTCAAGAAGCTCATCGGAACCGTTCTTCTGGTCCTGCTCGTCGCCGTCTACGCGATCGTGGCGACGATCATCGCCGTGGCGCAACTCGCCGAATCCAGCGTCTGGGTCCACCTCGCCTATTTCTTCCTGACGGGATTCCTGTGGGTCATCCCGGCCATGTTCATCGTCTCATGGATGGCAAAGCCGTCGAAGCGCGACCTCGCACGCAATCTATAGCGTCACCACGCGCCGCCGGGAGTTGGCGAAAGTGGTGATGCCGGTCAGCATCGTGCGCAGATGGCCGACATCCTGGTAGCGCCCGTTGAGCGAGATGCGCGGCAGCGCGTGAAGATGGTCGCGGTGTTCGGGGTGAAGCGTGCCGTGCCGCGTCGTCACAGCGGAAACGAAACCCGCCTCCTTCGCCAGCCTGATCTCCCGCGCGCCAACCGCCTGCTGATGCCCGTAGGGATAGGCGAAATGGCGCGGCCGGATGCCGGTTTTCTCAGTGATCACGTCGGCCGAACCGCGCATTTCGATGAGCGCGCGTTCTTCGTCGAGCCGCGCGAGATTGGAGTGCTGGATCGTGTGTGCGCCGATCGTGCCGAGCCGCTGACGCGTGATGGCAGCGATATCGTCCCACGTCATGAACGGGCTCGTCGACACCTCACGGCCACCCATTTCGTCGAGAATGGCCTGGCGCTGGGTTTCGGAGACCCGCGTCGCCATCAGGCCCGAAAGATGTCGGGCGGTCGCCAGTTTCTCGACCGGCGACGACGTCGCGCAGATGGAATCGTCAAGCGGAGACGGCATCGCGACCTCGTCGCGCATCAAGGCCAGTTGCTCCACCACTTCCCACCAGGGCTGGACCGACCCGTCGATGAGACCGGGCGCGACGAAGATGGTGAAAGGCGCGTCGTGGTGCTCGAAGATCGGCAGCGCTTCGGTGAAGTTGTCGAGATAGGCATCGTCGAGCGTGATCGTGGCGACCTTGGCGCGGCTCCCGGTTCCGAGGTGATCGACCATTTCGTCGATTGACACGAACGCGAATCCGCTCCGCTTCATGTCCGAGATCGCGCGATCGAGGAAGTCGGGGGTCACCGACAGATGATCGTTCAGCCCCAGCCCCTCGCGGGGCGTCGCAGTCACGCTGTGGAGCATCAGGATAGCGCCTAGTCCGGACAGATGCGGCTGCGCCATTCGGGCGATTCCCGACCATCGCGATGCGTTCAGCACGAATCTGCGAAGGCGTTCCTGATTGTCGGTCATTTCGAAACCTTTGTGCCCTAACCTCCTCCGCCGATAGCAGAGACACGCTGAACACCATATGGGCGAAGAGTTGAGGCATGGTTGACGCTCTGGAAACGGCCGACGGGGCGCGCGCCGGGCTTGCCATCACCGTGGAAGCGGCGGGGCCGCAGGCGCTCCGGCGCTACCGCGACTTTGCCGGGCCGCGTGCGAAAGGCGCGGCTCAGCATCCGCTCTGGTTTGAGAAATGGCTCGAAACGACCGGCGAGCGCGGATGGATCGTCTGGGTCGCGGACGGAACAAACACGCTTGCCGCGCTGCCGCTGGTCGAAACACGCATTTCCGGGCTGCCCGCGCTCGCCTTTGCCGGCGGCGCCCATGCCAACGGAAATTTCTGCCCCGCAACCCATTCCGGCACGGCGGTTTGCATGGCGGCGCTCAAGGCCGCGATACGCCAAGCCCTTCCGCATGTCGCCCTTTTGTCGCTCGAACGCCAGCATCGAACCCTCGACGCGCAGACGAACGTCCTCGCGGCCATGGCAACGCGAACCAGCCCCAACATCGCCCTTGCTTCAAGCCTCGACGGCGGTTTTGCCGGCCTCTTGTCGCGCACCAACGGCAAGAAGAAATCGAAGAAGCGCCGCGCCCAGTGGCGACGCTTCGAGGATGCCGGCGGCAGCGCGGTGGTGAAGCCCGCAACGACCGCCGAAATCGACGCGATTCTCGACGCGTTTTTCCGATTGAAGGCTGCCCGGTTCGAAAAGGCGGGTATTGCGGACGCCTTCGGCGATCCGCAGATTCGCGAATTCTGGCGGGCGCTTCTCGACGGCAGCCGCGACGAGGCAGACGTGCCGTTTTCGATCGAAGCGCTCGTCGTCGGCGGCAAGCCGAGGGCGATCACCGGTTCGACGCACCTTCGCGATCGAACGGTGTGCGAATTCGGCGCCATCGAGGACGGCGACCTGGCATCGATCAGCCCGGGCGAATATCTGGCCTATTCCAATCTGGAAGAGGCCTGCGCGAAAGGTCTGCCGCTCTACGATTTCAGCGTGGGCGACGAGGCCTACAAGCGCTCCTGGTGCGATATAGAGATTTCCCATTTCGACATCGTCGTTCCGCTGACGCCGGCGGCCCGCCTTGCCGTTCTCGGCTTCGACGTGATTGCCGGCGCCAAGAAGCGGATCAAGGCCAGCCCGCAGCTTTGGGCCTTGGCGAAAGCGGTGCGTCGCCTCAGGTGATCAGGCGACCGTCCGCGCCTCGTCTTGTGCCTGCGGGGCCGGAGCGACGACGCGGGCGGCCTCTCCATAACCTGCTGCGAACAGGCTTTCGGACGCCGCCAGCACGCGGGCGTCCGCCGCATCGATAACGCCGATCATGATCTCGCTCGTGTCCCCCGCGACCCGGCGAAGGCCTTCGCTTTCGGTCGGTCCGCACTCGACGACGACGATGTCATAGGCCGTCGTCAGCGACGTCAGAATGATCGGCAGGCGGTCTGCGGCGCGCATGGCGCGACGCGGTTCGGCCGTGCCGACGGGAATGACGTGCGCGTCGGAGTAAAGATCGCCGTGGATCGTCTCGGTGAACTGGGCTTCGGCGACCAGGAGGTTGGTGATGCCCGTATAGGTGCGGCTTTCCAGCATGTGGCTCGACGGCGTTCCGGTGAAGGTGAGGTCGAGATAGAGGACGCGCATTCCCGCATCGGCCAGCTCGCGAGCGACCATGACGGAGGCCGTCGAGGCCTCCTCGCCCTCCGGCGATACGAATATGGCACGTGCGACGCCGGCGGCGATCAACCGTTCGGCAGCCGTCTCGACGGAGACGTCGAGTGGCAGCGGACCAGCGGCATGCGAAACAGCGGCGGCTTCGGCGGATGCAGCGGCGGGCATGACGAGATGGGGAACCGGATGGACGCGCGTGCCGCCCGCCGCAGGGCGCATCGCCCGACCGCTGAACAGTTCGCCAAGGAGCGTGCCGACGATCATCAGCAGAAGCGAGCCCATGAAAGCGGCGCCGAGGATCGGGCCGTATTTCGGATAGTAGGAATCCACCGGCGGCGTGGCGCGAGCGAAAATGCGCGCGTCGACCGGCAGATAGTTGCGGTCGCCGCGTGCGCTCGCCTCGCGGAAACGGGTAAGGTAGGATTCGAGAAGTTCGCGCTGCGCCGTCGCCTCGCGCTCGAGCGCGCGCAGTTCGACCTCTTCCGTGCCGGCGGCAGCCGAAGTCGATTTCAACGCGTCCAGATCCTGCTGCAGGCGCTCTTCGCTGCGCTGAGCCGCACGGGACTCGTTCTCGAGGCTCTGCAGCACCGTGCGCGCTTCCTGGCGGATGCGCGTCGACAGGTCGGCCAGTTGCGAGCGCAGGCCGCGAAGGCGCGGATGGTTGTCGAGAAGCGTCGTCGACAGATCGGCGATCTCCGCGTTCAACTGCACCTCGCGCTCGCGCAGACGCTGGACGACCGGCGAGGCGAGAACTTCCGGCACCGCATCGAGCGACGCGCCGGTCTCGATCGCCTGGCGGACGCCTTCGGCCCGCGCCTCGGCCGCCGAGCGGCTGGCGCGCACGCGCGACAGTTCGGATGAAAGTTCGGAGAGTTGCTGGCTTGCCAGCGTCGAATTGTTCTGGCCGACGAGAAGCCCCGAACGGGCACGGAACGCAGCCACATTCGCTTCCGCCTCGCGGACCCGCTGGCGCAGATCGGCGATCTCCGGCGCGAGCCAGCCGGTCGCATCCTCGTTGGAAAGCAGCTTTGCGGCGCGCTGTTCGTCGAGATAGGCGTCGGCGATCGCGTTCGGAACGGCGGCGGCCAGTTCGCGATCCTCGGACGAGAAGCGCACAACGATGACGCGGGAGTTTTCGACGCGATAGACGGAGAGCTTTTCGCGCATGATGTCGATGGTCGTCTGCGCGCGCAGCAATTCGTCCGAGCCGCCGAGGCCGAACGAGGCGAGCATGCCCCCGCCCTGAAACTCCCCGCGCTCGGCGAGCTGCAATTCGGCGGCGACGCGGCGCAGGATGTCGCTCGAGGCGATCACTTCGACCTGGCTTGCAACGCCCTCATCGTCGAGGATAGGCCGATCGCCCTCGCCCGCTCCCGACATGCGCGTATAGGCGGATTCGCGGGCTTCGATCAGAATGCGCGTTTCGGCACGGTAGAGCGGCGTTGCGAAATAGGCGAGCAGGAAGGCGGCGATGGTGACGACCAGCACGACCGTCAGGATAGGCTTCCACCTGTCGCGCACACTCAAGGCGAGACGGCGAAGGTCGATATCGACGTCGTTGCCACCCACTTGCATTCCGCTCATAGCGAATCCACTCCGGCCCAAGGCGCCGAGAAGTAAAGACACATGGTAACCATCGAGTTAACGATTGCGGCGGCGGGCGCGGCAATCATGACTGGGCTTTACCGGCCATTAACCTTAACGAGCCGATAACAGGCCATCTGCAATCGGGCTGCTTCGCGGCTCAAGGGATGGACGCTCGCCAGGTCATGAAACGCCCCGCTCTTTATGGTCTCCTCGCTCTCGCGCTCCTCTCGGGTTGCACCAGCTACCAGCCCGCCCCGCATGCCTTCCACGAGGCAATCAACCAGCCCTACGTCCTCGACGCAGGCGACCGGGTGCGGATTTCGGTTTTCGAGCAGGCATCGCTGACCAACAGCTACTCCGTCGACCAGTCCGGCTACATCGCCTTTCCGCTGATCGGCGCGGTGGCCGCACGCGGCTATACGCTGCAGCAGATCGAAGGCCAGATCGCGACCAAGCTGCGCGACGGCTATATCCGCAACCCCGACGTCACCGCCGAGATCGACCGCTACCGGCCCGTCTTCATCATGGGCGAAGTGGGTGCGGCCGGTCAGTATTCCTACGTGCCGGGCATGACGGTCCAGAAGGCCGTGGCGGCGGCTGGCGGCTATACGCCGCGCGCGCAACAGCGCGACGTCGACATCACGCGCCAGATCAATGGCGAGGTGATGACGGGCCGCGTGACGACGACAGACCCGGTCCTGCCCGGCGATACGCTCTATGTGCGCGAACGCTTCTTTTAGGGTTTCGCGCGCATAAGGGCGCATGCGGATCGTCCATACGTTCAGATCTCCGGTCGGCGGCATCTTCCGCCATGTGCGCGATCTCGCTTCGGCCCAGCATGCGGCCGGCCACGAGGTCGCCATCGTCTGCGATTCCACGACCGGTGGCGAACATGAAGACCGCCTTTTCAAGTCGGTCGAACCCTATGTGTCGCTCGGCATCCACCGCATAGCCATGCAGCGCCATGTCGGGATCGGAGACCTGACATCGGCCATCCGCGCCTTCAACCTCCTCGGCGACCTGCAGCCGGACGTGCTGCACGGCCACGGCGCCAAGGGGGGATTTTACGCGCGCTTCTTCGGCACGCTGCTCAAGCGGAGGCGACGCTCTCTCGAGCGGCTCTATTCTCCGCATGGCGGGGTGCTGCACTATGATCCCCGCTCGGCGGCCGGGCGTGGCTATTTCCTCGCCGAGCGGCAACTGGAGCGCTTCAGCGACCACATCCTCTTCGTCTCCGATTTCGAGCGGCGGACCTATCTCGCCAAGGTCGGCATGCCGCGCGCACCGCACAGCCTTGTTTACAATGGCTTGCAGGCGTCGGAATTCGAACCGGTGGAAACGCGGCCCGATGCTGCGGACTTTCTCTATATCGGCATGATGCGCGACCTGAAGGGCCCCGATCTCTTCATCGAGGCACTAGCGCAGGTGCGGGACCGGTTCCCGGCCGTCAGCGCACACATGGTGGGCGACGGCGACGGCCTGCCGCGCTATCGCGAGCGCGTAAGCCGGCTGGGCCTCGCCGTCACCTTCCACGCCGCCATGCCTGCCAGGCTGGCGTTCGGCATGGCACATGTGATGGTGGTGCCCTCGCGCGCCGAGGCGATGCCCTACATCGTTCTGGAGGCACTCGGCGCCGGGCGGCCGATGATCGCGACCGCCGTGGGCGGAATTCCCGAAATCCTCGGCGCGAACTCGCCTGCCCTCGCCGAACCCACCACCGACAGCCTTGCCGCCCTGATGATCCGCGCGATGGAAGATCGCGGCTGGCTCGCCGCTTCCATGCCCGATGCGAAGCGCCTGGAGCAGGATTTCAGCGCAACCGCGATGGCGGGGCGTATCGAAAGCATTTACCGTAAATCTGCTTGAGGGGCGACAGGCCCTTCGTTTCAAGCGTTTCTTAGGGCAGCCACCGTAAGGCTTTCTCGCAGATTGCGAGTGTGCCCATGAACCACAGCCAGCCGCCTCACCAGTTCACGGCGAAAGCCGTCCGCGATTTCGCCGATGCCTCGGCGCCCGCCGGCACCGGCGAGTTGAGCGAAATCGCGCGCACCGTCGCCTCGCAATATCGCGCCGACACGATGTCGCCTGTCATGGTCAGCGGCTTGCTGCGTCTTTGCGAGTTCCTGATCCTCGCCCTGACCGGCCTCTCCATATACTTTGCCTATGCCAGCGGCGCCGTCGGCCTGACCTATGGCTATCCGCTCGTCATTCTCGCGGGCTCGGGCCTTGGCGTGCTGCTGCTGGAAATCGCCAATCTCTACCAGCTCGGCGTCATGCGCCGGCCATTCGTGTTCCTGCCGCGCATCGGTCTCGTCATGACCGCGACGTTCGCGCTTCTCGCGATGGCCGGGTTCTTCCTCAAGATATCCGACGAGTTCTCGCGAGTCTGGTTCGCCGGCTGGCTGGCCAGCGCCCTCCTCCTCGTCCTTTCGGGGCGCGTCATGCTGTCGGTCCTGATCCGCCGGTGGGCGCGAAACGGCACGATGGAACGGCGGGCGCTGATCGTGGGCGGCGGCAAGCCTGCCGAGGCGCTGATCCGCACCATCGAGCAGGACCCCGACAACGACATCCGCATCTGCGGCATTTTCGACGACCGCGACGATTCGCGTTCGCCGCCGATCGTCGCCGGCTATCCGAAGCTCGGCTCCGTGACCGAACTCGTGGAATTCGCCCGCATCGCGCGGATCGACATGCTGATCGTCTCGCTGCCGCTCAGCGCACAATCGCGCGTCCTGTCGCTCCTGAAGCGGCTGTGGGTGCTGCCGGTCGACATTCGCCTCTCGGCGCATTCGAGCCAGCTCCGCTTCCGCCCGCGCGCCTATTCCTATGTCGGCTCGGTGCCGATGCTCGACATCTTCGACAAGCCGATCAACGACTGGGATTCGGTCGCAAAGCGCCTGTTCGACATCAGTTTCAGCCTTGCCGGCCTGATCGTCTTCTCACCGCTGATGATTGCGACCGCGATCGCCATCAGACTCGACAGCAAGGGGCCGGTCTTCTTCAAGCAGAAGCGGCACGGGTTCAACAACGAGGTCATCGAGGTCTTCAAGTTCCGCTCGATGTATACCGACCAGTGCGACCCGCTCGCACGCCGCGCTGTCACGAAGGGCGACCCGCGGGTGACGCGCGTCGGGCGCATCATCCGCAAGACCTCGATCGACGAGCTGCCGCAGTTTTTCAATGCGCTTCTGGGCTCGCTTTCGCTCGTCGGCCCGCGTCCGCACGCCATCAAGGGCCACTCGCAGGACCGGCTGTTCGAGGAAGTCGTCGACGGCTACTTCGCGCGGCACCGGGTCAAGCCCGGCGTTACCGGCTGGGCGCAGATCAACGGCCTGCGCGGCGAGATCGACCATGACGACAAGATCCGCCGCCGCACCGAATACGATCTGGACTATATCGAAAACTGGTCACTCGGGCTCGACCTCAAGATCCTGTTCCTGACGCCGCTGCGGCTCCTGAATACGGAGAATGCGTATTGAGCGCCGCCGTCGGCACCCTGCCCCGCGCCGCGATCGACGCCAAGCTCGTCGCGTTGACGAGTTCCGTCGCCGTGGGCCTTGGCGTCGGGCTGGCCGGATTCGTGCAGAACGAACCGGCGCCCTACGAACTCTACATGGTCGCGCTCATCGGCATCTGGGCGCTGTTCGGGCTTGCCATCTCGCGCACGACCGCTCCGCTTCTCGTCCTGTGGATCGTCTATCTGATCGGCGGAATGGTCTCGATGACCCAGATGGGCGACCTCAAGGACACGCCGCTCTACCTGGCGGTGACAGCGTTCCTGGCGCTGACCGCGGTGTTCGTTGCAGCCATCGTCGAGAAGCGGGCCGGGTTGCTGCGACCGATCTTCATCGGCTGGACGCTCGCCGCCTGCCTGACGGGACTTCTGGGCATTCTCGGCTATTTCGGCGCCTTTCCCGGCGCTGAGCGGTTCACCCTCTACGACCGGGCAGCCGGCGCCTTCAAGGACCCGAACGTGTTCGGTCCCTTCCTCGTGCTACCGGCGGTCTGGCTTCTGCATGGACTGGTGACAGGCCGTCTGATGAAGATGCCGGTCCAGGCGGCCGGGCTTCTCATCCTGTCCTTCGCCATCTTCCTGTCCTTCTCGCGCGGTGCATGGGGCCTTTATGCCCTCTCGGCACTCACCGTCTGTGCGGCGGTCTTTCTCAACTCCCCGAGCAACAAGCTGCGGCTGCGCATCCTCGTCATGGCGCTAGTCGGCATGGGCGTGATCGCGCTCGCCGTCATGGTCGCGCTTCAGATTCCGCAGGTCGCGACGCTGTTCGAGACGCGCGCCCAGCTCGTTCAGGATTACGACGGCGCACGGCTCGGCCGCTTCGCCCGCTATGGCATCGGCTTCGCGCTCGCCATGGAGCATCCGCTGGGCATCGGCCCGCTCGTCTTCGGCACGATCTTCGGCGAGGACACCCACAATATCTGGCTGAAAGCGCTGATGGACTATGGCTGGCTCGGCTTTGCCGCCTATGTCTCGCTGCTGGTCTTCACGGTCGCGGCCGGCTTTCGCATCCTGTTCAGGCAACGGGTCTGGCAACCGTTCCTGCTTTGCGCATGGGTCGTGTTCGTGGGCCACATCCTGCTCGGCACGGTCATCGACATGGATCACTGGCGCCACTTCTATCTCTTGATGGGCATCATCTGGGGCTGCGTCGGGCTCGAAGCGCGCGATCAGGCAAGCGGTTCCGCCGCGTCACCGGCCAATTCCATTGCCCCGCGCAATTATGCGCTTGCCTTGCCAGGACCGAGCAATTAGAGCTTCGCACGGCTCGGAGCGTAGCGCAGCCCGGTAGCGCACTTGACTGGGGGTCAAGGGGTCGTAGGTTCGAATCCTATCGCTCCGACCATTTCCCTTCCCCCTGATTTTCTATTCCCGATACGAAAAAGGCCGGCAAAGCCGGCCTTTCGGTCAGTTTTCGCACGGTTTATCGGCGCAGAAGCGCGGCGGCGGCAAGTCCCACGACCGCAAGGCCGGCGAGGACGAGTGCGGGATGTTCGCGCGCAGTCTGCTCCGCATAGCGCGCCTGCTTGCGCACCACCGGCATCCAGTCATGAATGCGCTCGGCAATGTCGTCATAAGCGTCGGACGCTGTCTCGCGCGTATCGTCGTAGAAGTGCGAGCCGCGCTTGCGCGCCTGCCGGCTGAGGACGGACAGTTCCTTGCTCAGATGCGCGATGCGCCGTTCGAGATCGTCATCCCAGGAACGACGGCCGCCGAAGATCGAATATGACATGAGTGGTCCTTCCATTCGCCACGTATTTGCCTAACAAACGGCGGCGCAAGGGCTTGGTTCCACTGGAGTTGCGGCGGCTTCAGCGCACCTGGTCGAGCAGGCGCTTGCATTCCAGAAGGTCGAACAGCGCCTCCTGAAGCAAGGCGCGGTTGTCGCGCGACAGACGTTCGTCGTCGGGCGCCACCGGCCCTTCGTCCTCACCGCGACCGAGCCCGAAAAACCGGCGTGCCGGCTTGGCCTTGGCCTGACCGAGGATCATCTCGTCGTCGCCATCGCCCTCCGGCGCGGCATGGACGGCCTCCGCCTCCTGCTGCTTTCGCTGCGCAATGGCCTCGACCGCCGCCATATCGCCGTTTCCGATGGCGATGACGAACTGGTTTCCATTGTCGCGCAGAAGCTTCTGCACGCCCTTGATCGTATAGCCCTGGTCGTAGAGCATGTGCCGGATGCCCTTGATCAGCTCGACATCCTGCGGGCGGTAGTAGCGACGGCCGCCGCCCCGCTTCATCGGCTTGATCTGCGAAAAGCGCGTTTCCCAGAAACGCAGGACGTGCTGCGGCAGGTCGAGATCGTCGGCGACCTCGCTGATCGTGCGGAATGCGTCGGGAGACTTTTCCATGGCGTGCTCGCTTTCAGGGCTCGCGATTCGCCAGTATTACAGACCCTTAGAAGGGCATATTCAAGTGCGGGGCGGTCTTGCCCCCCGATTTTGCTGTCATAACCGGTCCGGCCTCAGCCCTTGGCGAGCTTGGCTTCCGTGACCGGATTTGCGATGGCGCGATGATTGTCGAGAATTCGCTGCTTCAACACGTTCGACGCCTTGAAGGTCATCACCCGGCGCGGAAGGATCGGCACCTCTTCACCCGTCTTCGGGTTACGGCCAACGCGCTCGTTCTTCGAGCGGACCTGGAAGGTCGCGAAGGAGGACAGCTTCACCATCTCCCCGCGGACGATGGCGTCGCAAATCTCGTCGAGCACCATCTCGACAAGCTGCGCGGATTCGGTGCGCGAAAGCCCGACCTGTCGGTAGACAGTTTCGGCGAGATCGGCACGCGTTAAAGTCTTTCCCCCCATCGGCCGTCCAACCATTCTGAAAAAACAGGCGAATTTTCAAGCAGTGAGGACGTTAGGAAATTGGGGTGTCGAGGTCAAGAACCCATTGACCCCGCTTGGTTTATCCCAGCGACCGGGCGATGCTACCAGCGGACGAGGACCGCGCCCCACGTGAACCCGCCTCCCATCGCCTCCAAGAGCACCAGATCGCCCGGCTTGATGCGCCCTGTGTCGACGCCCTCGCACAGCGCCAGCGGCACCGAAGCGGCCGAGGTGTTGCCGTGCCTGTCGACGGTGATGACAACCTTTTCCTCGGCGATGCCGAGCTTCTTCGCAGACGCATCGATGATGCGCTTGTTGGCCTGGTGCGGCACGAACCAGTCGAGGTCCTCAGCCGTGATCCCGGCCTGAGCGAAGACGGATTCGACGACGTCCGTAATCATGCCCACGGCGTGCTTGAAGACTTCGCGGCCTTCCATGCGCAAGTGGCCGACCGTGCCGGTGGTCGACGGGCCACCATCGACATAGAGTTTTTCGCGGTGCGAGCCGTCCGAGCGCAGGCTGGCGGCGAGGATGCCGCGATCGGCGATCGTGCCCTCGCCTTCGCCCGCCTCGAGGATGACCGCGCCGGCGCCATCGCCGAACAGGACGCATGTCCCGCGGTCCTGCCAGTCGAGGATGCGCGAGAAGGTTTCCGAGCCGATAACGATGGCGCGTTTGACCATGCCTCCGCGAATGTGCAGGTCGGCGGTGTTGATCGCGTAGACGAAGCCGGAGCACACGGCCTGCATGTCGAACGCGAAGCCGTGGCGCATGCCGAGCCGTTCCTGGATCTCGACCGCCGTCGCCGGGAAGGTGTTGTTCGGCGTCGACGTCGCGAGCACGATCAGGTCGATGTCGTCGACGGTCAGGCCGGCCGCATCGAGCGCCGCGCGCGCCGCCGCCTCGCCGAGCGAGGCCGTCGTCTCGTCATCCGCCGCGATATAGCGCTGCGTGATGCCCGTCCGCTGGACGATCCAGGCATCGGACGTTTCCAGGACGCCCTCGAAATCCGTATTCTTCATCACGCGGCGCGGCAGGGATTTGCCGACCGAGCGCACGACCGATCTGATCATTCTCAAAATCTCACTTTCCCGCCGCGACGGTCACGTCGTCATCTTTGGCGCGCGGGCGAAGACGCCCATGGAATTGCTGCAGTTCCGCCTCGATGCGTTCGCGCAGCTTGCCCTTGGCCATGTCGTAGCCGAGCTCGACCGCTGCCGCGAAGCCCTCGTCATCCGTTCCGCCATGGCTTTTCACCACGATGCCGTTCAGCCCGAGGAAGACGCCGCCATTGATCTTGCGCACGTCCATCTTCTCGCGCAGGAAATCGAACGCGCCCTTGGCGAGCACATAGCCCATCTTGGACAGGAAGCTGCGCGACATCGCCTCGCGCAGATATTGCGCGATCTGCCTGGCGGTGCCTTCGGCCGTCTTCAGCGCGATGTTGCCGGCAAACCCTTCCGTCACCACCACGTCGACCGTGCCCTTGCCGAGATCGTCGCCTTCGACGAAGCCGTGATAGTCGATCGACTTCAGCCCGACCTCGCGCAGAATGCGGCCCGCCTCCTTGACCTCTTCCTGACCCTTGACCTCTTCGACGCCGACATTGAGGAGGCCGACGGAGGGGCGCTCTATGTCGAACAGCGCGCGCGCCATCGCCGAGCCGAGGATCGCGAAGTCGATCAACTGGTGCGCGTCGGCGCCGATCGTCGCGCCGACGTCGAGGACGACGCTCTCACCGCGCACGGTCGGCCAGATGGCCGCGATGGCTGGACGTTCGATGCTCGCCATGGTGCGCAGGCAGAATTTCGACATCGCCATCAGCGCGCCGGTGTTGCCGGCCGAAATGCAGACATCGGCATCGCCGTTCTTGACCGCCTCGATCGCCTTCCACATCGACGATTTCCACCGGCCCTGGCGCAGCGCCTGGCTCGGCTTGTCGTCCATGCGGACCGAGATTTCGCAATGGTGAAATTCGGAGACGGCTTCGAGCTTGGGCAGTTTCGCAAGGACCGGGCGAACCTCGTCCTCGCGGCCATAGATCAGGAACCGTGCATCGGGGCGTCGCTCGGCAACACGCGCCAAACCCGGCAGCGTCGTCGAAGGACCATGGTCTCCCCCCATGGCGTCGATGGAAATGCGTATCACGCGGCAATCGTCTTTCGTTGGCCCGTTTCGGGCGGCATTTCAGCAAAGTGCGGCGAAAATAGCGGTTTCGTCCCGGCAAACAACTGCCTTATGCACGGCTAACCGATGAGTGTCACGGTTGAGCGGACATCTTCAACAAGCGTGGCGACGGGAGCCGCTCCGTCGAGGCGGAGAACAGAGCAACCCAGTGTTGCAAGCCAAGCCTCATGTTTGCGGCGGCTGCGTCCAGCATGGTCGTTATCCTCGTAGCCGCGCGCCCATTCTAGGAAGGCGCGATGCTGATCGCGCATGCGACCGCCCGCTGCAATGTCTTTGCCATAGCGCGAGCGTTCGCGTGCGATGAGGCGAGGGATGCGTATCTCGGGCGCAACGTAAAGGTAGATCACCAAATCCATATCCCGCAGGTGTTCGTCGCCCCATCCTAAAGCCGAGCCGGACAGCACCCAAGATCCGGCATTCTCCATCGCACGTGCGAGCGATTCCTGTCGCGCCGGGAGCGGGCGCATATGGGTAAAGGGCGGATCGGTCGGCAACCAAAAAAAGCTGTCCGTATCGAGGTGCGCAATCTTGAGGTCGGCGGCCAATGCCGCACCGAGCGTCGTCGTGCCTGCCCCGGCCGGGCCGGTGATGTGAAGGCGGATCATGCTCAACCGTCGCGCTTCAACTTCTTCAACTGCTCATAGAGCGGTCCGCGATCGGCGTTTGGATCGGCAGCGGGAGCGACGGGCTGCGCACAGGCTTTGCGCGGATAGGGGTCGATGCCGAGCGCGAAGAACTCTTCCGCAAGCTGCCCGACGTCGATCGTGTCGCCCGAAAACGGCTCGGGCCCGTCATCGCCCTCGGCATCGAGAATCATCTCGCCGCCCTCGATCGCATCGGGGCGCATCAGCTTCGAGCCTTCGGGAACGAAGAGCGCGTGAACCTCCTCGTCGACTTCCGCATCGAGCGGTTCGAGCGAGACGATGCAGGACTGGACGATCTGCGCCTTCACGCGACCGGTCACCTTAACGCCGTCGCGCTTCCAGTTCTCGACCAGGAGATCAGCATGGAAGTTCTTCACCTCGACCAGATGATGTGCGTTGGCCAGCGCACGGCGCTGCTCTTCGTCGGCCTCGATGGAGACGGGCATGCCCTTGCCCGGCAGTCGCAGGACGTTCGCCTCGAAGGCGACCGGGCTCGTTTCGTCGCTCATTTCGTCGCCTCTCCCGTCGCGATCGCGCGTTCGGCCGGCAGGAAGGCGATGTCTCCGGCGATGATCGCCGCCGCCGGCTGCGCCGCGAGATCGCGCTCGGACGCCATGACATAGTCGGCCATCGCCTGTGCTTCATGCCAGTCGGTGCCGCCTGGAAAGACATTGCGGTAAAGTGCCTGCGCCAGCGCCTCGCGGTCCTGCGCCTCCAGCGCCTTTCCATAGGAATCGGCACGCCCGTAGAACATCTTCGCCAGCTTCTTCATGCGCTTTGGCACGCCCACATCGCCGATGCCCAGTTCCCGCAGCGAATGGTCGACGTCCTTGAAGAACTCGTCGGTCACGTCCTGCGCGACGTCCTGGATCGGCCCGTCCTCGCCGCGCGTGCGATGCAGGAACAGGAACATGTGCAGCGCCATCATCTCGTAGCGGCCGAGCGGCGTGTCGGGCACGTTCCACTGGGCATAGAGGACCGGCTGGCGCGCCGCCGCCACGATTTGTCCATAAATGCTGTGGACGATGGCCGCGTTCTCATTCCGGCGAGCGCCGAACAGTCGCTTGAACATTCCCGAAGGGCTCCTTCTGGCGGTTTCAGTGCCGGCCGTGTTGCATCGGCGCGCAAGCTGGTTTACCGCTTTTGCCCGCAGGCGCAAGGCGCGCTTAACCAAGTCATGGAGTTGTCGTTGCAAGGACGGAATTTCAAGAGCCGTGCACGGCTGGTCGCTTCGGGTATTGTTGTCCTGCTTGCAGGCGTGGCTGCCGGCTGTTCCTCGATCTCGGGCGACATGAGCCCACGCCAGACCTTCCAGCAAGGTTATGTCGTCGACGAGCAGATGCTCGAACTGGTGCCGGTCGGGTCGAGCCGCGAGCAGGTAACGCTTGCGCTCGGAACGCCCACCACCACGGCGACCTTCGACAACGAGACCTACTATTACATCTCGCAGACGGCCGTCCGGAACGTCGCTTTCCAGAATCCGCGCGTCGTCGACCGCAAGATCCTGGCGATCTATTTCGGCGCGGACGGCCGCGTCTCCAACATCGCCAATTACGGCCTGCAGGACGGGCGCGTGTTCGACTTCATCTCGCGAACCACGCCGACCGCCGGTGGCGATGTGAACTTTATCCAGCAGATGATCACCGGCGTCGTCGGCGGCACGCCGATCGGGACCGGCGCGGGCCGCGGTGCGGTCAACTTCTAGAATTCGGTCAACACCACAAAGAAGGGGCCGCGGTATTGCTACCGCGGCCCCTTTTCCATGTGCATCGATCAGTTGTGCGCAAGCACGGCCAGAAGCAGAAGCGCCATGATGTTGGTGATCTTGATCGCCGGATTAACGGCCGGGCCCGCCGTATCCTTGTAGGGATCGCCGACGGTATCGCCGGTCACCGATGCCTTGTGTGCATCAGAGCCTTTCAGATGGCGCGTGCCGTCCTTGTCGATAAAGCCGTCCTCGAACGACTTTTTCGCGTTGTCCCAGGCGCCGCCGCCCGACGTCATCGAGATGGCGACGAAGAGGCCGTTGACGATCACGCCCAGAAGCGTTGCGCCGAGCGCGGCGAACGCAGCCGCCTTGGAGCCCGACACCAGCAACACGCCGAAATAGACGACGATCGGCGCCAGCACCGGCAGCAGGGACGGGATGATCATTTCCCGGATTGCCGCCTTGGTCAGAAGATCGACCGCGCGCGCGTAGTCCGGCTTGACCGTGCCCTGCATGATGCCCGGATTGTCGCGGAACTGGCGACGCACCTCCTCCACGATGGCGCCGGCCGCACGGCCGACGGCCGTCATGGCGATGCCGCCGAAGAGGTAGGGGATCAAGCCGCCGAAGAGCAGGCCCGCCACCACATACGGGTTCGACAGCGAGAAGGAGACATCCTCCATGCCGGCGAAATACGGGTACTGGTCCGGATTGGCGATGAAGTATTCCAGATCGTAGGAATAGGCAGCGAAGAGCACCAGCGCGCCGAGACCGGCAGAGCCGATCGCGTAGCCCTTGGTGACCGCCTTGGTCGTGTTGCCGACCGCATCGAGCGCGTCGGTGGACTGGCGCACTTCCGGCGGGAGGCCGGACATTTCGGCGATGCCGCCGGCATTGTCGGTCACCGGGCCGAACGCGTCGAGCGCCACGATCATGCCGGCCAGGCCGAGCATGGTCGTCACCGCGATGGCGGTGCCGAAGAGGCCGGCGAGCTGGAACGTCGCCAGAATGCCACCGATAATGACGATCGCCGGAAGCGCCGTCGATTCGAGCGAGACGGCGAGGCCCTGGATGACGTTGGTGCCGTGGCCGGTCACCGACGCCTGCGCGATCGAGTTCACCGGGCGCTTGTTGGTACCGGTGTAGTATTCCGTGATCACCACGATCAGCGCCGTCACCACGAGGCCGATCAGGCCGCAAATGAAGAGGTTGGTGCCGGTGACGTCGATGCCGTTGACCACGCCGATCGAGCCCCAGCCGATGGTGAGCGAGGTCGCGGCGCCGATGCCGACGACGGTCAGGAGGCCGGTGACGATCAGGCCGCGATAGAGCGCACCCATGATCGAGGCATTGGCCCCGAGCTTGACGAAGAAAGTCCCGATGATCGAGGTGATGATGCACGCGCCGCAGATCGCCAGCGGGTAGATCATGATCGAGCCGAGCATATCGGAACCGAGGAAGAAGATCGCGGCGAGAACCATGGTCGCGACGACGGTCACGGCATAGGTTTCGAAGAGATCCGCCGCCATGCCTGCGCAGTCGCCGACATTGTCGCCGACATTGTCCGCGATCGTCGCCGGGTTGCGCGGATCGTCCTCGGGAATGCCCGCTTCGACCTTGCCGACGAGATCGCCGCCGACATCGGCACCCTTGGTGAAGATGCCGCCGCCAAGACGCGCGAAGATCGAGATGAGCGATGCGCCGAAGCCGAGCGCGACGAGCGCGTCGATAACCATGCGGTCGGACGGAGCGGCGCCCATCGGACCGATCAGAACCCAGTAGTAGACCGAGACTGCAAGCAGCGCGAGGCCGGCCACCAGCATGCCGGTGATCGCGCCCGCCTTGAAGGCGATGTCGAGGCCGGCCGACAGGCTGTTCGAAGCGGCCTGCGCGGTGCGCACATTGGCGCGGACCGAAACGTGCATGCCGATGAAGCCTGCGACGCCCGAAAGGACGGCGCCGATCAGGAAGCCGATCGCGGCCGTGACCCCGAGCAGCCACCAGGTGATGGCGAAGACCACGACGCCGACGAGCGCGATGGTTGTGTACTGGCGAGTGAGATAAGCCTGCGCGCCCTCCCGGATCGCGCCCGCAATCTCCTGCATGCGTGCATTGCCCTGATCGGCCGCGAGGACCGACTGGGTGGCCCAGATCGCATAGACGATGGACAGCAAGCCGCAGGCGATGACGACGAAAAGCATGGTCATTGCCGATTTTTCCTTGATGCTCGCCCGGCAGAACCCCTCCCCGGGCATTGGGAACGAAGCCGGAATCGCTCGTCATCCGACATTCGAGGGCAGCTTATGCGAAGGATTCCGCACACATCAAGGAGTTATTCTTACGCATGGTCAGTCGCGTACGGCCAGGATGCTCGGCGGGCGCAGGGCAAGGACGGCCAGGGACGCCAGGCAGGCAAGGCCCACCGGGAAGATGATCCAGTTCAGCATTTCCCAGCCGGCGAAATTGTAGACCAGGCCTGACATGAACGAGGCGAAGGCGACGGTCGAGAACAGGACGAAATCGTGAAAGCCCAGCGCGCGGCCTTTCTCGGAGGGGTGGTAGGTCTCCGCCACCATCGCGGTCGCGCCGATGAAGCCGAAATTCCAGCCAATGCCGAGAAGAACGAGAGCCGTCCAGAACTGCCAGAGCGCAATGCCCGACAGCGCGACAACGGCGCAACCGATCAGCAGGACGAGGCCGGCCGCGACGATTCTTTCCTTGCCGAAACGAGCGATCAGTTTGCCGGTAAAGAAGCTCGGCGCAAACATGGCCATCACGTGCCACGAAATGCCGAGCATGGCCTGGTCGGTCGAGAACCCGCACCCAACCATCGCGAGCGGCGCGCCGGTCATCACAAAGCTCATCAGCGCATAGGCGCCGACGCCGCAAAGGAGCCCGGTGGCATATTTGGGCTGCCGCACGATCTCGCGAAGCGGGCGTGCCGGGACATTGGCGCCAGCGCTCGCATGCGTTTCAGGCTGACGCTTCGGCAAAGCCGACAGCATCAGCGCTCCGACCGCGGCAATGCCGAGCACGGACGCGAACGTGCCGGCGAACATGACCGGTGCCATCAATTCGCGCGTGAAAATGACGATCTGCGGCCCGATGATCGCCGTCAGCACGCCGCCGGCGAGAACGAAGGAAATGGCCCTGGCTTTGAACGCTGCAGGCGCCGACTCGGCCGCTGCAAAGCGAAACTGCTGCACGAAGGCATTGCCGATGCCGATCAGCGCCAAGCCCGCCGCGAACAGCCAGAAATTCTGCGCGAACAGGGCAAGCGTCGCAACGAGACCGCCAGCGGCGGTCATGCCGGTGCCGGTCATGAAGCCCAGCCGCAATCCCAACCTTTTAAGGACCAGTGCCGCCGGAACGGCGCCGAGCGCGACGCCGATGGTGAAGCCGGTGACGGGCGCTGTCGCAAGGCTCTTGTCGGCGCCGAGGAGATAGAAGCCGGCAAGGCCGCCGACCGAAATCGCGATGGGTGCGGCCGACCCGACGATGGCCTGCGCCGCGGCAAGAACGATCGCCGTGCGCCGTGCATCGCGGGTCGCCGTGGTCGTCATGCCTTCGGCGTGCCGCCCCTGCCCTCGTTGCGCAGACGCCGCGCCACGCGGTCGAGCACGGCGTTGACGAGCTTGGGCTCTTCCTCGGTGTAGAAGGCCTTGGCGATGTCGACATATTCGGTGACGATGACCGCAACCGGTACGTCGGCGCGCTTCATCAGTTCATAGACGCCGGCGCGCAGGATCGCGCGCAGCGTCGAGTCCAGCCGCGACAGCGGCCAATCGTCGGTCAGCGCCTGCCGGATCACCGGATCGATCGTCTTCTGGTCCTCGACCACGCCTGAAAGGATCGCCCGGAACCACTGGGCATCCGCCTCGCGATAGGTTGCCCCATCGACTTCCTTGCCGAGCCGGTATGCTTCGTACTCGGCAGAAATCTCGAGCAGGCCGGTGCCGGCGACGTCCATCTGGTAGAGCGCCTGCACGGCGGCTAGCCGCGCCGCGCCGCGCTTGTTGGCTTGACGGATCGGCGGCGTGGTCGGGAGTTCGTCGGCTTCGCTCATCGGGACGCACCTGCAAGACGCTTGCGGGTCTCCACCATCGTCAGGGCGGCGCGCGCGGCAAACCCGCCCTTGTCGCCCTCGTTGCGGCGGGCACGCGCCCAGGCCTGGTCGTCGTTCTCGACGGTCAGGATGCCGTTGCCGATCGCCAGCGATTCATTGACGGAAAGATCCATCAGCGCGCGGCAGGATTCGTTCGCCACGATGTCGAAATGATAGGTCTCGCCACGGATCACGCAGCCGAGCGCGACGAAGGCGTCATAGTCCGCACCGCCCGCATCCGCGCCGTCGAGCGCGAACGAAATGACGGCCGGAATTTCGAGCGCGCCGGGCACGGTGACGACATCGTAGCTCGCACCGGCCGCATCGAGCGCTGACTTGGCGCCGTCCAGAAGCGCGTCGGCCAGATCGTCATAGAAACGCGCTTCGACGATCAGAACTTTGAGGGGTTCCTGATGGGGCATGAATGTCTCCGGGATTGGCCCGGTGACTTAGGCCGATCCGGCCGAGTTCGCAAGCGAAGGTTTGGAGAAAGTCAGCCGGTCAGCGCTTCAGCGAGCGCTCGTGCAGGCGCACGGCGATGTAGGCGCCCAAGACGACAACCCCGGGTGTCACGACGAAAGCAAGAAACCAGAATTCGTTCATAGCATCAGCCCCCTCAGCACCCGTCGCGCCAAAAGATGCAGCACGACGAGCGCACCGAGCCAGCCCAATACGCCAACAAATAGTTCCGTCACGCTGATCAGACCCTGAAAGCCTCCAATATTGTAGAAGTAGCCGGCACCGGGTGTGAGGATGCCCACCGTGAAGCACGCCGTCGACGCCCGATCGAGCGCATTCGCTAGAAGCTTGGTGCGTTCGTTGTCGATCACGCTCATTCGTCGCGCGCTTCCATCAGGCGCGCTGCGTAGCGCGCCATGGTGTCGACTTCCAGGTTGACGCGGTCGCCGACCTGTCGCGCGCCCCATGTCGTCACGCCGAGCGAATGGTGGATCAGGAGGACGTCGAAGAGGTCGCCATCGACGCCGTTGACGGTGAGCGAGGTGCCGTCGAGCGCGACGGAGCCTTTCGGCGCAATGAACTTCGACAAAGCATGCGGGGCGCGGAGGCGAAAGCGGACGGCGTCGCCTTCGTCGATCCGCTCGACGATCTCCGCCATGCCGTCGACATGACCGGAGACGATGTGCCCGCCGAGCTCGTCGCCGATCTTCAATGCGCGTTCGAGATTGAGGTGGGAGCCGACCTGCCAGTTGCCGGCCGTCGTCAATCGCAGGGCCTCTTCCCACGCCTCGACCTCGAACCAGCGGGAACCATCCGAAGGCAGCGCGACGACGGTCAGACATACGCCGGCGCAGGCGATCGAGGCGCCGATGGCGATAGTCGCCGGATCGTATTCCGTGCCGATGCGCAGCCGGATGCCCTGATCCAGCGGCGCGATGGCCGCGATCTCGCCGATGTCGGTGACGATCCCAGTGAACATCAGTCGATCCTTACATATTCGCAGCAGATATCGCCGCCGAACACATCGCGGCGGACGAGACGGAAGCCCGGCGGAACCCCGGCCGGGTCGATCGGGGATGCGACGCCGCCCTCGCCGATCGGCGTCGGGCCCACGAAGAGCACCACGCGGTCGACCAAGCCTTCGGCGAGAACCTGGCGCGCGGTCTCCGCGCCCCCTTCGACGAGGAGTGTCAGGACGCCGCGCGCTGCCAGGTCCTCGAGAAATTCCGGCAGGGCGATGCGGCCTTCGTGCTCGTCGCAGGCGATGAAGCCGACGCCGAGTTCTTCAAGCGTGGCACGACGGCCGGCATCGGCGTCGATCGCGGTTGCCAGCAGAACAGGCGTCTCGCGTGCGCTCGATGCAAGTTTCGATGTCGGCGAAAGTCGCGCGTCGCGGTCGAGGACGATGCGGATCGGCGAGCGCTTTTCCAGCCCCGGCAGGCGGCAGGTGAGTTCGGGGTCGTCGGCCAGAGCCGTGCCTATACCCACGAGGATCGCGTCGCTTTCGGCGCGCAGGCGATGCACCTGCCGGCGCGCGATTGGCCCGGTGATGGCAACCTGCCCCTCGCCCATGCGACCGATCATGCCATCGGAGGAAACCGCAAGTTTAAGAGTCACTTCCGGACGTTTGCTCAAAGATCGAGTCAGGTAGCCTTTCAGTAGGTCGGCTGCCTCATTGGAGCGGATCTGGGGCGTCACGTCGATCCCGCCGGCTTCGAGGATTGCATATCCCTTGCCGGAGACGCGCGGATCGGGATCGGCGGCCGCGCCGACGACCCGGGCAATGCCGGCACGGACAAGTGCCTCGGCGCAGGGTGGCGTTCGGCCGTGATGCGCACAGGGCTCCAGCGTGACATAGGCCGTCGCGCCGCGCGCCCGGTCCCCCGCCTCCGCGAGCGCCTCCGTCTCGGCATGCGGCCTGCCGCCGACCGCGGTGATGCCCCGCCCGACGATCCGGGGGCCGTCGCCGTCATCGCGGACGATCAGCGTTCCGACGGATGGGTTGGTCGACGTTAGCCCCAGATTGCGGCGCGACAGACGGATGGCGGCTGCCATGTACCGGCGATCGGTCTCGCCGACGCTCATTCGCGCGCGGCGTCCTCGTCGCTCTTCAGTTCACCGAGCAGATCGTGAAAATCGCGCGCCTCGCGAAAGTTCTTGTAGACGGACGCAAAGCGCACATAGGCGACATCGTCGATGGATTTGAGCGCATCCATGACGAGCCGGCCGATTTCGTCGGACGGGATTTCCGTTTCGCCCGAGCTTTCGAGCTGGCGCACGATGCCCGTCACGGCACGCTCGATCCGCTCCGGCTCCACATTGCGCTTGCGCAGCGCGATTTCGACGGAGCGCATCAGCTTGTCGCGGTCGAATGCAACCTTGCGGCCCGACCGTTTGACCACCACGAGATCGCGTAGTTGCACACGCTCGAAAGTGGTGAAGCGCCCGCCGCAGACCGGGCAGACGCGCCGGCGGCGGATGGCCTGCCCGTCTTCGGCAGGTCGGGAATCCTTCACCTGGGTGTCTTCAGACTGGCAATAGGGGCAGCGCATGCGTCTCTTTCAAAAAATGGTGTGCTGCCCCAGCGTTTAGCCCAGATATGGATAGATCGGGAAGCGCTCGGTCAGCGCGACGACCTTTTTCTTCACCTCGGCTTCGACAGCGGCATTGCCTTCGTCCGAATTCGCGGCCTTCAGCCCGTCCATCACTTCCGCGATCAGCTTGCCGATCTCGCCGAATTCGGCGACGCCGAAGCCGCGCGTGGTGCCGGCCGGGGTGCCGAGGCGGATGCCGGAGGTGACGAAGGGCTTTTCCGGGTCGAACGGGATACCGTTCTTGTTGCAGGTGATGTTGGCGCGGCCGAGTGCGGCTTCCGCGCGCTTGCCGGTCGCGTTTTTCGGACGCAGATCGACCAGCATCGAATGGTTGTCTGTGCCGCCCGAGACGATGTCGAGCCCGGTTTCCTTCAGGCTCGCGGCGAGCGCCTTGGCATTCGCGACGACATCCTTGGCGTAGGTCTTGAATTCGGGCTGCAGCGCCTCGCCGAAGGCGACGGCCTTGGCCGCGATGACGTGCATCAGCGGGCCACCCTGGAGACCGGGGAAGACGGCCGAGTTCATCTTCTTGGCGATCGCCTCGTCGTTCGACAGGATCATGCCACCACGCGGGCCGCGCAGCGACTTGTGGGTCGTCGTCGTCACGACATGGGCATGCGGCAGCGGCGACGGATGCACGCCGCCGGCGACGAGGCCGGCGATATGCGCCATGTCGACCATCAGGTAGGCACCGACGGCGTCGGCGATCTCGCGGAAGCGCTTCCAGTCCCAGATGCGCGAATAGGCGGTGCCGCCGGCGACGATCAGCTTCGGCTTGGCTTCACGCGCAAGACGTTCGACTTCGTCCATGTCGATCAAATGATCGTCTTCGCGCACGCCATAGGAGACGACGTTGAACCACTTGCCCGACATGTTGACCGGCGAGCCATGGGTCAGGTGACCGCCCGAGTTCAGGTCGAGGCCCATGAAGGTGTCGCCCGGCTGGAGCAGCGCGAGAAACACGGCCTGGTTCATCTGCGAGCCGGAATTGGGCTGCACGTTGGCGAAATTGCAGTCGAACAGCTTCTTGGCGCGCTCGATCGCAAGTTCCTCGGCGATGTCGACGAACTGGCAGCCGCCATAGTAGCGCTTGCCCGGATAGCCTTCGGCGTACTTGTTCGTCATGATCGAGCCCTGCGCTTCCAGAACGGCGCGGCTGACGATGTTTTCCGAGGCGATCAGCTCGATTTCGTGACGCTGGCGCCCGAGTTCCCTTTCGATCGCGCCGAAGATTTCGGGATCGCGGTCGGCAAGGGACTGGGTGAAGAAAGCATTCGGCTGGGCGGAAGCGGCAGTCGCGGTGGCCATGGCAGATCGACCCTTCTGGCGTGTGGCGGTAATCCGTGGAGCGGCGCGAATATCACACTATCGCCTGCGCGGCCATGTGCGGTTTGCGCAATTTACGGTTCCTGTCGCGACTGGATCAATGCGGCAAATGCGCGAAACGAAAAGGCCGCCCCGAGAGACGGCCTTTCGCATGGAGGCGTGCGAACGCGATCAGGTCGCGGTCGAAATCTGCAATTCCGACGAACCGTCGAGCGCATAGATATCGTCGCGGAACTGGACGACGCCGTCGCTCGTCGACCAGGCCGACACATAGCTGAAGTGGACGGGCACCGGATTGGTGACGGCCACGGCCACGTCGGCATCGTTGATGATCGTCTGCTCGAAGCGGTTGCGATCCCAGCCCGGCGTCTCGCGCAAGATCCAGGTAACGAGATCGCGCACATTCTGGACGCGCACGCAGCCGGAAGAGTGGAACCGTTCCTGATTGGCGAACAGGCTCTGCTGCGGCGTGTCGTGCATGTAGACGGCATGCGGGTTGTGGAAGTCGATCTTGACGGAAGCCATGGCGTTGATGCGGCCCGGGTCCTGCCGGAAACGCAGCTTCGCAGCCTCTTCCGTCTGCCAGTTGATGGTCAGCGGATCGACCTCGCCATTGGGGCCGAGAATGCGGATGCCGTTTTCGGTCAGGTAGTTCGGGTTCTGGCGCATCAGCGGAATGATGTCGCGGCGAACGATCGACTCCGGCGCATTCCAGTACGGATTGACGATGATCTGGTGAATGTTCGAATCGAGAATGGGCGTCTGGCGATCGATCTTGCCGACGACCGCGACGTGACGGCTCACGACACGGCCATTTTCGACTGCCTCGATCTCGGCGGCCGGGATGTTGACCATCACGTAGCGGTTGGCCGTCGTTCCGACCTTCTCGCCGAGGCGGCCGAGATTTCGCTCGAGCTGGCCAAGGCGCACCTGTGCCGACGCGTTGAGCGAGCGGTAGGTATAAGGACCGGTGACGCCGTCGGCCGGAATGCCGTGGCGGTTCTGGAAGCGCTTCAAGGCCGCATCGACATAGGAATCGAAAGACGGCGACATCCCTGCCCGCTCGGACAGATCGCCTGAGATCATCAGGCGCTGGCGCAGCACGTCCACATCCGGATCGACGACACCGAGCTGCAGCTTCTTCTGGTCGGGAACCATCGGCCAGCCGCCGCGGGCGGCAATGTCCTGATAACGGACGATCGCGTCCTGCAGGTAGACGAGCGTGTCGGGGCTGAAGATCGGGCGGGTGGTCGCAACCTGCCCGCCATCGGAAACCTGCGCGTCGAACTGGTCGCCCCAGCCACGGCGGTTCGAATTCAGGATCGAATCGATCACGTTCTGCGCATGGGCGCTTTGCGACACGGCGGCGGCCGCAAGGGCGGACGCACCGGTGAGAAAGGTTCTGCGGCTGGTTTTCATCTTCTGTCCCGACGCTTCAAGATATGACGGCGCAAGCACGCGCGGTGCGAAGGGTCGAGACTAGTGGGTTAACCTTAACGAAACGCCACCATCCCCGACCCGTGGATTCGGTCGAAATACCGGATGGCGTCCGGTCACATTCCAATATGGCGGCTTCGTGACCGTCGGGAAGCTTCGACGGAGGTGTTGCAGTTCGACGACACCTGCGTGGAGCCGTCCTAGCCCCGCCGCGGATCGGACACCACCTCGAAGGGTGCGTCCGATGCGCCGGCGTCGGCGATAGTCGAGAGGCGTCGCCTCGCCTTACATGCGGTAGGCGATGGTGTCGTTCCAGAAACGGTCGAGGCGCTGGAGAGCCTTGTTCATCTGCTGGAATTCGTCCTGGCCGATACCGCCGACCTTCTCGATCGAGCCGATATGGCGATCATAGAGCGCGCCGACCAGATCGGCGATCTCGCGGCCCTTCGGCGTCAGGCTGACGCGGACCGAACGACGGTCGATGCGCGAGCGCTGGTGGTTGATGAAGTCGAGATCGACGAGCTTCTTCAGATTGTAGGAGACGTTCGAGCCCAGATAGTAGCCGCGCGAGCGCAATTCGCCGGCAGTCAGTTCCGAAGAACCGATGTTGAAGAGCAGCAGCGCCTGGATGGCATTGATGTCGCTGCGGCCGTTGCGGTCGAACTCGTCCTTGATGACATCAAGAAGACGGCGGTGCAGCCGCTCGACGAGCTGAAGAGATTCGAGGTAGAGCGAGCGAATGGAATCGCCGCGGTCTTCGTTCATCTGGACGTTCTTCGACGTCGTACGCGAATTGATCATGGTCGTGCCTCTCGTTAAACGCCGGTGACTTTGTTTTTGATCTCACCTTGGGCACGACCCTAACCAATGCATCTAAAATTCGACTTAAACCGCAGGCTTAACATGAGCTTACCGGGAACTCCCGGATTTCAGGGTTAAGCTGCGGTTAGACCGAAAGGTTCATTTTTCCTCTCTGCGGCGCTTTGCCCAGCGATGCAGCCGGAAACCGGCATAAACCACTACCGTCAGCGCATGGACGATGAGCACGAGATCGCGGCGGCCGTAGAGTTCGGGAAAGCCGGCATACATGACCGTCTCGGACACAGCGCATACGAACCAGATCACCGGCCCCCACGATGCCAGCATCCAAAGCCCGCTGGCGGCGAAGGGATAGAGCACCGCCAGACAGACGGCCGCGACCTGCCAGTGGACCGGCATCAGGTCGAAACGCCAGGTCAGCCCGTCATAAAAGCCGAGAAGCCTGATCCAGTAGAGAAGGCCGAGCCCGGCGCAAAGCGCAGCAACCGCGCGCAGGAACGTCTCGAACATCGTTTCGGAGGCCGACAGGCGCGGCAGGGCCGAATGAATGGACTGGATCACGGATCGGCGACCTTCAGATGTTGAAACCGGCTGGGTGAGACGGGTTGGACCCGCATTCGGCCCATGATACATCCCGCGCTATCAGGAGACGCCATCATGAACAAGATCACCCGCCCTGTTGCCACCACCTTGCGCACGGTCGACGAAATCACCGGCGGCCGGCGTCTGCGGCGGATGCGCAAGGCGGACTGGTCGCGGCGCATGGTGCAGGAAACGCGCCTGACGGTCGACGACCTGATCTGGCCGATCTTCGTGGTCGATGGCGAAAAGCGCCGCGATCCCCTCCCCTCGATGCCCGGCATCGAACGCTATTCGGTCGACGTCGCCGTCGAGGAGGCCAGGCGTGCCGCGCAGCTCGGCATTCCCGCGCTCGCCATATTCCCCAATGTCGACATCGCGCTTCGCGACCAGACCGGCTCGCACATTCTCGACCCGGACAATCTGATCAACCGCGTCACCCGCGCGATCAAGCAGGCGGTGCCCGAGATCGGAATCATCACGGACGCCGCGCTCGACCCGTTCACCAGTCACGGCCATGACGGCATCCTGCGCGACGGCGTCATCGTCAATGACGAGACCGTGGCGCAGGTCGCCGCCGCATCCGTGCTGCAGGCAGCGGCAGGCGCCGACATCGTCGCGCCGTCGGACATGATGGACGGGCGGATCGGCGCGGTGCGCGATGCGCTCGATGCGGCCGGCTACCAGGATGTCGCGATCATGTCCTATGCGACCAAATTCTCGTCGGCCTTCTACGGCCCTTATCGCGAGGCGATCGGCACGAGCGGGCTTCTGAAGGGCGACAAGAAGACCTACTACCTCGACCCGGCGAACGCCGCCGAGGCGATCCGCGAGACCGAACAGGACGTGATCGAGGGCGCGGACATGATCATGGTCAAGCCCGGCATGCCCTATCTCGACATCATCCGGCAGTTGAAAGACGAGTTCGCGCTGCCGACCTTCGCCTATCAGGTGTCAGGCGAATATTCGATGATCGAGGCGGCCGCAGCCAATGGCTGGATCGACGGAGAGCGCGCCATGATGGAGAGCCTGCTCTCGTTCAAACGCGCGGGCTGCGACGGCATCCTGACCTATTTCGCGCCGCGCGTGGCGCAGATCCTCAAGGGCTGATCAGGCCGCGCGGCGCAGTTCGACGCGATTGCGGCCATTGTTCTTGGCGTCGTAGAGCGCATCGTCCGCCGCCTTGAAGACGGTCGGGAAGACCACGCCGGCCTTGTCCGCGCCGCTGACGCCGATGCTGACCGTGACCTCGAGATCGGTTCCTTCCACTGCGAGCGACTGACCGGCGACGCTCTGGCGGATACGCTCGGCGACGCGTTCGGCCACACGAAGCGACGTCGCGGGCATCAGCACCGCGATCTCCTCGCCGCCATAGCGCGCAACGATGTCGGTCTGTCTGGTCTCGGCCTTGACGATGGCCGCGATCGAGGCGAGCACGCGGTCGCCTGCGAGATGTCCGAAACGATCATTGATCGACTTGAACCGATCGACATCGACGAGCAGCATCGCGAAAGGCGATCCCTTGGCGCGTGCGCTTTCGCTGATCCGGTAGGCCAGGCGGTCGAAGGTGCGTCGGTTGGCGAGCGCGGTCAGGGCGTCGGTGCTGGCTTCGGTCTGCAGCTCCTCCTCACGCCGGAAGTGCCGGTCCTCGCGTGCCAGGAACGCGCCGAGCAGGAGGATGCCGAGGACGGCATTGGTGACGAGGGGGATTGCGGCCGTCTGCACCACCGAAACGGCGGTCTGCCGAGGCAGTAATGCAAGGCAGGCAAGGACCGAGCAGATCGCGAGCGACAGGACCAGCAACTGCTCGGCATTGGGCGTGCGGCCCTTCCAGATGCGATGGAACACGTAGCCGATGCTCGACGCCATCGCGATCGCCGCCAGTCCCGTCACGGCGCCCGCGCCGCCCTGGATCATCCGGAAGATGCCCATGATGCAGGCCGCTATGATGGTCGCGACCAGTCCGCCGAAGGGCGCGGCCAAGGCTGCCATCACCGTGCGCGAGTCGAGTTGAACGCCCTCCGGCGTGCGGATCGGGTCCGCCATCGACAGGACGCCGGCAAGTCCGAACAGAAGCCCGATCATCACGCTGCGGCCGCCGAACTTCGGAGCGTGACGCAGGAGCGTCGAATAGGCCATCACCACCAGTGCCATCAGGCCGGCATTGTGCAGAAGGCTGAGAAAGATTTCGCTCGGGGCGTAAGACACTGGGCACATTCTCCTGCAACCACGCCTAGCAATGGCAGCTTTCCGTTTTTTCGATCAGATCGATAAAATTTGAATGAATCGCCCGGCTTGCGATCACGGTTGCGCGATCCCATCTTGATCACGGCAGCAAAGGAACGATCCCATGAACACGACCTCATCGTCCGACCGCATCCATGACGGCGAAATTCTCAACGATCGCCTCGACGATGCACGCGTCTATGACGGCGTGCGCACGCGGCGCATCCTGGCTTTCTGCATCGACTATCTGATCGTCGGTCTCCTGATGATCGTTCCCGCCATCGTCATCGGCCTGCTCGGGGTGCTGACGCTCGGACTCGGCTGGATGCTCTACGGCATCCTCTTTCCCGTCGTCGCGCTCGGCTATATCTGGTGGACGCTCGGCGGAGCCTCGCAGGCGACCGTGGGCATGAACATGATGAACATCCGTCTCGAACGGCTGGATGGCGGACGCATCGACGGACCGCTTGCTGTGCTTCATTCGGTGCTGTTCTGGGCGGGCAACGTCATCCTGACGCCGTTCATCCTGCTGGCCACGCTGTTCCTCGACCGCAAGCGGGCCGTTCACGACCTGCTGCTCGGCACCGTGGTCACGCGCACCGACCGTTAAGCGGAACTTGATGTCGCGCGGCTTGCCAACCGACGCGACTGGGGATTTCATATCCCGATCGCGGCAATCCATTCCGACTCGACGGTCAATGACGCACCAGCCTACGCAGTCACCGCAATTCTTCCTGACGGCGCCATCGCCCTGCCCTTACATCGAGGGCGAGTTCGAGCGGAAGGTGTTCACGCATCTGGTGGGCGACAAGGCGCCGGAGATGAACGACCTCCTGACGCAAGGCGGCTTTCGCCGTTCGCAGAACATTGCCTATCGGCCGGCCTGCGAGACGTGTCGGGCCTGCGTTTCCGTGCGGATACTCGCCAACGAGTTCCAGCCGACGAAGAACATGAAGCGCGTCTCGGCGCGCAATTCCGACCTCATCGGCGCCGAGCACAAGGCCGAACCGTCGAGCGAGCAGTACTCTCTCTTCCGCACCTATCTCGACGCCCGTCACAAGCGCGGCGGCATGTCCGACATGACGGTGCTCGACTATGCAATGATGGTCGAGGACACCCACGTCGACACGCGGGTGATCGAGTATCGCAGACGCGGTCCCGACAGCTTCATCACCGGCAAGGGCCAGGGCGAGCTCATAGCGGTCGCCCTCTCGGACCGGATGGGCGACGGCCTTTCGATGGTCTACTCGTTCTTCCACCCGGACATGGAGGACCGTTCGCTCGGCACCTTCATGATCCTCGACCACATCCAGCGCGCCAGGGCGCTTGGACTGCCGCACGTCTATCTGGGCTACTGGGTCAATGGCTCGCGCAAGATGGGCTACAAGGTGCGCTTCAAGCCACAGGAACATCTCGGGCCCCAGGGCTGGGACCGCGTCGAATAGATCGGGTTACTCGGCCGCTTGGCGCGGAATGATGTCCTCGCCCGGCCGGTCGGGCTGGTCGGGTGCCGTTTCGCAGCCGAGGTCGGGGAAGACGACGATGCGCTTGCCCGTGAGGTCGGTGCGCACGACGATCAGATCGCGCTCTTCGAAATAGGTCAAAAGGCGTCGTGCGCGGTTGGCCGAATGGCTGCCATAGGCACGTGCCAGCGCTGCGTTGCTCGGGCACGGTCGTCCCTCGACCGCCGCCAGCGCGATGATCAGGAAGATCGGCTGGATGTCCTCCGCCAGATCCTTCGACAGGTCGAGCGCGATCCTCCATGCGTCGCTCGCCGCCGTTTCCTCGCACACCCCGGTCCGGGCGATCGCCAGCCGGCGCTTGAACTCCGGCAGATCGACCGCGCTGCCCGGCACGCGCCGGATGCGGCAGCGCACGAGGAAATCCTGGTAAAGCACGGCCACCGTTCGGAACGGCAGTTCCGGATCATCGGCGATCTCGCGCATGACGAGGTCCAGCAGGCGCTCGCGCTCGACCTTGTCTATCTCCGGAAAAAGGGCCTGGACCGGCTCTTCGGCCGTCTCGCGCGGGCGCGACAACTGCTCGAGGATGTCGGCCGTCGGCGTGGGCGGCGGCGGGGGCCGGCGCACCGGTGCGCGCACTTCCTCGGGTCCTCGCTGGAAGATCAGGTCGCGCGCCTCGTCGCTCGTTTCGGGCAGCGGCATCAGCTTCGGGCTGACCGATCGCGCGGACGTCTCCACCGTACCGATCGTCACCGGCATCGGCCGGCGCGAGACGGCGGGGCCGAGCGCGACGAAGGAGCCGCGCTGCAGGTCGCGGAACTGCTCGGCCTGCCGACGGTCCATGCCGAGAAGGTCTGCGGCTCGCGCCATGTCGATGTCGAGGAAGGTGCGGCCCATCAGGAAGTTCGACGCCTCGGCCGCGACGTTCTTGGCAAGCTTGGCAAGGCGCTGCGTGGCGATGACGCCCGCAAGGCCGCGCTTGCGGCCGCGGCACATCAGGTTCGTCATCGCGCCGAGCGAAACGCGACGCGCCTCGTCCGACACCTCGCCCGCCGCCGCCGGCGCAAAGAGCTGCGCCTCGTCGACCACCACCAGAACCGGATACCAATGCTCGCGCTCGGCATCGAACATGCCGTTGAGAAACGCGGCGGCGGCCTTCATCTGCTGGTCCGCATCGAGCCCTTCGAGGTTGACCACCACCGAAACCCGGTGCTGGCGGATGCGGCCCGCGATCCGCACGAGCTCGGCCTCGGTGCGCGCGGCATCGACAACGACATGGCCGAACTTGTCGGCCAGCGTAACAAAGTCGCCCTCCGGATCGATGATGCACTGCTGCACCCACGGCGCGCTTTGTTCGAGCAGCCTACGAAGAAGATGCGACTTGCCGGAACCGGAATTGCCCTGCACGAGCAGACGCGTGGCGAGCAACTCCTCCAGGTCCATCATGGCCGGCGCGCCGTGCGCGCCCTTGCCCATATCGATGCCGACTTTCAATGCAAATCTCCGATCAGAGCAGCCCTTCTATCATCCGTGCGCATGGATGCGGGGGTGCTTGCCGCGCAATCCACAACTCGCTGCGCCAACAAAAAGGCCCGCCGAGGCGGGCCCTTCCAGAATCGCTCCGGGCAAGCCTAGAGCTTCACCTTCTCATTGTCGCCCATGTCCGGTCGGCTGTCCGATACGGCGGCAGTGAGCATCTTGATGTAGCTGACGACCGTGCCGGGGCTGTCCCAGTATTGCGCATCGTTCGGCGTGACCTTCAGGACACGGATCGAAGGGTCCTCGGGGTCGTCCCACCAGGCCTTCGCCGGCGTCGACCAGAGTTCCTTGATCTTCGCGCGATCGTTGGAGACGGCCGCTCGTCCGGTGACCGAGACATATTTCTGGTCGCCGGCATCGGCGAAGAACAGGCCGACATGCGGGTCGCGCTGGATTTCGTCGTCCTTGTGGCTTTCGGCATCGGTCAGGAAATAGATCGCATGCTCCTCGCGCTCCAGATGCGCGGCCATCGGGCGGGCCCGGATGTCCTGCCCATCCTTCGTGGCAAGCATGCAAAAGCCGATCTTCTTCATCAGCTTCCAGACATGGTCGATCTTGTCGTCGCTCATCGTATTCCTCTCGGGTTGAATGGAAGCGTCCAACCTCGCGAGGACACGAGTTGTTCCAACATGCCGAGAGCATCCCAACTCAAATTGGATTCCTTTTCCAGAAATCGGCATGGATATGAAAACTCATCCCATTCTCTTTGCACTGGCGGCAGTCGCGGACCTTCATGCCGCGCAGTCGCGCGGTTAGATTCCGGTTCCAATCATCCGCCATTTTGACGAGGAAAATTTCAATGAAGCGCCTCTTGCTCGCCGGCGTCGCCGCCGCCCTCCTCTTCGGTGCGCCTGCCCATGCGCAGCAGCCGACCTCGCTCCTCAACGCCTCCTACGACATCGCCCGCGAATTGTTCGCAGCGGTCAACGATGCGTTCATCCCCGCCCACAAGGAGGCGACCGGACAGGGCGTCACCGTCGACCAGTCGCATGCCGGAACGTCCCGCCAGGCGCGTGCCATCGCCGAGGGTCTCGAAGCCGACGTCGTCACCTTCAACCAGGTCACCGACATCGACTTCCTCGTCCAGAACGGTTTCGTTTCCGAAGACTGGCAGAGCGAGTTTCCCAACCAGTCCTCGCCCTTCTATTCGCTGCCGTCCTTCCTCGTGCGCGAAGGCAATCCGAAGGGCATCGAGGACTGGGACGATCTGGTGCGCGAGGACGTCCAGGTCATCTTCCCGAACCCTAAGACCTCCGGCAACGCGCGCTACACCTATCTTGCAGCCTATGCCTACGCACTCGAAGCCTTCGATGGCGACGAGACCAAGGCACAGGAGTTCGTGAAGAAGATCTTCGACAATGTTCCGGTCTTCGACACGGGCGGACGCGCCGCGACGACGACCTTCGTCGAGCGCCAGATCGGCGACGTGCTGATCACCTTCGAGGCGGAGACGAAGGCGATCGCGCGTGAGTTCGGCGAGGATCAGTACGATCTCATCACGCCTTCGGTCAGCCTTTTGGCCGAATTCCCCGTCGCCATCGTCGACCGCGTCGCCGAGCGCCGTGGTTCGGGTGAACTCGCCAAGGCCTATCTCGACTTCCTCTACACCGAGGAAGGCCAGCGCATCGCCGCCGAAAACGGCCACCGCGTCGAGAACGAGACGGTCGCGCCCGAGTTCGCCGAAAACTTCCCCGAAGTGCGCCTCGTGACCGTCGAAGACGTGTTCGGCGGTTGGGACAAGGTGCAGGAAGAGCACTTCGCCTCCGGCGCGATCCTCGACCAGCTTTACGGCCAGCGTTGACGCAACCTCGGCTTGCTGTATTGACCGGCGGGTGAAAACCCGCCGGTTTGGCATTCGGATCGCATGATGTTCTTCGCTAACACCCCCCTCTGGCCTGCCGGCCATCTCCCCCTCAAGGGGGGAGATCAGTCTCGTCGGCGTTCCGAATCGCCGGAAACGGCACTGGCAGGTTTGATGACGCGGGTCATCTCCCCCCTTGAGGGGGGTCCGCAGGACGGGCCGAGACCCGCGGCTCGGGCCAGGGCGGCCGGCAGGCCAGAGGGGGGTGCCTCGCGCAACCCGACCAAGCCGTCATGAGCCGCCGCGTCATCCCCGGACTGCCGCTCTCCCTCGGCATCACGCTCTTCTATGTCGGCCTCATCATCGCGCTGCCGCTGGGCGCGTTGGTCTTCAAGGCCGCGTCGCTCGGGCCGGAAGCCTACTGGAACATCATCTCCTCCGAGCGCGCGGTGGCCAGCTATCGCGTGACGGTGCTGTCCGCTCTCGCCGCCACGCTCTTCAACCTCGTCTTCGGTCTCGCGCTCGCCTGGGTTCTCGTCCGCTATTCCTTTCCCGGACGGCGGCTCGTCGACGCCATCGTCGACCTGCCCTTCGCCCTGCCGACTGCCGTCGCCGGTATCGCGCTGACCACCCTCTTCGCCCCAAATGGCTGGTTCGGCGGCCCGCTTCTGGATGCCGGCATCCGCGTCGCCTATACGCCGATCGGCATCATGATCGCGATGGCGTTCACCAGCCTGCCCTTCATCGTGCGCACCGTGCAGCCGGTGCTCGAAGACCTCGACCCGGCGCTCGAGGAAGCCGCGCAGTCGCTCGGCGGCAGCGACCTGTCGATCTTCTGGCGCGTGATCCTGCCGATCCTCTGGCCCGCACTTCTGGCCGGCACGTCGCTCGCCTTTGCGCGCAGTCTCGGCGAATTCGGCGCGATCATCTTCATTGCCGGCAACCAGCCCTTTTCGACCGAAATCACCGCGCTTCTCGCCTTCATCCGGCTTGAGGAATACGACTACCAGGCTGCCGCTGCGATCGCCTCGGTGATGCTGATAACCGCCTTCGTCATGCTCGCGGTGACCAATTTCATGCAGGCGCGCGCGCTGCGCTACACGGCGAGGACCTGACGATGCGACATGCGACAGGACGCCCGCCAAGGATCGGCGACAGGCCAGCCATCCGCCGCACGCTGATCGGCCTCGTGCTGATCACCGGCGCGCTTCTCATTCTCGCCCCGCTCCTGGTCATCGGTGTTCAGGCCTTTTCGATGGGCGTCGGCTATTTCGGCGCGACCATCGCCAATCCCGATACCCGCCATGCGATCTTCCTGACCGTCGCGACCGCGCTCATCGCGGTGCCGATCAACACCATCTTCGGCGTCGCTGCCGCATGGGCGGTGACGAAGTACGATTTCTGGGGCCGACGCTTCCTGATCGTCATCATCGAAATCCCGTTCTCGATCTCGCCGATCGTCGCCGGCGTCGCCTATCTCTTCGTCTACGGACTGCAGGGCCTGTTCGGGCCGATGCTGCAATCGGCCGAGATCAAGGTGCTGTTCGCCCTGCCCGGCATCGTCCTCGCGTCGATGTTCGTCACCGCACCCTTCGTCGCCCGCGAACTCATCCCGCTGATGCAGGCGCAAGGGCGCGACCTCGAAGAAGCCGCGACCTCGCTCGGCGCGTCGGGCTGGCGCACGTTCTTCTCCGTCACGCTGCCCAACATCAAATGGGCGCTGCTCTATGGCGTCGTCCTGTGCAACGCCCGGGTGATGGGTGAATTCGGTGCGGTGTCCGTCGTCTCGGGCAACATTCGCGGCCAGACCAACACCCTGCCGCTCCACATCGAACTGCTTTACCACGACTACAATTCCGTCGGCGCGTTCGCGGCCGCGTCCATTCTCGCGCTGCTCGCCGTCGTGACCATCATCGCCAAGGTGCTGCTCGAGCGCCAGGGCGCCGGCCGCCGCTCGCGTCCCGCACTTGCCGCCCCCATCGTCGAGGCCAAGCCATGAAGATCGCCCTGAAGAACGTCGCCAAGACCTTCGATACGTTTCGCGCCGTGCGCGGCGTCTCGCTTGACATCGAAAGCGGCGAACTCGTCGCGCTGCTCGGGCCGTCTGGCTCCGGCAAGACGACGATCCTGCGCATGGTCGCGGGGCTCGAATATGCCGATGAGGGTCAGATATTCTTCGGCGACGAGGATGCGACCGATATCCCCGTGCGCGAGCGTGGCGTCGGCTTCGTCTTCCAGCACTACGCGCTGTTTCCGCACATGACGGTCGGCGAAAACGTCGCATTCGGCATGAAGGTGTCGAAGAAGAAGCGCTCCAAGGCCGACATCGCCGCGCGCGTCGGCGAATTGCTTCGCCTCGTCAAGCTGGACGGCCTTCAGGACCGGTTCCCGAACCAGATTTCCGGCGGCCAGCGCCAGCGCGTCGCCCTTGCCCGCGCGCTCGCGGTCGATCCGAAGGTGCTGCTGCTCGACGAGCCGTTCGGCGCGCTCGATGCCAATGTGCGCCGCGAACTGCGCCGCTGGCTGCGTGAAATCCATTCCGAACTCGGCATCACGACGCTGTTCGTCACGCACGACCAGGAAGAAGCGCTCGATCTTGCCGACCGCGTCGTCATTCTCGACGAGGGCAAGATCGTGCAGGAAGGCACGCCCGAAGAGGTGACGCGGCAGCCCAAATCGGCCTTCGTGGTGCGATTCCTGGGGGATACAAACCGGCTCGGCGCGTCTGTCGCCAACGGCATGGCCGATCTCGGCGGAGCCTCCATCGCCGCGCCCGCGCTCGCCGACGGCAAGGCCGACGCCTATCTGCGGCCCAGCGACCTCACCTGGTCGGCGACCGGCGGCGGCATTCCCGCCTCTGTCGAGCGCGTTCTCGACCGCCCCGATTCCCGGCGCGTCATTGCGATAACGGATCACGGCGATCCGCTCGAATTCGACGTGGCGCCTGAGGTGACGGTGAAGGCAGGCGACCGCGGCTTCGTCCAGATCGCCCGTGCGCAGCTTTTCGCGGCGGAGTAGTCGCTTCTATACATTTGCGGCAAACCCGGTTAGGAAGGCGCAAAATTCAGCGCCGCGCCCGTTGCGCCCGCGCGCCCACTCCCGAAAGACGACCGATGACCGAATTCGAAGGCATTTTGCCTCCGCTTGCCGCCGCACTTGAAAAGCGCGGCTATTCCTCCCTGACTCCGGTGCAGAAGGCCGTGACCGGCTCCGAACTCGGGGATGCCGACGCGCTCGTCTCAGCGCAGACCGGCTCCGGCAAGACCGTCGCCTTCGGCCTCGCACTCGCGCCGACGCTGCTTGGCGACGACGAGCGTTTCGGCCCGGCCGCCGCCCCGCTGGCTCTTGCCATCGCACCGACGCGCGAGCTTGCCGTGCAGGTCAAGCGCGAGCTCGAATGGCTCTATGCCGAGACCGGCGCCACCGTCGCCTCCTGCGTCGGCGGCATGGACATGCGCTCGGAGCGCCGCACGCTCGAACGCGGCGCGCAGATCGTCGTCGGCACGCCGGGCCGCCTGCGCGACCACATCACTCGCGGCTCGCTCCAGCTCGACGATATCCGTGCCGTGGTGCTCGACGAGGCCGACGAGATGCTCGATCTCGGTTTTCGCGAAGACCTCGAATTCATCCTCGAAGCCGCGCCCGACGAGCGCCGCACTCTGATGTTCTCGGCCACGGTCTCGAAGCCGATCGCCGAACTCGCCAAGAACTACCAGCGCAGCGCGGTCCGCGTCTCGACCGCGGCCGAGGCCCGCCAGCATGGCGACATCGAATATCGTGCCCTCTCCGTCGCCGACGCCGACCGCGAGAACGCGATCATCAACGTCCTGCGCTATTACGAGCCGACCAATGCGCTCGTCTTCTGCTCGACCCGCGCAGCGGTCAACCACATGACCGCGCGCTTCAACAATCGCGGCTTTGCCGTCGTCGCGCTGTCCGGCGAACTCAGCCAGAACGAGCGCACCCATGCGCTGCAGGCGATGCGCGACGGGCGCGCGCAGGTCTGCATCGCGACCGACGTCGCCGCGCGCGGCATCGACTTGCCAAACCTCGAACTCGTCATCCACGCCGACCTTCCGACCAACCGCGAGACGCTGCTTCACCGTTCGGGCCGTACCGGTCGCGCCGGCCGCAAAGGCATGAGCGTTCTGATCGTGCCGAACAAGGCCGGCAAGCGCGCGAGCCGGCTTCTTCAAAGTGCTTCCATCAACGCCCAGTGGGGCAAGCCGCCGACGGCGGAGGAAGTCGTCCAGCGCGACGACGAGCGCCTGCTCGCCGATCCCGCGCTGTCGGAGCCGATCACCGAGGACGTCGAGGAGTTCGTCCGCCAAATCCTCGAAAAGCATGGCGCCGAACAGGTCGCCGCCGCCTATGTCCGCGCCTATCGCGCCGGCCGTTCGGCGCCGGAAGACCTGATGGAGGTTAACTTCGTCGAGGATCGCAAGGCCGCCAAGGAGCGCGAGCCCTTCGGCGATGCCGTCTGGTTCTCGCTGTCCATCGGCCGCAAGCAGAATGCCGAGCCGCGCTGGCTGATCCCGATGCTCTGCCGCAACGGCAACCTGACCAAGAAGGACATCGGCGCCATCAAGATGATGCCGGAGGAGACCTTCGTCGAAATCGCCGCCGGCTCCGCCGACCGCTTCGCCGCGCTCATCGGCAAGAAGGGCGACCTCGAACGCGGTATTCGTGTAAAGCGAGTAGAAGGCACGCCGGAATTCACGCGCGACGCCAAGCCGGCGCATCGCGGCCAGAAGCCGGACCAGAAGTTCGAGAAGAAGGACTGGTCGAAGAAGCCCGGCAAGCCGAAGTTCGAAAAGCGCCCCGACGGCTTCAAGAAGAAGAAGCCGAAGCGGGAAGGCTGAAATCGAAGGGCGCCTTATGGCGCCCTGTCGAGACTATCGCGGTTGCCCCGATGCCGGATCGATGTCGATGTCAATCTTGGCGCCGTCGGCGCGGTAGTATTCGATTTCCCAATAGCCATCGCTGTCCCATTCGATTTCGTCGAAATAGCCGAAGCCGTCTTCGGCCTCGATCGTTGCGAGAATTTCTGAAAGCGGGACCGAGCCCGGCGCGGGCTGGGCAAGAGCGGGCATTGACAGTCCGGCAGCAATCAACAGGCTGGCGGCGGCAAGTTGCAACTTCATCAAGAACTCCTCGGTTGGGTCGGTGAAGGCCAACGCAAGGTTGTAACGATGGTTCCTGGTTAGAACTTGCCCGTCCTTGGGAAGCCTTTCGGCACCATGCGGCCGGCACCGGCGCGGTTGCCGATCCACTCGATCAGCTCGGCCTGGCTGCGGGTGAATCCGCGTCCGGCCGAATCCGTCCAGGTCAGCCCCGCCTCCATCGCGAAGGTCTTTGCGTCCGACACGCCGCCATCCTTGTAGCGCTGCAGGCGCACGCCCTTGCCGCGCGTCATTTCCGGCACCTCGACCAGCGAGAACACGAGCAGCTTGCGGTTGTCGCCGACGATGGCGAGGTGGTCGCCCGAAACGGTCAGGCAGAGCCGCGCCTCGTCCGGCGACTTGACGTTCATCACCTGCCTGCCCTTGCGCGTATTGGCGACGACTTCAGCCTCCGGCACCGCAAATCCATAGCCCTCGCGGCTGACGAGCAGCAGCCGGCGCTGCGGGTCGTGGACGAAGGCGGTGAGGATGTCCTGGTCGTTTTCCATGTCGACCATGATACGGATCGGCTCGCCGTGCCCGCGACCGCCCGGCAGCCGGTCGGCGCCGAGCGTGTAGAACTTGCCGCCGGTCGTGAAGACGATGATCTTGTCGGTCGTCTGCGCGTGGAAGGCGAGCTTGAGCTTGTCGCCTTCCTTGAAGGTCAGCGACGCGAAATCGGCCATGTGGCCCTTCATCGCGCGCAGCCAGCCCTTTTCGGACACGACGATCGTCACCGGCTCCTTCTCGATCATCGCGTGATGGATGTCGCCGACATCATGCTCCGGCGCGTCGGCGAACTGCGTGCGGCGGCGGCCGAGGTCGGTATGCGAGCCGAACTTGTCGCGGATCTTTTCGACCTCCCAGCGGATCGTCTTCCACTGCTTGGCCTCGGAGGCCAGCAGGCCTTCGATCTGTGCCTTCTCGGCGGTCAGAGCCTCGTGCTCCTTGCGGATCTCGAACTCCTCCAGCTTGCGCAGATTGCGCAGGCGCATGTTGAGAATGGCTTCGGCCTGGATGTCCGTCAGGTCCCAACGGGCGATCATCACCTTCTTGGGCTCATCCTCCTCGCGGATGATGCGGATGACCTCGTCGATGTTGAGGTAGGCGATCAATAGGCCGCCGAGGATTTCCAGCCGCCGCTCGATCTCCGCCAGCCGGTGGCGCGAGCGGCGGATCAGCACTTCCTTGCGGTGCTCCAGCCACTCGACCAGCACGCCCTTAAGCGACAGAACGTTCGGCACCTTGCCGCGCGTCAGGACGTTCATGTTGAGCGGAAAGCGGCTTTCGAGCTCGGTCAGCTTGAAAACGGATTCCATCAGCAATGCCGGGTCGACCAGCCGGCTTTTCGGCACCAGCACGAGGCGGATGTCCTCCGCGCTTTCGTCGCGCACATCGTCGAGCAGCGGCAGCTTGCGGGCGAGCAGGAGTTCAGCGATCTTCTCGACCAGCCGCGCCTTCTGGACGCCGTAGGGAATCTCGGTGACGACAATCTGGTAGGTGCCCCTGCCCTGGTCCTCCTGCTCCCACCTCGCCCGCACGCGGAACGAGCCGCGCCCGGTCTTATAGGCCTGCGCGATCATGTCGAAATCGTCGACGATGATGCCACCGGTCGGGAAGTCAGGCCCGCGCACCATGTTCTCGTCCGGATCGGTCGGGTGCGGCTCGCGGGTCAGGAGGTCCTCGACCTCCGCGCCCGGATGGTCGATCAGGTGCAGCGCGGCCTTGCACAGTTCGGCGAGGTTATGCGGCGGCACGGACGTCGCCATGCCGACGGCGATGCCGGACGAGCCGTTGGCGAGAAGGTTCGGGAACGCGCCCGGCAGGACGACCGGTTCCTCGTCCTCCTCATTGTAGGTGGGGCGAAAATCGACCGCATCCTCGGTGATGCCGGCCAGAAGCTCGGTCGTCACCTCGGTCATCCGCGCTTCGGTGTAGCGCATGGCGGCGGCGTTATCGCCGTCGACATTGCCGAAATTGCCCTGCCCGTCGACGAGCGGATAGCGCACCGAGAAAGACTGCGCGAGGCGCACCAGCGCGTCATAGATCGACTGGTCGCCATGCGGGTGGAACTTGCCCATCACCTCGCCGACGATGCGGGCGCACTTGGCGAAGCCCTGCTCGGGGTTCAGCCGCAGAAGGCGCATGGAGTGGACGATACGGCGGTGGACGGGCTTCAGCCCGTCGCGCACGTCCGGCAGCGCGCGGTGCATGATCGTCGAGAGCGCATAGGCCAGATAGCGCTCTTCGAGCGCCTTCTTCAGGTCGACCGGCTCGATATGATCGCCGTCTCCGGCGCCAGGCGGCAAAAGGCTTTTTCCCATGGGTATGGCTTAAACAGCCGGGGGATTCGCAGCAAGGCCGCGCGCCGCCGCACCCCGTGTCAATCCACCGAAAACCGCCGCCCCATGATTTTGTGCCACAGAAACATCATTTGCGTTTTCGCCACGTCTGCGCTCTGTGTTCTCTAGATCAAAGGATTTAGGTTTTTTCGATGCAGATCGTTGCAACTGGAATGAAGACATTGGCGCTCGGCTGCGCGCTCACTGCAACCACGCTGACGGGCGCATTCGCGCAGGATGTCGACGCCGCGCTCGCGCGCATGAAGGCGCTGATGGCGGAACAGGGCGTGACGCTTGACTGGGCGGACGCCGAAGTTTCGGGCGCGAACGCCACTCTCACCGGCGTCACCGTCACCTCTGAAGGCACGGCGGAGCCGATCGGCGATATCGAAGTGACAGGCATCGCGGATGCCGAAAACGGCTACCGCGTCGGCAGCATCGAAATGCCGACCTACACCGCAACCGAAGCCGGCGGCACGCTCACGCTGACCGACCTCGTGATGGACGAAGTCTTTCTGCCCAACGAAGGCGTGGACGTTGGGGGTGCGGAAATCTTCTTCTACGAGCGCGCGGCGCTCGGCGCGGCGACGCTCGAGACCGATGGCCGCGAGATTTTTTCCCTCACCAATCTGAACGTCGAAATCACGCCGCCCGAAGACGATGGCGAACTCGCCTTCACCGGCGGCGCCGACGCCTTCACGGCAGATCTGAGCGTTTCAGACGACCCCAAGCACACGGAAGTCCTGACGCGTCTCGGCTACGAACAGGTTTCCGGCAGCATGGCCTTTGCCGGAAGCTGGGCTGCGGGCGACGGGCGGCTGAAGCTGTCTCAATACGATTTCGTCGTCGACGACGCCGGGACGCTCGGCATCAGCTTCGACCTCAGCGGCTACACGCCCGAATTCGTCAAGGCGTTGCGCGAGACCTCGGAACGCATGGCCGCAAGTTCGCAGGCGGAGCAATCGCGGCATGGTCTCGCCATGCTCGGCCTGATGCAACAGCTCAGCCTGCATGGGCTGGAGATTACCTATGACGACGCGTCACTGACGGCGAACGTGCTCGAATTCGCCGCCGAGGAACAGGAAATCTCGGCGGCCGACGTCGCCAACCAGACGAAGGCCGTCCTGCCCTTCATGATGGCCGGCATCAACGCCCCGCAGCTTTCGCAGATGGTGACGGCGGCGCTGTCGCAGTTCCTCGACGACCCGCAATCGCTGACGATCCGCGCCGCGCCGGCGAAGCCCGTCCCGTTCTCGATGCTGCTCGCAGCGGGCATGGCCTCGCCCGACGCGCTCGTGCAGCAGTTGAATTTGAGCGTGACGGCGAACGATTAGGCGTTGAGCAAGGTCAGCCGTTGACGAGGGTCAGGATGAGCTGGTGGATGTTGCCGCCATTGCCCATCTCGACCCGGTCGAAGTCGCGGCTCTTCTGGCGTTGCGCCTGCGAAAGTTCGCCCAGCCGCGCCTGAAGCTTCTGTCGCACCTTCTGGCAGCCGGCGTCGTCGGGCGCGCTCAAGCCGACCGAATAGGCTTCGATGGCTCGGACCATGTCCTTGATGTCCTCGCCATGCACGTTCTCATGGGCGCGGATGCCCTCGATGAACCGATCCCAGCTGCGCTGCATGTCCGCAGACAGGCTGCTCGACGGCTTGGGCAGCGCATAGGTGATGATCAGATGCGGGCGCGCGGTGACCAGCACGCAGGAACCGTCCGGCTGGGGCTGATAGTCGCGCGACCATTTCAGATCGAAATTCGTATAGGCGATGGCCCGGCCGATGCCGATCTTGGGGCCGTTCGCGCCGATCGACTGGTAGAGCTCGATGCCGGTTGTGCCGGAGATTGAATACGGCTCGACCCGCTCGACGGCCTGCCAGTCGGCCCGGGCGGCAGGAATGGCAGCGGCGAGCAGGGCCAGCGCCAATGTTGCGCGTCGCATCATGATCCGCTCCATGCGTCGACCGACGCCGACAGAATGATGTCCGCACCGCGGTGCAGATCGGCGAGCGATAAGGTCGCTGCGGTCGCCGAAGCATCCGTGTCGAGCGGCGGGACGTGGATGAAGCCCGTCATCGCCGGCTTCAGGCCGTCGCAGGCATGGGCAGCGGAAAGCGTGAAGACCGTGTTGCACAGATAACCGCCGGCATCGTCCGACCATTCGACCGGCAAGCCGGCTGCGACGATACGTCGCTCCATCTCTTCGAGCGGCAGTGTCGCTGCGATCGTCTCAGGACCGGCGCAGATCGCGGCGGCCGCCGGCATGTTGCCCAGATTGTCCGGCCGCGCCTTGGCATTGGTGTTGCGGGCGACGCGCTCGAGGCGAAATCCTTTGCATTCACGCGCGAGCCCGAAATGCAGCGCGATGTCCGGCTCGAAATCCGCGCAGAGCGCGGCAAGCTGAGCCGCGATCGTGTCGTATTCGACGGACAGCACAGCCGTTTTCAGATCGGCATCGATTGCGGGCGGTGTCTCGCGCAGGCTTCCCACCAGCGCCTCGGTCGGGTTGACCGGAGCGCCGGGGAAGACCGAAAATCCCGTCAGGAGAATGCGCGGGCGACGCTGCTCGGTCATGCCGCCCGTCATTCGTCACGCGTCCTTCTTCGCCGTCGGCGCGACGCGCAAGTGCAGTTCGCGCAGTTGCTGCGGCGTTGCCGGCGACGGCGCGTTCATCAGCAGGTCCTGCGCCTGCTGGTTCATCGGGAACATGGTCACTTCGCGCAGGTTCTTCGCGCCGACCAGAAGCATGACGATGCGGTCGATGCCTGCCGCCATGCCGCCATGCGGCGGCGCGCCGTACTGGAACGCGCGATAGAGGCCGCCGAAGCGCTCCTCGACCGTCTCTCGGCTGAGACCCACCATCTCGAACGCCTTGACCATCGTCTCGGGCAAATGGTTGCGGATGCCGCCCGACGCGATCTCGAAGCCGTTGCAGACCATGTCGTACTGGAACGCCTTCAGCGCCAGCGGATCGTCGCCCTGCAAGCCTTCCATGCCGCCCTGCGGCATCGAGAACGGGTTGTGCGCGAAGTCGATCTTCTTCTCGTCCTCGTTCCATTCGAAGAACGGGAAGTCCACGATCCAGCACAGTTCGAATCGGTCGCGGTCGACGAGGTTCAGTTCCTCGCCCGCCCGCGTGCGCGCAGCGCCTGCGAAGGAGACGAACTTCTTCGGATCGCCCGCGACGAAGAAGCAGGCATCGCCGTCATCGAGGCCAAGTTGATGGCGGACCGCCTCGGTGCGCTCCTCGCCGATGTTCTTGGCAAGCGGGCCGGCGCCTTCGAGCTTGTCGCCTTCCTTGCGCCAGAAGATATAGCCGAGACCCGGCTGGCCCTCGCCCTGCGCCCAGGAGTTCATCCGGTCGCAGAATGCGCGCGAGCCGCCGGTCTTCGCCGGGATTGCCCAAATCTGGTTCTGCTCGCCCGAAGCGAGAATGTTCGCGAACACCTTGAAGCCCGAGCCGCGGAAATGGTCGGAGACGTCCTGCATCTCGATCGGGTTGCGCAGGTCCGGCTTGTCGGAGCCGTATTTGCGCATGGCCTCGTCATAGGCAATGCGCGGGAATTTCTGCGTCACCGGCTTGCCGCCCGCGAAGGTCTCGAACACCTGACGCAGCACCGACTCCATCGTCGAGAGCACGTCTTCCTGCTCGACGAAGCTCATTTCGAGGTCGAGCTGGTAGAACTCGCCCGGCAGACGGTCGGCGCGCGGGTCCTCGTCGCGGAAGCAGGGCGCGATCTGGAAATAGCGGTCGAAGCCCGACACCATGATCAACTGTTTGTAGATCTGCGGCGCCTGAGGCAGCGCGTAGAACGTGCCTTCATGGAGGCGCGACGGCACGAGGAAGTCGCGCGCGCCTTCAGGCGAGGAGGCCGTCAGGATCGGCGTCGAATATTCGGTGAACCCGACGTCGGCCATGCGCTTGCGCATTTCGGCGATGATCTTCGTGCGCTGCACAATGTTCCTGTGCAGGCTTTCGCGGCGCAGGTCGAGGAAGCGGTACTTGAGGCGGATGTCCTCGGGATAGTCCGGCTCGCCGAAGACCGGCAGCGGGAGTTCTTTGGCCTTGGACAGCACTTCCATGTCGCGCGCGAAGATCTCGATCTCGCCGGTCGGCAGGTTCGCGTTGACCGTCTCGTCCATGCGCGCCTTGACCTCGCCATCGACGCGGATGACCCATTCGCCGCGCACCGTCTCGGCGACCTTGAAGCACGGCGAATCGGGATCGGCGACGATCTGCGTCAGGCCGTAATGGTCACGCAGGTCGATGAAGAGGAGGCCGCCATGGTCGCGCACGCGATGCACCCAGCCGGACACGCGAACATTCGCGCCGACGTCGCTCTTTCGAAGTTGCGCGCAAGTGTGGCTGCGATAGGCGTGCATGGGAGGTTCTTCCGAATTCTGGATAGCAATGAGAAGCGCCTCGGGCGCTCCGAAAATCGGCGCGACAAGCGCACGCAGTGTCGCTTTTGTCAAGTTTTGCCGGTCGTCGGTATGGTTGAGCGGATCAGCTCAAAGGTCCAGTCCGCGCAGGCTTTGGGCGTGAACGACCGCGACGATCACGATGCCTTCGCTTTCCTCGACGTAGAAGATGACGTGACTGCCGTGCTCATGCCGGCGAAGGCCATTGCGAATGGAATCGGCGCGGCGGCCCATCTTGCGGAACTGAGCCAGCTTGTCGAACACGCCCTTCAATTCCTCGAAATAGCGCGCGGCCTGTCGCTCGCCGAACTGTTCGAAACCGTAGACGAATATGCTTGAAAGGTCTGCGTCCGCCCGCTCGCTCAGCCGGTACTCAGTCACGCAGCGTACCGCTCAGTCTCGCCATCTCCTTGGCTTCGGCAAATATGTCGTCAAGCGACCGATTGCTGATGCCGCTCGCCATTCCCTCGTCGATGATCCGGCGCAACTCCTCCATGCGCACTTCCTTGTCGCGCTCCGCCTCTCGCTTCTCGCGGTCGCGCCGGATCAGATCGCGGACGTAATCGCTGGAACTGGCGAAATAGCCGGCTTCGAGTTGATCCTCGACCCACTCCTTCATCTTCTCGGGCAGGGAAATGGTCATTGTTGCCATAACAGTCTCCATATTTGTGAGCGATCATAACAGTAATAAGCAAAATTCACAAATAATGTGAAGCACGCTCGCCGCGCAGCTTTGGGCGAATCCGATCAGATCCCATTCGGCACGTTCGCCGTCGACGATCCCGCATCCGCGGTGCAAGCGTTCGAGCCGTGGCTGCCACCCACGATGCCTGTGGGGTCACCCTCAAGGCCGGGCTGGATCATGGCTTCGCGCCGTGGCGCGGACTATAGAACGAAGAACCCGGCACGGATTCCCATGACCTCCATCCGCCCTCTCCTTCCCCTGCTCCTCGCCGCCGGCATCCTGCTCGCCGGTAATGGACTGCAGGGCACGCTGATCGCACTGCGTGGCCAGGAGGAAGGCTTTTCGACCGGCCTCATCGGCGTCATCGGTGCGGCTTATTTCGCCGGTTTCTTCCTCGGCTGCATGACGATCACGCAGATGCTGCGCGCGGTCGGCCACATACGCTGCTTCGCTGCGCTCGCCGCCCTAGCCGCGAGCGGTACGCTGACGCTGGTTCTGTTCGTTGATCCGGTGCTGTGGATCATCGTCCGCTTCATTATCGGCTTCTGTTTCGCCGGCCTCTTCACCGTGATGGAAAGCTGGATCAATTCCAGCGTCGGCAACGAGGCGCGCGGGCGCGCGACTGCCCTCTATCGCGTCATCGATCTCGTCGGCACGACGCTCTCGCAGTTCATGATCCCGCTTTTCGGCATCGAGGGCTTCACGATCTTCGGCGTGATGGCGATCATGATCACGCTGTCGCTCGTGCCGGTCTCGCGCGGCGACCGCTCCAATCCCAAGCCGCCGGTGGAACTGAAGCTCGACCTGAAGAGCGTCTGGCTGATCTCGCCGCTCGCCTGCATCGGCTCGGCAGTCGCGGGGCTCGCCAACAGCGCGTTTCGTCTCGTCGGCCCGCTCTATGCGCAGTCGATCGGCATGAATGTCGGCGAGATCGCAACCTTCATCTCATTGGGCGTCATCGGCGGCGTTGTGCTGCAATATCCGCTCGGGTCCCTGTCTGACCGCTGGGACCGGCGCAAGACCCTGCTGCTGACCTCCGCCGCCGCAATGCTGGCCGCGCTCGCGCTCGCGCTGGCGACCGACGCGGGCAGCCTGATCCATTTCGCGCTGATCCTGATATTCTCGGCCTTCGCCATGCCGATCTATTCGCTGGCGGCGGCGCACGGAAACGACAATGCGGGCGAAGGCGGCTATGTGAAGGTCGCCGCCGCGTTGATGTTCTTCTATGCCATCGGTGCCGTGATCGGCCCCCTCGCCTCTTCGGCGTTGCTGACGCAGTTCGGCAATTCGGCGCTCTTCTTCTATCTGGTCGGTGTCTACGCGCTCTTCATCTGCGTCACGCTCTACCGGATGCGCGTGCGCGCCGCCCCGCCGCGTGCCGAGCGCGGCCGCTTCACCGCGCTTTTGCGGACCTCGCCGTTCTTCGCCAAGCTTGCGCACAAGCCGGGCAAGGCCGACAGGTCGAACTGATCCGCGTCGAGAATCCGGTTGACGCACGGTCGATCGGCTGTGAATGAGAAGCAAACGACAGGATAGCCAAGCAAGACATGCATCTCATTCAGGATCAGGCCGAACTCGAAGCCGTCGTCGCCCAGCTCGAACAGTCGAGCTTCGTCACCGTCGATACCGAATTCATTCGCGAGACGACGTTCTGGCCCATCCTGTGCCTGATCCAGATGGCCGCGCCCGGCGTCACCGCCTTGGTCGATCCGCTTTCCAAGAACATCGACCTCGCACCCTTCTTCCGCCTGATGGCGAACGAGAAGGTCATCAAGGTCTTCCATGCTGCGCGGCAGGACATCGAGATCGTCTTCCATCTCGGCGACATGATCCCGCATCCCGTCTTCGACACGCAGGTCGCGGCGATGGTCTGCGGCTTCGGCGACAGCGTCTCCTATGACCAGCTCGTCCAACGGATCACCGGAACCCGGCTCGACAAGTCGTCCCGCTTCACCGATTGGCGCCATCGCCCGCTTTCCGACAAGCAGCTCGAATATGCGCTCGCCGATGTCACCTACCTGATCGATGTCTACGAACATCTGCGCGCCGAACTCGAGCGCGAGGATCGCGCCCACTGGCTGACCGAAGAAATGGACGTCCTCACCGCCCGCGAGACTTACGATCCACATCCCGACGATGCCTGGAAGCGGCTCAAGATGCGGGTGCGCAAGCCGCAGGAACTGGCGATCGTGCAGGCGCTGGCCGCATGGCGCGACCGCGAGGCGCGCGAGCGTGACGTGCCGCGTCAGCGCGTCGTCAAGGACGACGCCATTTACGAGATCGCCCAGCAAGGCCCGCGCGACAGCCAGGCGCTCGGGCGATTGCGTTCGACGCCGAAGGGCTGGGAGCGCTCGTCGACCGCCGCCGCGCTTCTCGAAATCGTCAACAAGGCGCTAGACCTGCCCAAGGAGCAGCTTCCGAAAATGCCCAAGCAGGTGCATCAGCCGGAAGGATCGGGCGCCGCCGTCGAACTCCTGAAGGTCCTTCTCAAGATGATCGCCGAGAAGGAAGGCGTCGCGCCGAAGGTGCTCGCCTCGGGCGACGACCTCGAAAAGATCGCCGGCGAAGGCGAGGACGCCACGGTTCCGGCCCTCGCGGGCTGGCGCCGCGAAGTCTTCGGCGAACGCGCGCTGCAACTCGTGCGCGGCGAGGTCGGCGTGAAATTCGAGAAGCGCCGGGTCGTCGCGTTCGATATCGCCGCCGGCGAATAGCTATTCGCCGTCGACCACCAGTTCCATCGGCCGCCCTAGAACCTTGGACAACTGCGCCATGCGCCCGGCGGGGCGCTCGCCCATCAGGCCGGCATGTTCAGCAGGGATGACCAGGCAGAGTGTGCCGTCGGGCCGCGTGCGCCAGGTCAGATTCGGAATGATGCCCGGCATCGAGGCCGAGAGCAGATAGACGACGCGCAGCAGCGCGCCGAGAACGCGGGCGCGCTCGACATAATGGGGCGTTGCCAGCGCCCGCATCTCCGGCGAGACGGAGTCCTCGAAGACGCCCTCGTGCCGGAACAGGTTCGCCAGCGCGATGAAGGCGCGGCCGGGATGGTCGACGCCGATGAACGAAGCGTGGGCGATGATGTTGAGCGACTGCGTGCCGCGATATTCGGGGTGCGCGCGCCAGCCGATATCGGCGAGCAGGCATGCGGCCTGCCGGTAGCGCGAATCCGCCTCGCTTTCCTCGATCCCGAAGGTGCGGAAGCTTGTCCCCGTCCATTCGGCCAGTTCGCGCGAATGGGTGACCGAGCGGGCGCGCAGGATCGCCAGTTCCTCGGCGGCCGAGATCAGTGGGTCCTTCTGTTTTTCCTCGTCTGACAACAGCGAATAAAGATAGCCCTCGCGCACGCCGAGCGCCGAGACCACTACCTTTTCCGGCTTCATCGAGCGCATGACTTCGAGCAGCGTCGTCGCGCCGTAAGGCAAGAGCCCGCGCCGGTTCTTGGAGATCCGGTCGATGCCCTTGACCTTGTCGAGTTCGCCGGACGCGACCTGTTTCAGGAAGTCGGACAGCCCTTCCATCGGCATTTCGTAGTGGTGCATCACGTTGAGGCGGTAGCCGTTCACCATCATGTGGAGGCGGGCAAGGTTTCGCCACGTGCCGCCGACGCAATAGAAGGTGCGGCCCTGCCCCGCGCGCAGAAGCTGGGCGCGGATCAGTTCGGTGCGCGCGATCTTGGTCGCGGCCGTTGGCGAGTTCTGCGCCATTTCCTGCAGGCGAAGCCCGCCGAGCGGGAGGGTGATGCCGTCGCCGATCGTCTCGCCCGAAACGTCGACGAGTTCGAGGCTGCCGCCGCCAAGATCGCCCGCGATGCCGTCGGCCGGATGAAAGCCGGAAATGATGCCGAGCGCGGAATAGTAGGCTTCCTGCCGGCCGGTCAGGACCTTGATCTTCGTGCCGAGAATGTCCTCGGCGCGCGAGATGAAATCCGGCCCGTTTTCCGCCTCGCGCGCGGCGGCGGTCGCGATGACGTGGAGGCTTTCGGCGCCAGCCTGCTCGGATAGGGCGCGGAAGCGGCCGAATTCCTCGACCGCGCGGCGTACGCCATCGGGGTCGAGCTTGCCGGTCGTCACGATGCCGCGGCCGAGGCCCGCCAGCATCTTCTCGTTGAAGAGCACGGTCGGCGAGCGCGCGATGCCCTCATAGATGACGAGACGGATGGAATTCGAGCCGATGTCGATGATCGACAGCGGACGCCGGTCCTGCAACCGGCCCTGGGAGGTGGCGATCATGCGGCCTTAGTCATGCTTCTTGCGGCGGTGGCGCGCGATGCGTTTCGGCGCATGGGATTTCAGGGCATTTCCGCGACCGGAGAGCGACGGGTTCGTCATGAAATATTCCTGCGCGTTGAACGGCTCTTCCCCCTCCTCCGGCGTCATCCGCCGCGAGGTGCCGTCCGGCAATACTTCGAAACTTTGCCGGTTGTCCATCAGGTTTCCGAGCATGATCTGGCCGAGGACCTGCTCGTGCACGGTCGGATTGGTGATGGGAACCAGCGTTTCGACGCGCCGGTCGAGATTACGCGGCATAATGTCGGCCGACGCGATGTAGACGATCGCCTCGTCCGACGGCAGGCCGTGGCCGTTGCCGAAGCAGTAGATGCGGCTGTGCTCCAGGAAGCGGCCGACGATCGACTTGGCGCGGATGTTGTCGGACAGGCCCGGGACCTGCGGGCGCAGGCAGCAGATGCCGCGCACGACGATGTCGATCTCGACGCCCGCACGGCTCGCCTCGTAAAGCGCATCGATGACGACCGGATCGACCAGCGAGTTCATCTTCAGCCAGATCTGCGCCGGCTTGCCCTTGTTGGCGAAGTCGATCTCACCCCGAATGTGGTCGAGCAGGCGCTGGCGCAGCGTGAAGGGCGAGATGGCGAGCTTCATCTGGTCGGTCGGCTCGGCATAGCCGGTGATGAAGTTGAAGACCTGCGCCACGTCGCGCGCGATCTGCGGGTCGCAGGTGAAATAGGAGAGGTCCGTATAGATACGCGCCGTGATCGGGTGATAATTGCCGGTGCCGAGGTGCACGTAGTTGCGCAGCTTGCCGTCCTCGCGGCGCACGACGAGCGACATCTTGGAGTGCGTCTTCAGTTCGAGGAAGCCGAACACGACCTGCACGCCCGCCCGCTCGAGGTCGCGTGCCCAGCGGATGTTGGCCTCCTCGTCGAACCGCGCCTTGAGCTCGACAAGCGCCGTCACCGATTTGCCCGCCTCCGAGGCGTCGATCAGCGCGCGGACGATCGGGCTGTCGTTCGAAGTCCGATAAAGCGTCTGCTTGATCGCGACGACGTCCGGATCGAGCGCCGCCTGGCGCAGGAACTGGACGACCACGTCGAAGGATTCATAAGGGTGGTGGACAACGATGTCCTTCTCGCGGATCGCCGCGAAGCAATCGCCGCCATGTTCGCGGATGCGTTCGGGGAAGCGCGGGTTGAAGGGCTGGAACTTCAAATCCTCGCGCGGCAGGGAGACGATCTCCGATATCTGGCTGATCGCCAGCGGGCCGGAGAGGACACTGATGCGCGAGGGGCCGACATTGAGCTGCGAGGCGACGAAGTCGCGCAGCGCCGCCGGCATCTCGTCGTCGAACTCGATGCGGATCACCTGCCCGCGCCGGCGCCGCTTCAGCGCGGTCTCGAACAGGCGCACCAGATCCTCGGCTTCTTCCTCCACCTCGATATCGCTGTCGCGGATGATGCGAAACGTACCCGAACCCTTGACCTCATAGCCGGGAAAGAGCCGCCCGATGAAGAGCTCGACGACATCCTCCAGCGCGATGAACCGCGTGTGCTTGCGCTTGTCCGGCAGGCGGATGAAGCGGTTGAGCGCCATCGGCAGGCGCAGCAGCGCCGACATCTCCTCCCCCTCCTTGCGATGGCGCAGTTGCAGCGCCATCGAGAAGCCGAGATTGGGGATGAACGGGAACGGATGCGCCGGATCGACCGAGAGCGGCGTCAGCACCGGATAGATCGCCTCGAGGAAATGGTCCTCCAGCCACGCCTTGTCCTCCTTCGACAGGGGCGCGGTGCGGACGATCTCGACGCCCTCCTTGCGCAGGAGTTCGGCGAGCAGCGAAAAGCTCTTCTGCTGGTCCTCCTGAAGGCTCGAAACCTCGAGCAAAATCTGCTCGAGCTGTTCCTCGGGCGTGCGCCCGTCCGGGCTCTTGATGGCGATGCCGGCGCGCACCTGTCCTGCGAGGCCGGCGACGCGAACCATGAAGAACTCGTCGAGATTGGTCGCCGAGATCGACAGGAAGCGCAGCCGCTCCAGGAGCGGATGGTTGGGGTTCTGCGATTCATCCAGCACGCGGCGATTGAACTGCAGCCAGGAGAATTCGCGATTGACGAAGCGGTCCGGATTGTCGTCCGGCGACTTGACGAGCTTTGCCACCGGGCTTGCAAAGCTTCGTTCGACTGGCTTCATCTCGTTCATCAGATCACCCGGCTCCCCCGCGCCGCGACCATCGCGACCAATGCCCGTTCCTGCCAGCCTTTTGCGACAGTTTCATATCACGCATCTTGCAATGGTGGGGCCGATGCTGCAAACGCTCAAGGCCTATTCGTACGATCTTCGGAGTCCGTCATGGCCGGCCACGCAATTCCCCATTTCCAGAACGACGAGGGTCATCCGGTCATCGAGATCGGCGTCAAGGAATTCATGTGCGTCGGTGCGAACCCGCCTTACGACCATCCGCACGTCTTCCTCGACATGGGCGACGGCGACGAGAAAGTCTGCCCCTACTGCTCGACGCTCTACCGCTTCAATGCAAGCCTGAAGGCCGGCGAGAGCGTTCCGGCGGGCGCGGCCTATCACGAACACGCCGCTTGAGGTGAGCGCGGGCCGGCGCGTCGAGATCGCAGGCGCCGGCATTGCCGGCCTGACGAGCGCCCTCTTCCTTGCCCGCGCGGGCTTCGACGTCGAAATCCACGAACGCGCGCAAAGCCTTGAGCCGGTCGGTGCCGGGTTGCAGCTTTCCCCCAATGCGACCCGACTTCTCGATCGCCTTGGCCTCCTGCCCGCGCTTCAAGCGGCATCCGTCGCGCCGCGAGCGATCGAACTTCGCGATGCGCGCACCCTGAAACCGCTCGCCGCCGTCGCGCTGGGCGATTTCGCGTCAAGGCGCTGGGGGGCACCCTATCTCGTCATCCATCGCGGCGATTTGCAACAGATCTTGCTTGATGCGGCGTTGCGGGAACCTCGGATAAGCATCCGTTTCGGAACGGAAATCGATCGCCCGGCAAATGCCGATCTGATCATCGGCGCCGATGGCGTGTGGTCCGCGATGCGCGCCCGCATACCCGGCTCCTCGCCGGCCCGGTTCAGCGGCCACGTCGCGTGGCGCGCGCTCGTCGAAGCCAACCATCCAGCCTTCGCCGACGTCACCGCCCATTTGTCGCCGACCAGCGTCACCGCGCTCCTCGCCGCCTCCTTTCACCTCGTTGCCTACCCGGTCCGGCAGGGTCAAGCGCTCAATCTGGTCGCGATCATGCCGGGGAATGCCGGTACGGACGACTGGTCGCAAGCCGTCGAAGACGCAGCGCCGCTGCCGGAGGATCGCGTTGGCACGTTGCGTGACCTGCTCTCGCGCGTACACGGCTGGACGCGCTGGCCGCTTCACGACGTCGACCCATCGGGCAGATGGGGGAATGCGAGCGGCTTCCTCCTCGGCGATGCCGCACATGCCATGACGCCCTACGCCGCGCAGGGCGCGGCGATGGCGATCGAGGATGGCGCGGCGTTGGCCAGCGCCCTCGCCGCCGCGCCCGACATCGCTTCGGGCCTCGCCCGCTTTGAGGCCGTCCGCCGCCCGCGCCTTGCCCGCGTTGCCGGTCGCGCGCGGTTCAACCGCTTCGCCTGGCATGCGGCCAGCCCGGTCGCGCTTGCGCGCAACCTCGTCCTGAAGACGCGCAGCCCCGAACGCCTCGCGGCGGATTTCGACTGGCTCTACGGGTTCGACGCCGCCGCATTATGAGTTGCAACGGACCAGACGAGGCTCACCGGTAGCGGGTTCCACCAGCCGGTTCGAAAGCCGCCTTCGCGCAGCACGCGGCTCGTCCAAAGATTGCAGCCGACGAGCACGTTGAACCAGCCCCGCGCTTCGTAGAAGCGATCGAACTCGCCATAGCCGGCACCCTCGATCACGTCCGGCCGGCCGGCGGCGTCCGGCACCAGCGTCGCCAGCACCTCGTCGATCATCGCCGTCATTTCCCGCTCGGAGACGTCGAGGATGACGACACCCTCGGCAGGCAGTGCGATTTCGCCACCAAGCGCGGTGTGGAGCACCGCGCGGTCGAGCGTCAATGCCTTCGCCGCCGGGCCCGGCTTCAGATCGGCCCAGGTGGGCGTTTCGAGATAGAACGCGCGTCCGCCCCAGCCGATGACCAGCCAGGCAAGTTCGGGCGCGTCCAAAGGCAGCCCATCCTCGGCGAGGAAGCCGAACCGGGCGAGAATGTCGGGATCGGCGGGGAAGGCGATGTCGGTGTGGATGGCGTTGGCGACAAGCAGCACCTGCCTCGTCGACGGCTCCGCGTCGGGCGCGAAGAGCGGGCGCGGCACGATGGCGCCGAGAACGAAGGCGACCGCGGCAAGGGCCGCGATCGCGAGCATCCCGCGAAGCAGCCGCATCCGGCGGCTTCGCGTCGGCATCTTCAGTGCAGGATCTGGCTCAGGAAGAGCTTGGTGCGCTCATGCTGCGGATTGTCGAAGAACTTCTCCGGCACGTTCTGTTCGACGATCTGGCCTTGATCCATGAAGATCACGCGATTGGCAACTTGGCGTGCGAAGCCCATTTCGTGCGTCACGCAGATCATGGTCATGCCTTCCTCGGCGAGACCGACCATCGTCTCCAGCACTTCCTTGATCATCTCCGGATCGAGCGCCGAGGTCGGCTCGTCGAAGAGCATGATGCGCGGGTTCATGCACAATGAGCGCGCGATCGCCACGCGCTGCTGCTGGCCGCCCGAAAGCTGGCCGGGATATTTGTGGGCCTGCTCGGGAATCTTGACGCGCTCCAGATAGTGCATCGCAATCTCTTCGGCCTGCTTCTTCGGCATCTTGCGCACCCAGATCGGCGCCAAAGTGCAGTTCTCGAGGATGGTCAAATGCGGGAAGAGATTGAAGTGCTGGAACACCATGCCGACTTCGCGGCGCACTTCGTCGATCTTCTTCAGATCGTTGGTCAGTTCGATCCCGTCGACGATGATCTTGCCCTTCTGGTGCTCTTCCAGCCGGTTGATGCAGCGAATCATGGTCGATTTGCCCGAACCCGAGGGGCCGCAGACGACGATGCGCTCACCGCGCATCACTTTCAGGTTGATGTCGCGCAGCACGTGGAAGTCGCCATACCATTTGTGCATGCCGATGATCTCGATCGCCACATCGGTGTCGGAGATCTGCATCTTCGAACGGTCGAGCGGGCGGTCGCTTGCCATGACGGCGTCTTGAGTAGCCATGTCGGTTCCCCTTGGCCTTATTTTCTGTGGCCGGTGTCGAGCCGGCGTTCGATGTAGATCGAATAGCGCGACATCGCGAAGCAGAACGCCCAGAAGATCAGCCCGGTGAAGATCAGGCCGGATTTCGGCGTCTGCGGCGAGGCCCAGTTCGCATCCGAGAAGTTCTGGCGCACGATCGCCAGAAGGTCGAACATGCCGACGATGTAGACGAGGCTGGTGTCCTTGAAGAGCCCGATGAAGGTGTTCACGATGCCCGGGATCACCAGCTTCAGCGCCTGCGGAAGAACGATCAGCCCCATCGACTGCCAATAGCCGAGGCCGAGCGAGGACGCGCCCTCATACTGACCCTTCGGAATGGCCTGCAGGCCACCGCGCACCACCTCTGCCATATAGGCGGAAGCGAAGATCGACAGGCCGACGACGGCGCGCAGGAAGCGGTCGAAGGTCGTGCCGGCCGGCATGAAGAGCGGCAGCATGACGCTCGCCATGAACAGGACGCTGATCAATGGCACGCCGCGGATCGTCTCGATGAAGACGACGCAGATCATCTTGATCACCGGCAGCCTCGATCGCCGTCCGAGTGCCAGGAGGATGCCGAAGGGCAGCGAGACCGAGATTGCGACGAAGGACAGGACCATCGTGACCAGCAGGCCGCCCCAGAGCGAGGTCTGGACGCGGTTGAGGCCGAAATTGCCGCCGACGAGCAGGAAATAGGCGACCACCGGGAAGACGCCGAAGAAAAAGATCGCGTTCAGCGCCTTGTAGGGGATGCGCGGGATCAGGAGTGGCACCAGCAGGGCGATGAACATCACCGCCGTCAGGTCCACGCGCCAGCGTTCGAACACCGGATACCGGCCGTACATGAACTGCGAGAACTTCGCGTTGACGAAGGCCCAGCAGGCGCCGGACCAGCCATCAGGCTGGATGCCGCCCTGCGACTGCGTCGAGCAGACCGAGCGGTCGGGGCCGATCCAGGCGGCGTCGATGAACGCCCACCGCACGATGTTGGGCAGCGCATAGGCGACGATCAGGAGGCCGATCAGCGTCAGGAGCCCGTCGACGGGTGTCGCGAACAGGTTCTTGCGCAGCCAGCGGGTGACGCCCTTCTCGCGCTCGGGCGCATTCTGGGCGTTCACCATCTCCATGCGGACGTAGGAAAGGCCGTGTTCCTGCATGGCCCTACCGCTCCACCAACGCCATCTTGGCGTTGTACCAGTTCATGAATGCCGAGGTGATCAGGCTGAGACCGAGATAGACGACGATCCAGATCGCCACGACCTCGATGGCCTGACCCGTCTGGTTCATGGTCGTCTGGCCGATCGCCACCAGATCCGCGTAGCCGACCGCGATCGCCAGCGACGAGTTCTTGGTCAGGTTCAGATACTGGCTCGTCAGCGGCGGGATGATGATCCGCATCGCCTGCGGCACCACGACGAGGCGCAGCGTGCGGCGCGGCGAAAGACCGAGCGAATAGGCTGCCTCCGACTGGCCCTTGGCCACGCCGAGGACGCCCGCACGCACGATCTCGGCGATGAACGAGGCGGTGTAGAGCGACAGAGCGAGGTAGAGCGACAGGAATTCGGGCCGCACCACCCAACCGCCCTGCAGGCTGAAGCCCGCCATCTCCGGATACTCGATCGTCGCCGGCGAGCCGGTGACGAGGAATGCGACGATGGGCAGGCCGACGAGCAGCGCCAGCGCGACACGGAAGGTCGGGAAAATCTGTCCGGTCGCCATCTGCCGCCGGCGCGCCCAGCGCCAGATCACGAAGACCACGACGACCGCGAGCGCGAACGCTGCCGGAACGAGCCAGAAGCCGGGCTCGGCGATGATCCGCGGCACGTAGAAGCCGCGATTGTTGATCATGCCGCCAAGCGGAAGGTCGACCGACTGGCGCGGTCCGGGCAGGACCGACAGCACGCCGACATACCAGAAGAAGATGACGAGAAGCGGCGGAAGATTGCGGAAGATCTCGACATAGACGGTGCAGATCCGCGCGATCAGCCAGTTGCCCGACAGGCGCCCGATGCCGACCAGAAAGCCGACGATGGTCGCCGTGATGATGCCGGTCACCGCCACGAGGAGCGTGTTCAGGAGGCCGACGATGATGGCCCGCATGAAGGTCGAGTTCGACGAATAGGGAATCAGCGCCTGGCTCAGATCGAAGCCGCTGCGCCCGTTGAGAAAGGCGAAGCCCGACGCGATGTTCGCGCGCCGCAGGTTTTCCGCCGTGTTGCCGATGATCCAGTAAATGAAGCCGATCAGCGCAACCGCGACGACGACCTGAAAGACGATGCCGCGCGTCTTGGGGTCATTCACCCAGGACGCCCGTGCGGGCTCTTCGCCGCGCACACTCATCTGCGAAGCCATTTTCCCTCCGCGCCAAAGAGAACGGGAGGCGGAATCCGCCTCCCGAAACCAGTCCGAACCTGCTTAGCGCAGCGGCATTGCGTATTGCAGGCCGCCGTCGGTCCACAGCGCGTTCAGGCCGCGGGCGATGGCGAGCGGGCTGCCGGCGCCGATGTTGCGGTCGAACACTTCACCGTAATTGCCGACTTCGCGGACGATGTTCTGGACCCAGTCGTTTTCGAGACCGAGGCCCTGGCCGATCGTCGACTCGTCTTCGAGACCGAGCACGCGGCGGATTTCCGGGTTTTCGGAATTCAGCATCTCCTCGAGGTTTTCCGAAGTGATGCCGAGTTCTTCGGCCTGGACCATCGCGTAGAGGGTCCACTTGACGATGTTGAACCACTGCTCGTCGCCCTGGCGCACGGCAGGTCCGAGCGGCTCCTTGGAGATGATCTCCGGCAGAACGACGTGCTCGTCCGGATTGGCGAGCGTCAGGCGAAGCGCGTAGAGGCCCGAGGCGTCGGTCGTGTAGGCGTCGCAACGGCCGGCCTCATAGGCGGCGTTGGTCTCGTCGAAGCCCTGGAAGACAACCGGGTTGTATTCCATGTTGTTGGCCGCGAAATAGTCGGCGAGGTTGAGTTCGGTCGTCGTGCCGGACTGCACGCAGATCGCCGCGCCCGAGAGCTGCAGAGCCGAATTGATGTCCGGCAGGGCGGTCTGGTTGATCATGAAGCCCTGGCCGTCATAGTAGTTCACGCCGGCGAAGCTCAGGCCGAGCGTGGTGTCGCGCGTCAGCGTCCAGGTCGTGTTGCGAGCGAGCAGGTCGATTTCGCCCGACTGCAGCGCGGTGAAGCGCTCCGTCGCGTTGGTCGGCGTGTACTGAACGCTTTCGGCGTCGCCGAAGACCGCCGCCGCAACGGCGCGGCACAAATCAACGTCGAAACCGGTCCAGTCGCCGGCGTCATCGGGGGCGGCGAACCCGGCCAGGCCGGTGTGAACGCCGCACTGGACGAAGCCCTTGGCCTTGACGTCGTCGAGGGTCGCAGCCGAAGCAGTCGATGCGCCGAGCGCCATCGCCGCACCACCGAGAATTCCCACCATAAATTTGTTCATTGCCCACTTACCCTCTTGTTTTCGAAGCATGTTCCTAATGCTCCGTCTTGTTTTGTCTGGGAGCCGCGTGAGCGGCCTCATGCGCCACAGCGAACTGCGGCGACGCCGGCCCCCTGCCCTGTCTCCCATTCACGAAGGCCATCGAAGGCCATAAATTTTGCTGGGTCAAGCCTGAAAGCGCCAGTGGACCTATCGGCCCGTCATCATTCGGCCATCTTCCCCCACGTCGCCTCGGCCCCGTCCTTTGCCCAGCGGATGGGCAGGACCGCTGCATTGCACCAATTCGTGCAGCCGCGTATTGATCTCGCCAAGACTTGAAACCAAAGGTGGAAAAGCATGAAGAACGATGTCGATCGCAAGGGTATCAACACCCGCCTCGCCCATGGCGGCAACAATCCGCGCGATTATTTCGGCTTCGTCAATCCGCCCGTCGTCCACGCTTCCACCGTACTCTTCCCCGATGCCGCGACGATGGCCTCGCGCAACCAGAAATATACTTACGGCACCCGCGGAACGCCGACTTCCGATGCGCTCTGCCAGGCGATCGACGATCTCGAGGGCTCCGCGGGCACGATCCTCGTTCCGTCGGGCCTCGCGGCGGTGACGATTCCGCTCCTCGCCTTCCTGTCGGCCGGTGATCACGTGCTGATCGTCGATTCGATCTACAATCCGACCCGCCGCTTTGCCGATTCCATGCTGAAGCGGCTCGGCGTCGAGGTGGAATATTACGCGCCGCGCGTGGGCGCCGGAATTGCCAGGCTGATGAAGCCGAACACAAAGGTCGTCTTCACCGAAGCGCCCGGCTCCAACACGTTCGAAATGCAGGACATACCCGCGATCGCCGAGGCCGCCTATGCCGGCGGCGCGATCGTGATGATGGACAATACCTGGGCGACGCCGCTTTATTTCAAGCCGCTCGACCATGGCGTCGACATCTCGATTCATGCCGCGACGAAGTATCCCGCCGGGCATTCGGACGTACTGCTCGGCACCGTCTCGGCCAATGCGGATTGCTGGGAGCAGCTTTGGGACACCTATCTGACGATGGGCGTGTGCTCGGCGCCCGACGACGTCTACCAGGTGCTGCGCGGCCTGCGCACCATGGGCGTGCGGCTCGAACGCCATCAGCAAAGCGCGCTGGAGCTCGCCCGCTGGCTGGAGACCCGCGACGAGGTGGCGCAGGTTCTGCACCCCGCGCTCGAAAGCCATCCCGACCACGCGATCTGGAAGCGCGATTTCTCCGGCTCGTCCGGCATCTTCTCGATCGTGCTGAAGTCGGGCGGCGAGCGTGAGGCGCATGCCTTTCTCGACGCGTTGAAGATATTCGGTCTCGGCTATTCGTGGGGCGGCTACGAGAGCCTGGCGGTCCACGTCAACCTTTCGGACCGGACCGTTTCGAAGGTCGACTATCCAGGCCCCGTCCTGCGCCTCCAGATCGGCCTCGAGGACGTCGCCGACATCAAGGCCGACATCGAAGCCGGGCTTGCCGCCCTGCGCGCCTGAGAATCCGGCCCGATTGCGTATTTCCCCTTGCGAACGGCCTGCCGACCAACTAGGCAGGCTGCGTCCGCAGTGACCGTCGGAGCGTAGCGCAGCCTGGTAGCGCATCTGGTTTGGGACCAGAGGGTCGCAGGTTCGAATCCTGCCGCTCCGACCATGCGGCCCGAACGGAGTATGATCGATGTCCGCACGTATCTTCAGCCCCGCCAAGACGGCGATGCAGTCCGGCAAGGCCAAGACCGGGTTCTGGGTGCTCGAATTCGATCCCGAACAGCCGCGCAAGATCGACCCGCTGATGGGCTACACGTCGTCGGGCGACATGAAGAGCCAGATCCGCCTGACCTTCGAGACGAAGGAAGAGGCCGTCGCCTATGCCCAGCGCAACGGCATCGCCTTCCGCGTTCAGGAGCCGAAGGACGCGCGCCGCCGGCAGATTTCCTATGCCGAGAATTTTCGCTACGATCGCAAGATCCCCTGGACGCACTGACAGCCCTGCCCCGGTTCAGGTCCCGTAGCTCAGTTGGATAGAGCACCGGCCTTCTAAGCCGATGGTCGCAGGTTCGAGTCCTGCCGGGATCGCCAACGATTTCAAGCACTTAGCCGCCGACGTCAACCACCTTCATGTCGCAGCATGTTGCAACTGACGATCCTTGATTTTCAAGGGTTTTGCCTCACGCTCGGCAGCGCGACGCGACATGAAACGCAACATGCTTGCCCTTCCGCCGCCCTGCGCCACGCTTCAGTGGGCGCCTTTCGGTTAACTTCTCGTTAACCCTCCGCTCCTAACCTTGGGCTGCAAATCGCCTCCAGCGGTGACCACGGATGTACTGGCACCGCCTGTCGAGACGCTAGAAAAGGTCGGGCATGGTCCCGGCCTTTTTGCCTTTCCAAGCGGCTTTAACCTAGACAGGCTTGCCCTTTGATTCGGCATCCGCCACGGTGTTGAAAAAGGGAGGGACGGGGTATGATGAGACGGACTATGGTCGCCGTGGTGTGCTTGGTTTCGGCGTCAGCAGCACAGGCAGTCGATTTCAAACAGATGCAGCTTGCAAATGGCTTGGTCGAGATCATGAACAAGGCCAGCCCGTGTGGCTACGAGATCGACGACACGGCATTGGAAGCCTACTATGTCGACAACGGCCTTGCGACACCGGAACTGCTATCATTCATCTCTGCCGGCGTCTCGCTTTCAGAATATGACGATCCGCCATCTTCGTCGGATTGCACGCTAGCGCGCACGACTGCGCGTGCCATTGGAATTTTGACTCAATGAAGTGTCGTCCGGTGCGGCAGGACTGGCACTGATCCGATATTGAAGCTCTAACTTACCCCAGCAGCGAGCCACGCTGGAAAGGCCGTGATGCATCCAAGATTTGCCGCCACAGTAGAAACGCTTCATCCGTCATTTGAGCGCCTAATGGTGATGACGCCGGTGAGCCAAGGCCGGCTCCCGCGTGACATGCCCAAGAGCGGGGTCTACCTGTTCAGCGAAAATGGCCGGCATCTATACGTTGGGAGGTCCAACGGTCTGCGTGCTCGATATGGAAGGCATTGCCTGCCCGGCGCTACTCACAGAATGGCGGCATTCGCCTTCCGGCTCGCACGCGAGGCCACCGGTCGCACAGTAGCGAGCTACAAGGTCGGCACCGACAGCCGTGCTGGTCTTATCACCAATGCTGCGTTCCTCGAGGCCTTCACTAGTGCGAAAGCACGCATACGGGCCATGGACTATAGGTTCGTTGAAGAAGCTGACCAGACGCGGCAAGCCCTGCTCGAAATCTATTGCGCCGTCGTTTTGGGCACTCCCTACAATACCTTCGCCACGAGCTGATGCGTTCTAACGTCGCCCGAACGGAGCGGACCGATCCGCGCCCACGCCCGTCGACTGTGTCTCGCGGCTCTTGCTCATGAGGCGACGGCGGAGGAAGCTCGAAAGGCGTTCGTCGCCTTTGCTCGAATGATGAATGTACTCGAACCGACTTTTGATCCGGTGCCGGGCTACGACATAGCGAACCCTACGGACCAGCGTTGAGGGAGAAGGCCACCGCCGCGTCAATCCCAAAATACCGTGACAGATCGCGGCGCCGCATTCATGACAATCCTCACCCTGGCAAGTGGAACCGAGGGATCCTGGAAGATCGTTTTCGATCGTGTGGAAGCGCATCTCTATGTTTGTTTCACAGAAGACGACGCCGTGCCTGTCGACGGGATGACTGTCGAGGATTTCCTGGCGATCGTTCCTTGGACTGCGCTACACAGCGAAGCCCACCGACGCTTTATCCAACTTCTGCACGAGCTGTTTGCTAACCATTGATGCCTGGTCAGGTCACCAACAGAACGGCGTCGACGCGAACCCCTGCTGCGGGCGACTGGCAGGTTATTCTCACCGCGCGGCTAACCTGAATTCGAATCCTTGCACTTCATCATGCGCTGCGTCAGGTTCACTGTTCGACGAGGTGCCTGATGACGAACGACGACGACGATCCCATCATTATCAACTCTCCACTGTGCCAGCGCATTGAAGGTGACCGAACCTACGTCGATGTGGAAATCTTTCGCGGCAAGGATGATGCGGGCTGGACACTTGAAGTCGTTGACGAGGAGAATGCCTCGACGGTCTACAATGAGCCTTTCGAGACCGATGAGGCTGCATTGGCCGAGGTGCTGGCCTCGATCCAGAAATATGGCATCAGGGTCTACCTTGAGAACCGCTTTCCAGACGATGACGTGGATTCAGGGACGGTTCACTAATGTTGTTGTGCGCCCCTTTCTAGTGTCGGCCGGAATTCGACGCTGAACAAATGTTTAGCCGTACTTTGGCGGTGGAATGAAGAAATTTGCGCCCTCCGGGCTAGCGGTCATCGCGCTACTCATTACCGGTTGGGTATTGTTCGGCGACATTCTCGGGCCGCTGTACTTCATCTTCATCTTGTCGGACCGACTGGGAGCGCCCCTTTGGCAAATGGCGGCAGCTTTCGGTGTTGCCGCTGCCTCGCTTGTGTTTTTCCCGCCATTAAAGAGCTACATCAGGCCGCTCCTCCGTCCCGCAGCGTTCGTAGCGTCGTCCCTTATCTTGGCGGTGTTCCTTGTTGGGACTTACGTCGATGTTTTGAGACGCATCGAGGTCAATGCGTTCGCGGCGGTGGCCTGACCCCATAGGGTGGTCCGGTTTCAATCTTAGTGCATGATGGGCATCTGGGCCATCGCCTGGGCAGATGGGGGTGCCGATCCGGGTGATTGTCCGGGCCAGACGATTGCCTCCGGTGCCGGCGGCTTGTAGCCGAGCGATGAG
>JAEWET010000031.1:0-10280 GCA_023389195.1 Pseudomonadota bacterium
ATCTCCCCCTCAAGGGGGGAGATCATACGGTGTCGATGACGAGACTGATCTCCCCCCTTGAGGGGGAGATGGCCGGCAGGCCAGAGGGGGGTGCTGTCCCGCACACCCTTCCGATTGCCGGTCAAACCAGTCACCACACCGCCCCTGGAAACGTCCGCTGCATGTACTGCAGATCCGCCAGCAAAAACCCCATCGCCTCCCCATGCCGCCCGTCGCGCCCGCCGCGCTGGGCAAACGGCGCGCTCGGCATGTCGAGGAAGGCTTCGGAGAAGATCGTCGCCATCGTCCGGTCGAAGGATTGGCGCAAAGCTGCCGGGTCCGGCGCGATGCCCGCTTCCACCATCGCCCGCGTCACCTCGTCGGCATCGAACAGCTCGTCGAGATAAGGCGCCAAATCCTCCACCGCCTGCTTCATACGCGCCGAGCTATCCTCGGTGCCGTCGCCGAGCCGGATCACCCACTCGCCGGTATGGCGAATGTGATAAGCCACTTCCTTGACGGCCTTGGCGGCGATGCCGGCCAGCGTCTCGTCGTTCGAGGTCGCCATGGCGCGCCACATCGGCTCCATGAACGCGGCGAAGGTGAGCTGGCGCAGCATGGTGTGCGCGAAATCGCCGTTTGGCCGCTCGACCATCAGGCAGTTGGTGTATTCGCGCTCGCGCCGCAGATAGGCGAAATCGTCTTCCGTGCGACCCTTGCCCTCGATTTCGGCGGCGTACTGGTAGAGCGCGCGCGCCTGGCCGATGAGGTCCAGCGCCATGTTGGGCATGGCGAGGTCCTCTTCCAGCATTGGCGCATGGCCGCACCATTCCGAGAGGCGGTGGCCGAGGATCAGATGGTCGTCGGCGAGCCGCAAGACGAAGGCGAGAAGCGCGTCCGTTGCCATCACATATGCCCCACTTCGTCGGGGATCTTGTAGAAGGTCGGGTGGCGATAGACCTTGGAGGCCGCCGGCTCGAAATTCTCGTCCTTGTGCTCGGGGTCGGAGGCGGTGATCGCCGCCGACGGCACGACCCAGATCGAAACGCCCTCGCCGCGCCGCGTGTAGACGTCACGCGCCGCGTTCAGCGCCATCACCTCGTCGGCCGCATGGACCGAGCCGCAATGCTTGTGCGACAGGCCGTTGCGCGGCCGGATGAAGACTTCCCAAAGCGGAATTTCATTCTTCGCCATGTCTCTCACTCCGCCGCAATCTTTGCCGCCTCGCGGCGGGCCTTGCGTTTTTCGGCATGGGCGAGCGCGGCCTCGCGCACCCATTCCCCGTCTTCCCAGGCCTTCTTCCGCGCCGCGATGCGCTCCTTGTTCATCGGCCCGCCGCCCTTGACCACGCGCCAGAACTCATCCCAGTCGATCGCGCCGAAATCGTAGTGCCCGCGCTCTTCGTTCCATTTCAGATCCGGATCGGGCAGCGTCAGACCGATGAATTCGGCCTGGGGCACGGTCGAATCGACGAATTGCTGGCGCAGCTCGTCATTGGTGAAGCGCTTGATCTTCCACGCCATCGACTGGTCGCCATGCTGGCTGTCGCCATCATGCGGGCCGAACATCATCAGCGACGGCCACCACCAGCGGTTCAGCGCGTCCTGCGCCAGTTCCTTCTGTTCGGGCGTGCCCTGCGCCAGCGTCATCATGATCTCGTAGCCCTGGCGCTGGTGGAAGCTTTCTTCCTTGCAAACGCGGATCATCGCGCGCGCATAGGGGCCATAGGAACAGCGGCAGAGCGGGATCTGGTTCATGATCGCCGCGCCGTCGACCAGCCAGCCGATTGCGCCGATATCGGCCCAGGTCAGCGTCGGATAGTTGAAGATCGAGGAATATTTCGCCTTGCCCGAGATCAGCTCCTCGGTCATCTGCTCGCGGGAAACGCCCAGCGTCTCGGCGGCGGAATAGAGATAGAGGCCATGGCCGCCCTCGTCCTGCACCTTGGCGAGCAGCGCCGCCTTGCGCTTCAGCGACGGCGCCCGGGTGATCCAGTTGCCTTCCGGCAGCATGCCGACGATTTCCGAATGCGCGTGCTGGCCGATCTGGCGGATCAGCGTGCGGCGATAGCCTTCCGGCATCGGATCGTTGGGTTCGATCTTTTCCTCGGCATCGATACGCGCCTGGAAGGCGGCGAGGAAGGCTTCGTCCTCGGTCGTCTCGGTTTTCGCGCCGATCAGGCCCTGGCTGTACATGGCAAATCCTCCGTGATCGGATACGATCCGATTTCGGATATGTAACAAAAAATCGGCATGACGACAAGTTTTCGTAACGCATTTTTCAGGAGGGGCCATGAAAGCGTTCGGCATCGAGGAAGCGGAGCATCTGATGCGCACGATGTTCGCGCCATGGGTCGGCGAGTTGAACCTGAAGGCGATCGCCTTCGATGGGGCGGGCGGCGACTTCGTGCTGCCGGCAAATCCTCGCCTCGTTCATGGCGGCGGGGTCGTGTGCGGCCAGGCGACCGCATCGGCCGCCGATACGGTTGCGGTGATGACCCTGTCGGCGCTGAACGGCCGGTTCCGCCTATGCACCACCGTCGACCTGACCACACACTTCATCCGGCCCCTACAGCCCGGCGACGTCGATATCCGCGTGGATGTGCTCTCGAACGGAAAACGCATGGCCTATGTCCGCATCGAGATGCGTGCGAGCGGCGACAGCCGCGTCGCGGTCAGCGCCACGGGCGCCTTCGCCTATATGGCGGACTAAAGGGCAGCTTCGATGAAGCCGGCCTCGTCCATTTCGGCGAACAGCGCGCGTGTGTCGCGCGAGATGCGCGCGGCCGGCTCGTCGGGAAATGCCTGGCACAAGATCGCCTCGGCTTCGCGCGCGCAGATCGGCTCCGCCAGCAAGTTCCAGATGCCGGTGCCGATCGCGTTGAGATGATAGATGCCGGCGCCGTTCGCATCGGCCAGGAAAAGATCGCCCTCGACCTGACGAAGTTCGATGCCGGGTGCCTGCCGGAACGGACGGTCGGCATCAAAGCCGTCCAGAACCGGGGCTTGTGGAGCCGCGATGGGGACGTCCGGGCCCGCGGGAAGATCGTCCGTCGTAATCGGCCAGCGCCGGAACCGGTTCTCCAGAAGCGATACGGCATCCTCGAGATCGCTGTAGGTGAGCTTGAGGCAGGGCAGGCGCGCGACGAGCGCGTGCAGCCGCTCGAGCTGCCGCGCCGCCTTGTCGTCTCCGGTAAAATTCTGGCGGATCAGCGTCTGAAGGGTTTCGCTGCTGCCGGCGCGCGAAAAGCGCGCAGGCGTCTCCTCCCTGCGGTCGAGAAGCACGACCGCGCCGATTTCGCGCGACGTGCCGCGCGGCGCCAGAGCGCCGCAATCGGCATCGAGATAGAGATATCGACCGTCGGAAGCGGCGGTATTCTCCGCGACGAAGCGGCTGAACGCGGCGCTTGCAGACGCGGGCAGCGGAAAACGCAGGCGCGGCGCGATGCCAAGCGCGACGCCCTGCCGATCGTCTTCGCTCAAGGGCAGAATGTCGTCGCCGAGCACGGTGTGGCCGCCAGCCGCCAGCCGCGCCGTCAACGTACTCTTGCCGGCATGCGACTGGCTGGGAAAGACGACCAGCCTTCCGCCGAACTCGACGGCGCCGCAGTGCAGCCAAAGCCGCGCCGGCGCCTCCGCGATAGCGGCGTCCGCGACATCGACGACCAGTCCACAGACGGCCTCGACGGCGCTTGCCGCGACGGGTTCGCGCCCCGGCGATTCCAGAACGTAGCGTCCGTCGGCCGGAACGACGCGGCTGACCGGCACGCCGGACGCAACCTCGCTCACCGGCCAGTCGAAGGCAGCGGACCGCAGCACATTTTGGAACTCTGCGGCCGCCGGCACTTCGACGATGACCCCGGTTTCTTCGAAGCGGATAAGCATCATGTCCCCGAAAGAAGGGCCGGCATCGCACCGGCCCAGCTATGCGTCATCGGCTGAAGGACCGACGCGAGAAGCTGCGCCGCGAAAAACTGCGGCGGTCGCCGCGGATCGGACGTCGCGGACGCCCGCGGCCGCTGAAGCTCGAAGCTTTCGCCTCGCTGATCTGAAGCAGTGCCGGCGCCGCGTAGATCGCGCCGGCGGCAAGCCCGAGCTTTGCCAGCATGGCCCGCCGTGAAACCTTGGTATTCGTATCGGTCATGACGATTTCCTCTCGTATTTTCGTCCCTTTGACGAGAGGGTAACGGCACGCCTATCGATCTATTCCATAAAATATTCGTCAGAAACTAGCCGCCGGCGGGGATGAGGCGCGCCGCGCCTTCGGCATTGCAGATGGCGGGCGCCTGGACGAGACCCCAGCCGAACGTCGCATCACGACCCGGCTCGCCGAGATCGACCACGCCCTGCGCCAGCGCATCGATGAGCTCGCCCGATTTCATGTCCGGCGACGACGCCCGTGCCGCCGCCAGTGCGGCCGAAACGAAGGGCGCGGCATAGGACGTGCCGGAGCGATAGCGCCCGCCGCTGACCGAAGCCGCCGTCCAGAGCTGGACGCCGGGCGCGGAGAAATCGACATGGTCGCCGGCATTGGCGCGGCGATAGACGCGGCTCTGGCTGTCGACAGCCGTCACCGCGACGACGCCTTCATAGGCGGCGGGGAAGAGCGGATCGGCGTTCGGCCCGGCATTGCCGGCCGCCGCGACCAGGATCATGTCCTTGGCGAGCGCCGCATCGACGATGGTCTTCAGAACCGCATTGTCCGGCCCTGTGAAGCTCAGATTGACGACGCTTATGTCGCGCGTGACCATCTCGTCGAGCGCGCGCACGACGTCGAACGTGTCGGCCGCGTCATTGCCGCTCAAATCCTTGTGGAACGCCTCTGCGGCGACGATCCGCGCGCCTGAAAGCAGCCCCGGCGTGCGCGTATCGGCCCGGCCCGCCATCAGGATGGCAACCGCCGTGCCGTGAACCGCGCCGCCAGGCTGCCGGCCCTCGGCGATCACCGGGAAGGTTTCGACCGGCACGTCGGCCAGCGCCGCGTGGTCGCCATTGACGGTCGTGTCGATCATGCCGATGACCGTGTCGGCGGGGCAGCCATGGGCTGCGCTCTTCCAGCCGATCAGGTCGAAGGCGGCACAGCTATCATCGCCGCACGGCATTTCTTCCGGCCGGTAGATCGCGTTGATGTCGAAGATCGCGGCCGGTACGAGGCCGTTGATCTGCGCCCTCGCCCCGTCGATCGTCAGGTTTGCCGGAACGACGAAGCGTGCGAGTTCGGAGGCCGTGGCGGCGATGCTCGCGCGCGACAGGAGTTCGTAGCCCTCCGCACTGATCGCATCGATCGCGGCGGCATCGGGCGCGCTGACGACGATTTCGGGGCGCGGCGGCGGTGGCGGCGCGGCGCGCTGAACGGGCCTTGCCCGGCGCACGGGTGCGCTGAACGATACGGACGACGCGCGGGCGGTGCCGAGCGACATCAGCACAGGCGCCGAATAGACCGCACCTGCTGCAAGGCCGAGCCGCATCAGCATCCGCCGCCGAGCCGGGTCGAATTCATTCTGAGACATATTCGCGCTCCCGATGTTCACGGCCCGCAAACGGATATAGCGCAGCTTTATTCCCTCGTCAGGACACGAGGTCTTGAGGCATCGACGACGTCGCGAACCCGGCAAAGCGCTGCGGAGCGTGCGGCGACGGCAGGCCGGCATGGTCGAGCCAGTCTTCGCTGGCCTCATGAAGCGCATTATAGAGGTGCCGCACCAGGCTTCGTGCATCCTCGCCCGGCCAGTCGGCCGGAAGAAGGTCGATCGGCAGGCCGGGATCGCGCAAGACGATTCGTCGCCAGTTGTGGATCAGCAGGATGCGCGCGGCCATCGCGTCGAGCCCGGAAAGCCGCGCCCCGGCCCGGAGCGCCGATTGCAGCGGCGTCAGCGTCGCGATCAGCGCGCGATACGCCTCCGCAATGTCGCGCGAAGGCCAAAGCTCGTGGAACGCCTCGGGATGCTCGGCGCTTTCGCCATGGACGATCAACGCACCGGCGAGCGCGTCATCGAGCCGGATCGCGCCCTCGGTTTCGGGCCGCAGATAGACGCCGCCATTGATCCGCACGAAGCCGAGACCGGTCGCGTCCGCGAGAATGTCGCTGTCGCCGTTCGGTGGCGCGATTGCCACCGTCCAGGCCCCGGTCCAGGCCGGCGGGCCTTCGGAATAGATGCGCCGCGTCGCAAGGTCGAAGGCGTGGCGGCCCTCTTCCGCAAGGCGGTAGTTCGAATTGCGGCCTTCCCGTTCGCGGATGACCCAATGGTCGGAGGCGAGGCGCGACATCGCCGTGCGCAGCGCCCCGGCCTCGATCCTGAGGCGGCCCATGACGTCCTGCAGGACGCCCAGCGGCACCTGCCCGCCGCGCGGCACGACCGCGTCGCCGAACATGGTGATGACGAGCGACCAGACGCGGATGCGCCCCTTGGCATGAAGCCGGTCGATCAGGCCGTCGAGCGCCTTTTGCGCGGGATTGTGATGCAGGGCCATTTTTCCGAATTCGCACGGCAAGGCGCCGTCCGCAAGGACTTCAGAGCGACTTGACGCCGCCGACGAGGATTTGCGTGGCAAGCCGGGCATAGTCCGCGCGGCTCACCGGTCCGCCCTCGCGGAACCACATGTAGAACCAGTTCAGCATGCCGAAGAGGCTCATCGTCACCGGCTTGATTAGCTTCTTGTCGCCGAAGATGGCGGGATGAAGCGCACGGATCGCTTCGGCGAAGAGCGCGACGAGTTCGCGCTCGAGCGCCTTCAGCTTCTCCTGATCCTCTGGCGGCAAGAGCCGCAGCCCGGCGATCTGCACCTTGTGCTCGGCATCGGCGTCCCGATAGGCCTCAAGCAGCGCGGCGACCAGCGCCTCCAGCCGGGCCTCGGGCGCAAGTCCGACATCGTCCGCCTCCCCGACGGCCGCGACCAGATCCTGCAGATGGCTCTCGATGATGTCGAAGAGCAGCGCCTCCTTGGAGGCGTAGTAGTGGTAGAGCAGCGCCTTCGACACTCCGCATTCGGTGGCAAGCTGCGCCATCGACGCGCGGTCATAGCCATCGCGCGCAAACACGATCGCCGCCCGGTGCAGCATCGCTTCGCGCTTGTCATCGTAATCCTTGGCGCGGGTGCGGGCCATCAGCTCTTAGGCCGGTTGTCGACGATGCGCTGCGCCTTGCCCTGGCTGCGCGCGATCGTTTCCGGCGCGCCGACGTCGACGCGCACCGTCACCCCGACGATGTCCTTGATCAGGTCGCGCAGGCTGGAGGCGTTCGCCTTGCGCGCTTCGTCCGAGGCTTCCCCAGCCGTCGCCTCGACATGGACGACCATCTCGTCCATCCGGCCCTCGCGCACCAGTTCGACGTGGAAATGCGGGCTGAGGCCCGGCACCTTCAGGATCTGTTCCTCGATCTGCGTCGGGAACACGTTGACGCCGCGCAGGATCATCATGTCATCGGAGCGTCCGGTGATCTTCTCCATCCGCCGCATCGAGCGCGCCGTGCCCGGCAGAAGCCGCGTCAGGTCCCGCGTGCGGTAGCGGATGATCGGAAAGGCTTCCTTGGTCAGCGAGGTGAAGACGAGTTCGCCCCTCTCGCCATCGGCCACCGGCTGGCCGGTCTCGGGATTGATGATCTCAGGATAGAAATGGTCCTCCCAGATGTGCAGCCCGTCCTTGGTCTCGACGCACTCGTTGGCGACGCCCGGCCCCATCACCTCCGACAGGCCGTAGATGTCGACCGCGTGCATGTCGAACGCCTCCTCGATTTCCGAGCGCATCGCATTCGTCCAGGGTTCCGCGCCGAAGATGCCGACCTGCAACGGGCTCTCGCGCGGGTCGAGCCCTTGCGCCCGGTATTCGTCGAGGATCGACAGCATGTAGGAGGGCGTGACCATTATCGTCGAGGCCCGAAAATCCTCGATCAGCGTCACCTGCCTTGCCGTCATGCCGCCCGAAACGGGGACCACCGTGCAGCCGAGCCGCTCTGCCCCGTAATGCGCGCCGAGCCCGCCGGTGAAAAGCCCGTAGCCATAGGCGATGTGGACGATGTCGCCCGGCCGCGTGCCCGACGCGCGCATCGACCGCGCGACGCATTCGGCCCAGACGTCAATGTCGTTCTTCGTATAGCCGACGACCGTCGGTTTGCCCGTCGTGCCCGACGAGGCGTGGATGCGCGCTACCTTTTCGCGCGGCACGGCGAACATGCCGAACGGGTAGTTCGCGCGCAGGTCGGATTTTACCGTGAAGGGGAATTTCGCGAGGTCGGCGAGGTCGTTCAGATCATACGGATGGACGCCCGCCGCATCGAAGCTCTTCCGGTAGAACGGCACGTTGTCATAGGCGTGCTTCAACGACCATTTCAGCCGATTGAGTTGCAAGGCGCCGATCTCGTCGCGCGAGGCAATCTCGATCGGGTCGAGGTCCTCGCGGCGTGGCGTCAAATCCTTCATTGTCCGTCCTCCTCAAAATGCCGGCCTTCGATGGCGCGCGAGGCCCCGCGGAACTCGGCGATCACCTTGCCTGCTTCGTCGGTGACGCGGACGTCGTAAAGGCCGCTGCGCCCCGACCGCGTCACCTCCCGCGCTTGCGCCGTCAGCCGCGAGCCGAGCTTGCCCGGCCGCAGGAAGCTGATCGTGTTGTGCTGCGCGACGACGAGCTGGTTGTAGGAGTTGCAGGCAAAGGCGAAGGCGCTGTCGGCCAGCGTGAAGATGTAGCCGCCATGGCAGATGTCATGGCCGTTGGTGTGGTGCTTCTCGACGGTAAACGACGTCGTCGCCGTCCCCGGCCCCACCGCATCGAGGCTCATGCCGAGCCATTTGGACGCGTCGTCGCGCGCCCACATCGCCTCCGCGCTTTTCTTCGCGATCTCTTCAGGGCTCAGCGTCATCGTTCCTCCCGGCCTCTCCCGCAGCCTGGACGAAAGCTTGCATAGACCGGCCGGACGGTCAATAATACATCTGTCGATGCGGGAGGCATCGAGAGGAGGATCGATTGACAGTTGAGCATTCGCCAGCGCTCGCGCGCGACTCTGACCCAGCGCTCGCGCGCGATTTCGACATCGCAGCGGTGACGAAGGCCTTCGCCGACGACCCCTTCCCCACCTATCGCGCGCTACTCCAGCGCGCGCCCGTCAAGCGCTTTGCGGACGGTTCGGTCATGCTCTCGCGCTATGCCGATCTCGACCGCGTCTACCGCGACACCAAGGCGTTCTCGTCGGACAAGAAGGTCGAATTCAAGCCGAAATTCGGCGACACGCCGCTTTACGAGCACCACACGACAAGCCTCGTCTTCAACGATCCGCCGCTTCATACGCGCGTGCGCAAGATCATGATGGGCGCGCTGACGCCCCGCGCCATCGCCGCGATGGAGCCGGGCCTGATCGCGCTTGTCGACGGCCTTCTCGACAAGATGGCCGAAAAGGGCTCGGTCGACCTGATCGAGGATTTCGCCTCGGCCATCCCCGTCGAGGTGATCGGCAATCTCTTCGTCATGCCGCATGAGGAGCGCGGCCCCTTGCGCGACTGGTCCCTTGCGATCCTCGGCGCGCTGGAGCCGACGCTGACGGCCGAGCAGAAAGACTGGGGCAACCGTTCCGTCACCGAGTTCAAGGCCTATCTCGCCGACCTCGCCGCCCGCCGCCGCGCCAATCCCGGCGACCCGTCGACAGACGTCCTGACACGTCTGATCGCGGGCAATGAGGGAGAGCAATTGTCGGACACGGAACTCCTGCAGAACTGCATCTTCATCCTGAATGCCGGCCATGAGACGACGACGAATCTGATTGGCAACGCACTTTACGAACTGCTTGAATGGCCTGAACAAAAAGCCCGCCTCGAAGCCGATCCGTCGATGATCGACACCGCCATCGACGAGTTCCTGCGCTTCCAGTCGCCCAACCAGCTCGGCAATCGCGCCGCTGTCGAGGATGTCGTCTTCGACGGCGAAGCAATTGCCGCCGGCACGCGCATCCATTTGTGCATCGGCGCCGCCAACCGCGACCCGCGCCAGTACGACCGCCCCGACACGCTCGACCTCTCCCGCAAACCCAATCGTCACCTCGCCTTCGCCCAAGGCCCGCACCTCTGCGCCGGCTTCTCGCTCGCCCGCATGGAAGGGCGCATTGCGATCGCGCGGTTTTTGAAGCGGTTTCCGGAGTATCGGCTGGATGGCGAGGCAAGGCGAACAGGGCGCGTCAGGTTCCGAGGCTTCTCGACGCTGCCGGCGCGGGTGAACTGAGATGTTCGCACCAAGTCACCCCCCTCTGGCCTGCCGGCCATCTCCCCCTCAAGGGGGGAGATCAGTCTCGCCATCGCCGCGCGTGATCTCCCCCCTTGAGG
>JAEWET010000041.1:0-25520 GCA_023389195.1 Pseudomonadota bacterium
CTAGACAAAACGTGTCCGCCAAAGTCTCGTTCGGAACTCTCAAACCCTAAGGCCCTCAAGTCCCGCGAGCACTTCGCCGCCCACGTTTCTCTTTCTTCTCAATATGCAATTGTCAAAGAACAGACACTACGAAACGCAGTGTCGAGGCCATCCTGCTTGCGCTCTCAGGCCGGGCGAGTGTCGCTATCAAGCGGCTCTCTTGATGTCAACTCCGAAGGGCAAAATCAGAAGCGAACTTCTTCGTCGCCGGCGGCGCCGTCGCCCTCGTTGTTGAGCGGGTTATAGTCCCACCCTCCCAAAACTGTCAACGACCAATTCAAAGTTTTTGCGAAATCGGCTCATCACCGAAGGGAAACCGGAGCGGAAGCCCCTGCGACAGGGCTTTTCTCAGTGAAAATCGCGCGATTTCGGGATCACGCGGACGTTTCGGGGATGATTGTGGGTCCGGTTCGGCTGCGGACGCAGGATCTCGTCGGCACGGGAGAATTCCGGTTTCGCCTCATAGGAAGAGGACAGCCGGTCGAGATCACCCGTCCGGTCGTGGACAGCGGTCGCCATCAGATGGACGACGCCTTCTGCGCTTCGCTGCACCTTCCCCTCGACCAGCGCCAGCCGCGCGGCCATGATCGGCCGGCGGTAGCGCTCGAAGTCGCGCGACCAGATCAGCGCATTGGCAACGCCCGTCTCGTCCTCGAGCGTCATGAAGATCGCATTGCCCTTGCCCGGCCGCTGGCGGACGAGAACGATGCCGGCGACGCGCACCCGCCTGCCGTCGCGCGCCGCATTGAGGCCAGCCGCGCTCAACACGCCTTCGCTTTCGAACAGGCTTCGCAGGAACCGCATCGGATGCGCCTTCAGGGACAGGCGGATGGTCTGGTAGTCGGCGACGACATGTTCGCTGAGGGGCATGGCCGGCAGACCCATCTTTTCTTCCGCGCCCAGTTCATGGCGATCGGCGGCAGCGAACAGCGGCAGCGGCGCGTCGTCCGGCAGGCGGCGTACGGCCCAAAGCGCGGCGCGCCGGTCGAGCCCGACCGAGCGAAACGCATCGGCATCGGCGAGAAGTCGGAAAGCGCGGCCGGGCAGTCGCGTGCGCCGCCACAGATTCTCGACGCTTTCATAGCCCCCTGCCCGCATGGCCGCGATATGCTCCGCCCACTCGTCCTTGAAGCCATCCACCTGGCAAAAGCCGATGCGCAGCGCGCGGCGGTTCTCCTGGCCGCATTCTTCGAGCGTGTTGTCGCGAAAACTGTGATTGACGTCGACGCCACGCACTTCGACATCGTTCTTGCGCGCATCGCCGACGATCTGCGCCGGCGCGTAAAAGCCCATCGGCTGGGAGTTCAAAAGCGCGCAGGCGAAGACGTCCGGGTGATGGCATTTCAGCCAGGCGGACACATAGACGAGCTTGGCGAATGAGGCGGCGTGGCTTTCGGGAAAGCCGTATTCGCCGAAACCCTTGATCTGGTCGAAACAGCGCTGGGCAAAGTCGCGGTCATAGCCGCGCGCGGCCATGCGCTCGACCATCATCGCCTCGAAGCGCTCCATCTTGCCATTGTGCCGGAAGGTCGCCATCGCCTTGCGCAACTGGTTGGCCTCGACATCGGTGAACTCGGCCGCGACCATCGCGATCTTCATCGCCTGTTCCTGGAAGAGCGGGACGCCCAGCGTGCGATCGAGCACGTTCTTCAGTTCGTCGGGATCGTGTGGGGGACCGGGCGAGGGATAGACGATCTCCTCCGGCGGCTTGTGCCGGCGACTGAGATAGGGATGGACCATGTTGCCCTGGATCGGCCCGGGCCGCACGATCGCCACCTGGATGACGAGATCGTAGAACACCTTGGGCCGCAGGCGCGGCAGCATGTTGATCTGCGCCCGGCTCTCGACCTGAAAGACGCCAATCGATTCGCCGCGCTGGAGCATCTCGAAAGTCGGATCGTCCTTTTGGGGAATGGTCGCAAGCTCCCATGACCGGCCATAATGCGTTTCGAGAAGCTCGAACGCCTTGCGGATGCAGGTCAGCATGCCGAGTGCCAGCACGTCGACCTTCATCATGCCGAGCGTGTCGATGTCGTCCTTGTCCCATTCGATGAAGGTGCGGTCCTCCATCGCGGCATTGCCGATCGGCACCATCTCGTCGAGCCGGTGGCGCGCGAGGACGAAGCCGCCGACATGCTGCGACAGGTGGCGCGGAAAGTTGAGGAGACGCGCGGCGAAATCGACCGCGCGGCGGATCATCGGATTGGCCGGGTCGAGCCCCGCCTCGACGATGCGCTTGTCCGGCAGCGTGTCGCGGCTCCAGCTTCCCCAGACCGTGCCTGCGATGCGCGCGGTCACGTCCTGCGACAGGCCAAGCGCCTTACCGACCTCGCGGATCGCACTTTTGGGACGGTAGTGGATGACGGTCGCGGCGATGCCCGCTCGATGCCGGCCGTAGCGCTCATATATATACTGGATGATCTCCTCGCGCCGCTCATGCTCGAAATCGACGTCGATGTCGGGCGGTTCCTTGCGCTCTTCGGACAGGAACCGTTCGAACAAAAGATCGCTCGTCGCCGGATCGACCGAGGTGATGCCGAGCGCGTAGCATACGGCCGAATTGGCCGCCGACCCCCTGCCCTGAAACAGGATGCCCAGTTCCTGCGCCTTCTGGACGATGTCGTGGATGGTGAGGAAATAGCGCGCGTAGTCGAGCTTCTCGATCAGCACCAGTTCCTTGCAAATGGAATCGACGATCTTTGAAGGCACCACGCCGTCATAACGCATGGCGGCCCGCCGCCAGGTCAGGTCCTCCAGCCAGCCCTGGGGCGACCAGCCGGGCGGAATGGGCTCGTCGGGATATTCGTATTTGAGTTCGCCCAGCGAGAAATCCACTCGCGCCAGAAGGTGCTGCACCTCATCGATCGCCTCGGGACAATCGCGAAAGAGCCGCGCCATCTCGCGGGCCGGCTTCAGATGCCGCTCCGCATTGGCATGAAGCAGGCGACCTGCCGCTTCGATGGTCGTGCCCTCGCGGATGCAGGTGAGAACATCCTGCAGGTCGCGCTGGTCGGGGGAATGATAGAGCGCATCGTTGACCGCCAGCAGCGACACGCCGGCCTTCGTGCCGAGCCCCTTGAGCTTGGCAAGCCGGCGCCGGTCGCGGCCATTGTAGAGAAGCGTGGCACCCAGCCAGATGTGGCCGGCCCCTGAAAGGCGGGCAAGCAGGTGCGGCAACTGACCGAACTCTTCCCCCGGCATGACGACCAGCAGCAGGTTCCTGCAACGGGAGAGAAGATCGTCCAGATAAAGAATGCAGTCCGCCTTCCTCGCGCGCCGGTTTCCGATGGTCAGGAGCCGGCACAGCTCTCCCCAGCCCTGCCGGTTTTCCGGATAGGCGATGATGTCTGGCGTGCCGTCGCAAAAGACGAGCCGCGTTCCGACCGCAAGCTTGAATGCCTGCGCCTGCGCCATCAGCGCCTCGACGTCGATCTCGAGGTTCTCGACCTCGCCAGGGATCGCCCAGACATATTCACCCGGCCCCGAGCCTTCGCGGATTTTCTCGACCGGCAATTCGCCTTTCCGGGCCTCCTTCAGCGTGCCGTAGGCGCGCACCACGCCGGCGACCGAATTGCGGTCCGCGATTCCGATGCCGTTATGGCCCAGAATGAGCGCGGCCAGCACCATCTCCTGCGGGCTCGACGCGCCGCGGAGGAAGGAGAAATTGGTGGCGGCGGCAAGTTCGGCATAATCCGTCATGGAAAGAGCCCCTGGATGAACCAGCGCACCTCGCCCGCCTCGCGCGCATAAAGGCCTTCGCGGTAAAGCCAGTAGCGGTGGCCCTGCCGGTCCTCGACGCGGTAATAGTCGCGGGTCTTCGGCTCCTTGGCCCCGCGCCACCATTCGGGCGAGATGCGTTCGGGGCCCTCCACGCGCACCGTGTCGTGCCAGATGCGCCGCCAGCGGAACCGGTAGGGCGGGCCTTCGGGTATTTCGGCGATGGTCTCGACCGGCTGCGGCGGCGTGAAGATCAGGATCGGGCGCAAGGGCGGCTCGCCGGCGGGGCTCGCGCTCCACTCGATTTCGGCCTCGCCGTCGCCGATCGCCGGCACGCGCCGTGCCGCGCGCTCGGGCACGTGGCTGTCGAATGGCAGGAAACGCTCGACCGCTCCTGGCCCGAACCGCGCGCTCAGGCGGTCGACGAGGTCGGCCACCGCCGCCTCGTCGACCCGGTCGCGCTCGAAACGCATCTGTGCCCCGTCGGCCGGGTCGCCCGCCAGCGCGGCGAGCCGGATCATGTCGAAGCCGAAGCCGGGATCGACCGGATCGGCAAGCGCGTCGAGCCGGGTCATGAAGAGTTTCTTCAGCGCCGAAGCATCGCGCAGCGGCCGCCCGACCAGCGCCTCGATGCGCCGCGTCGCGCCATCGGCGCGAAAGAAGGTCGCCTCGAAGGCGCGCCCGCCCTGCCCGTGCCGCTCCAGAAGGGCGCAAAGGCTGCGCGTCAACGCTTCAAAGGCGATCGCGATGTCCCCCTCGAGCCCGATCGGATCGGCAAAGCGCTCTTCCGCGGTGAACAAAGGCAGCGGCCGGCGCGGCGACAAAGGCGGGTCGATCTCGCCGAAAATCGCCTGAAGCCGGCGCACGAAATCCGAACCGAACCGTGCGGCGAGCGGCTTCAGCGGGCGCGCGGCAAGATCACCGAGCGACATCAGGCCGGCGCGGCGAAGCGCGACGATGCTTTCAGGCTCCACTTCGAGGGCTGCGACCGGCAGCGGCGCCACGGCCTCGCGCTCCGCCCCGGACGCAACGATGCCGCCCTCCCCGAAGCGAGCAAGCGCGCGCGCCGCAGCTCCGGTTCCGGCAATGGCCGAGCGCGCCGTCAGGCCGAAGCTCGACAGCCGCCGTTCGAGGTCGGCCCTCAGCCGCTTTTCCCCGCCGAACAGATGTGCCGAACCGGCAATCTCGAGGATCAGCGTGTCGGGCGCCTCTTCCGCAACGACAGGCGTATAGCGGTCGCACCAGTCGGCGACATGGCGAAGAATCGCAAGATCGGCCTCCGGCTCGTGCTCGTGCACCTCGATCGCCGGCACGCGCGCGCGCGCATCGGCAAGGCCGAGGCCCGGATTGAGCCCGAGCGACAGCGCCTTGCGGTCGGCCGCGACGAGGCGCATCGCATTGGCCTCGAGCGCCGCGACCACCATCGGCCGGTCATCCCGCCTGCCGCCAGCCCTGCGCGCCAGACGCTCCAGCCGGTCGGTCGGAAGAAAGGGGAGCCACAGCGCGAGATATCGCCTGTTCCTCGAAGCGTTGCTCGTCACGGTTCCACTCCATCTGCCAGTTGAGGCCGGCAGTGCCTGCGCGCTGGCGCAAAAGGGTGATGTCGAAGGCCGGCATGCCCGGCGCATTGGCCTCGAGCGGGCGCGAAGCAAGCGCGCCCACTTGCCAGCGCGTCGCCGCCGCGCTCGGCTCGGCGCGTGCGCAAAGGCGCAAAAGAAAGATCGGCACGCCGCTTTCCTCCGCCGCCAGCGTCAACCGACGCGTGGCGGTCAGGTCGAGCACCTTCGGGTTGCCCCAGGGCTCGATGACGACCGCGCCGAGCGCCTCGCACCGCGCGCCCTCGATACCGGCGCGCAGGACGGCCGCGGCATCCTTCAGCCGAACCTGGATCAGCGTTTGAGGCAAAAGGCCGATGTCGAGCAGGCCCTGCGGATAGAGCTTCCCCGTCTCGACCTCGCCGGCGACCTGGCGCACCCAAAGGGTCTTCCGAAGGCGCATCGCGCCGCCTTCAGAGCGCAGATCCTCGTCGATCCGCAAGCCCGCCCGCAGGCTCAAGCCCGCGACGAAGCCGGCCGCGGAAGCCGCATCCGCCCCTGCCGCACCCAGCACTTCATGCAATGCGCCGCGCATCAGCCCGCCGCCCAACGCCCTGTCCGGCCCGTCCGCACCAAGCGAAAACCGGCTCTCCGGCCCGATCAGTCCGACGGGCTCCAGGGCGGCGAGGCTTTGCCGCAGCGCATGGATATCGCGTCGACCATCCATGCCATATGTTCCTATTTTGTTCTATTAAGAACCCAACCGGAACGGGAGTCAATTCGGCTTTGGAAAATGTGATCTTCCCATGCGTCGGCGCCTGACGAGGCGAAGGTTCGGTCAAACCTTCAGCCCCGCCGAGCGCCGATCAGGCCAGCTTAAGCAGACTGGCCGGAAAGAATTTCGCGCTTACCCACATGATTGGGCGCACCGACCAGCCCCTCCTTCTCCATCCGTTCGACGAGGGAGGCGGCACGGTTGTAGCCGATGCCCAGGCGACGCTGGATATAGGAGGTCGAGCACTTCTTGTCGCGCGTGACGACCTTCACCGCCTCGGCGTAGAGCGTGTCGCCATCGTCGCCGTCCACGGCGGCGTCGACGTCACCTTCGTCCTCATCGGCGAGCGGCGCGTCGCCATCGGCGGTCACCGTATCGAGATATTCCGGCGTCGCCTGCGCCTTGAGGTGCGCGACGACCTTCTCGACTTCGGCATCTGAGACGAACGGTCCATGGACGCGCGCCAGGCGCCCGCCGCCGGCCATGTGAAGCATGTCGCCCTGACCGAGGAGCTGTTCGGCGCCCTGTTCGCCCAAAATGGTGCGACTGTCGATCTTCGAGGTGACCTGGAAGGAAATCCGGGTCGGAAAATTCGCCTTGATCGTGCCGGTGATGACGTCGACCGAGGGACGCTGCGTCGCCATGATCAGATGGATGCCGGCTGCCCGCGCCATCTGTGCCAAACGCTGGATCGCGCCTTCGATCTCCTTGCCCGCCACCATCATCAGGTCGGCCATTTCGTCGACGATGATGACGATGAACGGCATCGGCGACAGGTCGATCTCGCGTTCCTCGAAGGTCGGCTCGCCCGTTCCCTTGGCAAAACCGGTCTGGACCTGCATGAAAATCTGTTCGCCGCTCTGGCGTGCGGCTGCAGCGCGGCTGTTGTAGCCGTCGATATTGCGCACGCCGAGGCGCGCCATCTTGCGATAGCGGTCCTCCATCTCGCGGACCGCCCATTTCAAGGCGGTCACGGCCTTTTGCGGGTCGGTGACGACCGGCGTCAAAAGATGCGGGATGCCGTCATAGACGGACAGCTCCAGCATCTTCGGATCGACCATGATCAGCCGGCACTCTTCCGGGTTCAACCGGTAGAGAAGCGAAAGGATCATCGTGTTGATGGCGACCGACTTGCCCGAGCCCGTGGTTCCGGCGACCAGAAGATGGGGCATGCGCGCCAGATCGGCAACGACCGGCTGACCGCCGATGTCCTTGCCGAGTGCCAGCGCAAGCTTGGCGTTGGACCGGCCAAAGGCATCGCTCTCGATCAGTTCGCGGAAATAGACCGTCTCGCGCTCGTCGTTCGGCAATTCGATGCCGATGGCATTGCGGCCCGGCACCACCGCGACGCGCGCCGATACGGCCGACATCGAGCGCGCGATGTCGTCGGCCAAATTGATCACGCGGCTCGATTTGACGCCAGGTGCCGGCTCGAATTCGTAGAGCGTGACGACCGGGCCGGCGCGCACGTGAATGATTTCGCCCTTGACCCCGAAATCCTCCAGCACGCTTTCGAGGAGGTCCGCGCCCTGCTCCAGGCGCTCCTGCGTCAGGTAGACGCCGGTTCCGATCGGAGGGTCCTGCAGGAGGTCGATCGGGGGAAACGAATAGCCCTCCCCGAAAGCTTCGGGCTCGATCCGCATGGGCTCGGGCAAGACCGGCGGCCGCACTGACGCTGGCGGAGCGGCCGGCACGATGGCCCGCGCCGTGGTCTGCCCGGCAGGACGCTGCGCGAGACGGCCAGATGCGGCGTCCTCAGAAGACGTGCGAGCCTTGCCACCTGACCCGACCGAACAATCGATGACACGGTAGAGAGAAGCCGGATCGGATTCGCCGGGTCGCGGCCGTGCTTCCGCGGCCGGGGCAACTGTCCGCGGGGGTACGGAAACCACCCGGCCAGCGACAGGTTTGCGCGCAGGCACGATTTCGCCCTTCGGCGACAGCGGCGTCGCGAGTTCGAAGAATGCGTGGTCCGAAAGGAGCGCCCACACGTCCCCGCTCGTCGGCGAGGCCGACTCGGTCTTGGCCGCCACGGCCGGGGCAGCAGGTTCATCGACCGCCTCGGCCGGCCGGTCGTCCGCGTCATGGACGAGTTCCAGAACATGGTCGCGAACGACGACCGGCGCCGGCGGCGCCTCGTCAGGCGACGAACCGGCAGTCGGTACAGCGGCCGCCTTGCTCTGCTTCTTGGTCACCGCATTGTCCGGCGTGCGCGTGAAGCGCACGTTCGGTGCCATGAAGAAGTGCTTTTCCCACTCGGGCTTGGCCTCCTGCGAAACCGGATTGACCGACGGTTCGCGCGGGCCATCGCGCCCGGCGCGCGCAGCTTCCGCCTGCGTTTCGGAGCCCTCGGGCGCCGTCTGCGCACGGGAAGCGTAAAGGGAAATCGGGATGATGTTTGCCCTGGTGATCGGCGAGGATGACATGCGTATGCTCAACGGTTGGACACCGTTGAGGGATAGGATCACACGGTTAACAGTTCCTTCCCGACGACGCTGCCGGCGCGTCAGAAAACGCGGTCGTGCACAATCAGAATCGCGCGCCGATGATGGCGGGCGACAAATTGGGACAGACGAATGGAAAGTGGAATGGTGGGTGATGTAGGGATCGAACCTACGACCCGCTGATTAAGAGTCAGCTGCTCTACCAACTGAGCTAATCACCCGGCCACCGGGTCGCCAGGGCGTCCCGAAGAAGCCGCGTCTATAGCCACTGGCTTTCGCGCTGTCCAGCGTCTGGGCGAAAGTTTTTCGCGAGCGCGCGATGCCGCATGGTCAGGCGAAAAGCGTGCCCTCGGCGACCTTGACCGCGTGTCCGCCGATCCGCGCGGCGGTGATGGCGCCGCCTTCGACGTCGATCTCGAGCCGGATGCGCGAGGGACGACCCATCTCGATACCCTGCTCGATCCAGTGCCGATGGGAGCCGGCGCCCGGTTGGTCGAAATGGTGGATCGCACCGGCGAAGGCGGCGGCGGCCGAGCCGGTCGCGGGATCTTCCGGGATGCCCAGATATGGCGCGAACATGCGCGCGTGAAAGGCGCAATCATGGCCGACTGTCTCGCGGCAATAGACATAGGCGTCGGCGATGATGCCATCGACCTGCGGCGCGATCTCGGCCCACAGCGCGCCATCGCATCTGGCGCGGGCGGCGGCGTCGAGGCCGGAGACCGGGACGGTGACATACGGCACGCCCGCCGTCCAAAGCTGCGGCACATGGTTCTCGAAGCCGATCTCATGCGCGCCAAGCCCCAGCGCGGCGGCGAACGACGCCTTGTCGACCTCGCAGTCGAGGCGCTTGGGCAGGCGCGGCAGATCGAACTCGGCAAAGGCTGCGTCGCCTTCGCGCGAAACCGCGCAGCGCACGAGGCCTATTTTCTGTTCGAGCATCAGGATGGAAAGGTCGGTCGGCTGCCCACCATCCGAAAGCGCGATGGCGGTGCCGACGGTCGGATGGCCGGCGAAAGGAAGCTCGCGGCCGGGCGTGAAGATGCGCATGGCGGCCGCGTGGCCCGGCGCCTCGGGCGGCAGCACGAAGACGGTTTCGGAGAGGTTGAATTCTTTCGCGATCTTCTGCATCGCGCCGTCATCGAGCCCTTCCGCGTCGAAGACGATGGCGAGCGGATTGCCCGCCAGCGCCCGGTCGGCGAAGACGTCGTAGACGGCGTAGCGGCGGGCGGAAGTCACGGATCGGGCTCTCCTCAAGGGGGCCGACATGGCCAAACTTTAATTTGTAATCGGGCCGCTTTGGGGCGATCTGTCAAGCATAGGGACATATCGAGCGCCAGGCTTCGTCAGATGGATCAGATCGCCGGCCGGCCGCAAGGGCCCTCCGCGCATAGCGCAACTCCGAATATTTCCGATGCGCTCGGCCTCGGCACGGCGAAACGCAAGAAGCGTCGCTGGCCGCTCGTCGCGGGGCTGCTTCTGCTCGGCGCAGCCGGCGGCGCCTACTACGCCTTCTCTCCCTCCTCCGCGCCGCAGGTCAGCTACCGCACCGTGCCGGCCGAGCGCGGCGCGCTGAGGGTGGAGGTGTCGGCGACGGGCACGCTCGCGCCGCTGACGCAGGTCGACGTGTCGACGGAACTGTCCGGCGTCGTGCGCTCCGTCTCGGTCGACGAGAACCAGCGGGTTGCAGCGGGCGACGTTCTTGCCGTGCTCGACACGGGCCGGATCGAGGCGCAGATCGAACGCGCCGAGGCAAATGTCGCCGCCGCCGCCGCCCGCGTGCTCGACGCCGAGGTGACGCTGACCGAAACCCGCCAGGCGCTCGCGCGCGCCGAGCAATTGGCAAGCCGTGGCATGGTCGCCGACCAAGCGCTGGAAACGTCGCAGGCCGCCTTCGACCGCGCCGACAGCGCCGTCGCCATCGCCCGCGCAAACCAGGACATTGCCGAGGCGGAACTGAAATTACAGCAGGCCGATCTCGACAAGAGCACGATCTACGCGCCGATCGACGGCATCGTCCTGACGCGCTCGCTCAATCCCGGGCAGACGGTGTCGGCCTCGACGCAGGCGCCGATCCTGTTCGTCATCGCCGAGAATCTGGAGCGCATGGAGCTGAAGGCCGCAATCGACGAGGCCGATATCGGGCAGGTCGCCGAGGGCCAGACGGCGCGCTTCACGGTCGACGCCTTTCCGACCCGCCGCTTCGACGCCGAGATCAGCGACATCGCCTATGCCTCGGTCGTCACCGAAGGCGTCGTGACCTATGAGGCGCGGCTGGCGGTGACCAATGACGAGCTTTTGCTGCGTCCTGGCATGACCGCAACGGTCGACATCGTCACCCGCGAGGCCGAGGACGCGCTTCTGGTGCCGGCTTCGGCATTCCGGTTCAGCCCCGCGGTTGCGGAAGAGCGGTCCTCGGGCTTCGGCCTGCAGGCCTTGTTCTCGCCGCCGCGCATGGGCATGGGCCGCGGCGGACGTGGCGGCGGCAATCGCGGCGAAGCGCGACAGGCGGCCGATCCCTCGCAGCGCACGCTCTATGTCATGGAAAACGGCGAGCCGCAGGCGACCCGCGTCACCACCGGCTCCAGCGACGGCGACCGGATCGAGATCGTCGACGGTTTGCAGGAAGGCGCCGAGATCGTCGTCGGCACGCGGGAACGCTGATGAACGTCCATACCGAGCCGCCGCTTCTTGCCTTCGCCAAGGTCTGGAAAACCTATGGCGCGGGCGAAGCGCGCGTCGATGCGCTGGCCGGTGTCGATATGGCGATCCGGCGCGGCGAGTTCGTCGCGATCATGGGGCCGTCGGGCTCGGGCAAGTCGACGGCGATGAACATCATCGGCTGCCTCGATACGCCGAGCGACGGCCGCTACGATTTCCTCGGCGTCGATGCCGGCATGCTCGACCGCGGCCGCCGCGCGATCCTGCGCAATCTTTATATCGGCTTCGTCTTCCAGGGCTACAATCTCCTCGCCCGCACGACGGCGGCGGAGAATGTCGAACTGCCGCTGATCTATCGTGGCGTGCCCGCGAAAGAGCGGCGCGGCATGGCAATGGAAGCCTTGGCGAAAGTCGGGCTTCAAGGGCGCGAGGACCACACGCCGGGCGAACTTTCCGGCGGCCAGCAGCAGCGCGTCGCGATCGCCCGCGCCATCGTCGCCAATCCGACGCTGCTCGTCGCCGACGAGCCGACCGGCAACCTCGACACCGCCCGCAGCCACGAAATCATGGAACTCCTCACCGGGCTGAACCGCGACCAGGGCCTGACCATCGTCATGGTCACGCATGAATCCGACATCGCCGCCTTCGCAGACCGCACGGTCGGCTTTCTCGACGGCAACATCGCCTATGACCGCGTGAATACAGAGGCGGCCCATGTTTCTTGAAACCATTCGCCTCGCCTTGCGCTCGGTGCGCCGCAACGCGCTGCGCTCGTTCCTGACTCTGCTCGGCATCGTCATCGGCGTCGCCGCCGTCATCGCCATGATCACGGTCGGCTCGGGCACGACGGAGAAGGTCAAGCAGGACATCTCCAATCTCGGCAGCAACCTGCTGATGGTCTCATCCGCCCGCCCATCGCGCGGCGGCACCACCAATTTCACGCCGCGCCGGCTCGACGCCAGCGACCTTGCGGCGATCTCGGCTTCGCTCTCCGGCGTCGATGCGATCTCGGGTGCATCGCAGCGCCAGGTGCGCATCGTCTACGGCGCCGACAATCTGACCGCCGAGGTCACCGGCACCGACACCGAATATTTCGCTGCCCGCAACTGGGAGGTCACGCTTGGCCGCGCCTTTTCCGAGCAGGAGGCGCGTTCGGGCGGCAATGTCTGCGTCATCGGCCAGACGGTGCGCTCGACGCTCTTCGGCGCCGGCGATCCGCTCGACCAGCCGATCCGCGTCGGCCAGATGAGCTGCCGCGTCATCGGCGTGCTGGAGGCCAAGGGCACGGCCGGCTTCGGCCAGGACCAGGATGCGACGGTGCTGATGCCGCTGCCGACCTTCCAGCGCCGCATCGCCGGCAACCGCGACATCGGCACCATCTTCGTCGCCGCGCAGGACGGCGTCGCGACGAGCGGCGTCGTCGCCGACATCGAGCAGATCCTGCGTGAGAACAGGGGCATTTCGCCCGGCCAGGAGGACAATTTTCAGGTCCGCGACATGACCCAGATCGCCGACGCGGTGACGAGCACGACGCGGGTCATGACCGGCATGCTCGGCGCGCTCGCCAGCGTCAGCCTGCTCGTCGGCGGCATCGGCATCATGAACATCATGCTGGTGTCGGTGACCGAGCGCACGCGCGAGATCGGCATCCGCCTCGCCATCGGCGCGCATGAGCGCCACATCCTGCTGCAGTTCCTGGTCGAGGCGACGGTGCTGTCGGTGCTGGGCGGCATCATCGGCGTCGTCATCGGCCTGTCGCTGGCCGGCCTCGCCGCAATGAGCCTGTCGATCCCCTTCGTGCCGAGCCTTGCCGTCATCGCGCTCGCGGTCGGCTTTTCCGGCCTGATCGGAATGGTGTTCGGCTTCTTCCCGGCGCTGCGCGGCGCGCGACTCGATCCGATCGTGGCCTTGCGGCACGAGTAACAGCTATAGAACGTCCAACTCCATCACCACCGGGCAGTGATCCGACGCCTTCGGCCGGTCCCAGCCGATGCGCGGCCAGCGGTCGGGCGACTGGCCGGGCGGAAAGGGCGTTCGCCAGGGCTGGCCCCTGGTGATGATCTGCGGCAGGCGCGTCGCGTTCTTTTCGGCCCATCCGCCCGAGATCAGCACGTAGTCGAGCTGGCACAGATGCCGCTCCTGCGGCCCGCGCGTGTGATAGAGCGTCCAGCGCTCGAGCGGCGGCAGGCGCTCGGCGACGTTCTCGCAAAAATCACCCTCGGTGAGGAGGTCGAGGCTGGTGCGGATGTCCTCGGCGACCGGCGTGAACGTCCAGTCGCCCTCGATCCCGCCCTCGACGACGATCCGCTCGCGGTAGTCGTTCAAATCGCCGCAGATCGCCCAGCGCTTCTGGGCCGCCTTCGGCCCGAACCGCGCCTCGATGATCGCGCGCACGGCGGCGGCCTCGGCCATGCGCACCGGCATCGTCGATTCGCGTCCCGGTAGCCCGTTGCGCGCCCCGCCCATCGATTTGAAATGAACGAGATAGATCGTCACCGGCCGGCCGGCGACCTTGAGGTCGACCTCGACGCAGTCGCGCCGGAACACCCGGTCGTGCGGCTTCTCGCCGACAGCCGCGAGCGCGTCGTCGTAGAGCCCCAGTTCCTCGAAGGTGACATGAGCGTGGCTCTGCATCGAGACGAACTCGATCGGCTCGCCAAAGGCGGTCTCGGTGCGGAACATGATCGCGACCTCGATGCCGCGCATGTCGTTGCCCTTGGCAAGATATTTCTCGCGATAGCCATGGCCGACCATCTTGAACAGGTAGCCATATTCGAAGGCCCGCAGCGCCTCGATATTCTCGACCTCCTGCAGGCAGATTACGTCGGCCCGCGCCGCTGCGATGGCGAGCGCGCTGAGCTGGCGCGCATCGTCCGTGTGCGAGATCATCCGCGCGCGCTCCAGATGCCGGTAGTCGGCCTCGTTCTCGATCTGGAAGAGCGACAGCGCCCGGTCCTGCAGGAGCTGGTTGCGAAAGCCGGAAAAATCGAACCTGTTCATCAGGTTCTCGACATTGAACGTGGCGATGCGCAGCGACATGGCCGCACCGTCGCAAAGGGCGGATGCAAACACAAGCTTCGCTAAAGCCGTGACGGATAGTGTGCCTGCCACCTGCAAGGAGAATGCCCGTGTCGAGAGCCCTTTTCGCCATCACTGCCCTGCTCGGCCTCGCCGCACCGGCCCTTGGCGCCGACATGCACAAGGGGCCGATCCATCCCGGCTGGGGCGTCCAGGCTCCGGTCGCCGTCGCGCCCCCGGCATCTGCGATCATCGTCGAGGAACTCGGCAGCCCGCCGCTTCCCTATCGCGGCTTCAAATATCCGCTCGACGATGCGAGCTGGTTCTACCCGCCCCACCCGGCTGCGGAGAGCTACGGCTCGGCCTATGGCTATGCCGGCCGGCGCGTCATCGCCGCACCGCCCGCCTCCGGCGCCTCGGCCATGCCCTTCGCACATGTCGACTGGTGCAACGCGCGCTATGCGTCGTATCGTCCGTCCGACAACACGTTTTTGCCCCCACGAGGCGGACGGCGCACCTGCGTCTCGCCCTATCTGTGATATCGTTAACCCTATCTTCGCCCCAGCGCTGATAAGGGTCGGTGCCATCATTTGGCACTGGGTAAGGCAGTTTGGTGACTGACGAGAATCTCCGCCGCGAACATCGCCAGCGCGTCCTCAAGGGCGCGTCGATCATCGGCGACGTCAACACGTCGGAGATTTCCTGCACCGTGCGCAACATGCATTCGAAGGGTGCCGAGTTGCGCGTGCCGGCCGATGTCGTCGTTCCGGACGACTTCCTTCTCTATATCCCGACCGACGCCAAGGGCTTTCGCTCGGTCGTGCGCTGGCGCACGAAGGATCGCGTGGGCGTCGAGTTCCTTGCCGAGGAACCCAAGCCGCACTGGCATTACGGCTAGAGCAGCCGCACGCCGACCTCGCCGCCGCGCCGCCAGCGCATTTCGACCGGCCTGAACGCGACCTCGTCGGAAAGGCGCATGTCGAAGCGCGGCGGAATGTCCAGCGCATCGCCGAAGGACAGCCGCGCGCCATGGTCGGAGAGGCTGCGAACGACGCATTCGCGGCTGGCATAGCCACCGTCGAACCGCAGCACCGCACCTTTGAAGACCCGCCGGCGCTGCTCGCTGCGCCGATCCGGAAAGACCTCGCCGCCCATGGCGATCGAGCGCTGGGTAATCTGTGTCATCATGGCACAACCTCCATCCACCTGACGCGAGCGCAGCAAGGACGATGCCAAAATGAAAACGGGCCGCGCGATGGCGGCCCGTTCGGTCTCAGTATCAGAACCGTGATTAATTCTTCGCCTTGTCGACGAGCTGGTTCTTCGCGATCCACGGCATCATGGCGCGCAGCTTGGTGCCGACTTCCTCGATCTGGTGCGCGTCGTTACGGCGGCGGATGCCCTTGAAGCGCGCCATGCCGGAGCGGTATTCCTGCATCCATTCGGAGGTGAACTTGCCGGTCTGGATGTCGTTCAGGACGCGCTTCATCTCGGCCTTGGTTTCGGCGGTGATGATGCGCGGACCCGAGACGTACTCGCCCCACTCGGCCGTGTTCGAGATCGAGTAGTTCATGTTGGCGATGCCGCCCTCATAGATGAGGTCGACGATGAGCTTCACTTCGTGCAGGCACTCGAAATAGGCCATTTCGGGCGCATATCCGGCTTCCACCAGCGTCTCGAAACCGGCGCGGATGAGCTCGACGAGGCCGCCGCAAAGAACGACCTGCTCACCGAACAGATCGGTCTCGCACTCTTCCTTGAAGTTGGTCTCGATGATGCCCGAACGGCCGCCGCCGACGCCGCAGGCGTAGGAAAGGCCGAGATCGAGCGCATTGCCCGACGCGTCCTGATGAACGGCGACGAGGCACGGCACGCCGCCGCCCTTCTGGTATTCGCCGCGAACCGTGTGGCCGGGGCCCTTCGGCGCGACCATCAGGACGTCGACGGTCGACTTCGGCTCGATCAGGCCGAAATGGACGTTGAGGCCATGGGCGAAGGCGATTGCCGCGCCGTCGCGGATGTTCGGCGCGATCTCGTCGCGATAGATGTCGGCCTGAAGCTCGTCCGGCGTCGCCATCATCATCAGGTCCGCCCACTTGGCGATCTCGGCGACGGTCATCACCTTGAGACCGTCCGCCTCGACCTTCTTGGCGGTCGCCGAACCAGCCTTGAGACCGACCGCGATGTCCTTGACGCCCGAATCCTTGAGGTTCAGCGCATGGGCGCGGCCCTGGGAGCCATAGCCGATGATGGCGACCTTCTTGCCCTTGATGAGATTGAGATCGGCGTCGCGATCGTAATAAACGCGCATGGTCATATCCTTCCCTGGAGTGGTTTTTGGGTTTGCGGTGCCCCGTAAAGGGCGAAGAACTGCTGCGTCGCGCGCGCGGCATCCCGCGCGAGCTCCGCTTCAGTCGTTTCCAGCCGGTCGCCGAGCAGCAGCCGGATCTGAACGTCACGGCCGACAAGGCCGAAAAAGGTGCGGAACGCCGTCTCCGTATCGTCAAAGGCGAGAAGCCCGTTCGCCCTGCCAGCTTCGAGCAGCGGCTTCAGCCTTTCGCCGATGGCGAAGCGTCCGTTCGCCAGCACCATGCGGCCAAGGCCGCTCTTGCCCGACCCCGCATGGCTGATGCCGACGCGGTTGAGCGCGATCGAGGTGCGGCTGGAGATGACGGAGAGCCAGTTGACCGCGAAGGCCTCGAGGCTTTCGCGCAATTGCGAGGCGTCGAGATGCTGGGCGTCGAAATTGCCGGCGCGCACGCGCGAGGCCTGCCAGCGTACGGTCGCGGCGAGAAGCCCGTCGCGGTCGCCGAACCATTTGTAGAGCGTTTCCTTGGAGCAGTTGGCCTTGCGCGCGATGGCGGCCGTCGTCACCGCATCGCCGCCGGTGACGAGCAGGTCGAGCACGGCGTCCAGAACGTCCTTCTGACGCTCCGTCCACTCATCCATCGCTGTCGCGGCTTCACCCAAAACACATGCTCCGAAACTTGTGTACCGTACGGTACGGTTCGGAGTTCTAGCGAAGCGCCAAGGGGCGCGCAAGCCCCTCGGCGACGGAATTAAATTACAACCTGAGTCCCGATCTCCACGACACGGCCACTGGGAATCTGGAAGTAGGCCGTCGCGTCCGACGCGTTGCGCGCGAGCGTGATGTAGAGCCTGTCCTGCCAGTGCGGCATGGCCGACTGGCTGGAGCCCTTGAGCGTGCGTCGCGACAGGAAGAACGACGTCGTCATGATATCGAATTTCCAGCCCGCCTTGCGACAGAGCGCCAGGCCCTTAGGCACGTTCGGCCGTTCCATGTAGCCGAAATGCAGGGTCACCTTGGAGAACAGGTCGTTCATGCGCTCGATCTCGACCCGGTCCGCGTCGCCGACATGCGGCTGCTCGACCGTGACGATGGTCAGGATCACGTTGTGCTCATGCAGCACCTTGTAGTGCTTGAGACTGTGCATCAGCGCGGTCGGGGCGCTTTCGGGATCGCTTGTCAGGAACACTGCCGTGCCAGGAACGAGCGTCGGCGGCTTGGCGGCGAGGTTGTCGGTCAGGAGCGCCAGCGGCACTTCGGTCTTGCGCGTCTTGTGGAAGAGCAGCCGGCTGCCCTTGCGCCACGTCATCATCACGACCATCGCCGCCGCAGCCACCGCGACCGACACCCAGCCGCCGTCGAAGAATTTCAGCGAATTGGCGGCGAGGAAGGTCATGTCGAGAACGAAGAACGGGATGATGACGACGAGTGCGCCGACGAGCGGCCACTTCCAGGCATTGCGCATGACGACGAGCAGCAGCAGCGCCGTCACCACCATTTCGCCGGTGACGGATATGCCGTAAGCGCCGGCGAGCGCGCTCGAAGAGCCGAATTCGAGCACCAGGATCACGACACCGATCAACAGCAGCGCGTTGATCTGCGGCATGAAGATCTGGCCGGATTGCGTATCGGATGTATGGAACACCGCAAAGCGCGGCAGGAGCCCAAGCTGGATCGCCTGGCTGGCGAGCGAGAATGTGCCGGTAATGACGGCCTGGCTGGCAATGACGGTCGCGACAGTCGCCAGGATGACGAGCGGGAACACCGCCCAGGACGGCACCATCTGGAACAGCGGCTGCCCGGTCGCCCCCTCATGGGTGAGGATGAAAGCCCCCTGCCCGAAATAGTTCAGCAGCAGGGCGGGAAAGACCAGCCCGAACCAGGCGAGCACGATCGGCTTGCGGCCGAAATGGCCGAGATCCGCATAGATCGCCTCCGCGCCGGTGACGGCCAGGAACGCCGCGCCGATGACGGCAAAGGCGACATGCGAATGGCTGAACAGGAACCCGACCGCATAGGCCGGATTGAGTGCGGCCAGCACCTGCGGCGCGTCGATGATGTGCCAGATACCGAGGCCGCCGAGCACGATGAACCAGATCGCGGTGATCGGCCCGAACACCATCGCGACCGAAGCCGTGCCCTTCTTCTGGACCGCGAAGAGCGCAATCAGGATGACGACGGTGATCGGAATGACATAGGGCGCGAAGGCGGGCGTCGCGACTTCCAGCCCCTCGACGGCCGAAAGGACCGAGATCGCCGGCGTAATCAGCGCATCGCCGAGGAAGAGCCCGGCGCCGGCCATGCCGAGCAGCATGACGGCGGGCGACAGCCGCCCGGCATTCTGCCGCGCGAGCGCCATCAGCGAAAGCGTGCCGCCCTCGCCGCGATTGTCGGCGCGCAGCACGATCAGCGCATATTTGATCGCGACGATGAGCGTCAGCGACCAGACGATGATCGACAGGACCCCGAGGACTTCGGCATCGGTCGAACGGTCGGGATTTCCGGTGGCGTGAATGGCCTCACGCAAGGCATAGATGGGGCTGGTGCCGATATCGCCATAAACGACACCGATCGCGGCCAGTGCCAAGGCTCCGGTGCCGTGCCCCGTCGACGACGGAGCATCATGGCGCGAGCCTTCGATTGGCATTTCCATTTCATTTGCCCTCCTTTGAAGGACGGGCCGGGCTTCTACGCCTGTTGCAGTGCAATATCAACTGCCCTTTTCGCAGGGTCAGCCATGCAGCGTGCGGGGGTATTATGCTCTACCCTTCGCAGGAACGCAGGAAACGACGCACGGTTTCGGCCATGCCATATTCAAGCGCGTCGGCCGTCAGCCCATGACCGATGGACACTTCCGCAAGCTCGGGAACACGCCGCACGAGCGGCGCGAGATTTGCGACCGTCAGATCGTGTCCAGCATTGATGCCAAGCCCGAGCGCGACGGCGGCATCCGCCGCTTTGCCAAGCTTTTCCAGTTCCTTGGCAGCCTTTTCGGAATCGGAATGGCAGGAACCGTAGGGGCCGGTGTAGAACTCGACACGGTCGGCTCCCGTCGCGCGCGCAGCTTCAAGCCCTTCCGGTTCGGGATCGGCAAAAAGCGAGACGCGCATCCCGCCCTTCTTCAACCGCGCGACGACCGGCTTCAGGAAATTGCCATGCCGTTCGAACGGCCAGCCATGGTCCGAAGTCGCTTGTGCCGGATCGTCGGGCACCAGCGTCACCTGCTCGGGCTGGTGCTCCTCGACGAGGTCGAGGAAGTCGTCCGTCGGATAGCCCTCGATGTTGAACTCGGCATGCGGAAACTCGTCGTCGATCAGCGCGCGTATCTCAGGCAGGTCGGAAAATCGGATGTGGCGCTGGTCGGGGCGCGGGTGGACGGTCAGCCCATGCGCGCCGGCGGCCAGCGCGATGCGCCCGAGCCCCGTGACGCTCGGCCAGGGCAGGTCACGCCGGTTGCGCAGCATCGCGACCGCGTTGAGATTGACCGAAAGTTTCGTCGCCATGGCGTTGTCCCGCATCGCATTTTCGTTTCTTCTAACGTTGCGCGACCGGAACGAACAGGCCTCGTTGCGGGTTCAACGTGAACAGATTCTTGGTCCAGACATGGAGAGGCAATGCACCCGCTCGACCGTATCCCTGCCGTTCGCCGCATCGAAACGGATCGCTCCGACGTCTTCGCCATCGAGATCACCGGCTTCGTCACCGGTGCGGACGTCGAAAATCTCTATGGACTGCTCGAAGGCGCCTATGCACTTCACGACCGGCTGAACGTGCTGGTGCGCCTGACCGATTATGAAGGCTCTGCCTGGGACGACATTTCGGCGGCCACCGCGAAAGAGGGACGCCAGCACGCGCTCGAGCACGTCCAGCGCTGCGCCGCGGTCGGCGAGCCCGACTGGACGGATCGTGCGGCCGGTTTCTTCGAGCGGCTGCCGGTCGAACTCAAGCACTTCGGCAGCGACGAGGAAGCCGAAGCCTGGACCTGGATCGGCGCGCGCGAGATTCCGCAACGCGTCTGACCCGGTTTCACATTCCCATCATTTTCCGCATGCACATCCGCCCGCATGGCAACGCTCCGCATACTGGATACCATCACCGACCGCGGCGACCCCAAGCGTCCCAATGAGGACGCATGCGGTGGCAACCGGTCCTGTGCTTTCGTCATCGACGGGGCGACGGGCCTTGGCGAAAGCCTCCTGCCCGACGCGCCCTCCGATGCCGCCTGGCTCGCGGCCCTTGCCAAGGACTGCTTCGAGGAACTCGCCGACGGCAAGCGTCCGATCGCCGAGATCGTCCGCCAGACGAACGCCCGCGCAAAGGCCGTGCTCGACGGCATGCTCTACGGCGACGATATTCCCGCCTGGCAGTTGCCGATCGCCGGCTTCCAGATGATTTCGGTCGCGAGCGGCGCGATCGCCACGCACGGCCTCGGCGATTGCCGGCTGTTCCTTCTGCACGCCGACGGCAGCGCGCTCGACCGCACCGCCCTTCCCGGCCGCACGGAAGAAACGGAAGGCGCGCGCCGCGCAATCGAGGCCTTCGGCGGATTGACGCAAGCGACGGACATGATCGCCCGGCCCGAAGTGCGCAGCGCCTTGCGCGCGCGCCGAGCAACCTACAACCGCGAAGGCTCCGATGTCTGGACGCTCGGCACCGAGCCGAAAGCCGCCCGCCATGTGGTCAGCGAGGAAATGGACATCGCCCTGCCCGCCCGCGGCCTGCTTTGCACGGACGGCTTCGCCGCCCTCGTCGACACCTATGGCCGTTACGATGCGGCAGCTTTCGTCGAAACCGCATCGCGCGACGGCCTGTCGAAGCTCCTCGCAGAACTGCGCGTCGTCGAGCATCGCGAAGACCCAGACGGCCTCGCCTTCCCGCGCTTCAAGCGCAGCGACGACGCGACCGCACTCTTGTTCGAGATCGTCTAGCTGCGAACGATCGTCAGGCTCTCGGCGGCGCGGGTGATCGCCGTGTAGAGCCAGCGCTGGCGCGTGTCCTTGAAGGCGAAGCTCTCGTCGAACAGCACGACCTTGTCCCATTGCGAACCCTGCGCCTTGTGGACGGTCAGCGCATAGCCATAGTCGAAATCGTCGAAGCGCTTCTTCTGCTGCCAGGGAACGTCGGCATCGGGATCGTCGAACGCGGCTTTCAGCAGCTTGATCTTGGCAACGCCCCGGTCCGGATCGTCCTCTTCGGGCGAGACGAGCAGGTTGATGCCCGGCTTCACCGTCTCGCGCGACGAGGTCATCACCTTCCAGAGCGAACCGTTGAGCAGCCCCTTGGCGGGATCGTTGCGAAGGCAGACCAGCTTGTCGCCGGCCTGCGGATACGCCGCCTCGAAACCCTTGAGTTGCCGCAGGCGCTGGTTGTAGCGCTTGCGCGTGCGGTTGGTGCCGACGAGAACCTGGTCGGCGCCGAGCACCAGGTCCTGATCGACCTCGTCGCGCGAAATGACCTTCGCGCGGCCATAGTCGCCGATCATGAACTCGCGCCCCTCGCGCACGTCCATCGCAAGCTGGATGATCGGATTGTCGCGCGCCTGGCGGTGGATTTCGGTCAGCAGATAGTCGGGCTCGTGCTCGGTGAAGAACCCGCCGCCCGAGATCGGCGGCAACTGCGCGGGATCGCCGAGAACGAGGATCGGCGTGCCGAACGACATCAGGTCGCGCCCGAGCGCCTCGTCCACCATGGAGCACTCGTCGATGACGACGAGCTTGGCCTTCGCGATCGGGCTCTGGCGATTGAGCGAGAAGGTCGGGTTGATCGACGTCTTGCCCGTCGTCTCGTCCGCAACGGCCTCCTCGCCGCGCGGGCGATAGATCAGCGAGTGGATCGTGCGGGCGTTCAGCGCGCCCTTGGAGCGCAGCACCTGCGCCGCCTTGCCGGTGAACGCGCCGAACTGGACCTGTCCGTCGACATCTTCGGCGAAATGCCGCGCGAGCGTCGTCTTGCCCGTGCCCGCATAGCCGAAAAGCCGGAACACCTGGCTACGCCCGCCCTGAAGCCATCTCGCAACGGCCTTCAGCGCCTCATCCTGCTGGGGAGAAAATTTCATGGCGCTGTTTCGCAGGATTCGTCGAACCGGATCAAGCGCATGTCAGCGCAGATCCGTCTGCGCGAAGTCGTTTCCCTTGTAGAGAAGGGGAATGCCCCTTCGCTTGGCAACGGCATAACTGAAGCAATCGCCAAGATTCAGCTGAGCCGCGCTTCCGGTCCCCTTTCCATATCGCGCGAAGGCTTGAAGAGCTATGATGTGGTCGTCCGGATTGACCGGAACCACCGCGACGCCTGCACGAGCGAGGAAATCGCGGACATCGGTCAGCACGGCTTCGACTGCAAGCATCGCCTTCCGGCGCAGTGCCAACGTCGCCTCATAAATGACGATCGGCGACGTTACCGGATCGGGCGCCCCTTCCAGACGCGCGGCCAGCATGGGGCCGTCATGTTCATTCGCCATGATCGCGACGAGGGCAGACGAGTCGAGAAACATGCTCAATCCTCGTCCGACAGCGAATCGAAGAATGCCTTGTCGGTCGAGATTTCCTGACCTCCGCTCGCATATCTGGCGCGCAGATCCGCCGTGCGGTCCCACAGGGACGCCTGCTTTCCCTCTCCCTCGAGAGCTTCGCCCACGGCCTGACGGATCGCAGTTGTAATGCCAACACCGCGTTTTCGGGCAAGCTGTCTCACCATGGCGTCTGTCTCCGCATCTTTTACGTGTATAACCATGGATATAAAGCCATAAGTTGTTATGTATTGCAACCTCAATTATATATTGGCATGCAGTAATTGAGAACGCAACAGGAACATTCCTACCGCAACATCGGTACCACCGACGCCGCCAACAGCACCCCCATCGCGATGTTGAACCATTTCAGCCGCTCCGGATCGGCGAGGAACCCGCGCAGCGCGGTGCCGAAGCCGGCCCAGGTCGACACGCTCGGGAAATTGACCAGCGCGAAGGCGGTGGCGACGAGGAGGACGGAGAGATAGGGCGCGCTCGGGCTGGTGTAGATAGCCATCGCGGTCACTGCCATGATCCAGGCCTTGGGGTTCACCCACTGGAAGGCGGCCGCCTCGAGGAACGTCATCGGCCGGTCGCGTCCCGTTCCACCCGATGACATCGACCGCGAGCGCGCGATCTTGAAGGCGAGCCAGAGGAGATAGGCGCCGCCTGCGAACTTCAGCGTCGTGTGAAGCTGCGGATAGGCTTCGAGCAGCGCGCCGAGGCCGAGACCGACCCCCATCAGCAGGCTGAAGAAACCGACGCCGATGCCGACCATGTGCGGGATCGTGCGGCGGAAGCCGAAATTCACGCCCGAGGCCAGCAACATGAAGTTGTTCGGTCCCGGCGTGATCGACGAAACGAAGGCGAACGCAACCAGTGCGACAAAAGTCTCCGCGCTCATGGCTCGGTCTTTCCGGCCGGCATCGCCGACCTGTCAATCAAGAGATTTCGGCGGCGCCGAAACTACATGCCCTGCGGGCCGCGGTTCATCGCGGCGACGCCGGTGCGGCAGACTTCGATCAGCCCCAGCGGCTTCATGATCGCGATGAACTGCTCGATCTTCGACACCCGTCCGGTGATCTCGAAGATGAAATGCTCGGTATTGGCGTCGATGACGCTGGCGCGGAAGGCGTCGGCCAGCCGCAGCGCCTCGACGCGGTCCTCGCCGGTGCCGGCAACCTTGACGAGCGCCAATTCGCGCTCGAGCGGCCTGTCATGACCAAGCTCCGCCGCGCGCACAGTCAGATCGTTGACGCGGTGGACGGGCACGATGCGCTCGAGCTGGTGCTTGATCTGCTGCAGGACATGCGGCGTGCCACGCGTGACGATGGTGATGCGCGACAGGTGCTTTTCGTGCTCGGTCTCGGAGACCGTGAGGCTGTCGATGTTGTAGCCGCGGCCGGAGAACAGCCCGATAACGCGCGCGAGAACGCCCGGCTCGTTATCGACCAGCACGGAAAGCGTGTGGGCTTCCGGCTTCTCGGTCTCCTTGGCGATGAAATAGGCCGAGCCGGTGGGCTGAAGATGTGCGTTCATCAGGTGATTCTCTTTTCGAATATCTGTCTTCAAGTCGCTGTTCTAGCTGAATGATCAGACCAGCGCCCTGCCCTTGGCATCGATCGCGTTCGCCACTGCTTCGTCCGTCGCCTCGTCGGGCAGCAACATCTCGTTATGCGCCTTGCCCGAGGGGATCATCGGGAAGCAGTTGGCGAGGTTGGCGACGCGGCAGTCGAAGATGACCGGCTTCCTGACGTCGATCATTTCCTGAATCGCGTCGTCGAGATCGCCCGGCTTCTCACACCGGATGCCGTGCCCGCCATAGGCTTCCGCCAGCTTGACGAAGTCGGGCATCGCCTCGGTGTAGGAATGCGACAGCCGATTGCCGTGCAGAAGCTGCTGCCACTGGCGCACCATGCCCATATACTGGTTGTTCAGGATGAAGATCTTGATCGGCGCTTCATACTGCACCGCGCAGCTCATCTCCTGGATCGTCATCTGCACCGAGGCGTCGCCGGCAATGTCGATGACGAGCGCATCCGGGTGGGCGATCTGCACGCCGAGCGCCGCCGGCAGGCCATAGCCCATCGTGCCGAGCCCGCCCGAGGTCATCCAGTGGTTCGGCTTCTCGAAGCCGTAATGCTGGGCCGCCCACATCTGGTGCTGGCCGACTTCGGTGGTGATGTAGGTGTCGCGGTGTTTGGTCATCTCGTAGAGCCGCTCGATGGCGTATTGCGGCATGATGACGTCGTCGTTCTTCTTGTAGGCGAGCGAATCGCGCGCGCGCCAGCGATCGATCTGCTCCCACCACGGCTTGAGCGCGCCCTTGTCGCTCTTGACCGTCGCACGCCACAGGCGAACCATATCCTCCAGCACGCGGCCGACGTCACCCCTGATCGGGATATCGACCGGAACGTTCTTGTTCAGCGACGAGGGGTCGATATCGACGTGGATCTTCTTGGAGTTCGGCGAAAAGGCGTTGAGCCGGCCGGTGATGCGGTCGTCGAAACGGGCGCCG
>JAEWET010000001.1:0-56756 GCA_023389195.1 Pseudomonadota bacterium
GAAATTTTCGCGCCTGCGCCTTCTCGGCTTCAAGTCCTTCGTTGAATCCGGTGAGTTCGTCATCGAGCGCGGCCTGACGGGTATTGTCGGGCCGAATGGCTGCGGCAAGTCCAACCTTGTCGAAGCCTTGCGCTGGGTGATGGGCGAAAGCTCCTACAAGAACATGCGCGCGTCCGGCATGGACGACGTGATCTTTTCCGGCTCGGGCACGCGGCCGGCGCGCAACACCGCTGAAGTCACGCTTTTCCTCGACAATTCCGACCGCACAGCCCCCGCCGCCTTCAACACTGCCGACGAATTGCAGGTCTCGCGCCGGATCGAGCGCGCCTCGGGCTCGGTCTACCGGATCAACGGCAAGGAGGCGCGCGCCAAGGACGTGCAGCTTCTTTTCGCCGACCAGTCGACCGGCGCGCGCTCGCCCTCGATGGTGGGGCAGGGGCGGATCGGCGAACTGATCCAGGCGAAGCCCCAAGCGCGCCGGGCGCTTCTGGAAGAGGCGGCCGGCATTTCCGGCCTGCATTCGCGCCGCCACGAGGCGGAACTGCGCCTGCGCGCGGCGGAGCAGAACCTCGAACGGCTCGACGACGTGACCGGCGAACTGACGACGCAGATCGACAGTCTGAAGCGGCAAGCGCGGCAGGCGCAGCGCTTCAAGACGCTGTCGGCCGACATCCGCAAGGCGGAGGCGACGTTGCTTCATTTGCGCTGGGTCCACGCCAAGGCGCAGGAAGGTGAGGCGAAGTCGGCGCTGGCGCGCGCAACGTCGCTGGTGGCCGAGCGTGCGCAGGCGCAGATCGAGGCGGCGAAAGGGCAGGCCGTCGGCGCACACAAGCTGCCCAGCCTGCGTGAGGCGGAGGCGGTTGCGGCAGCCGTTCTACAACGGCTGACGATTGCCCGAACGCAGCTCGAGGAAGAGACGAAGCGCATCGCCGCCCGACGCGACGAACTCGCAAAGCGCCTCGCTCAGGCCGATGCCGACATCGCGCGCGAGCGGCAGTTGATGAGCGAGAATGCGGGCATTCTCGAACGGCTGGCGGCGGAAGAGGCCGAGCTGAAGTCTGCCGGCGAAGGGCAGGGCGAGCGCGAGGCGGAGGCGGCGACGCGGCTCGCCGAAATCTCCGACCGGCTGGAAGGCTTCGAACGCGAATTGTCGTCGGTGACGGCGAAGCGGGCCGAAAGCGCGGCCATTCGCGCGCAGGTGCACAAATCGCTGCGCGATCTGGGCGAGAGCCAGATGCGGACCGAGCGCCAGTGCCACGCGAACGCGGCGGAGCTGGCCGCGCTGGACGCGAAGGCCGCGAACCTGCCTGACCCGGCCGAAAGACGCGCCGAATTCGAGCACGCTGAGGCCGAGCGTGCGGAAGCGGAAGACGCAGCCACAGCGGCTGAGGCGGCGGTGGCGCCGGCGCGGGCGGCCGAAGCTGTTGCGCGTCCGCCGGTTCAGGAGGCGAAGAACGCGCTGGCGCGGGTGGAAACGGAAGCGCGGACTTTGGCGAAGATCCTGTCGGCGGGCGGGAGCGCGAAATTTCCACCGGTGCTCGACAGGATTTCGGTCGCGCGCGGCTATGAGACCGCGCTCGGCGCGGCGCTGGGTGACGATCTCGACCTGCCGCTCGATGCCGGCGCACCGGCGCGCTGGGCGGGTGTCGCGGCGGATGGCGATCCCGAACTGCCGGCCGGCGTCGAAGCACTGGCGGGGCATGTGACTGCGCCGGCCGAGCTTGGCCGCCGGTTGCGTCAGATCGGCGTGGTGTCGAAACACGACGGCGCGCGGCTGCATGGGGCGCTGGCAGTGGGCCAGATGCTGGTTTCGCGCGAGGGCGATGTCTGGCGCTGGGACGGGGTGGTGGCCGGCGCCGATGCGCCGACGGCCGCCGCGCAAAGACTGGCGCAGCGCAACCGTCTTGCCGAGCTCGAACGCGAGCAGGACGCGGCGCGCGAGGCCGTGACGAGCAGCGAGGCCGCGCTGAAGCAGGCGGAGGAAACTGCGCGCCACGCGGCCGATGCCGAGCGGGCCGCGCGCGAGCGGCTTCGCCTTGCTCAAAAAGCCGTCGGCGAAAGGCGCGAGGCACTGGCGCAGGCCGAACGTGCGCGCGGGGAGATCGACAATCGGCGCGGCGCGCTGGACGAGACGGCGATACGGCTGGCCGAGGCGCTGGCGGAGATCGCGCGCGTCAGGGCGGAGGCCGAGGCGGCGCTGGCCGAGGCGCCGGATCTGACCGCGCTCGACGCTGAGTTTGCCGACCTGTCCGCGAAGGTTTCGGCCGAGCGGCAGGCCGAGGCCGAGGCGCGCGCGGCGCGCGACGGACTGGTGCGGGAGGCCGAGCAGCGCGCGCGAAGGCTGGCCGCGATCAGCGGCGAGCGGCAGGGCTGGGTGACGCGGGCGCAAAATGCCGGCGACCAGGTGAGCGCGCTCACGGTTCGGCGCGACGAGGCTGCCGCGGAGGCGGCGCAGCTCGCCGATGCGCCGGACGAGCTGGAGGTGAAGCGCCGCGCGCTTACCGGCGAGATCGACAAGGCGGAGGCCGCGCGCAAGCTGGCCGCCGATGCGCTGGCCACCGCCGAGACGGGGCAGGTGGTGCTCGACCGCGCCGCGACCGACGCGATCGAGGGGCTGAGCCGTGCGCGCGAGGAGCGCGGGCGGGCCGAGGAGCGGCTTTCGGCCGCCGAGGAGCGGCGCAAGGAAGTGGAAGTGCGCATGCGCGAGGTGGTCGGCGTCGAGCCCCATCTCGTCGCGCGGCAAGCCGAGCTTCTGGCCGACCAGGCCGAGCCCGAAATCGCCGATGTCGAACGCCGGCTCGACCGGCTGAAGGGCGAGCGCGAGCGGCTGGGCGCGGTCAATCTGCGCGCCGAGGAAGAGGCGCGGGAACTGTCCGATCGCTACGATCTGATCACCAAGGAGCGCGTCGACGTGGTGGACGCGATCGCGCGGCTGCGCGAGGCGATCCAGAGCCTGAACCGCGAGGGGCGCGAGCGGCTTCTGGCGGCGTTCGGCCGGGTCGACACCGAGTTCCGGCGGCTGTTCACCCATCTGTTCGGCGGTGGCACGGCCGAACTGCAACTGATCGAATCCGACGATCCGCTGGAAGCGGGGCTCGAGATTCTGGCGCGTCCGCCCGGCAAGCGGCCGCAGACGATGACGCTGCTCTCGGGCGGCGAGCAGGCGCTGACGGCGATGGCGCTGATCTTCGCGGTGTTCCTGACCAACCCGGCGCCGATCTGCGTGCTCGACGAGGTGGACGCGCCGCTCGACGACCACAATGTCGAGCGGTTCTGCAATCTGATGGACGAGATGGCCGCGACGACCGAGACGCGCTTCGTCATCATCACCCACAATCCAATCACCATGGCGCGCATGAACCGGCTGTTCGGCGTGACCATGGCCGAGCAGGGCGTCAGCCAGCTCGTCTCGGTCGACCTGCAGACGGCCGAACAGATGCGCGAGGCGGTATGACCGACGACTTGGCGAAGAGGGCAGCGGGGCTGTCGACGGCACTCCGCGACCTGCACAAGGCGCTGATCCATGCCGAGGCCGGCGACGATCCGGCTTATGCGAATCCCTATACGCTGCTCTTCGACGTGATCGGCAACCCGCGCTTTGCCTGGCTGGAAAGCCTGTCGCAATTGATCGTCGTGCTCGACGAGGCGCGGGCCGACAAGGAGGCGTTCTCGAACGCCATCCTCGCCGATGCGGCAAGGAGCGCCGGGCGGTTGATCGGCGAAGGGGAGGAGCACGACGCGCAGTTTCGCCTGCGCCACCTGATGGCAGTGCAGAACGTGCCGGACGTCGCGATCGCGACGGGCAAATTGCGCGCAGCGCTGGTGCGACTCACCTAATCATTCGGCCCAGACGGCGAGTTCATTTCCGGCCGGATCGGCGAAATGGAAGCGACGGCCGCCGGGAAACTCGAAGATCGGCCGGGTGATCTTCGCGCCCGCGTCTTCGACGAGGCGAAGCGTCCTTTCCAGATCGGTCGAGAACAATACCGGCAGCGGCTTTGCGTCCGGCGTTGCGGAAGCGTCGAAGCCGCCGTCGATTCCCTCCGAAAAGGCCGAATAGCGGGGACCGTAATCGGTAAAGCTCCAGCCGAAGGCAGCGCTGTAGAACGACTTCACGCCGTCGATCGTGCCATCTCCGGCCTGCATTTCGAGATAATCGAGTTTTCCATCCTTGCGCATTCGTCATCTCCGTGTATGTTCATGTTATGTTCTAATTCGGCCGAGGGAGGAAGGCAAGCGAAAGAAGCGGACATGAAGCGTGTCCGGCACTCAATCGATTGAGGGAGGCGAGCGGGGGAGGGACGCCTTGCCTTTTGCTGCGCTGCACTCTATCGCTCGAAACCCGCGAGCACGGAGGACGGCATGACGAAGTGGGTCTACGCATTCGGCGACGGCAAGGCGGAGGGGCGCGCCGGCGACAAGAACCTGCTTGGCGGCAAGGGCGCAAACCTCGCCGAAATGTGCAATCTAGGGCTGCCGGTGCCGCCGGGCTTCACCATCACCACCGCGGCGTGCGTCCATTATTACGGCAATGGCCGCGCCTATCCGGGCGAGCTGGAGCGCGAGGTCGACGCCGCGCTCGACGAGGTCGGTCGCATTACCGGCAAGAGGTTCGGTGATCCGGCCAATCTGCTTTTGGTTTCGGTGCGTTCGGGCGCCCGCGCTTCGATGCCGGGCATGATGGACACGGTCCTGAATCTCGGGCTGAACGACGAGACGGTGGAGGCGCTGGCGCGCGAGGCCGGCGACGAGCGCTTCGCCTTCGACAGCTACCGCCGCTTCATCACCATGTATTGCGACGTCGTCCTGGGGCTCGACCACGAGGTGTTCGAGGAGATCCTGGAGGACGAGAAGGCGCAGCGCGGGGTCGAGCTCGACACCGAACTGTCGGCGGCCGACTGGCGGCAGATCGTCGATCTCTACAAGCAGAAGGTCGTCGAGGAGCTTGAGAAGCCGTTCCCGCAGGACCCGCGCGAGCAGCTCTGGGGCGCGATCGGGGCGGTGTTTTCGAGCTGGATGAACCATCGCGCGATCACCTACCGCCGCCTGCACGACATTCCCGAAAGCTGGGGCACTGCCGTCAACGTGCAGGCGATGGTGTTCGGCAATATGGGCGACACCTCGGCGACCGGCGTCGCCTTCACGCGCAACCCGTCGACGGGCGAAAAGGCGCTTTACGGCGAGTTTCTGGTCAATGCGCAGGGCGAGGACGTGGTGGCGGGCATCCGCACGCCGCAGAACCTGACGGAAGCCGCGCGCATCGCCGCCGGCTCCGACAAGCCGTCGCTGGAAAAGGTGCTGCCCGAGGCGTTCGCGACCTTCGTCGACATCGCGAACCGGCTGGAACGGCACTACCGCGACATGCAGGACCTCGAATTCACCATCGAGCGCGGCAAACTGTGGATGCTGCAGACGCGGTCGGGCAAGCGCACGGCCAAGGCGGCGCTGCGGATCGCCGTCGACATGGCGGGCGAGGGACTGATCGGCAAGGACGAGGCGGTGGCGCGGATCGACCCGGCGTCGCTCGATCAGTTGCTTCATCCGACGATCGACCCGAAGGCAGAGCGCAACATCATCGGCACCGGGCTTCCTGCTTCGCCAGGCGCGGCGACGGGCGAGATCGTGTTCACCTCCGACGAGGCGGAGGAGATGAAGGGCCAGGGCCGCAAGGTCATCCTGGTGCGCGTCGAGACGAGCCCGGAAGACATTCACGGCATGCATGCGGCCGAGGGCATCCTGACGACGCGCGGCGGCATGACGAGCCATGCGGCCGTCGTCGCGCGCGGCATGGGCAAGCCTTGCGTTTCGGGCGCCGGCGGGCTGCGGGTCGATACCCGCGCCGGCACGCTGTTGGCGATGGGCGTGACACTGAAGAAGGGCGACGTGATCACCATCGACGGCGCCAGCGGGCAGGTGCTGAAGGGCGCTGTGCCGATGCTGCAGCCCGAACTGTCGGGCGATTTCGCCGCGATCATGGAATGGGCGGACGGCGAGCGGCGCATGAAGGTGCGCGCCAATGCCGAGACGCCGGCCGACGCGCGCACGGCGCGCTCGTTCGGCGCGGAAGGCATCGGGCTTTGCCGCACCGAGCACATGTTCTTCGACGAGGATCGCATCATTTCGATGCGCGAGATGATCCTGGCCGAGACGGAGGACGGCCGGCGCGCGGCGCTGGCCAAGCTGTTGCCGATGCAGCGTTCCGACTTCGTCGAACTGTTCGAGATCATGGCCGGCCTGCCGGTCACGATCCGCCTGCTCGACCCGCCGCTGCACGAGTTCCTGCCGAAAACGGAAGAGGAAATCGGCGAGGTGGCGAAGGTGCTGGGCGTCGACCCGGCGAAACTGACCGAGCGCACCGAGGCGTTGCACGAATTCAATCCGATGCTCGGCCATCGCGGCTGCCGGCTCGCGGTATCCTATCCGGAGATCGCCGAGATGCAGGCGCGCGCGATCTTCGAGGCGGCGATCGAGGCGGGCAAGACGACCGGCAGTCCGGTCGTGCCGGAAGTCATGGTCCCGCTCGTCGGCATCATGAAGGAGCTCGACTTCGTCAAGGCGCGGATCGACGAGACGGCGCGGACGGTGATGGAAGAGAAGGGCGAGACGATCGACTATCTCGTCGGCACGATGATCGAGCTGCCGCGTGCGGCGATCCGCGCGCATGTGATCGCGGAGGCGGCGGAGTTCTTCTCCTTCGGCACCAACGACCTGACGCAGACGACATTCGGCATCTCGCGCGACGACGCCTCGTCCTTCCTCGAAACCTATCGCCAGAAGGGCATCATCGAGCAGGACCCGTTCGTCTCGCTCGACCAGGACGGCGTCGGCGAACTGGTACGGATGGCCGCGGACAAGGGACGCGCCACGCGGCCCGACATCAAGCTGGGCATCTGCGGCGAACATGGCGGCGACCCGTCCTCCATCCATTTCTGCGAAGAGGTCGGGCTCGACTACGTTTCCTGCTCGCCCTTCCGCGTGCCGATCGCGCGGCTGGCGGCGGCGCAGGCGGCCGTCAGGAAAGACTGAGGGCGGGCGCGCCGGTCTTGCGGCCGGCGCGCCTCTTCGATTGCAGTGTCACGCCTTCCGGGCGTGAGGCTGCCAAAGCTCGAGCAGTGCCAGCAGCGCGACGAGCACGCCAAGCCCGATGTGCCATGCCCGCAGATCGCCCATGTAGTTGAACACATAGGGCGACGCGATCATCCACACACCGCAGATCAGAGCCACCGCCTCTTCCCACAACCGGTGAGCCGCAAGCTCCATCAGGCCGACGGCCATGACGAGCCCGCCCGCGACGATGGTCGTTACGAGCATGATCGTCATGCCTTCGAAGCCGGCGATGAAGGGCGAGGCCACGATCAGGCGCCAAGCGCGATGGCGGCGAAGTCCTCCCAGCTCCGGTGTTCGGAGAGCCCGAGAGGTTCCATATTGTTGAGCGTTGCCATGACAAATCCTCCTTCAGGCTACGTTCGTGCGCAGCCGGACTGCCGGAGGACTTTTGGCGTCACGAAACTCCTCTTTCGGTCAGTTCGCACGCACGGATAGGATTATCTTCCATCGTGCGTTTGTTTTCAATGGGATGGATGTCGCACGCAGGTGTCGCAGGCAAAGGTCGCCATAGACCCGATCTCTCCGGCATTATACCCAATTTGCGAATTGGGTATATTGACAAATGTCCGGACATTCACCAGGGTTATACCCAAATCGCATTTTGGGTATAGATCCATGTCTTCAAGACTTGATATCGCTTACGCCACTCTGGTTGCCGAACTTCTCGACCGTTGCCTCGACGCCCAGTTCGATGCGGATTTCGACGAGGCGGGGTCGTTCATCAAGGTGAAGTCGAAGGACCGGCGCTATTGGTACTACAAGCCGTCGCTGCGCGGGGGCGTTGCGGACAAGCGTGTCTATGTCGGGCCGGCCGACGACGCCGAGATCAACCGGCGCGTCGAGACGTTCAGGACCTACAAGAACGATTTCCAGGCGCGCCGCCGGATCGTGTCGACGCTGGTGCGCGAAGCGCGTCTGTTCGCGCCCGACCAGCGCGTCGGCGATGTCGTGGAGGCGGTCTGGAAGGCCGGGCTCTTCAGGCTTCGCGCATGTCTTGTCGGGACCATCGCCTTCCAGACCTACGGCACTGTCCTCGGCTATCGCTTGTCGGGCGCATCGCTCCAGACCGGCGATATCGATCTGGCGCTCTTCCATTTGATTTCGGTCGCGGTGGAGGACACCATGCCGCCTGTGCTGGACGTGCTGAAAGGGGTGGACGAGAGCTTTCGGCCGATACCGCAATTGGGAGACAAGGCGGGGCCTTCGCGCTTCCAGGCGGATCAAGGACTTCGCGTCGAGTTCCTGACGCCGAACCGGGGTTCGGACGATCACGCCGACAAGCCTGCTGCAATGCCGTCGCTTGGCGGCGCGTCTGCGACGCCGCTTCGGTTCCTCGATTTCCTTATTCGCGACCCGGTTCGTACCGTGCTGTTGCACAAGGGTGGCGTGCCTGTTCTCGTGCCCGATCCCAGCCGCTATGCCGTTCACAAGCTGATCGTAGCGGCACGTCGAAAGACCGGTACCGGCAAGGATTTGAAAGACCTCGAGCAGGCGGCGAAACTTGCTACGGCGCTACAGGCAACCGGTCGAACGGCCGATCTGAAAGATGCGTATCGGGAGGCAAGGGAGAGGGGCGCAGCCTGGCGGGAGGCGATCGACGCCTCGCTGTCCCGCTTGGACCGATTGGGGCTCAAGTCGATGTCCGACGCTTTGGCGTGACGATCACCCCGCGTCGATCGTCACCTTGTGCGGATAAAACGCGCCGTGGTTCCTGATCCGAGCGACTTCGTCATAGGGGTGCGCGTAGGTCCACATGACGTCGGGCTCGCCTTCGCCCTGGCCGGTGACGCTCCAGTAGGAAGCCTCGCCCTTGAAGGGGCAGCGGGTCTTCGTGTCGGAGGCCAGGAGATGCTCGAAATAGATGTCGGCGAAGGGGACGTAGAGGACTGGCGGGTAGGTCGCCTCCTTCAATTCCAGGGCGTTGCGCGTCGACGCGACGACTACCTCGCCGAATTTGACGGTCACGGTGCCGGGATAGGACGTGATGGTGATGGCGTGGCCGGGATCGCGCTTCAGGCCGGGTGAGGGATTGGACATGACAGTCTCCCTATGGGACGAGCCGGACGACTGGGCTCCACTCTGTCAGGTACAAATAGAAAGGGGCCGCCCGATGACGACCCCCTGCCAGTGTTTTCGTTCGCAGAATGCGGCCGGTTGCTAGAGGTCGGCCAGGGCCGTGCTGCAGGCGGTCGCAAGGGCGCGGTTCGGACGCTCTTCGCCGAGCGGAGTTGCCCATCCGGCCTTCTCGACCACGCCCCGGCGGTTGAAATTGCTGGCCGCCTTGAGTTCGGCCAGGACCACGCTGGCCTCGGGGTCGGTGCTCGCCCGCTCCACGCAATGCGGCACGAGCGCGCTTACGCGGCCTTCGGCAGCGGCCTGCGAAACCATCGTCTGCGCGGTGCCCTGCGTGACCCATCCGCCCCATGCGAAGCCGACGACCGCAAGTGCGACCGCACCGGCTGCTGCGCCGCCAAGGGCGGGCTTGATCCATTCTGGCATGTTCATGTCGTTCCCCGAATCTTTGTTTCTATCGACGGCCAAAAGCTAGCACGAAAGATTTCATTCGGATACAAATTGAGAGCAGAAAAACGGGACTCGGGGCGCCGGCGCGCGTTTCGGCGGGGTGATGGAACTCAATCGCGGCCGGCCCGAACGATCTTCTGGGCAGCGTAGCCGGGGTTGGAGAAGCAGATTTCATGGCTCCCCGGTCCCTGGACGAGCCTGAACAGGCCAAGCTTCTGCGACAGGCGCGGATGCCAGGGGTGGCTTGGCGGCATTCCGGTGTCGTCGGTGAAGTTGAGGTAGGATTTCGGGATGTCGAAGGCGGCCGGCGGGCGTGTCAGGCTGATCTTGTCGGTGAAGGTCCGGTAGGGCTGGGGGACCAGCTTTTCATAGGCGTCGAGCGAGGCCTCGTAGGTCATGTCGTTCGTCAGCGCTTCGCGCCAGATCGGGAACGGCATCATTACGGTGCCGTCGGACCTCGCCATGTCGTCGAACATGGCCGTGAAATAGTCGGGAACCAGGTCGTTGAGGGCCTCGCCGTCTTCGGGAACGAACGCGTTCCAGTAGACGAGACGCCGGATCACCCCTGCGTCCACGCGGTCCGCGACGCCGGTGATGATCATACCGGCATAGCTGTGGCCGACGAGGATGACGTCGCTCAGCGCTTCGTCGTGAAGGTAGCGGACGATCGACGCGATGGCCTCGTCGAGACCGGTATCGGGACGGTCGCCGGGGCGGTTTCCCGCGACGGTCGGTGTGTGGACGACATGGCCCTCGGCCGCGATCTGATCGCCGACCTCGCGCATGAGGTCGCCATGATGCCAGGCTCCGTGAACCAGAACATAGGTTGCCATTTCAACTGCTCCTCAAACCCGCCGGTCCTCGACCGGACGCGATGAGATAGATTACGCTGCGGCAACCATTGCTGATAATCGAATGATCGTATCGGCCGGATCGACCCGATGAATATCGCCTCGCTGGATCTCAACCTGCTGCGCGTCTTCGACGCCTTGATGCGCGAGCGGTCCGTGACGCGGGCGGGCGAGCGCATTGGACTCAGCCAGCCGGCGGTGAGTTCGGCGCTCAATCGCCTGCGCCATCTCGTTGGCGACCCGCTGTTCATTCGCGAGGGAAACGTCATGGTGCCGACGCCCCGCGCCGCCTCGCTGGGCGAAGCGGTGCGCGAGGCGATGAGCCGGATCGACAGCGTTTTCTCCGAACAGGCCGTGTTCGACCCGGCGACGTCGCGCCGAACGTTCCGGCTCTTGGGCTCCGACTATTTCTCGACCATGCTGATGCCGGAACTGTCAGTGCGTGTGCTGGGCGCCGCGCCGGGCGTCCTGCTGCAGTTCCTCGACGGCGGGCCAAGGGCCATGCCGCATGTGCTTTCGGCCGGCACGATCGACCTGACACTGGCGCCGCCGGTCGAGATACCCGAATGGGCCGCTTTTCAATATCTGTTCAGGTCGCGCCTCGTGGCGGCGGCACGGCGGGGCGACGAGGGATTGTCTGCCGCCGGGATTGCGGCGGGTGAAACGATCCCCATCGACATCTTCTGTTCGCTGCCGCAGGTGGTCTGTTCCACCGATGGCGGGTTGTCGACGAGCGTGGACACGGCGTTGAACGCGAGGGGGCGCAGGCGGCGCGTGGTGCTGACCATGCCGCATTTTCACGCCGTTGCGCTCGCGATCGCGCAAGGCGGCGTCATCGGCTCGCTTCCGGTGCAATATGCGCAGCGCTTTGCCGCCGAACTCGGACTGGCGATCTATGAGCTGCCGGTGGGCTTCGAGGAGATGGACATGGGCATGTACTGGCACCGCCGATACGACACCGACGGTGCCCATCGGTGGCTTCGCGATCAGGTGCAGGCCGTTCTGGCGGAATGACCGCGCAAGATGGAACGGTGGTCGGCGACCGGCCTGGAACGCCGGCCGGTCGCCAGTGCGTCAGGCGGCCTTGCGCAGGCCTTCCTTGTCGACCCAGGCCTCGGCGTCGGCGAGCGCGAGTTCGAAGCGGTCGAACATCTCGTTCAACTCGGCCTCGGTGATGATCATCGGCGGGCAGAAGGCGATGGTGTCGCCGATGGCGCGCAGGATGACGCGGCGATTTTCGCAGAACTTGGCGATCTGGGCGCCGACGCCCTTCTTCGGATCGAAGGAGCGCTTGGTCGCCTTGTCGGCGACCATCTCGACGCCGCCGACCAGGCCGGCCGAGCGCACTTCGCCGACGAGCGGGTGGTCGGCGATCTTCTTGAGGCGGGCCTCGAAGGTCGGCGTCATATTGCGGACATGGCCGAGAATGTCGCGGCGCTGGTAGATCTCGATCGCCTTGACGCCGAGCGCGCAGCCGAGCGGATGGCCGCCATAGGTGAAGCCGTGGCCGAACGTGCCGATCTTCTCCGAATGGCTGACATAGGCATCGTAGACGTCCTGCGGGACGAGGACCGCGCCGAGCGGGGCATAGGCGGCGGTGAGCTGCTTGGCGGCCGAGATGGTCTTCGGCGTCATGCACACCGTCTGCGCGCCCCACCAGTTGCCGGTGCGCCCGAAGCCGTTGATGACCTCGTCGGAGATCAGCATGATGTCGTGCTCGTCGAGGACCTTCTGGATCTCGGCGAAATAGGTTGCGGGCGGAACGATGACGCCGCCGGCGCCCATGATCGGCTCGGCGATCATCGCGGCGATCGTGTCGGGGCCTTCGCGCTCGATGAGGTCGCGCAGCGACTTCACCAGACGCGCGACGAACTGCTCCTCCGTCTCGCCGGCTTCGCCGAAGCGGTAGAAATGCGGGCAGTCGGTGTGGACGACGCGGTCGACGGGGAGGTCCCAGCCGATGTGGTTATATGGAAGGCCGGTGAGCGAGGCGGCCATGATCGTCACGCCGTGATAGGCCTTCTGGCGCGAGATGATCTTCTTCTTGTTCGGCCGGCCGAGCGCATTGTTCATGTACCAGGCGAGTTTGACCTGGGTGTCGTTGGCCTCCGAGCCGGACGAGGTGAAGAAAACCTTGGAGATCGGCACCGGCGCGATTTCCTTGAGCTTTTCGGCGAGCTCGATGGCGGGCTCCATGCCCTTGGCACCGAAGAGGTGATAGTAGGGCAGGGTGCGAAGCTGCTGGGTCGCGGCCTCCACCATCTCCTCGTCGCCGAAGCCGAGGCCGGCGCACCACAGGCCCGACATGCCCTCGATATAGTCCTTGCCCTGCGTGTCGTAGACGAAGACGCCTTCGCCGCGCTCGATGACGAGCGGGCCGTTGGTCTTGAGCTTGTGCAGCGGCGTATAGGGATGCAGCACCGCCTCGATGTCGCGGGTCTGCAGATTCGTGAGCGGGGGCTGGTCGAGCATGGCTGTCTCCTGGGGGTTGCCCTGGAGACTAGCCGTTTATCGATCCGCTAAGAACCCCGCTCGGATGCTGGTTCGATTGGTCCAGTCAGGCTGCCGTTGGAAGCGTGGCGGCGAGACCGGCATAGGCGGGGATAAGCGCGGCGATCGGCAGATCGGACTCGGCGGCCGGTTCAATGGCGACGTCGCCGCCCTCGCTCTGGCGCACGATCAGGAAATCGGCGGTCTCGCTGTCGGCCGTGGCGATGGCGGCGACGTCCATGGCCGGTTCGAGGTCGATGCGCATGTGGAAGAGGAAATGGGCGGGCAGGTCGTCGACGGCGGAACGCACGCGCTCCTCGAAGCTCGGACCATCGCCGGCGCAGACGGCGTCGAGAATGGCGGTGGAAAGGTCGGTCGTGGCTTCGATGGGAAGAGGGGCGGACTTCGTCCGGGCGTTTTTCGCCTTTTTCATCGCGTTTTTCCGTCTGTCGATGCCGCCCCGTCGCCGGCAAAGGTCGCGTTCAATCGCGGCTCGAATATGGCGCGGACAAGCCATTGAACTTTCTGACAACGGCGCTGGTTTTGCTGGACACCGGCCACGATCCGAACAAAATAGCGCTCCGTTCGAACAGGGAGGATTATATGCTCGGACTGATGCAGGACTGGCCGCTTCTGTGCCACAAGATTCTCGATCACGCGGCGATCCAGCACCCGAACCGGGAGATCGTTTCGCGCTCCGTCGAAGGGCCGATCGTACGCACGACCTATCGCGATGTGCGCAGCCGCGCGCTGAAGGTCGCCAAGCGCCTCGAACAGGAGGGCTATCAGGTCGGTGACCGGATTGCGACGCTCGCCTGGAACACCGCGCGGCATCTCGAAGCCTGGTACGGCATCATGGGCATGGGCGGCGTCTACCACACGCTGAACCCACGCCTTTTCCCGCAGCAGATCGCCTGGATCATGAACCACGCCGAGGACAAGGCGCTGTTCGTCGACCTGACCTTCCTGCCGCTGGTCGAGAAGATCGCGGGCGAGGTGAAGTCGCTGAAGCAGGTGATCGTGCTGACGGACGGCGCGAACCTGCCGCAGACGTCGCTGCCCAACGTCGTCGCCTATGAGGACTGGATCGGCGCGACCGACGACGATTATTCCTGGAAGGCGTTGGACGAGAAGGCCGCGTCCGGCATGTGCTACACGTCCGGAACGACGGGCGACCCGAAGGGCGTCGTCTATTCGCACCGCTCCAACGTGCTGCACGCGATGCTGGCCTGCATGCCCGACGCGATGGGGCTTTCCTCGCGCGACACGATCCTGCCGGTGGTGCCGATGTTCCACGCCAATGCGTGGGGCCTTGCCCAGTCGAGCCCGATGATCGGCGCCAAGCTGGTGATGCCGGGCGGGCGCATGGACGGCGAGGCGATCTACGAATTGCTGACGACCGAGAAGGTGACGTTCACCGCTGCCGTGCCGACCGTGTGGCTGCTGCTTCTCCAGCACATGGAGAAGAACGATCTGAAGCTGCCGCACCTCAAAAAGGTGGTGATCGGCGGCTCGGCCTGCCCGCGCTCGATGACGGAGAAGTTCGAGAAGAACTACGACGTCGAGGTCATCCACGCCTGGGGCATGACGGAGATGTCGCCGCTGGGCTCGCTCGCGACGATCAAGCCGGAATATGCGGCGACGACCGGCGATGCGCTGCTCGACATCAAGCAGACGCAGGGCTATGCGCCCTTCGGCGTCGAGATGAAGGTGACGGACGACGAGAACAAGGAGATGCCCTGGGACGGCAAGAAGTTCGGCCGTCTCAAGGTGCGCGGCCCGGCGGTCGCGGCCGGCTATTACGGCGGCGCGGGCAAGGAGCAGTTCGACGAGGAGAACTGGTTCGATACGGGCGACGTCGCCCATATCAACGAGAACGGCTACATGCAGATCACCGATCGCGCCAAGGACGTGATCAAGTCGGGCGGCGAATGGATCTCGACCATCGACCTCGAAAACATCGCGGTCGGCCATCCCGACGTGGCCGAGGCGGCGGTGATCGGCATCGTGCATCCCAAATGGGATGAGCGGCCGCTGCTGGTGATCGTCAGGAAGGAAGGCAAGAACCCCTCGAAGGAGGAGCTTCTGGCCTTCATGGAAGGCAAGATCGCCAAATGGTGGATGCCGGACGACGTCGCCTTCGTGGACGAGATTCCGCACACGGCAACCGGCAAGATCCAGAAGACGACGCTGCGCGACCAGTTCAAGGGATATGAACTGCCGACGGCTTCCAGCGCCGCCTAAGCGTGCTAGAACCCGCGCCATGATGTTGACGAACCAGAACTGACGACATGGCGCGGGACGACTATCGACAATATGCGCCGCAGGCGCGACCGGCGCGCGGGCTCGCATTCTTCGCGCTGGTGCTGTTCGCGCTGGCGGCGCTGGCGCATCGGTTCGGATCGGTTCCGACGCCTGAGTTTCTCTGGGTGCTGGGCATCGTCGCCGGCCTCGCGCTGATAGCTCTGGTGCTCGCTCTTTTCGCGCTGCGGCGCATCTGGATCGAGGACGATGCGGGAACGGGCGCTGCGGTGGTCGGGCTGCTGCTTGCGACGATCGTGCTGGCGCCCTTCTCGGTGGGCTTGCAGGGCTTCCTCGCCCATCCAAGGTTGACCGACATCTCCACCGACCGGACCATGCCGCCCGCCTTCGCCGCCGCCAACGAGGGGCGCGACGGGCGGATGAACCCGATCATGGCGATCTCGCCTGCCGACGCCGAAGCGATGGCTGCGGCCTATCCCGAACTCGTCGCCCGCAGCTACGCCCTGCCGCTGGCGGACGTGACTCAGGCGGTGCTGCGGGTCGCGACCGCACGCGGCTTCGTCCCGCTCGGGCGGACATCCGCGGCGGATGGCGAAACGCTCGAATTCATCGGCTATTCCTACGTTCTCGGCTTCCCATCGGACGTTGCGATCCGTCTGCGTGCCGAGGGCGCGACCACCCGCGTGGACATGCGCTCCGCCTCGCGCTTCGGCGGCCACGACCAAGGTGAAAACGCCAAGCGGATCGGCAATTTTCTCGACGCGCTCGACTATGAGGTCGACGTGATGACGGGGGTGATCGTCGAGGAGGAGTAGGGGGCTTCGGCGGCGGTTACGCGGTGGAGATGGCGAGGCCTAGACCCCTGTGACGAGCACAGGGGTGACGGCTGCAGGGAAGCTGCTGCCAATCGCGAAGGTTTGGTTCTGGCATTTCCCTCGGTGCCGTCACCCCTGTGCTTGTCACAGGGGTCCAGGCCTCGACCTGTCGGCGCCTCGACCTTCTTCGATGCACCCTAAGCCAGTCGGTACACCGCATCGATGGACGGTTCCGGCTCTGCCGCCACGAGCCCGCGCGCGACGAGGTCTTCGAGGTGGGCGAGGACGGAGAGGGCGGCGGCGCCGTGGAGGCGGGGGTCGGTGTCGCGGTAGATTGCGGTGACGATGTCGGGGATGGTGCGGTCGCCGGCCTTGAGCCGTTCCAGGATCGCGCGCTCACGCATCTTACGGTGGGTGCGCAGGCCGCGCACGAAGGCGCGCGGATTGGTGACCGGGCCGCCATGGCCGGTGTGGTAGATCGCGTCGTCCCGCTCGGCCAGGCGATCGAGCGAGGCCATGAAGTCCGACATCGCGCCGTCCGGCGGGGCGACGATGGAGGTGGCCCAGGCCATGACGTGGTCGGCCGAGAGCAGGATGCCGGTATCCTCGATGGCGAAGGCAACGTGGTTGGCGCAGTGGCCGGGCGTGTGGATCGCGCGGATCGCCCAGCCGTCGCCCTCAACCAGTTCGTCGTCGGCGAGCGCGTGATCGGGCGCGAAGTCGGTGTCGGCGCTGGCGTCGAGCGGGTTGATCTCGCCGATGCGCAACGGGCGCGCGGAGCGGTGCGGGCCTTCGGCCATTATGAGCGCGCCGGTGTCGGCCTTGAGGCGGGCGGCGAGCGGCGAGTGGTCGCGGTGCGTGTGGCTGACGAAGATGTGGCTGACCGGGCGGCCGGCGATGGCCTTCAGAAGCGCGGCGTAATGCGCTTCGTCCTCGGGGCCGGGATCGACGATTGCGAGCGTGTCCGTGCCGAGGACGTAGCTGTTGGTGCCGTGGAAGGTGAACGGGCCGGGATTGTTGACGGTGAGGCGCAGGAGCTTGTCTGCCACCGGAACCGCCTCGCCGTAATGCGGCTCGAACTTGGTGTCGAATTCCATTCACGCGCTCCTTCGCATTTGCGAAGGCGGTCTAGCATGGCAGCCGTCTAGCCGAGAAGGCCGAGGGACGGGAAAGTTTCCAGAAGCCAGAAGGAGGCGGTCTGGATGCCGCCGGTGAGAAACAGGATGCCGGCGACGACGAGGAGGCCGCCCATGACTTTTTCGACGCGGCCGAGATGGACGCGGAAACGGCCGAGGAAGCGCATGAAGGCGCCGGAAAAGAGCGCGGCGATGAGGAACGGGATGCCGAGCCCGAGCGAATAGGCGGCGAGCAGCATGGCCCCTTCGCCGACCGTCTCGCGCCCGCCGGCGAGCGTCAGGATCGGCCCGAGGACCGGGCCGATGCACGGCGTCCAGCCGAAGGCGAAGGCGAGGCCCATGATGTAGGCGGCAAAGGCGTTGGCGGGCGTGACGTTGGCCTGGAAGCGCGCCTCGCGCGACAGGAAGGGCAGGCGGATGATGCCGAGGAAATTCAGGCCCATGAAGATGATGAGCACGCCAGCGAGGATCGCCAGTTCCTGCTGCCAGGCGCGCAGGAGGCCGCCGATGGACGACGCGCCTGCGCCGAGCGCGACGAAGACGGTGGTGAAGCCGAGGACGAAGGCGAGCGCCGAGCCGATGAGCGCGGTTCGCGCGCGGACGGGTTTGGTGCCCTCGCGGAATTCGTCGACCGAGACGCCGGCCATGTAGCACAGATAGGGCGGGACGAGCGGCAGGACGCAGGGCGACAGGAACGAGATCGCGCCCGCTGCAACCGCACTCACATATCCGACGTCGAGCGCCATTCGTCTGTCCCGTTCCGTTTCGTGCGCGTGATAGCGCGAAGCGGGGTCGATCTGCCAATCATAAACGCGTGGCCAAACGTCGCGAGGATCGGGGCGCGGCGAGCATCCAATCGACCCGGACCGCGTTAACGCAGATTGGACGAAGGGAGATCGACATGATCGAGAAAAGCCGGATCAAGGAACATGCCGAAGTGATCGGCGCCGATGGCGTGCATGTGGGGACCGTCGACCACGTCGAGGGCGACCGCATCAAGCTGACGAAAAAGGACAGCGGTGAGGGCTCGCATCGCGGCCATCACCATTTCATCCCGCTGTCGCTCGTCGCCGACATCGAGGGCGACAAGGTGCGCCTCTCGGCCAATGGCGACGTGGCGGTGACCTTCGAGGAAGAGGCCGACCACCGGCCGATGTAAGGCACCGGTCCCTGGCGCTCGCGGTCAGATCAGCGCGAGCGTCAGGGCCGGGAAGAGCGCGATGAGGACGAGGCAGGCCAGCATCACGCCGATGAAGGGCAGGGTGCCGAGGAAGATCTGCTCGACGCCGACGCGTTTGTCGGCAAGGGTCGAGTGCACGGTGAAGACCGAGATGCCGAAAGGCGGCGTCAGGAGGCCGATCTCGACGGTGAGGACCGTGACGATGCCGAAATGGATGAGGTTGAAGCCGAGCGCCTCGGCGATCGGCGCGGCGATCGGCACCATGATGAGGAGGATCGACGAGGAATCGAGGATCATCCCCATCAACAGGATGATGACGCAGTAGAGAAGCAGGAAGCCATAGGGGCCAAGGCCGCTTTCCTGCACGAGATCGCCGATGGCGACGGGGATGCCTGCGACGGACAGCATGCGGCTGTAGAAGCCTGCGGCGATGAGCAGGATCAGGATGCCGACCGAGACGGAACCGGTCTGCTTCAGCACTTCCCAGATACGGTGCCGGTCGAGCGAGCGGCGCGCGAGCGCGATCAGGAGCGCGCCGAATGCGCCGATGCCGCCGGCCTCCGTGGGCGTGAAGAAACCGCTGTAGAGGCCACCGAGCACGAGGGCGACGAGCGCCAGGATCGGCACCAGCTTGATGAGGATATCCCGGCCGGAGAGTTTCGGTCCCGATCGTTTGGCGTGGCGCGACTTCGCCTTTTCGACGTCGGTGAAGACGAAAGAGGGCTTGAAGAAGGCGAGACCCATGATGACGGCGACCATGCCGAGCGCGAGCAGGATGCCCGGCACCACGCCCGCGACGAACATGCGGCCGATCGACTGCTCGGCGAGGACACCGTAGATGATGAGGAGCAGGCTCGGCGGGATCATCATGCCGAGGACCGAACTGCCGGCGACCGTGCCGGCGGCGAAGGACGTTTTGTAGCCGTGGCGGACCATTTCGGGCACCGCGACCTTGGTGAAGACGGCGGCGGATGCGATGGAGACGCCGGTGACGGCGGCGAAGACCGTGTTGGCGGCGACGGTGGCGACGCCGAGCCCGCCGAGCAGACGGCGCAGCAGCGCTTCGGCGACCTCGAACGTGTCGCGCCCGACATTGGAGATCGAGACGAGCAGCCCCATCAGGACGAAGAGCGGAATCGTCGCGAAGAGGTAGTCTGCGATGCCGTTATAGGCGGTGACCGACAGGAGCCGCATGGCGAGCTCGAAATTGTCGCGGATGATCCAGATGCCGACGAAGCCGGCGGCGAAGAGCGCGATGGCGATCTGCAGGCCAAGGAGGACGAGCAGGATCAGGACCGCGATCAGGATCAGGCCGATGGCAAGCGCACTCATGAACCGGCTTTCGCTGCGTCTTCATCCTGCGTGGCGGCCCGCACCATGAGGATGAGGTAGGAGATGATGGCGGCGACCGAGCCGATGACGATGATCGCGCGAAAGGGGAGGGTCGGAATGGTGAAGATGCCCTGGACGCCGAAATATTCGCCGCTGCGCCAGGCCTTCGTCATTTCCGGGAACGAGGCATAGGTGATGGCGGCGAAGACGGCGGCGCCAATGAGCAGGAACAGGATATCGATGACGCGCATCAGGCCTGGCGCGGCCTTGGCGATGTAGTTGACCAGGAAATCGGCGCGCGTCATCCGGCCGGCGAGGACGGCGGCGGAGATTTGCAGGAAGACGATGGCGACGACCGACCGCGCGGCCATCTCGGCGACGCCGGTGATCGGGCTCGAGAGGAAGTTGCGGCCGACGACGTCGGCGACGATCAGGAACATCAGGAGGAAGATCCAGATGGTGCCGATGGCGGCGAGCGCATTGGCGGCGACGCCGAACAGGCCCGCCTCGACGGGCCGGCCAGTGCCTTCTTCGATGTCTGGAATCGGATCGCTCATCAAGAACCTTCACGCAACGCAGGAACGGGAAGCCGGCAGTTTTCCGCCGGCATCCGAAGGGATGATCAGAGGCCTTCGTCCCAGTTGCGCAGCGGCGTCACTCCGCGTTCGCGCAGCTCGGCGAAATAGGCCTTGAGCACGGTCTGCGCCGCTTCGCCATTGGCCTCGAGCCAGGGGCCCACGACGTTGGGCAGGCTCTCGACCCACTTCTTCTTTTCCTCTTCCGGCAGTTCGGAAATCTTCAGCCCCTCGGCCTCCATCTTCTCGATCGCCGTGTTGGCCTGCTCGGTGACATAGGCGCCATGGGCGAGCGACGTGGCCTTGCCGGCCTCGACGATCGCATTCTGCACCTCTTCCGGCTGGCTGTCGAAGAAGTCCTTGTTGGCCGCGATGCCGCCGAAATACATCGCGCCGATGCCGACGCGGGTGAGGTTCGGCGCGACTTCGTAGACGCGGGTCGGCAGGATGCCCGAGGCGAAGGAGAGTGCGCCTTCCGAAACGCCGGTCTGGATGTCGGTGTAGTAGGTGGTCAGGGCGCCGTCGACGGGCGTCGCGCCGGTCTGCTGCAGCCAGTTGGCCGAGGTGCCGGGCGCGTTGATGCGCCGGTTCGCCATGTCGGTCAGCGCGCCGATCTCGAAATTGGCGTAGACGTCGTAGCTGTCGGTGATCAGCGAGGAGAGGTGGACCATGTTCTCGCCCTCCCAGCTATCGCGCAGTTCGGGCAGCTCGGCGGTCAGCTTGTCGAAGATTTCGATCAGCATCTCGTGGTCCGAGGTGGCGAAGGGCGTGAAGTAGGTGACGTTCTGGAGCGGCATGGCGGAGCCTTCCCAGACCGTGCCGACCATGCCGATGTCGACGATGCCGTCGCTGACGGCCGCGCGGGTGTCGGTGAACTTGTAGAGCGTGCCGCCATAGGACTCGACCCATTCCACCTTGTAGTTGCCGCCGGCTTCTTCGAGCAGGCGGTCGACTTCCGGCTGGAACGAGTTCTTCATCGCATAGGCCCAGATGTTCTGGACCGGATGGCTGGAGCCGATGTTGATGGTGACGGTTTCCTGCGCGAACGCAGTGCCGGCGAGCATGGTGCCCGCGAGGGCCGCAGCGATCATGTGAGCGTTGTGCTTCATGCCAGTTTCCTCCCTGAAACGTGGTTTGAGTGCGCGTGTTCTGTTAGTGCTGGATGGTCCCGAGAGCGGTCAGGATGCGCTCGGGGGTAAAGGGCATCTGGGTGACGCGCGCGCCCAGCGGTCGCAGCGCGTCGTTGATGGCGTTCATGATGGCGGCAGGCGCACCCGCCGTGCCGGCCTCGCCCGCGCCCTTGGCGCCGAGCAGCGATTCCCTGGTCGGCGTCTCGACATGGCCGATGATCATGTCGGGCATTTCGGCGGCCATCGGCACGAGATAATCGGCCATGTTGGCGTTGAGCAATTGCCCTTCGCCGTCATAGACGCATTCCTCGTAGAGCGCGCCGCCGATGCCCTGCACGATGCCGCCGCGAATCTGTTCGTCGACCAGCATCGGGTTGATGACGCGGCCGCAATCCTCCACGCACCAGTGCTTCAGAAGCTTGACGAAGCCGGTCTCGACGTCGACTTCGAGATAGCTCGCCTGGACGCCGTTGGTGAAGGCGAAGGGATATTCGCTGGTGATGTAGTGACGGGTGACCACGAGCTCGCGCGGCAGGCCCTTGGCCAGCGTGTCGCCGCGGAAATAGACGATGCGGCCGAGTTCCTCGAGCGGCATGCGCGCCTCGCCGGTCGCCTTGTCGACGATCTGGCCGTCGGCGACGTCGAGCTGTTCCGGCGTCGATTGCAGCATGGACGCCGCGATGACGAGGATGTTGTCGCGCAGCGCCAGTCCCGCCTGAAGCGCGGCCTCGCCGCCGATGCCCGCGCCGCGCGAGGCCCAGGTGCCGCCGCCATAAGGCGTCGTCTGGGTGTCGCCCGTGATGATCTTGACCTTGGAGACGGGCACGCCGACGCCTTCGGCGATGATCTGCGCCAGCATTCCCTCGGTGCCCTGGCCCTGCTCGGTGACGCCCGACATGGCGACGACCGAGCCGTCCGGGTCCATGCGGACGGTGCAGCCGTCCTGTGCGGAGATGCGCGCGCCGCCGATGCCGTACATGAAGGGGCTCGGATTGGTGAGCTCGATGAAGGAGGCGATGCCGATGCCGCGATGAATTCCCTGTTTGCGGGCTTCGGCCTGGTCGGCGCGAAGGGCATCGTAGTCGATCATCGAAAGCAGCTTGTCGAGGCTGGCGTGATGCGACAGGCCCTCGAAGCGCATGTTGGCGGCGGAGGTGTAGGGATAGGCGTCGTCGGCAACGAGGTTGCGGCGGCGGATCTCGATCGGATCGAGACCGAGCGCTTCTGCCGCCATGTCGACGAGGCCCTCGGTGACGGCGGTCGCGATCGGGTGGCCGACGGCGCGGTACTGGCAGGTCGGCGTCTTGTTTTGCAGGACGACGGTGGTGCGGGCGCGGTAGGTCTGGAAGTCGTAGGGACCACCGCACAGATTGACGACCTGGTTGCCCTCGATGGCGCTGGTGCGCGGATAGACGGAATAGGGGCCGATGCCGGTCAAATCGTCGATGTCGAGCGCGAGAATCCGGCCGTTCTCGTCGACCGCGATGCGGCCGTCGATCTCGTGGTCGCGGGCGTGGATGTCGGTGGCGAAGGATTCGAGGCGGTCGGCGACGAACTTGACCGGACGGCCCATGATCTTGGCGATCGCAGCCGTCGCGACCTCGTCGGGATAGACATGGACCTTGATGCCGTAGGAGCCGCCGACATCGCCGCAAATGACGCGGACCTTCGCCTCGGGCAGGTCGAGATGCTGGGCGAAGACCGTTTGCATCATATGCGGGGCCTGCGTCGAATGGTGGACGGTGAGCTGGCCCTCCGAACGGCTGTAGTCGGCGAGGATCGAGCGCGGTTCGAGGCAGACGCCGGTGTGGCGCCCGGTCTTGAAGCGGGCCTCGAGGACCTTGTGCGCCGAGGCGAAGACGGCGTCGATCTCGCCCTTCTCGTGCAGGCGCTGGAAGGTGAGGTTGTCGCCGAGCGCGGGGTGGATGAGGGGCGTCTCGGCGTCGAGCGCGGTGCGCATGTCGACGACGACGGGGAGCGGATCGAACGACGCCTCGATGGCGGCGAGACCATCCTCGGCGGCGGCGCGGCTGTCGGCGACGATTGCGGCGACCGGCTCGCCGACCCATGTCGCGTGCTCGACGGCGACGGCATGCTGCGGCGCCGATTTGAGGCCCTTCAGATGCGCGAGCACCGCGACCCAGGGCGTGCAGGCCTCGGCGATCTCGGCGCCGGTGAAGACGCGGATGACGCCGGGGATTTCGAGCGCGGCGGTGACGTCGATCGCCTCGATCTTCGCGCGGGCATGCGGGCTGCGCAGGAAGGCGACATGGACCATGCGCGGCAGGACCACGTCGTCGACATAGCGGCCCGCGCCGGCGACGAGCTTGCCGGCATTGGGACGCGGGACGGAGCGGCCGATATAGGAATTGGGGCGGTCGGGATTGCCGAAGGCGATGGTCATTCGGCGGCCTCCTTCAGGGCCGGGACGGGTATGCCGCAGCGCTTCGCAGCGGTCGCCTCGATGGCGTCGACGATCGCCTCGTAGCCGGTGCAGCGGCAGTAATTGCCGGAAATGTGCTCGCGGATGTCAGTGCGGTCGGGCGTGCTGCCGCCATCCAGAAGCTCGGCGGCAGTGAGCAGCATGCCGGGGGTGCAAAAGCCGCATTGCAGCGCGTTGCGGGTGACGAACTCGTCCTGCAGGTCGGCGATCTCGCCGGTCTCGGTGACGCCCTCGACGGTCCACACGTCGGCGCCGTCGAGTTGGACGGCGAGCGTCAGGCAGCCGCGCACGATCGCGCCGTCGACACGTACCGTGCAGGCGCCGCAGACGCCCTGCTCGCAGCCCGCATGGGAGCCGGTGAGGCCGAGATCGAGCCGCAGGAAATCGATCAGGTGCCGGCGCGCATCGACCGTGCGGCGCACGCGCTCGCCATTGACCTTGAGGCCGATCTCGACGCTTCGCGAAAATGGTGTCGTCATCGCGCTCTCCCTCATGCCGCGTCGGACTGCCGGTCGCCCGACAGAGCGCGCTTCAGGAGCACGCGCGAGATGTGTTTCTTGTAGCCGGCCGAGCCGTTGATGTCGTCGGCGGGGTCGAGATCGTCTTCGAGCGCCAGCGCAGCCTCGTCGACCGAGCCGCCCCCGGCGAGGACGGCCATGGCGTTCGCGGCGACGACCGGCGCGTCGCCGACGCCGAAGAAGACGAGGCGCGGGGCATCGTTGGGTCCGGCAATCGCGAGGCCGGCCAGCGCGTAGTCGCCGGAGCGGCGGACGAGTTCGCGGATCGACTGGCGCTCGCCGGATTGGATCTTCGGGAATTCGATGGCGATGAGGAGTTCGTCGTCGCGGCGGGCCGTCTCGAAAAGGCCGAGGAAGAAATCGGACGCCTTCACGCGGCGCTCGCCCTCGGCTTTCGAGGCGAGGACGATGGTGGCGTCGAGCGCGACGACGCAGGCCGGAAGTTCGGCCGCCGGGTCGGCATTGGCAACCGAGCCGCCGATCGTGCCGCGCGTGCGGATGGCGGCGTGGGCGATGAGCGGCGCGGCTTCCGCGAGGATCGGGACGTGGTGGGCGATGATGTCGGATGCCATCAGGTCGCAATGACGCGTCAGCGCGCCGACGCGCACAATGTCGCCGTCTTCTGCGATGCCGCGAAGGTCTTCGATATCGTTGATGTCGATGAGGTTGGGGCTTTCGATCAGCCGCAAATTGAGCGACGCGACGAGGCTCTGGCCGCCGGCCAGCACTTTTTCCTCGCCGTCGCCCTCGGCCAGAAGGTCGAGCGCATGGGCAAGACTGGTCGCGCGGACATAGCCGATCGGCGCTGGCTTCATCGTCGATTTCCTCCCGGACGACCCGGCTTGTCGGCCGGACCGTTCGCGAGCGCCCGGCGGCTGCCGGTTCCTCATTGCGCTCTTATTGATCAAATGATCTATTATGATTTCACGCTTGGCAAGCAGAAAATTTTCGCTTCGCGGGGCGGGCCGAACGGCGCTATGAGGACGAGAGCGAAAAGGGGGCGCAATGGCGGGACAGGCAGCGAACGAACGCAAGAGATACGCGCCCGATGAGCGCCGCCAGATGATCGTCGACGAGGCGGCGGCGTTCTTTTCCGAGGTCGGGCTGGAGGGCACGACGCGCGAGCTTTCGCAGCGGCTGGGCGTCACGCAGTCGCTTCTCTACGCCTATTTCGCGTCCAAGGCGGACCTTCTGGAGGCGGTCTTCGAGCGCGTCTATCTCGACCGCCTGTCACCCGACTGGCCGGTGCTGATCGCCGACCGGTCGCTGCCCGTGCGGGAAAGGGCGCAGCGTTTCTACCGCGAATATACCGGCGCGATCTTCACCTATGAATGGATGCGCATCTTCATGTTCTCCGGCCTCGCCGGCACCGAACTCAACCGGCGCTATCTCGCCCATCTGGCCAAGCTGATGCTCGAACCGCTCTGCACGGAAATGCGCCATGCGGCCGGCGGCCGGGAAGGACCGCAGATGGAAGACATCTGGAACCTGCACGGCGGCATCGTCTATATCGGCATCCGCAAATTCGTCTATTGCGTGCCGACGCCCGATGATTTCGGCCCGCCGGTGGAAGCGGCGGTGGATCGGTTCTGCGATAGTTTCGGGCTGGGTTGAGATTAGGGATGGCGCGGGCCTGATCCTGGCTACGCCGATTCGAGTTCCATCGCCCTTCTGGCAGCCTGCGCCAGAAAGCCGGAACGCGTATATCCGTGCGACTCGGCAAAGACGTCGATCTGCTCGAGAACGTCTTCAGGCAAGGTGACGTTCACGCGCACGGCTTTTCTGGCCGCGCTGCGGGCTGAGACCAGTATCGCCACGCCATCACGGTTTTCACGATCGGCCATGATTTCCTCGAGCGAGGAAGGCTCGCTAATGGCCTCGCCATCGGCCACAAGCCCCTCGATGTGAAACGCCAATGCCTCCTCCGCCATGGCGCGGGCATCGTCGAGGTCCGTCCCGGCGGTAACCACGCCCGGAAAGTCGGGAAATGACACGCCGAAGTCGCTGTCCGCATCCTTGTGGATGAGTCCGATATACTGCTTCATATCCTCTACCTCAGTTTCACGCCGGACTGTTTCTCGATGCTCTTCAAGGTGCCGATCGGGACGTCACGCTTTGGATGAGGAACGGTGACGCGACCTGGCTTGCCTGGGTGTTTGAACTGAACGTGGCTGCCTTTTCGCGCCACCTCGTTCCAGCCGTCAGATAGCAAGGCTGCAATGATGTCGGCGCTCTTCATATGTCGTGTATATACACACTCGTGTGTATAATTCAATGATGCAGAGTGATGGTGAGCGCGCAGGGATTCGAACCCTGGACCTACAGATTAAAAGTCCGTTGCTCTACCAACTGAGCTACGCGCTCTCCACGGGCGGGTCGGCCCGAAAGTTTCCGGCCGCAGGGTCCGGAAATTGCGGCGGAACATAGGGAGCGGGGGCAGGGCGGTCAACTGCAAAAACGCCCTGCCGGTGGGGCAATCGCGCGCATGTGGAGCGCGGTGCGGGCAGGCTGGAGGTGGGGTTGGCGTTCAGTCCTTCGCTGCTGCGCGCGCTTGCTTTTCGGCCTTCAGTTTCTCGCGCAACTGTGCACCCAGGCCGGCCTTGTTTTCCTGGCGGGCGCGGCCGAAGGCGAGGGCGTCGGCAGGGACGTCGGCGGTGACGACGCTGCCGGAGGCGACATAGGCGTTGTCGCCGATGGAAACCGGCGCGACGAGGGCGGAATTCGAGCCGATGAAGGCGCCCGCGCCGATCTGCGTCAGGTGCTTGAGGAAGCCGTCATAATTGCAGGTGATCGTGCCGGCGCCGATATTCGCGCCCGCGCCGATGGTCGCGTCGCCGATATAGGAGAGGTGGTTGATCTTGGCGCCGAACGCGACCTCGGCATTCTTGACCTCGCAGAAATTGCCGACCTTGACCTTCTCGGCAAGCCGGGCGCCGGGGCGCAGGCGCGCGAAGGGACCGATTTCGCCATTGTCGGCGATCGTCGCGCCTTCCAGGTGCGAGAAGGAATGGATGGTCACGTGTGCGCCGACGGTCACGCCCGGCCCGAAGACGACGTTCGGCTCGACGACCGTGTCCATGCCGATCTGCGTATCGTGCGCGAAATGGACCGTTTCAGGCGCAACGAGCGTGATGCCGGCCAGCATCATCTCGCGGCGCTTGCGCGCCTGCCAGACGCCTTCGGCCTCGGCGAGCTGGACGCGATTGTTGATGCCGAGGACGCTCTCCTCGTCGGCGGCCGTGGCGACGACGGAAAGGCCGCGCCCGGCGGCGATCTCGACGATGTCGGTGAGGTAGTATTCGCCCTTGGCGTTTTCGTTGCCGACGGCTTCGATCAGCGACAGGGCATGCTCGCCGGAGATGGCCATCAGCCCGCCATTGCAGAAGGTGACCTTGCGCTCGGCCTCCGTGCAGTCCTTGTCCTCGCGGATCGCGACGAGGCGGTCGCCTTCGGTGAGGAGACGGCCGTAGCCGGTGGGATCGGCGGCCTCGAAGCCCATCACGACGACAGAGGCGCCCTCGGCAAGGCCGTTGCGAAGGGCCGCGATGTCCTCCGGCTCAACGAGCGGCGTGTCGGCGAAGAGGACGAGGATGTCGTCATGGCCTTCAGCGATCGCCTCGCGGGCGGCGAGGACGGCGTGGGCGGTGCCGAGGCGCTCTTGCTGGAGATAGAGCCGGGCTGACGGCGCGACCTTCGCCGCAGCTTTCAAGACCTCGTCCGACTGGCGCCCGGCGACGATGGCGAGATCGGCCCGTCCGGCTGCCTGTGCGGCGCGGGCGGCATGGCACACGAGCGGCAGGCCCGCGACTTCGTGCAGCACCTTCGGCTTTGCGCTCTTCATTCGGGTGCCTTCGCCGGCGGCAAGCACGATCGCAAGGCAGCTACGTTCGGTCATCGGAAATCTCTCAGGGCTGGTCGAGTCGACACGACCTAGCATTTCGGCCTTGTTTTCGCCAAGCCGAACGACTTCTTTCACGCCGCGGCAAGCATGATCGTCTATGATCGCGCCCGAAATCGAAGGCTTGAGAGTTCACCATGACAGTACTCGTGACCGGCGGCGCCGGCTATATCGGATCGCACATGGTCTGGCGTCTCCTCGACCAGGGCGAGGACGTGGTCGTGCTCGACCGGCTCTCGACCGGCTTCCACTGGGCGGTGCCGGCGGAGGCCGAACTCGTCGTCGGCGACATCGCCGACCAGGACCTGGTCGAGGCGACGATCGCGCGGCGCAAGGTTGATGCGATCATCCATTTCGCCGGGTCGGTCGTGGTGCCGGATTCGGTCGCCGACCCGCTCGGCTACTACCAGAACAACACCGTCAAATCGCGCGCGCTGATCGAGAGCGCGGTGCGGTCCGGCGTACCGCATTTCATCTTCTCCTCGACCGCTGCCGTCTACGGAACGCCGAGCGTATCGCCGGTGGCCGAGAATGCGGAACTGAAGCCCGAATCGCCCTACGGTACCTCCAAGCTGATGACCGAGATCATGCTGCGCGACACCGCCGCCGCGCATGATCTCGCCTATACGGTGCTGCGCTATTTCAACGTGGCGGGCGCCGATCCGGGGTTGCGGACCGGGCAGTCGACCAAGGGCGCGACGCACCTGGTCAAGGTCGCGGCGGAAGCGGCGACCGGCAAGCGCGCCGGCATGGACGTCTACGGCACCGACTACCCGACGCCGGACGGCACCTGCGTGCGCGACTACATCCATGTCAGCGACCTGGTCGACGCCCATGCCCTTGCGCTGGCGCGGCTGCGCTCGGGCGGCGAGAGTCTGACGGCCAATTGCGGCTATGGCGCCGGCTATTCGGTGTTCGAGGTGATCGACGCGGTCAAGCGCGTCGTCGGGCGCGATTTCGAGGTTCGCACCAGTTCGCGCCGCGCCGGCGACGCCGTCTCCATCGTCGCCGACCCGTCGCGCGCCAAGGCCGAATTCGGCTGGCAGCCCCGCCACGCCGATCTCGACACGATCGTCGCGCATGCGGTGCAATGGGAAGAGCATCTCCGCTTCCTCAACAACTAGGGAATCGCCCCTGCGCGGCCTGCAAATGTCAGTCCTTTGCGCTTCCGGTGCTCACGTACCCGAATGTACGCTCCGCTCCGGTTCTCAAGGCCTGCCATTTTCGACTCGCGCAGAGCCGATTCCGCGTCGAGCCATCAGAGAATACGTGAGGGCGTCCTGCGCTCCGGTGCTCACGTACTTGATGTACGCTCCGCTCCGGTGCTCGCACGCCGACGTTTTCGCCACGCCCTGACGTGTTTTGGCGGCGTTGCAAGAATTGCTTCTGGGGATCGGTTGCGATTGGGGCGATGCGGTCGGAATTTTCTGCTAGGACCGAGCAAGGGACGCGCAAGACTGGCGGGCGCTGGATGACGATCGACTATGGCGAGGCACTGACGCGGCTCGAGCCCCTGGCGCTGGCCGCCGGACGGATCGTGATGGATGCCTATCGCGGCGGCTGCGCGGTCGAGACCAAGACCGACGACAGCCCGGTGACATGGGCAGACCGCGAGGCCGAGCGGATCATTCTGGAAGGCCTGCGGCATGATTTTCCGCAGATTCCGATCGTCGCGGAGGAAGAGGTCAGCGCCGGGCTGATGCCGGCCGACCTCGGCGCCATGTTCTTCCTCGTCGACCCGCTCGACGGGACGCGCGAATTCGTCAACCGGTCCGAGGATTTTACCGTCAACATCGCACTCGTCGTCGATGGCATGCCAGCGCTGGGCGTCGTCTATGCGCCGGCGCGACACCAGCTTTTTCTCGGGCAGCCGGGCCGGTGCGAGATGGCGCGCACGACCGACGATCACGAGATCGAGGGGCGGCGGGAGATCCACACGCAAACGCCCGGGCCGACGCCGGTGGTGGTCGCCAGCCGCTCGCATCGCACGATCGAGACCAACGATTATCTGGCGAAGCTGCCGCAGGCCGAGATCGTCTCGGTCGGCTCGTCGCTGAAATTCTGCATGATCGCCAGCGGCAGTGCAGATTTCTACCCGCGCTTCGGGGCGACCATGCAGTGGGACACGGCGGCGGGCGACGCGGTGCTGCGCGCGGCGGGCGGGCGCACGCGCACACTGGACGGCGAGGCGCTGCGATATGGCTGTTCGGGTAAGCTGGAGGCGGCTGCGTTTGCCAATCCGTGGTTCATTTCGGATTGCGGGGTGGATCTGGAGGGGTAGGGGCCGGGTGGATTTTTGCGAAGGCGGACCCCCACCCTTTATCCCTCCCCACAAGGGGGAGGGAGGGCATCCGCGTCGAGCCTTGCCTTCAAACCGGGTGTTGCATTGAACGACTAAAGTGCGACGCCGACGGCCTCCCTCCCCCTTGTGGGGAGGGATAGAGGGTGGGGGTCTGATGGAAGGAGTCGGCTTGTTAAAGCCGGCCGTTTCTACTCCGCGTTGCGCTTCACGAAATTGCGGATCGACTGGATGATCTTGTCTTGGTCGGATTCGGACAGATAGGGGTGCATCGGCAGGCACAGGATGCGCTCGGACAGGCCCTCGGAGACCGGCAGGCCGGCGGGCGTGCGGGGGAAGTGCTTGTAGGCGGCCTGCAGGTGGAGCGGCTTGACGTAGTAGATGACCGACGGGATGCCGTCGGACGTCAGATGCGCCTTGAGGCCGTCGCGGGCCGAGTGCTCGATCGCGAACTGCGCCCATGCCGAGCGGTTGCCCTCCGGCAGATGCGGGACCTTGACGACGTCGCCGAGCGCGTCGTTGTAGCGCCGGGCGATGCGGTCGCGCGCTTCCATCTCGTCTTCGAGGATGGCGAGCTTTTCGAGGAGGATGGCGGCCTGGATCGTGTCGAGGCGCGAGTTGAGGCCGATATGGACGTTGTCATATTGCGTCTCGCCCTTGCCGTGGAAGGCGAAGGAGCGGAGCTTGTCGGCGAAGGCCGCGTCGTTGGTGAACATCGCACCGCCATCGCCATAGCAGCCGAGCGGCTTTGCCGGATAGAAGCTGGTCGAGCCGACATGGCCGAACGCGCCGCATTTCGTGCCGTTGCGGATGCCGCCGATGGACTGGGCGGCGTCTTCGATGACGAGCAGGTTTTCACGCCTGGCGATGGCGTCGAGCGCGTCGTAATCGGCGGCAAGGCCGAAGAGGTCGACCGGGATGATCGCCTTCGGGGTCAGTCGTCCTTCGGATTTCACCATGGCGATGGCCGCTTCGAGGCTGGCGATGTCGATATTGTAGGTGTCGGGATCGACGTCGACGAAGATCGGCTCGGCCTTGGCGAGCGCGACGACTTCGGCCGTGGCGGCGAAGGTGAAGCTGGGCACGAAGACGGCGTCGCCGGGGCCGATGCCGGAGGCATAGAGCGGCAGGAGCAGCGCATCGGTGCCGTTGGCGCAGGCGACGACGTGATCGACGCCGACATAATCCGCCAGCCGCTTCTCGAATTCGCCGACCTGCGGCCCCAGAATGTAGCGGCCCTCGGCCACGACGTTGTCGATGGCGGTCTTCAGACGGTCGGCAATGCGGTCGCGCTGGGCGCCGAGATCGATGAACTGCATGGGACGTGATCAATCCGAACTTGCCGGATGGCGGCTCGTGCCGGCTTGCGGCAGTGCATCCGGGAGGTGGCTGGGGCGCCTGGATTCGAACCAGGGAATGGCGGTACCAAAAACCGCTGCCTTACCGCTTGGCTACGCCCCAATGCGAGCGGATGAGTGCATATCGCGCCGTCCCCGGCAGGTAAAGCGCAAAATCGGGCGGGAGAGGTGACGGAACCGAAACCGGCTCGTGACGGTTTGACGGGCGCCGCGCGTGTTCCTCCATGCTGGCAATTTCAGCCGAAACCGGGCAAAAGGCTGGACCCGACTTTTCGATTGAGCATCGGAAGATTCCGAAAAAGCGGCTTCCGTTTTTTGGTCCGATGCTCGCCAACGGAGACCGACCTTTCATGATCGCCATCATCGAGACCGCCCCCTTCGACGACCAGAAGCCGGGGACGTCGGGATTGCGCAAGAAGGTGCCTGTCTTCCAGCAGCCGAACTATGTCGAGAATTTCGTTCAGTCGATCTTCGATTCGCTCGCGGGCTATCGCGGCCAGACGCTGGTCGTGGGCGGCGACGGGCGGTTCTACAATCGCGAGGTCATCCAGATCGTCATCAAGATGGCGCTGGCGAACGGGTTCGGCCGCGTCATCGTCGGGCAGGGCGGCATATTGTCGACGCCAGCCGTCTCGCACCTCATTCGCAAGAACGAGGCCTTCGGCGGCATCGTTCTTTCGGCGAGCCACAATCCGGGCGGGCCGACCGAGGATTTCGGCATCAAGTACAATGCGGGCAATGGCGGGCCGGCGACCGAGAAACTGACCAACGCGATCCACGAACGCTCGAAGGTGATCGACCGCTACGCGATCGCGCAGGTGGACGACGTGGCGATCGATGCGGTCGGATCGAGCGAGATCGGCGGCATGACGGTCGAGGTGGTCGATCCGGTGGCGGATTATGCGGCGCTGATGGAGACGCTGTTCGACTTCGACGCGATCCGCGCCCATTTCGCCTTGGGTTTCACCATGGCGTTCGACGCCATGCACGCGGTGACCGGTCCTTACGCGGTGGAGATCCTCGAGCGGCGCCTCGGCGCGGCGAAGGGCACGGCGCGCAATGCGGTGCCGCTGGAGGATTTCGGCGGGCATCATCCCGACCCCAATCTCGTCCATGCGAAGGAACTCTACGACCTGATGATGTCGCCCGAGGCGCCTGATTTCGGCGCGGCATCGGATGGCGACGGCGACCGCAATCTGATCATCGGCAAGGGCATCTTCGTGACGCCCTCCGATTCGCTCGCCGTTCTGGCGGCGAACATGCATCTGGCGCCCGGCTATGCGGGCGGGCCGGTGGGCATCGCGCGGTCCATGCCGACGAGCGCGGCGGCCGACGAGGTCGCCAAGGCGCTCGGGATCGAGCTCTATGAGACGCCGACCGGCTGGAAGTTCTTCGGCTCGCTGCTCGACGCCGGCAAGGTGACGATCTGCGGCGAGGAGAGCGCCGGCACCGGCTCCGACCACGTGCGCGAGAAGGACGGGCTTTGGGCCGTGCTGCTGTGGCTCAACATCCTCGCGGCGCGCAAGGAAAGCGTCGCCGACATCATGCGCGGACACTGGGCGGGGTTCGGCCGCAACTACTATTCGCGGCATGACTACGAGGCGGTGGACGCCGGCGCGGCCAACGCGCTGATGGACGATCTTCGTGGGCGGCTCGATCATCTCTCCGGCCAGATCTTTGCCGGGCTCGCCGTCGCGCAGGCCGACGATTTCGCCTATCGCGACCCTGTCGACCAGTCGGTGACGGAAAAGCAGGGCATCCGCATCCTCTTCGAAGGCGGCTCGCGCGTCGTCTTCCGCCTGTCAGGCACCGGTACGGAAGGCGCGACGCTGCGCGTCTACATCGAACGCTTCGAACCCGCCGGCGGCCGCCTCGACCTCGACACGCAGGCCGCGCTGGCGGATCTGATCGAGGCGGCGGAGGCGATTGCGGGCATTCGCAGCCGGACGGGGCGCGATGCACCGACGGTGATTACTTAAGCTACTGAACCAGCACCGGCCGGCCGCAGTCGATGTGGTGGACGCGGATGTCGGCTTCGCCGAGCGAGATGCCGAGGGCGGCGAGGAGGCTGTCGAGGACGGGGTCGACGGCACCGAGCGTGTTGCCGACGAGACCGCCGAGCGTGCCGGTGAGGCCGGAGGGGATTCCGAGGCCGAGGCCGAGTGGCTTGATCTCGAGCCTGAGGTTGGACAGGAGCGAGCCCGACAGGGTCTGGAGGGTGTTGCGCGTGCGGACCGTCTTGATCGTCTCGGTAGCCACGTCGTTTGCCGCGAACTGGAGCGTGGCGGCCGCCATGTTGGTTGCCCCGGCATGGGCGCGGGCGTTGACCGTCAGCAGGATCGGAACGTGGAGCAGGCGTGCGTCGTCGAGGCGGGGCAGGCGGCTGAAATCGTGCATTCGGCCCGTGTCGGCATCGGCCAGATGGATTTCGACGATGCCCGGTTTCGCGGCGACGCTGGCGCGGGCGCTGTCCGGCCGGCCCGTCGGGCAGGAGGCGGATTGCAGCTTCGCTTCGCCATAGGCGACATCGACGAAGAGCGGCACGTGGACGCCGACGCCGAGCAGCGGGCCGATGCGCGCGTCGAGGCGGATGCGGGTCTGGACCGTGCGCACGATGGTACCGGCGGGGCCGCGGGAAAACCATGACTTGCCTTGCGGCGGCTCGCCGATCGCGACGGTGGCGGTGAGGTCGAGGAGGCCCGGGATCGAACTGCCAAGGTCGAGCGCGACCTGGTTGGGACCGTTGGCAAGGGCCGCGGCGGCGTTGAGGAGCTGGACGGCGCCGACATTGGCGTCGAGCGCGGCCGAACTGCCCTGCACGCGCGCAAGTTCCAGCGTTCCCGGATCGAGAAGCTGGCGCAGCGGCAGGTTGCGGGCGGCCGGCACCGTGTTGGCGAGGCGCTGCAGGACCGTGCGGGCGGTGAGGCCGACGCCGGGCGTCTGCGAAAGCGCGCGCAGGACGTCACGCATGGCCACATCGGCGGCGAGCAGCTCGTCATAGGTGGCGGCGGTCAGATTCGCCTGGGCGCCGAGCGCCTCGGAGAAGGCGAGGATGCCGATTTCGGTGTCGAGAAGGGCGCGGTAATCCATCGCATTGAGGCTGATGCTGGTGCCGAGGAGCTTCGTCAGCAGCATGTTGGCGACGCCGCCTTCGAGGCTGGCGAGGCGCGAGCCGATGGAAAAGGAGGCCTTCGGCACCATCGAGGCGATGGCGGCGGTGCGGATGACGGGCGCGTCGATCAGCGATGCGGAAAAGAAGCGGCTGGCATGGGTTTCGAATTCGACGCGCACGGCGTTGGCAGGCTGCGCACCGGCGACGAAGCGCTGGGCGGGCGCGATTTCGGGGTCGGGCGAATAGGCGCCGGCGATGACGAAGACGCGGTCGTCCCCCACGATCTCGGGCCATGCGGGCGTCTGCGCGTCGCCAACGGCGCCTTTCAGCGTGGCGACGGTCACATTCGTCCAGCCATTGTCGGCGAACACGGCCTCGGCTGCCTCGGCGGCGCGTTCGGGCGCACGTGCCGCCGTTATGGCGGCGAGGTCGGTGAGGCTCTGCGCGCTGCGACGCTCGACGAAGAACGAGCCAGCATCGACGCCGAGCGCGGCAACCAGGATGAGCACCGGGCTGACAAGCGCGGTCATGGTCGCGAAGTTGCCGCGACGGTCGCGGGCGAGACGGTGAAGGACGCGCCGCATTACACGCCCCCGATCCGCACGGTCGAGCGCCGCGCGATGGTGGTCGAGGGAAGCACGACGCCGTCGAAGAGGTTCCAGATCGGCAGGTGCCGCGCGTCGTAGCTGAGGTCGACCACGAAGCGGGAGGCGTCGGACGGGCTGTCCGCGACATCGATCTGAAGCTTGGCGGGATCGACGAGGCCATAGCCCTTGGCATGGCTGGCGATGAAGGATAGCGCCATGTCGCGCCTTTCCGCCTCGTGCAGGCCGGCGACGGACAGACGCGCGGCCTCCGATGCCAGTTGCTGCACGGAATGCGCCGCGCCGAGGTAGATGCCGTAGGCGATCATCCCGAACAGGAACATCAGATAGATCGGCGACAGGATCGCAAATTCGACCGCCGCCGTGCCCTTCTTGCATGCCCATCGAACTGCCATGGTTGTGCTCCGCTGGTTGATTGCACGTCATGATTGCAATCAAATGCGAATGAATCGTCAAAATGCACGTCGGAATTGAATCTGAGGCGTCGATCCTCAAGCGTTCCGCTGTGGCATCCCGGCCACGTCGAACGCGCGATGGTGAGCGGGCTCACAAAATGTATCGCCTGGTAACCATAAATCGGTCTAATTGTAACGCATGGTGATCAGCACCATCGAATCGCGTCACAGGGGAGAGTGGCCGGAATGATCATGCGTTCGGGCAAACGCAGGAAGCAGGCAAGAGCCTTCGCCACCTTGATCATGCTGCTCGTGGCCGCGTGGGCGACCGCGGCGCATACCGTTCCCGAATACGTTCTCTTCCGTGACCGACTCGCGCTCGACATTCTCAAATTCGACAGCAAGCTGAAGCTGGAGCCGATCGAACTGACGGCGTCCGACGGTTTGAAGCTGCGGTCCTATTATTTCGCGCCCAAGCCCGGCAAGCCGCTGATCGTCTACTTCCCCGACCGGCTCGGCGACATCATCCACAAGCCACGGCATCTTACGGCCATCGCGGAGGAGGGCTATGGCCTGCTCCTGACCGGCTATCGCGGCTATGGCGGCAATCCTGGCATGCCGAGCGAGGCGATGCTCTACGCCGATGCGTCGACGATGATGGAGCGCATCGCGGCCGACGACCTCGCCCCGGACGGCGTCATCGTCTACGGCTACTCGATGGGCACCGGTGTCGCGAGTTATGTCGCCTCGCGGGCCGAGACGATGGGTCTCGTGCTGGAAGCACCGTTCACGACTTTCGGCGACGCTGTGCGCCAGCAATTTTCGCAGGTGCCCGAATGGCTGGTGCGCACCAAGTTCGACACGCGCTCGCGGATCGACAAGGTCGATGCGCCGATCCTGATTCTCGCCGGCGGCAAGGACCAGATCACCCCGGCGCGCTTTGCCGAACGGCTGGCGGCCATGAATGCCGACCATGCCTCGCTGGTCGTGGTGCCTGAAGGCAACCATCTGAACCTGATCCGTAAGGGTGGGGCGGCGGCCGTTCACGGCTTTCTTTCCGCGCTCAAGGCGCCTGTGGCCGACACGCAGACGGACATGGCTTATGGCGATGCGCCGAACGTCCTGCCGGCCAGCAGCGTCTACTGACCGATTGCCCCTAATTCACGCGGTGGCGCAACGCCATTAAACGCGGTGAATGTGCCGCGCGGTGTTGGCTGCGGAGCGGGCTACCAGTGCATGCTGATCAGGAAAATGTAGAGAAACGAGCCGACAGTGGCGGCAGCGATGCCGCCCAGCACCCACTCGAAAGCGGAAAGGCGCACATGCTTCATCGGGCATTCCTCCGGGAGCCGAAGCGGCTCCGATCCCCAGTGTGACAGATCGCGGCGATCATGCCATCGGAAACGGCGGGGCAGGGCGGAAATCGGACAAAGCCCGCAAAAACAAAAAAGGCCGGGCTGAACCCGACCTTTCCATAGCCTGAGGGACATTGCTGCCAGTACATCCGTGGTCAGCAGACCCGAACAGGCATTTCGGCGGCATCAAGAGCATGTCCGTCGCATGACGCGCGGTCTACGCTCGACGCCGGCCGAATTTCTTAGACGGCGCGAAGGTTCTCGGCCGAATTCTTGCCCGAACGCTTGTCCTGGACAACTTCGAAGCTGATCTTCTGGCCTTCGTTGAGGCCATTCATGCCCGAACGCTCAACGGCCGAGATGTGAACGAAAACGTCCGTGCCGCCCTGGTCGGGCTCGATGAAGCCGAAACCCTTGGTCGAATTGAACCACTTAACGGTACCTGTAGGCATAACGATCTCCTTAGAATCGCTCGTGTAGAAAGAAACCCTTTTGAATCGGGCGTTTAGATCGATTATGGGAGGGACGTTCGTCGCAGGCGCCGTGGCGCAAAACAAAAATCATCTAGCAAGATCGATACGCCAGATGTGGCGTCGCCGCCCCCAAAAGTCAAACCTTTATTTTCTTGGTCGTCTTTTTGGCCTTCGGTGCGGGCACTTCCTTGGCCTCTGCAGCCTCCCGCTCCATCCGCAACAATTGCAGGCGCGCAGTCTTCTTTTCGCGTGCGGTCACCTCGTCGTCGATGATCGCACGGGCGGCTGCCGTCGTGATGTCGGCCTTGGCTGAAGGCGACGGCTTGGCCGTCTTGAAGACGGGATTGTTCAGATCAGACACTTACGGAACTACCTCTCGATTGGCTGGGCGACCGAGCGCAATACCGGGTCGAACGACGACGCGCCGTCGTCATTATCGCTTATATAGGTGTTTTCGGGAGAAATTGCCATGCGCGGGGTGGCAAGGCATGAATGTCTATGGTCGGAGTGGCAGGATTTGAACCTGCGACCCCCTCGTCCCGAACGAGGTGCGCTACCAGGCTGCGCTACACTCCGCGACCAGACGGCGGGCTTATAACCGGGGTTGCAGGAGCCCGCAAGGGCCGGTTCGCCCATTCGCGCCAATTCGTTGCGTCAGTAGGGTGACGCAACGTCTCCCGTCTCGACATAGACCGACTTGACCTGGCTGTAATGGCCGAGCGCGGCGAGCGCGTTCTCGCGGCCGATGCCGGACTGCTTGACGCCGCCGAAGGGCATTTCGACGGGGGTGAGATTGTAGGCGTTGATCCAGCAGGTGCCGGCCTGCAACTGGCCGACGACGCGGTGGCCGCGAGAAAGGTCGGCGGTGAAGACGCCGGCGGCGAGGCCGAACGGCGTGTCGTTGGCCCGCGCGACCACCTCCTCCTCGCTGGAAAAGCGCAGGACGCTCATCACCGGGCCGAAGATCTCCTCGCGCGCGATGCGCATGGTGTCGGTGACGTCGGCGAAGACGGTCGGCTCGATGAAATTGCCGCCCTCGAAGCCCTGCATGGTGGGCGCGTTGCCGCCGGTGAGAAGGCGGGCGCCGTCCTCGTCGCGGCCGATGCGGATATGCTCCATCACCTTGTCGAACTGTGCGCGGCTCGCCATCGGGCCCATCTGCGTTTCGGGATCGAGCGGATCGCCGAGGCGGATGGTCTTGGCGCGCTCTGCGAGGCGGCCGAGGAAGCGATCATAGACGCCGTCCTGGACGAAGACGCGGGTGCCGTTGGAGCAGACCTGGCCGGTAGAGTAGAAATTGCCGAGCATCGCGCCGCCGATGGCGTTTTCCAGATGTGCGTCGTCGAAGACGATGAGCGGCGACTTGCCGCCGAGCTCCATCGTGGCGTGCTTCATGTGCTCCCCGGCAAGCGCCATGACCTTTTTGCCGGTCGGCACGGAGCCGGTCAGCGAAACCTTGTCGACATGCTCGTGCGAGACGAGGGCGGCGCCGACGTCGCCATAGCCCTGGACGACGTTGAAGAGCCCGGCGGGCAGGCCGGCCTCGATGTAGAGTTCTGCGAGCGCGAGGGCGGAGAGCGGCGTCGTTTCGGACGGCTTGAAGACCATGGCGTTGCCCATGGCGAGCGCAGGAGCGGATTTCCAGGCCGCGATCTGGATCGGATAGTTCCAGGCGCCGATGCCGACGCACACGCCGAGCGGCTCGCGGCGGGTGTAGGCGAAGGGGCCGCCGAGCTCGATGAACTCGCCATTGAAACCGGCGACGACGGAGCCGAGATATTCGAGCGCGTCGGCGGCGGATGCGGCGTCGGCGACGAGCGTTTCCTGGATCGCTTTGCCGGTATCGAGCGTCTCGAGGCGCGACAGCTCGTCATTGCGGGCGCGCAGGAGATCGGCGGCCTTGCGCAGGATGCGGCCGCGCTCGACCGGCTTCAGCCGCGCCCATTCGCACTGCGCCGAGCGGGCCGCTTCCACAGCCAGCTCGACGATGTTGGGCGTGGCGGCGTGAAGCTTCGCGATCACCTCGCCGGTGGCCGGGTAGACCACCTCGATCTCGCGTCCGCCCTCGTCCTCGACGAAGCGTCCGTTGATGAAGTGCGATGCTTTCGGTTGGGCTCTCACGCGGCCTTCTCCATGTGTTGTTTAGTTCTGCTCCACCGAGACGCCGGTCTCGTCGAGACGGATTTCGACGCCGGAGGGCTCGCTTTCCTTCTGGTAGACGTAGATGCCGAGGCCGATGACGACCACGATAAGCGCGCCGACGATCATGTAGAGCTGGTTCTTCTGCATAGTGCGTTGCCTTGAGACGGATGGTTGCGATGTCGTCGGCATACTGCGGTTTGGCGTGTTCGCCTAGCGGTCGGACGTCTCCCAGTTCGGATTGATCCACGGCTCCTGGTTCGAGGGGCTGAGGGGCTGGCGGCCGAGAATGTGGTCGGCGGCCTTTTCGCCGGCCATGATCGACGGCGCGTTGAGGTTGCCGTTGGTGATGCGCGGGAAGATCGACGAGTCGGCGACGCGCAGGCCGTCGACGCCGATGACGCGGCATTCGGGGTCGACGACCGCGTGCGGATCGTCTGCCCGGCCCATGCGGCAGGTCCCGCAGGGATGGTAGGCGCTTTCGGCGTGGTCGCGGATGAAGGCGTCGAGCTGGTCATCGGACTGTACGTCGGCGCCCGGCGAGATTTCGCGGCCGCGGAATTCGTCGAAGGCAGCCTGGCCGAAGATCTCGCGGGTGAGGCGGATGCAGTGGCGAAAGTCCGTCCAGTCGTCGGGATGCGACATGTAGTTGAAGCGGATCACCGGCTTGTCGGCGGGATCGGGGGAGCGCAGCGTCACCGAGCCGCGCGACTTGGAGCGCATCGGCCCGACATGGGCCTGGAAGCCGTGCGACTTTGCCGCCGCCTTGCCGTCGTAGCGGATGGCGACAGGGAGGAAGTGATACTGGATGTCGGGATAGTCGACGCCGGCTTTGGAGCGCAGGAAGGCGGCGGCCTCGAAATGGTTCGACGCGCCGAGGCCGGACTTGAAGAACAGCCACTCTGCGCCGATCAACGCCTTGGAAAAAAGGTTGAGCTTGGAATAGAGGGTGATCGGCTTGGTCGCTTCCTGCTGGATGTAGAGCTCCATGTGATCCTGCAGGTTCGCCCCGACGCCCGGCCTGTCGGCGATCACCTTGATGCCGTGCTGCGCCAGATGCGCGGCGGGGCCGATGCCGGACAGCATCAGGAGCTTGGGCGAGTTGATCGACGAGGCGGCGACGATGACCTCGCGCTTTGCCCGAACGAATTGAATCTGCCTGCGCGCTTCGAACTCGACGCCCGTGGCACGCTGATTCTCGATGACAACGCGGCGCACGAAGCCATTGACGAGACTGACGTTCGGGCGCTTGAGGGCAGGGCGCAGATAGGCGTTGGCGGTGGACCAGCGACGGCCGTGATGGATGGTCTGCTCCATCGCGCCGAAGCCTTCCTGCTTGGAGCCGTTATAGTCATCCGTAGTCTCGAAGCCCGCCTGCCGGCCCGCCTCCACGAAGGCGGCGTAGAGGGGATTGCGGCGGGGGCCGCGCTTGACGTGCATCGGTCCCTCGGTCCCGCGCCAGCCCTCCTCGCCGCCATGGGCGGTTTCCATGCGCTTGAAGTAGGGAAGGACGTCCGCAGAGGCCCAGCCGGCTGCGCCTTCGTGCGCCCAATGGTCGAAGTCGCGCGCGTGACCGCGCACATAGACCATGCCGTTGATGGAGGACGAACCGCCGAGCACCTTGCCGCGCGGCGTGGCGAGCCTGCGCCCGCCCAGATGCGTCTCCGCCTCGCTTTCGAAGCCCCAATCGTAGAGTCTCATGTTCATCGGGAAGGAGAGGGCGGCCGGCATCTGGATGAACGGGCCGATATCGGTGCCGCCGAACTCCACGACGATGACCGAGTTTTTCCCGTCCTCCGACAGGCGGTAGGCCATGGCGGCGCCGGCGGAGCCGGACCCGACGATGACGTAATCGGCTTCGAGCATGGTCATTCGCCTCGCGGAAAGCGCTGGCGGTCTTCCAGCACGTTCAAGTCCATGTGGTTGCGCATGTAGCGCTCCGATGCCTTTTGCAGCGGCTGGAATTCCCACGGATAGTAGGCGCCGTTGCGCAGCGCCGGGTAGACGACCCAGCGGCGCGCCTGGCTCTCGCGCACCTCCGCGTCGAAGCGCGCCATGTCCCAGCGGGCACGCATTTTCGCCATGAAATCGGCGACACGATCCGCGTGCGCGGGATCGGCGGCAAGGTTGGTGAGTTCGGCCGGGTCGGATTCAAGATCAAAGAGTTGCGGCGGATCGATCTCGCAATGGACGAACTTGAAGCGGCCCTCGCGGATCGCCACCATCGGCGCATAGGAGCCTTCGGCGGCATACTCCATCAGCACCGGCTCGTGGCGCTCGTTGCCGTCGATCATGGGCTTGAGCGAGGTGCCGTCGGTCCATGGCTGAATGGCCGACATGTCGATGCCGGCGAGGTCGCAGAGCGTCGGGCAGATGTCGAGATTGGAGGTCGCCGTCGCATGATTGCCGGGCGCGATGCCTTTGCCGGCGATCATCAGCGGCACGCGGGCCGAGCCTTCGAGGAAGGACATCTTGAACCAGAGCCCGCGCTCGCCGAGCATTTCGCCATGGTCGGAGCAGAAGAGGACGATCGTATCGTCCGTCATGCGGGTGCGGTCGAGCGTGTCGAGGATAGCTCCGACATGGTCATCGACATAGGAGATGTTGGCGAAATAGGCGCGGCGGGATTTCTCGATGTCGTCGTCGGTGATGTCGAAGGCGGGGTAGTCGCTGGCGTGGTAGAGGCGCTGGGAATGAGGGTCCTGCGCTTCGTAGGGGATGAAGCCGATTTCGGGCTTCAGGTGCGCGCAGTCCTCATAGAGGTCCCAATGCTTCTTGCGGGCGACGAAGGGGTCGTGCGGGTGGGTGAAGGAGACGGTGAGACACCAGGGGCGGCGGTCCGCGTCTTCGCTGAGGCGCGATAGCTGATGGAGCTTCTGGACGGCGTGGAAGGCGACCTCGTCGTCATACTCCATCTGGTTGGTGATCTCGGCGACGCCGGCGCCAGTGACCGAGCCGAGATTGTGATACCACCAGTCGATCCGCTCGCCGGGCTTGCGATAGTCGGGCGTCCAGCCGAAATCGGCGGGATAGATGTCGGTCGTCAGCCGCTCTTCGAAGCCGTGCATCTGGTCCGGCCCGACGAAGTGCATCTTGCCCGACAGCGCGGTGTGATAGCCGGCGCTGCGCAGATGATGCGCGAAGGTGGGGATCGCGGAGGGGAACTCGGCCGCGTTGTCGTAGACGCGGGTGCGCGAGGGCAACTGCCCGCTCATGAACGCAGCGCGGCCGGGCGCGCAGAGCGGCGAGGCGGTGTAGTTCGCGGCGAACCGCGCCGAGCGCGCGGCGAGCGCCTTCAGATGCGGCGCGTGGAGAAAGTCGGCCGGGCCGTCCGGAAACAGCGTTCCGGTCAACTGGTCGACCATGAGGATGAGGATGTTCGGCTTCAAATGATGTCCCCCCGGACGGCATGAATTTTGAGATCGAGATAATCGTTCACCAAGGCGATGGCCGAGGACGCGTCCGGCGCACCGTCCTTGAGCGCGCGGCGGATGTAGAGCCCGTCGATCAGCGCGGCGATGCCTTCGGCGGTCTGCTCGGGCTCGGCCACGAGCGGGCGCAGGCCGCTCATCAGGTTCGAGTGCAGGCGCCGCGCATAGATGCGCAGGAGCCGGCGCAGGCGTTCGGAGCGCTGCGCCTCGACGTAGAAGGTGAGCCAGGCGGCGACGGTTTGCGCGGTGAATTGCTGGGCGGAGAAGTTGACGGCGATGATGGCGCGGACGCGCTCCTCGGGCGTCTGCGTCTGGCCAAGCGCGATGCGGGCGTCGCGGCCGAGCTCGGCGAGGATGTGGCGCATGGTGGCGTGGAGGAGGTCGTCCTTGGCGCCGAAATAGTGATGTGCGAGCGCCGAAGACACGCCAGCGCGCTTGGCGATCTGCGCCATCGTCACATCGAGCGAGCCGCGCTCGCCGATCGCACCGATCGCGGCGTCGATGAGCGCCTTGCGGCGAAGCGGTTCCATTCCAAGCTTTGGCATGGACCCGATCTATCGTTTATTGACTGGTCAATCAAGAACCGCAGCAAACCCGCTGTTCGTTCAGGCCTGAACAAATTTCAGGTTTCGGCAGCGGGTTGACGCATGGTAGGGTGCGCCACATCCCAAGGAGGCCAGAAAACATGACCGCATGCATTGTCGGCTGGGCGCATTCCCAGTTCGGAAAACTGCCCGAAGAGACCGTCGAGAGCCTGATCATCAAGGTTGCGGGCGACGCGCTCGCCCATGCCGGCATCGGGCCGGAAGACGTGGACGAGATCGTGCTCGGACACTTCAATGCGGGCTTCTCGGCCCAGGATTTCACCGCCAGCCTCGTGCTGCAGGCCGACGATCGGCTGCGCTTCAAGCCGGCGATGCGCGTCGAGAACGCCTGCGCGACCGGCTCGGCCGCGGTGCGCCAGGGCATCCGCGCGATCGACGCGAACGCGGCCAAGGTCGTGCTCGTCGTCGGCGTCGAGCAGATGACGACGACCAAGGGACCCGATGTCGGCCGCAACCTTCTAAAGGCATCGTACCTTCCCGAGGAAGGCGACACGCCGGCGGGCTTTGCGGGCGTCTTCGGCGGCATCGCGCAGTCCTATTTCCAGCGCCATGGCGATCAGTCCGATGCGCTCGCGACCATTGCGGCGAAGAACCACAAGAACGGCGTCGACAATCCGTATGCGCAGATGCGTACCGATTTCGGCTTCGACTTCTGCCGCAACGAGAGCGAGAAGAACCCGTTCGTCGCCGGCCCGTTGAAGCGCACAGACTGCTCGCTCGTCTCCGACGGCGCGGCAGCGATCGTGCTGGCCGACACGCAGACGGCGCTGCGCATGAAGCGCGCCGTCGCCTTCCGCGCCAACGAGCATGTGCAGGATTTCCTGCCGCTGTCGAAGCGCGACATCCTTCTGTTCGAGGGTGCCGAGGAAGCCTGGGCGCGCGCGCTGAAGAGTGCCGGCGTGAAGCTCGACGACCTCTCCTTCGTCGAGACGCATGACTGCTTCACCATCGCCGAACTGATCGAATACGAAGCGATGGGTCTCGCCAAGCGCGGCGAGGGCGGCAAGATCGCGCTCGAAGGCCAGACGAAGAAGGATGGAAGGCTGCCGGTGAATCCGTCGGGCGGGCTGAAGTCCAAGGGTCATCCGATCGGCGCGACGGGCGTTTCCATGCACGCGCTTTCGGCCATGCAGTTGACCGGTGAGGCGGGCGGCATCCAGGTGCCGAACGCCAAGCTCGCCGGCATCTTCAACATGGGCGGCGCGGCGGTCGCCAACTACGTCTCGATCCTCGAGCGCATCAAGTGAAACGGCCGGCCGTCGTCACCGGCGGGGCGACCGGCATCGGCTTTGCCGTTGCCGAGCGCCTCTTGGACGACGGCTGGCCGGTCGCCATTATCGACGCCGACGCCGAGGCGATCTCGGAAGCCGAGGAGCGGCTGGGCGACGAGGACGCGATCTTCATCCGCGCCGATCTGACGGACGAGGAGGAGATGGAGGTGGCGTTCGACCAGTGCGTCGACGCCTTCGGCCCGCTCGCCGCGCTGGTCAATGCGTCGAGCCACGCGCCAATGGGCGGGCTCGACGAGACGACCGGGGAGTTTTTGCGCGAAGTGCTGGAGGTGAACCTCGTCGCGGCGCTGACCGCCTGCCGGGCGGGGGTGGAAAGGCGCGGAGATGAACTCGCGATCGTCAATCTATGCGGTGCGGCTGGGCACGGACGGCTCGCCTACGGCATCGCGCAGGCGGGGATAAGGGCGCTGACGGAAGGGTTGGCGGTGGAGCTGGGGCCGAAGGGCGTGCGGGTGAACGGCGTGTGTGTGGGCGCCGGGGAGCATGTCGAGACGTTGCCGCTGCGGCGCTTGGCGGATGCGGACGAGGTTGCGGGGGCTGTGGCGTACTTGCTGTCGACCGATGCGAGCTATGTCAGCGGGCATGTGCTGGTGGTCGATGGGGGGATGTCGAAGGCGGGGTGAGCGGTTGGTGCCGGCTTGCTTTTGAGAGCGAGCCGGGAGGAAGCGGGCGGATGGTTGAAGACCCCCACCCTTTATCCCTCCCCACAAGGGGGAGGGAGGGCTTCGGCGTTGATCCCAACCGTCAAGCTTGGTGCCGAGCGGATATGAGTGCGCGACGCTGATGCCCCCCTCCTCCTTGTGGGGAGGGGTAAGGGGTGGGGGTCGGCAGTGCGGTGTCGTTCGCGGTCAGTACACCGAGATCGTCCCATATCCCGGCACCTTCAGCCTATGCGCTTCAGATCCATTCCTGCCAGCAGCCCGAGGAAATGGAACTTGATGCCGCTGGCCTCTTGTCAGGTCGAGTCGGGAGGAAGCGGGCGGATGGTTGAAGACCCCCACCCTTTATCCCTCCCCACAAGGGGGAGGGAGGGCGTCGGCGTTGCGCCGCAGCCTTCATTGCAGCGCCCGGTTTAGAGAGTGAGCTCGGCGCTCATGCCCCCTCCTTCTTGTGGGGAGGGGTGAGGGTTGGGGGTCGGCAGCGCTGTGGCGTTTGCGGTCAGTACACCGAGATCGTCCCGTAGCCCGGCACTTTCAAACCAAGCCGCTTGACGTCGACCCCCGCCACCAATCCCAGAAAATGAAACTCGACGCCGCTGGCCGCGCCGATGGTGACGCCGGCGTAGCCGCCGAGGGAGGCGCGGAAGTCTCGGCCGTCGGGGGTCATGCCGAAGGTGCCGAGGCCGGGGGCATAGTCGCGGCCGACGGCGTTGGGCGGCAGTCGGCCGCCGAAGCCGGGGACGGCGTCGAGGACGTTGGCGACGAAGCTGTTGGAGTTCGGGCCGGGCCAGATGCGGTAGCCGCCGGGCTGCGCATAGGGGTACGCCGCGATCGCGGCGTCGAACTGCGGCAGCAGTGCCTCGGCTGCCCCGCCCTTCACGGAATGCACGACGTAAGGCGGGTTCGAATACCAGTAGCCGTCGGCGTCGCGATGGTTGCGGCGCACGGGCGAACCCCAGCCGACCTTGTCGTAGCGCTCGTAGCTCGTCTCGCCGGGGCGCTTCAGGACGATCCAGCTATGCACCGACAATGCGCCCTTGAGACCGCCGGTGCGGGCGGCGAGGACGTAGATGCCGGCATCGTCGGCGGCGGGCGGTGGCAGCAGGCCCGACGACGTCCAGGTCGCGCCGCGCCAGCTATCGGGACGGTCGGTGATCGACCACCAGGCGAGCGTCGCGAGCGCCGGCAGGAGGAAGAAGACGAAGACGAGCATGGCGAGACGCAGGGCGATGGTCATGAAGCGGTGCGCTTCCTTTCGGGCAGGCAAATCGGTATGTGGCGGGCAGTTGGTCTTGAGGGAAGATAATGGCGAATCCGGTTCTGGTCGAAGTCACCCGCGGAAATGTGATCGAAAGCCGCCATCGCGGCGCGCTGTCGGTGTTCGACGGCGATGGCGGCGAGGTGCTGTCGATCGGCGACGTCGCGCGGCCGGTCTTTCCGCGCTCGGCGGTGAAGTCGATCCAGGCGCTGCCGCTTGTCGAAAGCGGGGCGGCCGATGCGTACGGGTTCACGGATGCCGACCTGGCACTCGCCTGCGCCTCCCATGCCGGCGAAACGCGGCATGCCGACCGCGCGGCGTCGATGCTTTCGCGGGCGGGGCTCGACGTGGGCGCGCTGGAATGCGGTGCGCACTGGCCGACGCGGCAGGACGCTCTGATCGAACTCGCGCGCTCCGGCGCATCGCCGACGGCGCTTCACAACAACTGCTCGGGCAAGCATTCGGGGTTCGTGTGCACCTGCCGGCACCTGGGCATCGACCATCGCGGATACGTGAAGGCCGGCCACCGCTCGCAGGAGATGGTGCGCGAGGCGATGGAGGCGGTGACGGGCGCGGCGCATTCGACGGATGCGTGCGGCATCGACGGCTGCTCGATCCCGACCTATGCGGTTCCTCTTGCCGACCTGGCGCGTGGCTTTGCGAAGATGGCGACGGGGCAGGGGTTGGGCGAACGGCGCGCGGCGGCGGCGAAGCGGCTGATCGCGGCGTGCATGGCCGAGCCGTTCTATGTTTCGGGCACGGAGCGGATGGATACGCGGCTGATGATGGCGGGTGCGGGGCGGATCTTCGTCAAGGTCGGCGCGGAGGGCGTCTATTGCGGGGCGCTGCCGGAACTGGGGTTGGGGTTTGCGCTGAAATGTGATGACGGGGCGGTGCGGGCGGCTGAAACGATGGTCGCGGCTCTGATCGCGCGGTTGGTGAAGGGGGAGTTGGGGGAGCGGGTCGCGGAGATGGCGCGGCCGGTTATGACGAACTGGAACGGGATCGAGGTGGGGATGGTTCGGCCGGTTGGGGAGTTGGGCTGACAAAATTGAACGTGGGCTTCCCCCACTCCGTCCCTTCGGGCCACCTCTCCCCCAAACATGGGGGAGAGGAACCCAAGCTGGAAAAGCGCCGACGTCGCGGCAGCGTTTCCTCTCCCCCATGTTTGGGGGAGAGGTGGCCCGAAGGGACGGAGTGGGGGAAGATGATGGCGGGCACCACCTTCCAGATCAGCCCACCACATCCTCTTCCAGCCGCCTTGGTGACAGCTTTTCGCAGAACACCGTGCCGTCTTCGGGCAGCGGCTTGACGGGGACGTCGAGCGTCGGTTGCGAGACGGGCACCGGCGGTTCGAAGACGGTGGCGCCGACGATGACGTTCTGGCCGCCGCGGACCGTCTCGATGCGCGCCTGACGCGCCTCGAGGACGCGTTCCTGGAGGCGGCCGTCGACCAGCGAGCGCAGGATGCCGCCTTCGTTCTCGATCCGGCGGAATTCCTCCCACGCGGTTTCGCACAGCGAGGCGATGAGCTGGTTCTGCAGATCGGGCGCGGGCGTCGGGTTGGAGATCGGGCGAAGCTGGACCTCGCGCTTCATCACCGTTTGCGTGGCGAGCGCCATGCGGCGGGCGGCACTTTCGGGCAGGCCGACCGGCATCGTGTGCGGCAACAGCGAGACGGAATTCGCGCCGCCGCCGATCGCCGCGGCAGCGGCGAGCGTGTTGCGGGTGAGGTTGGTGTCGGGATCGAGCCGGCTCATCATGCGGAACGAGGTTTCGGCGTGGATGTTGGCGGGGACCGGCGGAAGCGACGACTGCTCCTCGATCGCGGCCCACAGCGCACGCAGGGCGCGGATCTTCACGATGGTCGACAGTGGGTCCTGACCGGCGGCGAGGGCGAAGCCGATATGCGGCGCGGCATAGACGAGCGGCTGACGCGCCTCCTCGAACATGCGCAGATGGCCGACCGCCGAGGCGATGATGATGCCGAGCTCCTGCGCGTCCGTCGCGCCGGCATTGTGGACGACGCGGCCATCGGCCTCGAGGAAGACCGCCGGCGCGCCGACCGAGAAGAAGTGCGCCAGCGACTGGGGCATCGACGCCTGCAGCGCCTCGATCGACATGCGCAGGCGGCCGGTGCCGGCGAACACGGCGCCCGGATCGACGCCGAAGGAAAGGCTGAGCCGGGCCGGATCGACATTCGGCCAGTTGTGGAAAAGCGTTTCCATCCAGTCGACCGAGGCGCGGCTGGCCGGATGGACGTCGATTCGCAGATGTACCTTGTCGATCGGAATGCCCGCAAGCGCAGTGCGAAGTGCCTCGGGCGAGGCGGGAAGGCCATAGCCGAACGCGTTCGGCGCGCCCTCGAAGACCAGCGCGAGGCCGTCGGCGCCATTGGCGAGGTCGGTCAGCGCCTGCGCATTGGCGCGTGCGGGATCGGGGTCGTCGACGCGCTGCAGGATTTTCCACTGGGCCGCGCCGCCGGCCCGCATCTGCAGGCCCGACGCGTCGACTTCATAGTGGACGCGCGGCGATGCAGAGGGTGCGGCCGCAAGACGTTCGAGCCAGCTTTCCCGCTTCATCGCCGTGAACGATCTGGTGCCGACGCTTGCTGCTTCCATTTCCACCCTTCCTTTGGCTGCACGGATGCAACCTGTCCGGGACGAACTTAAGGACGCAGGACCGCGCACGCAACGCGGCAGCATGCGTCATGGCGTCTTTTGCCCGGGCGATGTTGCACAGGCGTCCTAACGCAGAAGCTGCCACTTGACGCCGGACGCATGAAAGCTGAACGTCGCGGCACCGGTTTCAGGCTTCGAGGGGGCGTCATGTGGCAGGCTGAGAGCATTTTCCTGGGCGCGAGCCGCAAGCCGGACGACAGCTACCAGGGACCGGAGCAACTGCTGCTCAAATACGGCAACCGGCACGGGCTGGTGACGGGCGCAACCGGCACCGGCAAGACGGTGACGCTGCAAATCCTCGCGGAAGGCTTTTCGGATGCCGGGGTGCCGGTGTTCTGCGCCGACATCAAGGGCGACGTCGCGGGTCTGGCGAAGGCGGGCGAGCCGAAGGACTTCCTCGCCAAACGTGCCGAGGCGATCCAGCTTGCCGATTATCAGTTCAAGGAATTTCCGGTCGTCTTCTGGGACCTTTTCGGCGAACAGGGCCATCCGATCCGTGCGACGGTTTCGGAAATGGGGCCGCTGCTGCTGTCGCGGCTGCTGAATCTGACGGAAGCGCAGGAAGGCGTCGTCAACATCGCCTTCAAGCTGGCCGACGAGGAGGGGATGCTCCTTCTCGACATGAAGGACATGCAGTCGATGCTGGCCTCGATGGCCGAGCGCGCGAGCGAATTGTCGGGCCGCTACGGCAACATCACCAAGGCGTCGGTCGGCGCAATTCAGCGCGCGCTGCTGGTGCTCGAAGGGCAGGGCGGCGACCACTTTTTCGGCGAGCCGGCGTTGCGCATTTCCGACCTGATGCGCACCTCGCGCGACGGGCGCGGCGCGATCAACGTGCTCGCCGCCGACCGGCTGATGATGAACCCGCGTCTCTACGCGACGTTCCTGCTTTGGCTGATGTCGGAGCTATTCGAGGAATTGCCGGAGATCGGCGACCCCGACAAGCCGAAGCTCGTCTTCTTCTTCGACGAGGCGCATCTGCTCTTCGCCGACGCGCCGAAGGTGCTGGTCGAGCGCGTCGAGCAGGTGGTGCGGCTGATCCGGTCGAAAGGCGTCGGCGTCTATTTCGTGACGCAAAACCCGCTCGACGTGCCGGAGACGGTGCTGGCGCAGCTGGGCAACCGGGTCCAGCATGCGCTGCGTGCCTATACGCCGCGCGAGCAAAAGGCAGTGAAGACGGCCGCCGAGACCTTCCGGCCGAACCCCGATTTCGATTGCGCCGACGCGATCACGCAGCTTGGGACCGGCGAGGCTCTGGTCTCGACGCTCGCCGACAAGGGCGTGCCGTCGATGGTGCAGCGGACCCTGATCCGCCCGCCATCCTCGCGGCTCGGGCCGCTGACGCCCGACGAGCGCCGGCAGGTGATCGCGCAGAGCCCAGTGGCGGGCCAGTACGACACGACGGTTGACCGTGAATCGGCCTACGAGATGCTGGCGAAACAGGCCGAGGCGAAGGCGCGCGCGGAGGAGGACCAGCGGGCGCGCGAGGCGGCGCAGAAGGAAGAGGCGGCGCGTGGCCGCTGGACGCTGCCGGACATGGACGGCGACGGTCGCCGCGAGCGGGCGCCGGCAAAGCCGCGCGCCTCGAACCGGCAGACGGTGGCGGAGGCGGCGATGAAGTCGGTGGTTCGCTCGGTCGGGTCTTCGGTCGGGCGGGCGCTGGTGCGGGGGATTTTGGGGAGTTTGAAGAAGGGGTTTTAGGCGGGCTTTTTTTGAAGTGACCCCCACCCTTTATCCCTCCCCACAAGGGGGAGGGAGGGCGTCGGCGTTGTGAATTTCCTTCAAACTGGGCGGTGCATTGATGGTCGAAGCGGCACGCTGGCGACTCCCTCCCCCTTGTGGGGAGGGATAGAGGGTGGGGGTCGCCTTCGGGAGAACCTATGCGACGCCGAGGCTCGGCACGACCAGGATCGGCGAGCCGTTGGGGACGCGGTCGAAGAGGTCGACGACGTCCTGGTTGATGAGGCGAACGCAGCCTGACGAGACGGACTGGCCGATGGACCACCATTCGGGGGAGCCGTGCAGGCGGTAGAGCGTGTCTTCGCCACCCTGGAAGATGTAGAGCGCGCGGGCGCCGAGCGGGTTTTGCAGGCCCGGTTCCATGCCGCCATTCTCGATCGAATAGGGCTCGAGTTCGGGCTGGCGGGCAACCATTTCGTCCGGCGGGGTCCAGCGCGGCCATTTACGCTTCCACTGGACGACGGCGCGGCCGGACCAGGCGAAGCCTTCGCGGCCGAGGCCGACGCCGTAGCGCATGGCCTGTCCGCCGGGCTGGACGAGATAGAGATAATGCTGCGACTGGTCGACGACGATCGTGCCCGGAGCCTCACCGGTCGGATCGGGCACCATCTGGCGCAGATAGGCCGGATCGACGCGCTCGACCGGGATGGCCGGCAACTCGTAGCCCTCGTCCACGCGGGCGCTGTAGAGGTCCTGATAGTAGGCGAGGTCGTAATTGGGCTGCACCGGGGCGGGCGCGACGGCGCCGATGGTCTCGCGGCGGGGAATGCTGCTCGTGCATGCGGAGAGCGCGAGCGAGGCAGCGCCCGCGGCGGCGGCGCCCAGGAAGCGGCGGCGGGAAAGGCGTTCAATCGTGTCCAAAATGAGGCTCCAGTGCGGATCAGGCGAAGGAACGCAAGATCGTCGGGCAAGGTTCCGGCAGGTCGACGCCGATGAGGCGGCGGGGTTAACGCATCCCTTGGAAACCGGGAAGTTCGCGTCCTGTCCGCAGCCGACTTGGCAGGTTAGTGTGGTCGAGATGTCACAGTTGCGAAAGACAGCCGCAAGTAAAGACGCCGTGATGTCGGCCGTTCGGCAGTCGATGCTCAGCCCGCCGTGACGACGCCTTCGAGCGAGGGGAGAACGAGCCCGGCCGGCTGCTCGGGATATTCGTCCGGCATGCCGGCGCGGTTGATCCAGATGGTGCGGAAGCCGAAGCGCGATGCACCGGCGACGTCCCAGCGGTTCGACGACTGGAACGAGACGGCGTCGGGATAGAGCCGCCACTGGGTGGTGATCATGTCGTAGACGTCGGGGTGCGGCTTGTAGCGGCGAATGCGGTCGACGGAGACGATGTCGTCGAGGATCGCGTCGAGCGCCGCGTTCTTCACCGCCGATTCGAGCATGGCGGGCGAGCCGTTGGAAAGGATCGCCAGGCGCGCGCCGCCGGCCTTGAGGGCCTTGAGGACCTTCGGCACTTCCGGATAGCAGTCGAGCTTCCAGTAGGCGTCGAGAAGCGGCTGGCGCAGGGACTTGTCGGCGGAGGGAACGCGCGCGAAGGCGACGTCGAGCGCGCGCTCGGTCAGCTCCCAGAAATCGCGGTATTCGCCCATCAGCGACAGCGTCCACGAATATTCGAGCTGCTTGGCGCGCCAGATGTCGGACAGCAACTGCCCGTCCGGCCCGATCTCGCCGGCATGGCGGCGCACGGCGGCGTGCACGTCGAAGAGCGTGCCATAGGCGTCGAAAACGTAGGCGGAGTGTTTCATCGTGGCGGCCTCATCTGCGCGGGTCTTGACCCGAATTGCCTTTTCCGGTCAAGCATTGCGCCTCTTTGGACCGATCGATTGGCCTTCTGTGCCGATTGACCCACGTCGCGCACGCGACTTGCATGCGTGCCGAACACGAACAGGAATGATCCCATGACACTGGCAGTACCGGCGCAAAGCACAACCTGGACCTTCGTCGACGGCGGCTGGCACGAGGGCAATGTGGCGCTGGTGGGTCCGCGCAGCCATGTGATGTGGCTGGGATCGAGCGTTTTCGACGGCGCGCGCTGGTTCGAAGGCGTCGCGCCCGATCTCGACCTCCATGCCGAACGCGTCAACGCCTCGGCCCGTGCGCTCGGACTGAAGCCGACCGTGGAGCCGGGCGAGATCGTGCGCCTGACCTTCGAGGGGCTGAAGAAGTTCGACGGCAAGACGGCGGTCTATATCCGCCCGATGTACTGGGCCGAGCACGGCGGCTATATGGGCGTGCCGTCCGATCCCGCATCGACCCGCTTCTGCCTCTGCCTTTACGAATCGCCGATGCAGGCGCCGGACGGGTTTTCGATCACCGTCTCGCCGTTCCGTCGGCCGACGATCGAGACCATGCCGACCAATGCGAAGGCCGGCTGCCTCTACCCCAACAATGGCCGCGCCATTCTCGAAGCCAAGGGCCGCGGCTTCGACAACGCGCTGGTGCTCGACATGCTGGGCAACGTGGCCGAGACGGGCTCGTCGAACGTCTTCATCGTCAAGGACGGCGAAGTCATCACGCCGGTCAAGAATGGGACGTTCCTGCCGGGCATCACGCGCGCCCGCACGATGGGGCTGCTGCAGGATGCCGGCCATTCGGTTTCGGAGCGCACGCTGACGGTGAAGGACTTCATGGAGGCCGACGAGATTTTCTCGACCGGCAACCACTCCAAGGTGATCCCGATCACCAGAATCGAGGACCGCGATTTGCAGCCCGGCCCGATCGCGAAAAAGGCGCGGCAATTGTACTGGGATTGGGCGCACGCCAAGTAAGCACAACGCGCGTAGGCGCTAAATCTGGCTGCGCCGGTTGCGGGGTCGGGTTCGACTCCTATGTAAGACTTATAATTTTCCAATGCCGAGAGGGAGACACATCATGGCTTTCGAACTGCCCGCACTGCCTTACGATTATGAGGCGCTCCAGCCCTTCATGTCCAAGGAGACGCTGGAATATCACCACGACAAGCATCACAAGGCCTATGTCGACAAGGGCAATGAACTGGCCAAGGAAGCCGGCATGGACGGCCTCTCGCTCGAGGAGATCGTCAAGCAGAGCCATGGCAAGAACCAGCCGCTCTTCAACAATGCCGGCCAACACTACAACCACATCCATTTCTGGAAGTGGATGAAGAAGGGCGGCGGGGGCAACAAGCTTCCCGGCAAGCTGGCCGCGGCGGTCGACAGCGACCTCGGCGGCTATGACAAGTTCAGGGCCGATTTCATCGCCGCCGGCACGACGCAGTTCGGCTCCGGCTGGGCCTGGGTGTCGGTGAAGAACGGCAAGCTCGAGATCTCGAAGACCCCGAACGGCGAGAACCCGCTGGTCCACGGCGCTTCGCCGATCCTCGGCGTCGACGTCTGGGAGCACTCCTATTACATCGACTATCGCAATGCGCGTCCGAAGTACCTCGAAGCCTTCGTCGACAGCCTGATCAACTGGGACTACGTCCTGGAGATGTACGAGAAGGCCGCCTGACCGCGGTCAGAGTGGTTTTGGGACAAGGGGCGCCGACGGCGCCCCTTTTGGTTTCACGCAACCGTGATCGGCCGTGTCGCTGACGTTGCGGACTTTTCGGGCAGAGTGGTCGTTGACGCTACGGGGGCAGGTGCCCCGCAACAGCAAGCCTGGAGCCAGCCTCAATGAAATCCGTCGTTCTCGCCGTTTCCCTGTTCGCGCTTGGACTGTCCGCCGCATCCGCCGATCCGATCGCCGATCGCAAGGCGCTGATGAAGGAGCGCGGCGGCCTTGTCGGGCAGATCGCGCCGATCGCCAAGGGGGAGCAGCCCTTCGATGCCGCCAAGGTCGCGTCCGTCTTCGCGGCGCTGGAAGCCAATGCGGCCAAGCACGACGTCGATGCGCTCTATCCGGAGTCCAGCAAGACCGGCGACACCAAGGCGTCGCCGAAGATCTGGGAGGACAAGGCCGGCTACAAGGCCGCAAGCGACAAGTTCAAGGCCGACGTCGCGGCAGCCGTTGCCGCAAACCCGCAGGACCTCGAAGCCTTCCGCGCCGAGTTCGGCAAGGTCACGGCCAATTGCGGCGCCTGCCACAAGGCGTGGCGCCTCTAGGCGGCTTCGTCCCGGATGCGAAGGCTTCTTGTCGCGGTTCTGGTCGCCGGGGCCGCGGCGGGCGTTGCGGGGTGGGTGCTGACCGCCCCGCGGACGCTGCCTGCGGCCGAGGTCGCGGCAGCGGGTCCGGGCGATGCCGCGCGGGGCGAACGCATCTTCTGGGCAGGCGGCTGCGCGTCCTGCCATGCGCGGCCGCAGGCCCAGGGCGATGCGCGGCTGGAACTGGCCGGTGGCGTCGCGCTCGAGACGCCCTTCGGTACCTTCGTGGCGCCTAACATCTCGCCCCACCCGACGGACGGCATCGGCGGCTGGTCGGTTGAAGACCTCGCGAACGCCATGGTGGAAGGCGTCTCGCCCGAAGGCGAGCACTATTACCCGGCCTTTCCCTATGCCTCCTATGCGCGGATGGAGCTCGGCGACATCGCCGACCTGCACGCCTTCATGCAGACGCTGCCGCCGGTCGAGGGCAGGGCGCCCGACCACAGCCTGGCGTTCCCTTACAATGTCCGACGTGGCATCGGCCTTTGGAAGGTGCTGCATCTGTCGCGCGAGCCGGTGCTCGACCTGGCGAACGCCAACGAGCAGGTGAAGGCCGGCCAGTACCTCGTGGAGGGGCCCAGCCATTGCGGCGAGTGCCATACGCCGCGCGACCTGTCCGGCGGCATCGTCAAGTCCGATTGGCTGGCCGGTGCGGTCGCCGCGGAAGGCGACGGCAGGGTCCCCAACATCACGCCACAGGGCTCCGATGTGGGCAACTGGTCGGAATCGGACATCGCCGAATATCTGAAGAGCGGCTTCACGCCGGAGTTCGACTCGGCCGGCGGCGCCATGGCCGACGTCGTCAAGAACACGTCGATGCTGAGCGACGAAGATCGCGCCGCGATCGCCGCCTATCTGAAGGCCGTGCCGCCGCGGCCGAACGGCTACGGCGGCTAGAACGGTTCACGGCCCCATGTGAGCCGTGAACCGCGCAGTCCCCACTTGTTCCAGCCGCCCCCTCAGGCGGCCTTCGCAGACGGCGCCACCC
>JAEWET010000049.1:0-88813 GCA_023389195.1 Pseudomonadota bacterium
GAACCTGCCGGAACGCTTGCCGCAGCCGGACAAGACAGGCATCCCCCGGCCGAAACGCGACAGGGGGCGGCGATGGATTGGGTCGAGGGCATCGGCTATCTCGGGACGGCGCTGACCATCACGGCGACGGCCATGAGCACGATGATCCCGCTGCGGATCATCTCGCTCTGCGCGAGCTGCGCCGTGATCACCTACGGCATCATGATCGGCAGCATGCCGGTGGTGCTGACTGAATTGATCCAGATGCCGTTCAACGCCTACCGGCTCTGGCAGATGCTGCGCCTCGTCCGGGACGTGGAGACGGCCGCCGAGAACGACCTGTCCCTGGAATGGCTCCGACCCTTCGGCTCCCGACGCCCGTTCGACATCGGCGAGGTGGTGTTCCGCAAGGGGGATCTCGCCACCGAGATGTACTACATCGAGAGCGGCGTGTTCCGGATCCCGGAGGTCGACCTCGAGGTGCGCCAGGGCGGGATCGTCGGCGAGCTCGGGCTGCTGTCGCCCGGCAACGCCCGCACCGCCTCGCTGGTCTGCGTCGAGGCGGGACACGCGCTGTGCGTGTCCTACTCGGACGTGAAGCAGCTCTACTACCAGAACCCCGAATTCGGGTTCTACTTCCTCAAGCTGACCAGCGAGCGGCTCTTCCAGGGTGTGCAGGGCATGTCCAAGCCCCAAGCGGTGGCCGGCGACGCCCTGTGAGGCGCCGCCGTCCGCGGCTCAGAGATCGCCGCTCAGAGCATGCTCGGCAGGATGCGGTCCGGCGGCCGGTGTCCGTCCATGAAGGTCTTGATGTTGATGATGACCTTCTCGCCCATGTCGGTGCGGCTCTCGTAGGTCGCCGAGCCCATGTGGGGCAGGAGGACGACCTTGCCCTGGCGGGCGAGCTTGACGAGGCGCGGGCTGACGGCGGGCTCCTGCTCGAACACGTCGAGGCCGGCCGCCGAGACCTCCCCGCCCTCGATCAGGCGCGCCAGGGCGTTCTCGTCGATCACCTCGCCGCGGGCCGTGTTGACCACGATCGCCTCGGGCTTGAGCAGCTTGAGGCGCCGCGCCGAGAGCAGATGGTACGTGGCGGGCGTGTGCGGGCAGTTCACCGACACGATGTCGACGCGCGCCAGCATCTGGTCGAGGGATTCCCAGTAGGTCGCGTCCAGCGCGCTCTCGATGGCGGCCGGCACCCGGCGGCGGTTGTGGTAGTGCACCTGCAAGCCGAAGGCGCGGGCGCGCTTGGCGAGCGCCTGGCCGATCCGGCCCATGCCGACGATGCCGAGGCGCTTGCCGGTGATGCGCCGGCCGAGCATCCAGGTCGGCGACCAGCCCGTGGTCCACTCGTCGTCCGGGATGATCCGCGCGCCCTCGGTGACCCGGCGGGCCACCGCGAGGATCAACGCCATGGTCATGTCGGCGGTGTCCTCGGTCAGCACGCCGGGCGTGTTGGTGACCGTGATGCCGCGCTCCAGCGCCGCCGCCACGTCGATATGGTCGACGCCGTTGCCGAAATTGGCGATCAGGCGGAGGTTCGGGCCGGCCTGGGCGATCAGCCCGGCATCGATCTCGTCGGTCACGGTGGGGACGAGCACGTCGGCCTCGCGCAGGGCCGACGCCATCGCGTCCGGCGCCATCGGCGCGTCCTCGGAATTGAGCCGGACGTCGAACAGTTCGCGCATCCGCGTCTCGACGGCATCCGGCAGGCGCCGCGTCACGACCACCAGCGGCTTGCGCTTCGACACGTCTCTCTCCCCCGTCAGCCCAGCGACCTTGATTGCGGCTCGCGCCCGGCGGCTCCCGCCCGGACCGCGTCCCGCAAGCGTCCGTTAACCGAACTCGGCCAGACAGGATCGGTCACGGGGCGCCGGTTCCGGAGCCTGTTCCGACCCATCGGCCTCTCTACCAGAGGTGGGCCGGAACACAATCGGATGCGGACCGGTCCGCGTGTCGAACCGGCCCCGCTTTCGACATGTCCGGCGCCCAGCAACCCCACGTCTGGATAGGGAGACGACCATGCGCGTGTCATGCCTCAGCCTCGCCGTCGCGGCGGTGCTGGCCGGCGGCCTCGCGACCGGTGCCCGCGCGGCGCCGCCGACCGGCCCCGAGGCCGGGGTCGGGCCGGTGACCAAGCTGCCGCTGCCGCGCTACGCGAGCCTGAAGACCGATCGCGTCAACCTCCGCGAAGGCCCCTCGAAGGATCACCGGACGCTCTGGGTGTTCCAGCGGGCCGGCCTGCCGGTCGAGATCGTGGGCGAGTTCGAAACCTGGCGCAGGATCCGCGATTCGGAGGGCACCGAGGGCTGGGTGCTGCACTCGCTGCTGTCCGGGCGCCGCACCGCCATCGTGAATGCCGGCCCCGACAAGGGTGTCGAGAAGGCGGCCGTGTCGCTGCGGGCCAAGGCCGACGACGGCGCCGACGACGAGGCCAAGCTCCAGACCGGCGTTATCGGCAGCGTCAAGAGCTGCACCGGCACGTGGTGCCGCATGATCGTCGCGCTTCCCAACAAGCGGGACGTCGACGGCTACATTCGCCAGAATCGCCTGTGGGGCGTCTACCCGAACGAGGTCGTGGAATAGCGGTCCGGGCGCCCCGACGGCGCCCGTCCGTCATCCCGGGCGGCGGCGCGCCAGCTCCCGGCACGCCGGCAGCCCGAAAAAGCGAAGGCCCGGACGATGCCGGGCCTCGCGTCGCTCCCGTACTGCGTTGGACCCGGGCCTCAGCCCTGGCGGCGGCCCGCCGGACGGCTGCGGCGCAGGCGCACGATCACCTCGACCCCGGCGATCTCCATGCCCTCGGGCGCCTCGGGCAGCGAATCGACCGTGATGCCGCAATCCGGCATGTCGATCACCTGGCTCTCGTCCTCCAGGTAGAAATGGTGGTGCTCGGTCGGGTTCGTGTCGAAATAGGCCTTCGACCCGTCGAGCGCCAGTTGGCGCAGGAGCCCGGCCTCGGTGAACTGGTGCAGCGTGTTGTAGACGGTCGCCAGCGAGACCGGCACCTTGGCGCGCATCGCCTCGTCGTACAGCATCTCCGCCGTCAGGTGGCGGTCACCGCGGCCGAAGAGCAGCCAGCCCAGGGACAGGCGCTGCCGCGTCGGGCGCAGGCCGGCTCGACGCAGACGGTCGCGCAGGTCGGACAGCGGACAGCCGCGGCGCGGAGTCCCGTTGGCCTCCAACTGGGGGGCGGGGACCCGGCCGTTGAAGACGGCCTGGAATGGCACCGGTTCGGACATCGCTGGACTGAACGCTCGACGAGGGGCCTGAAGGAACGGATGTCTCCTCAGTATATTGAAGTGGTCGGACAGTCGCAACCCGAGCGTTGCCGCATACCCGCGGCTGCAGGCTTTGAAGGCGCGGCGCCCCGTGCTAACCCGCGCGCCAGCCGATGGGCCGAGTATAGTCGCCCGCGACGCGAAGATCGCGCACATCCGAGGAAACAGCCAACGCAATGCCGCCAGACGCCGAGACACAAGCGCAGGGTGCGAACCGCCGGTCGCACTATTCCTACGAGGATCTTCTGGCCTGCGGGCGCGGCGAACTCTTCGGATCCGGCAACGCGCAGTTGCCGCTGCCGCCGATGCTGATGTTCGACCGGATCACGTCCATCGGGACCGAGGGCGGCGCCCACGGCAAGGGGCACGTGACGGCCGAGCTCGACATCCGGCCGGACCTCTGGTTCTTCCCCTGCCATTTCCAGGGCGACCCGGTGATGCCGGGCTGCCTCGGCCTCGACGCCCTCTGGCAGATGCTGGGCTTCCATCTCGGCTGGCTCGGCTCGCCGGGCCGCGGGCGCGCCCTGGGCGTCGGCGAGGTGAAGCTCGCCGGCCAGGTGCTGCCGACGATCAAGAAGGTCGTCTACAACGTCGACGTGAAGCGGGTCCGTCAGGGCAAGCTCGTGCTCGGCATCGGCGACGGCTGGCTCGAGGCCGACGGCGAGCGCGTCTATCAGGTCCAGGACATGCGGGTCGGCCTTTTCCAGAGCTGAGCCGCAGCCGCCGCGCGTCCGGTTCGCGGCTTGGCCGCAACGCCGGACGGTCTCGGCGGTTGAGATTGTGTCCGCGTCACCTTAGCTGACCGTGACGCGGCCCGGGCGACCGGGACCGCGACGGAGGTAGTGTCACCATCATGCGCCGTGTCGTCATCACCGGGATGGGCATCGTCTCGTCCATCGGCAACAACACGCAGGAGGTGCTCGCCTCCCTGCGCGAGGCCCGCTCGGGCATCGCGCGCGACGCCAGCTACGCCGAGCACGGCTTCCGCAGCCAGGTCTCCGGCGCGCCCACCCTCGATCCCGAGGGCGTGGTGGACCGGCGCGCGATGCGCTTCCACGGCGGCGGGACCGCCTGGAACCACGTCGCCATGGATCAGGCGATCCAGGATGCCAGTCTGGATCAGGGCGACATCTCGAACGAGCGCACCGGCATCATCATGGGCTCGGGCGGTCCATCCACCCGACAGATCGTCGAGGCCGCCGACATCACCCGCGAGAAGGGCAGCCCCAAGCGCATCGGGCCGTTCGCGGTGCCGAAGGCGATGTCGTCGACCGCATCCGCCACGCTTGCCACCTGGTTCAAGATCCACGGCGTCAATTACTCCATCTCGTCGGCCTGCTCGACCTCGGCGCACTGCATCGGCAATGCCTACGAACTGATCCAGTTCGGCAAGCAGGACCGCATCTTCGCCGGCGGCCACGAGGACCTCGACTGGACGATGTCCAACCTCTTCGACGCCATGGGTGCCATGTCGTCGAAGTACAACGACCGCGCCGAAGTCGCCTCCCGTGCCTATGATGAAGGCCGCGACGGCTTTGTCATCGCCGGCGGCGCCGGCGTCCTCGTCCTCGAAGACCTCGAGACCGCCCAGGCGCGTGGCGCCAAGATTTATGCGGAAGTCGTCGGCTACGGCGCGACGTCGGACGGCCACGACATGGTCGCCCCCTCGGGCGAAGGCGCGGTGCGCTGCATGCGCCAGGCGCTCGCCAACGTGAAGGGCGAGGTCGACTACATCAACACCCACGGCACCTCGACGCCAGTTGGCGACTCGAAGGAAATGGGCGCGATCCGCGAGGTGTTCGGCGACAAGATTCCGCATATCCAGTCGACCAAGTCGCTGACCGGCCATTCGCTCGGCGCGGCAGGCGTCCAGGAATCGATCTATTCGCTCTTGATGATGCAGGCCGGCTTCATCGGCGAGAGCGCCCATATCGAAAACCTCGATCCCGAGTTCGAGGGCATGCCCGTCGTGCGCAAGCGCATCGACGACGCCAAGTTCGACATCGCGCTCTCCAACTCGTTCGGCTTCGGCGGCACCAATGCGACGCTGGTCTTCCAGCGCTACCAGGGCTGATCCGATGGATGGTTTGATGAAGGGCAAGCGCGGCCTCGTCATGGGCGTCGCGAACGATCATTCGATCGCCTGGGGCATCGCCAAGCAACTCGCCGAGCACGGCGCCGAACTCGCCTTCACCTATCAGGGCGAAGCGTTCGGCCGCCGCGTGAAGCCGCTCGCCGAAAAGGTCGGCGCGAAGCTCGTCCTGCCCTGCGACGTCGAGGATTCCGCCTCGATCGACAGCGTTTTCGATGCACTCAAGTCCGAATGGGGGACGATCGATTTCGTCGTCCACGCCATCGGTTTTTCCGACAAGAACGAGTTGAAGGGCCTCTACGCGAACACCACGAAGGACAACTTCACCCGTACGATGGTGATTTCGTGCTACTCCTTCACGGAAATCGCCCGCAAGGCGGCCGAGATGATGAATCCCGGCGGGTCGATGCTGACGCTCACCTATGCCGGCTCGGTCCGCGTCATGCCGAACTACAACGTCATGGGCGTCGCCAAAGCCGCGCTCGAGGCGTCCGTGCGCTATCTGGCCGACGACTACGGCCCGCGCGACATCCGCGTGAACGCGATCTCGGCCGGCCCCGTCCGCACGCTCGCCGGTGCGGGCATTTCGGATGCGCGGCTGATGTTCTCGTTCCAGAGCCGCAACTCGCCGCTGCGCCGCACGGTCACGATCGACGAGGTCGGCGGCTCGGCGCTTTATCTCCTGTCAGGCCTGTCCTCGGGCGTGACGGGCGAGATCCACTATGTGGATTCGGGCTACCACATCACCTCGATGCCGCAGCTCGACGAGCTGAAGTCGATCGACAGGATCGTTGGTGAAGGCGCGTAATTCCCGTTCAAGGTTGCAAAATATATCTTAAGGAGTCGGCGGTAATACATCTGTGAAACAGGGTGTTACCGCATGACGTCTCGAAATCCGATCCGGACGAAGGGCTTCCGGCTGCTGACGATCGCAGCCTGCACGCTCGGCAGTTTCGTGATCGGACTGGCAGCGGCCCGCTACGGCATGGGTGGCGTCGGCGGCATCCCGGCCGAGATCGTCGGCCTCAGCATGGCCGCGCTCTGCGCCTTCGCGGCGGCAAGTTCGGCGGCTTCCTTCTTCGCCGGCGTCGATGAATCCGTCCAATATGTCTACCATGAGACCCAGCACGACAAGCTGACCGGCCTGCCCGGCCGCCAGGCGATGATGTCGAAGATTCGCGAGGCGGCGGACCGCACGCGATCGACCGGTTCGCCTGTCTTTCTGATCGACATCGACATCAACCGCTTCAAGTCGATCAACGACGCGATCGGCTATTCCAACGGCGACGAACTGGTCCGCGCCTTTGCCGATCGGCTGCGCCAGGTGGTGCCGGTCGGCACGGCGATCGGCCGGATCGGCGCCGGCGAGTTCGCCCTCCTCTATCAGGATGAAGGCGGGGCCGAGCGGGTGGACCTCTTCGTCGAACGCCTGCTCGATCTTATGACCAAGCCCTACCGGCTGACCACGCATCTGCAGTCGATCAATCTGTCGATCGGCATCGTGTCGCTGCCTAAGGACGGCTTCGAGCCGACGCGCCTGTTGCGCCTGTCAAACCTCGCGCTGCAACACGCCCGCGGCTCCGGCGTCGGCGGCTGGGCGGTGTTTCATCGGGAAATGGGCGAGGTCGCCGATTATCGCCAGTGGATCGAGGCCGAACTCAACGGCGCGTTCGAGCGCGGCGAGTTTTCCCTGCACTATCAGCCGCAGCACGATCTTTCGAGCGGGCGCATCGTGGGCTACGAGGCATTGATGCGCTGGACCCATCCCGCGCGCGGGATGATCCCGCCGGCCGAGTTTATCCCGATCGCCGAAGAAACGGGCATGATCGCGCAGATCGGGGCGTGGGCGCTTCGCCAGGCCTGCCTCGACGCGCGCCGCCTGCCGCAGGATTGCTTCGTGGCGGTCAACATCTCGGCGGTCCAGTTCATGACCCGCGACTTCATCGCGCAGGTTGCAGCCGTCGTGGCGGAGACGGGGATCGAGCCCTCCCGCCTGGAAATCGAAATCACCGAAACGGCGATGATGCAGGACCGCGACCGCGCCGCCGCGATCCTGAAGGACCTGACGGCGATGGGACTGACGGTCGCCGTCGACGATTTCGGCACCGGCTACTCCAATCTGAGCTATCTGATCGATTTCTCGTTCCACAAGCTCAAGATCGACCAGTCCTTCATCCAGCGGCTGGAGACCGATGCGAGCACCGGCGCGGTCGTCTCGACCATTGTCGGCCTGTCGCGCGCGCTCGGCGTTCACACGATCGCCGAGGGCGTCGAGACCGAACATCAGGCGACGCTGCTACGCGCCGCGGGCTGCCATATCGTTCAGGGCTATTTTTACGGCCGGCCGGCACCGCTGTCCGTCGCCGCGGTCGAGCAGAAGCCGTTCCTGCGTGCGGTGAGCTGATTACTTCCGGGCCCAGAGGACCTTGAACCCGGCTTCGCGCGCGCTCAGGCCCGTCGCGGCGAACATATCCGACAGCGTCGCCTCGTAAGGCAGGTGCACATTGGCGACGAGATGAAGCCGACCACCCGGTTTCAAGAGTCGCCACGCGCCTGCGATCATCGCCCGTCCGACGTCCGGGTCGCCGCTGCGCCCGGTATGAAAGGGCGGGTTCATGACCACCGCATCGTAGCGTTCGCGCGGGTCTTCGGCCGCGACGTCGAGCCAGCGCGTCGTGCTGGCCATGGCACCCGCCAACCGCTTCATGTTTCCTTCCGCCGCCTTTGCCGCGGCGTGGCTCGCCTCGTAGAGATCGATCCGCTTCACCTTCGGGCAGCGCGCGGCGATCTCCACCGACAGGTACCCCCAACCGGCGCCGAGATCGGCGACCGCGCCGTAAAGGTCCTTCGGCAGGTGCTCCACCAGAAGCGCCGAGCCCGGATCGATCCGGTCCGCCGAGAACATGCCCGGAACCGTCTCGTACCGATCGTCGACGACGATGGTTTCGAGCTTTTCGGCCCGCGCGCCATCGGCACGGAACCAGAAGACGTTGCCATGGTGCTTGGCCGCCTGCCCTTCGATCTCGAAGCGATCCTTCAGCCGCTTGCGCAGGCTGTCGGCACCGTCGGTCTTGAGGCCGGCGACGACCACGAGACCGCCCGGGATCACGCGCGCACTGGCCTCCAGCACGTGATGCTCGTTCATCTGCCGGTGCCGGCCGCACAGGACCAGCGCCAGCGCATAGGCGTCGCCGTCCAAAGCTGGCGCCACGCGACAGCTCGCACGCTCGATCTTCAGGAACTCGGGGCGGAAATCCTGCACGGCATCGACGCTCGCCGTGTTGAGCCCGCGCACCATCGCTTCCGTGGCATTCAGCGCAAGCAGGCGCCCCCTCTCGGGCAGGTCGAGCATCCCGGTCTCGAATGGATGCAGCAGCGTCTTCGTCGCGTCGTTCACGGCAACCTCACAAAAAAACGGGCGCGAAGATCGCGCCCGTTCCATTTCAGATATCGGCGAGGATCAGGCGTCGGCCTCTTCGGCGTCGGCCGACTTCTTCTCGCGGACGAGTTCCTTGCCGGTCTCCTGGTCGACGACCTTCATCGACAGGCGGACCTTGCCGCGCTCGTCGAAGCCGAGCAGCTTGACCCAGACCTTCTGGCCTTCCTTGACGACGTCGCCGGTCTTGGCGACGCGGTCGGCGGCGAGCTGGCTGATGTGGACCAGTCCGTCCTTCGGGCCGAAGAAGTTCACGAAGGCGCCGAAATCGGCGACCTTGACGACCGTGCCCTCGTAGATCTCGCCGACTTCCGGCTCGGCCACGATGGTGTGAATCCACTTCCGTGCCGCCTCGATCTCCTTCGCATTCGACGAAGCGATCTTGACCGTGCCGTCGTCCTCGATGTTGATCTTGGCGCCGGTCTTTTCGACGATCTCGCGGATGACCTTGCCGCCCGAGCCGATCACGTCGCGGATCTTGTCGGTCGGGATGTTCATCACTTCGATGCGCGGTGCGAATTCGCCGAGCTCGGAGCGGCCCTCGGTGATGGCGTTGGCCATCTCGCCCAGGATATGAACGCGACCGTCCTTGGCCTGGCCGAGCGCGATCTTCATGATCTCCTCGGTGATGCCCTCGATCTTGATGTCCATCTGCAGCGAGGTGATGCCGGCTTCGGTGCCTGCCACCTTGAAGTCCATGTCGCCGAGGTGATCCTCGTCGCCGAGGATGTCGGAGAGAACCGCGAAGCGCTCATCTTCCTTGATCAGGCCCATCGCGATGCCCGCGACCGGCTTGGCCAGCGGAACGCCTGCATCCATCAGCGCGAGCGACGTGCCGCAAACCGTCGCCATGGAGGACGAGCCGTTGGACTCGGTGATCTCGGAGACGATGCGCAGCGTGTAGGGGAACTGCTCGACGGCCGGAAGCATCGGACGGATCGCGCGCCAGGCGAGCTTGCCGTGACCGATCTCGCGACGACCGGGCGAACCCATGCGGCCCGTTTCACCGACCGAGTAGGGCGGGAAGTTGTAGTGAAGGAGGAAGCGCTCCTTGTAGGTGCCGGTCAGGGCGTCGACGAACTGCTCGTCTTCGCCGGTGCCGAGCGTGGCGACGACGATCGCCTGCGTCTCGCCGCGGGTGAAGACGGCCGAGCCGTGCGTACGCGGCAGGACGCCGACTTCGGAGACGATCGGGCGGACCGTCGAGAGGTCACGGCCATCGATGCGGCTCTTGGTGTCGAGGATGTTCCAGCGGACGATCTTCGCCTGGAGCGACTTGAACACGGTGCCGATCTGTTCGGAGGTCCACTTGGCCTCTTCGCCCTCGGCTGGCGCGAAATGCGCCTTGACCTTAGCCTTGACGGCGTCGACGGCGGCATAGCGCTTCATCTTGTCGGTGTTCTTGTAGGCGGTGCGCAGCTCGTCTTCGACGAGGCCCAGCATTTCGGCTTCGAGCGCCGAATAGTCGGCCGGCTTGAACTCGCGCGGCTCCTTGGCGGCGACTTCGGCCAGCTTGATGATCGCGTCGATCACCGGCTGGAAGCCCCGATGGCCGAACATGACGGCGCCGAGCATGGTCTCTTCGTCGAGTTCCTGCGCTTCCGACTCGACCATCAGCACGGCATCGCCCGTTCCGGCGACGACGAGGTCGAGCTTGGACTCGGGCATCTCGTCGACATGCGGGTTGAGGACGTATTCGCCGTTGATGTAGCCGACGCGCGCGCCGCCGATCGGGCCCATGAAGGGCACGCCCGAAAGCGTCAGGGCTGCCGAGGTCGCGACGATGGCCAGGATGTCCGGATCGTTTTCGAGGTCATGCTGCATGACGGTGACGACGACCTGCGTGTCGTTCTTGTAGCCTTCGGCGAAGAGGGGGCGGATCGGACGGTCGATCAGGCGGGAAACCAGCGTTTCCTTCTCGCTCGGACGCCCTTCGCGCTTGAAGAAGCCGCCGGGGATCTTGCCGGCCGCGTAGGTCTTTTCCTGATAGTTGACGGTCAGCGGGAAGAAGTCGAAGCCGGGCTTCGGCTCCTTGGCGGAGACGACGGTCGCCAGAACGACGGTCTCGCCATAGGTTGCCAGAACGGCGCCGTCGGCCTGGCGGGCGATCTTGCCCGTCTCCAGAACCAGCGGGCGGCCTGCCCATTCGATTTCCACGCGATGGTGATTGAACATGTAGTGTCCTTTCATGGCCGAACCTTGCAAAGCCTTCGCCTTGCCGATCCCGGCCTGTCTTTGGCGGGACGAGCCACGGGCAAGACAACGGGAGGCTCTCGTCTGCGCCATATAGCGCGAGCATCCTGCAATCCTGCCCCATGACCGATCCCATGGAGCGTCCCGGCCTTCATGGCCACTGGGACGGGTCGGGCACCGTGCCCGAATACGAAAATCGGCGGGAGCGCAAGCGATCCCGCCGAAGAACTGTTAGCGGCGCAGGCCGAGCTTTTCGATCAGTGTCTGGTAGCGGCCTTCATCCTTGCCCTTGAGATAGTCAAGGAGCTGACGGCGCTGCGAGACGAGAGCCAGAAGACCACGGCGGGAATGGTTGTCCTTCTTGTGGTCCTTGAAGTGCTCGGTCAGGTTCTTGATACGCTCGGAGAGCAACGCGACCTGAACTTCCGGCGAACCGGTGTCGTTCTTGGTGGTCGCGTATTCGGCGAGCAGTTCCTGCTTGCGTTCAGCGGTGATCGACATCTCATGCTTCCTTTCGATTGGGAGGAATGGGGTCGCCCACGGCCGGGATGTCGTCCAGCGGGGGCCAGTGGTCGCGGCAGCAAAGGCTGCGGCGATGGCGCGCATATAGTCCATATGCGCCGACATTGCCAGCTAATTCAGCGAAGCGGGCCTTAGCCGCCGAACCGACGCTCGGCCTTCATCGCGTCGGGGTCGGGCAGAAGCTTTTCGACCGGCATGGTGAAGCGACAATGCAGCCCGTCCGGCGTGATCTCGCGATCGATCACCGCATCGAGGGTGCCGCCCAGCATCCGCTCGATGACTTCGGTGCCGAAGCCGCGTCCCTCTTCGCGTGGCTCCAGCCGCGCCACGGTTTCGCGCCAGTCGATCACCAGATTTTCGCTGCCGATCGTCCATTCGACGGCGAGGCGGCCGCTATTCGTCGAGAACGCACCGTATTTCGACGCATTTGTCGCCAGTTCGTGGACCGCGAGCCCGATTGTCTGCGCCGCCTGGTTGGACAGGCGAAAATGCGGCCCTGTCATCGTCAGCCGCGAGGCTTCGCCCGGGCGGAACGGCTCGATCTGCGCCTCAAGGAGTTCGCGCAGTTCGACGCCTGCGACGCCGCCGGCGATCAGCAGATCGGTCGAGCGCGCCAGCCCCTGCACGCGCTTCTGGAACGAATCCTGGAAGGCGTCGAAATCGGGCGCATGGCGGGCCGTCTGCTTGGCGATGGACGAGACGACGGTCAACTGGTTCTTCGACCGGTGCGCGACCTCGCGCATCAGGAACCGGATTTCGCCTTCCGCCTCCTGCCGGTCGTGCGACGCTTCGGCGAGCGCGGACGAGACAGTCGCGATTTCCGACACCTTGTACGGCTTGGCGGTCACCGCTTCGCCCGAGCCGAGCCGACGCGCGTCGGCGGCCAGTTCGCGCACCGGGCGCGTCACCTGACGCGCGAGCACCCAGGCGAAAAGCGCACTGAGCGCTGCCAGGAGAAGCCCGCCGAAGGCGAATATCTGCAAGGCGCGCGTCAAAGGCGCAGCCACGACTTCGGTCGGCGACCAGACGACGACCTTCCAGCCGCTCAGGCGCGAATTGACCGTGAAGGTCTCGTAGTCCGCACCGTCGACGGCCAGCGTCTGGCGCGAGGGGGCGCTGTCGGAGCGGCCCTCCTCCCAGAGCAGGAACGGCTTGCCGATGTCGGACGACATGAAGGTCGTCGCAACGACGATGCCGTTGCCGTCGACTACCGAGGCGTTCCAGCCGCCGCGCAGGTTCTGCCCCGCGATGAGGCTAGTCAGGTCTTCGGCGTTCTGGGTCAGGACCAGCACCCGCCGCTTTTCGTCTTCCTCCCAAGGCACCATGACGTTGAAGACCCATTTCTGGGCGACCTCACCGTAAAACGCGTTCGAAATGACCGTGTTGCCCGTATCGAGCGCACGCTGCGCCGGTATCGGGTCGGATGTCTGGCCGAGATCGGCGCCGAAGTCGACGCGCGTATTGATGAGCTGGTCGAGATTTTCGTCGAGCAGGATGAAGTAGGACCGGGTGTCGCGAAGCGCGCTTCGGGCCCGGTCGTAGAACTCGACGAGGTCGTCGGTATCGAGCGAGCGCGACGTCGACAGCACCCGCAGCGTCGTCGTCATGCCGGCGAGTTCGCGGTCGATCGTCTCGACGATCGATCCGGCCGTGGCTTCGGCCAGCGTCGTCAGCACGTCCTGCTGGGCCCGGTTGTTTCGTTCGAGCAGGACAGCGGTGAACAGAAGTGTCGGGATGAGCGCGACCGCGACCAGTGCGCCGAGATACGCGCCGATCGGCAGCGGCCACGAGAAGAGGCGGGCACGCACGTTTTCGGCAGGCTTGTCGGTCGCTCCGTCGCTCAAATCATTCCCCCGGCTCGCGAGCGATTCGAGCTCGTCTCGTCTGCAGGTTAGCGCATGTGTCGACGTGGAGGCGCTAACAATTGATGAACGTTTCCCCTTCCGGGGAATCGTTCACCGATTGCTAAAATTCAATTGGGGCGAAAAACCGGGCGCGTTGCGCTCAGCCGACGAAAACGCGCTTCGGCTTGAACATTCCCGCCTCGATCATGCCGATCGCGACGAGCTTGCCGCGCGCGGTGGCACAGGCTTCATCGGCTTCGAGCGGCGCGTCGCGGCCGCGGATGATGACCGGGTTGCCGAGACGGATGCGCGCGGCGGCATCATCCGTCAGCGCCACCTGCGGCAGGCAGTCGAGCGCAGCGCCGGTGTCGACCAGCAGGTCGTCGAGCGCCTTCAGTTGCGCGCCTTCCGGCCGTCGGGGCGACTCGCCCTCGGCCAGTTCCGGCGCGTTCGAGGCCACGGCCGCTTCCAGTTCGGCGAGCGTGACCAGATCATCGGCGGTGAACGGGTCGACCTCGGTGCGCCGCAGCGTCGAGATGTGACCGTAGCAGCCCATGTCGCGACCCATGTCGCGGGCGAGCGAGCGCACATAGGTGCCCTTGCCGCACTCGATCTCGAAAACCGCGCTGTCGTCGTTGCGTTCGATCAGGTCGAACCGGCCGATCTCGACCTCGCGGGCCGGAATGTCGACCGTTTCGCCTTCGCGGGCGAGATCATAGGCGCGCTCACCGGCGATCTTGATGGCGGAGAATTGCGGCGGCGTCTGCATGATGACACCGGTATAGTTCGGCATGACCGCGCGAATGTCGGCCTCGGTCGGCCGCGCATCGGAGCGCTTCGTGACGTCGCCTTCGAGGTCGTCGGTCGCCCGCTCCTCGCCCCAGGTCACCGTGAAGCGGTAGACCTTGGCGCCGTCCTGCACATAGGGAACCGTCTTGGTCGCCTCGCCGAGCGCGATCGGCAGCATGCCGGAAGCGAGCGGGTCGAGCGTGCCGGCATGGCCGGCCTTTTCGGCGTTGAACAGCCACTTCACCTTCGAGACCGCATCGGTGGAGCCCATGCCCACCGGCTTGTCGAGGATCAGCCAGCCGGAAACCGGACGCCCCTTCTTCTTTCCGCGCCGCGCCATACTAGCTCTTGTCCTCGTCTTCGTCGTCAAGGTCGCGCACTACTTCCGGCGAGCGGAGGAGCGCATCGATCTTGGCGAAATTGTCGTAGCTGGTGTCGAGCCGGAACCGGAATTCGGGCATGTATTTCATCTGGCGCAACGCGCCCGCGACGCGGCCGCGGATGAACTTCGCGTTCTTCGCCAGCGCCTTGATCACGGCCTGGTCGTCCTTGGCGCCGAGGGGCGAGACGAAGGCCGTCGCGATCTTGAGGTCCGGCGACATCCGCACTTCGGAAATCGAGATGACGGTGCCCTCGATCACATCGTCGCGCACCTCGCCGCGCTGAATGACGTCGGCGAGCGCATGGCGCACCTGCTCGCCAATGCGAAGCTGGCGCTGGGACGGGCCGTCCGAAGCGAAGCGGGACATGGGATTACCTCGATCTCGCGCGAACGGGGTCAAACCGTCGCGACTTCGTTCAAACGGATGCAACGGCGGGGGTCCCGCCGCTGCCTCGTTTCATGTGCCGCGCATTAGAGCGTGCGCGTGATCATCTCGACGCGGAAGCACTCGATGACGTCGCCGGCACGAATGTCCTCGTAGTTCTCGAAGGCCATGCCGCACTCCTGGCCGACCGGCACTTCGGAGACTTCGTCCTTGAAGCGCTTAAGCGTCTTGAGCTTGCCTTCGTGGATGACGACGTTGTCGCGCACCAGGCGCACGCCGGCGCCGCGCTCCATCTTGCCTTCCGTGACGCGGCAGCCCGCCACCTTGCCGACCTTGGTGATGTTGAACACTTCGAGAATCTCGGCATTGCCGAGGAAGGTCTCGCGGCGTTCGGGCGACAGGAGGCCGGACATGGCGGCTTTGATGTCGTCCACGAGGTCGTAGATGATGTTGTAGTAGCGGGTCTCGATGCCGGCCTGCTCGGAAGCCTCACGCGCCTGCTTGTTGGCACGCACGTTGAAGCCGAGGATGACCGCGCCGGACGTTTCCGCCAGCGACACGTCGCTTTCGGTGATGGCGCCGGCACCCGAATGGACGATGCGCGCGCGCACTTCATCGGTGCCCAGCTTGTCGAGCGCGGAAATGATCGCCTCGATCGAGCCCTGCACGTCGCCCTTGATGACCAGCGGGAACTCCTTGAGTCCCGAGGTCTGGAGCTGCGACATCATCTGCTCCAGCGAACCACGCTGGCCAGCCTGGCGTGCGACGGCCTTCTCGCGGGCGAGACGCTGGCGATACTCCGCGATCTCGCGCGCCTTGGCCTCGTTTTCGACCACCGCGAAGCGATCGCCGGCCTGCGGCGTGCCCTGGAGACCCAGGACCTCGACCGGCAATGCCGGACCGGCTTCCTTGATCTGGTCGCCCTTGTCGTTGACGAGCGCGCGGACGCGGCCCCACTCGTTGCCGGTGACGATGATGTCGCCGATCTTGAGCGTACCCGCCTGGACGAGCACGGTCGCGACCGAGCCGCGGCCCTTGTCGAGCTTGGCCTCGATGACGACGCCCTCGGCGGTGCGGTCCGGATTGGCCTTCAGGTCGAGAATTTCGGCCTGCAGCAGGATCGCTTCGAGAAGCTTGTCAAGATTGGTGCCCTTGGCCGCCGAAACCTCGACGTCCAGCACTTCACCGCCGAGCGATTCCACGAAGACCTCGTGCTGAAGGAGCTGCGTGCGCACCTTCTGCGGGTCGGCCTGCGGCTTGTCGATCTTGTTGATCGCCACGATGATCGGCACACTGGCCGCCTTGGCGTGGCTGATGGACTCGATCGTCTGCGGCATGACGCTGTCGTCGGCCGCAACCACGAGGATCGCGATGTCGGTGGCCTGCGCGCCGCGGGCACGCATCGCCGTGAAGGCGGCGTGGCCGGGCGTATCGATGAAGGTGATCTTCTGACCGTCCTGCTCGACTTGATAGGCACCGATGTGCTGGGTGATGCCGCCGGCCTCGCCCGAAACGACATTGGCCTTGCGGATGGCGTCGAGCAGCGAGGTCTTGCCGTGATCGACGTGACCCATGATGGTGACGACCGGAGGACGCGACTTCAGGTCCTCGGCGTTGTCGGCGATGTCGAACATGCCGGTCTCGACGTCGGATTCCGACACGCGGCGAACGGTGTGCCCGAATTCGGACGCGACGAGCTCGGCCGTATCGGCATCGATGATGTCGCCGGGCTTCATGATCTGGCCCTGCTTCATGAAGTATTTGACCACGTCCACGGCACGCTCGGCCATGCGCTGTGCAAGTTCCTGCACCGTGATCGTTTCGGGCAGAATCACCTCGCGGGAAATCTTCTCGCGCGGCTCCTGCATCTGGGCGCGCTTGAACTTTTCCTGGCGGCGGCGCATCGACGAGAGCGAACGACCGCGCGCATCGCCGTCATCCGACGTGGCGACGGAGAGCGTCAGCTTGCCGCGGCGACGGTCGTCGTCGGTGCGTGGCTTGGCCGGGCGCGGCGCCTCGACGGCAGCCTTGACCGGACCGCGCTTGATGGCGGTTGCCGGGCGTGCCTTGGCGCGCGAATCCGCTTCCTCTTCCTCGGCGACGGCCGGGGCGACGGGCGCACGGCGACGAGCTTCCTCTTCGGCGCGGCGGCGCGATTCCGCCTCGGACTGGAGCCGGGCTTCCTCCTCGGCCTGGCGGCGGGCGGATTCCTCACGCTCCTTGGCGCGGCGGGCATCTTCCTCGACGCGGCGCTTGGCGTCCTCGGCGGCGCGCACGCGCTCTTCCTGTTCGCGCACGCGAGCGCCTTCGAGCGCACGACGGCGGGCATCCATCTCGCCGCTCGACAGCGAGTTCAGGACCATGCCCGAACCGCGATTGCCGACCGGACGGGGTGCGGGACGCGGTGCCTGCTGGGAGGGTGCGGGGCGCTGCGGCTGAGGCTGCGGCGCGCGCACGACCGGCTCGATGACCGGAGCGGGCGCTGCCTGGACGGGCGCAGCCGGCTTGGGCTTGGGCGCAACGACAGGCGCAGCCGCCGGCACGGCAGCAGCGACAGGCGCTTCCGGCTTGTCGCCCGGCATGGAGAACTTGCGCTTCTTGGTCTCGACGACGACGGACTTGGTGCGGCCGTGCGAGAAATTCTGGCGCACGGTTCCCTGCTCCACGCCGGGGCGCTTCAGCGTCAAGGTCTTCTTGGTGTTGACGCTCAACGTCTTGTCGTCACCCGATTTCGTATCACTCATTCCGTATCCTCTGCGGCCTCTCGGTGGTCGACGACCGCCGCATTCGCATTCCGCTCGTCCGGGGTTCCGCCCCGATATCGGTCAAGCGCACCCACGCGCTTTGCCGCCGCTTTGCCGGCATCCAAGCCGAGCACGGCAGCATGTATCACATTTGCCCCCCCCAATGCCAAACCCAATTCGGCCTGCGAAAAGAGTTTGTAGGCGGGGATATCCGGCCCTCCCAGATGCACCACGGAACGCCGTGCCTGGGTAATCTTGCGCACGCCGTCCTCCGACGCTTCGATGGCGTGAAGGACGAGTTTCGCCTTGCCGCTGCGCACTGCGGCCTCGACTTTCGCGGCGCCGAGCACCAGTTGACCGGCCTTGCGCGCCAATCCGATCGACCCGAGCGCCTGCCGGGCCAGAAGCCGATCGACGAGATCGCCGAGATCGGACGATACGGTGACCTTTTCCTTCAGGGCGCGGGCGAAAAGGTTCTTCGCCACCGCCTTGTCCAGGATGGTCCGCTCCGCCGTCACCCAGCAGCCGCGACCGGGCAGATTGCGCTTGAGATCGGGAACGACGCCCATATCGGGACCGGCCACGAAGCGGATCAAGCCGTCAGGCGATCCGCCCTGCCTCGTCACTATACATGTGCGTTCGCTGGCCGCGTTCAAGTGCGCTCCGTCCATCCGGTACCCGATCAGGCGCCCTGCGTTTCGTCCTGGGCCTCGCCCTCGGCAGCGGCTTCCTCTTCGGAGGCCAGATCGTCCTCGGTGATCCAGCCGGCCTTGAGGCGGGCGGCGACGACCATCTGCTCGGCATCGGCGCGGGTGACGCCGAAGGGCGACAGGACACCCTCGAACATCTTCGTCTCGCCGTCCTTGCGCTCCTTCCAGCCGACGAGATCGTCGACGGCGTAGCCGGCGAAGTCCTCGATCGACTTGACGTCGTCCTCGCCGACCGCGACCAACATCGCGGTCGTCATGCCGGGAATCTCGCGCAATTCGTCGAGGACGCCGAGCGTGCGGCGCTTCTCGTCATATTCGGATTCGATGCGCTCGAGATGCTCGCGGGCCCGCTCCTGAATCTCGGACGCCGTGTCCTCGTCGAAACCGTCGATCGACGCGATCTCGTCCGAGTCGACATAGGCGACTTCCTCGACGCTCGTGAAGCCTTCCGACGCCAGAACCTGGCCGACCATCTCGTCCACGTTGAGCGCGTCCATGAACAGGTTCGAACGCTCGACGAATTCCTTCTGGCGGCGCTGCGATTCCTCTTCCTCGGTCAGGATGTCGATGTCCCAGCCGGTCAGTTGCGAGGCGAGGCGCACGTTCTGGCCGCGGCGGCCGATGGCCAGCGAGAGCTGGTCGTCCGGCACCACGACTTCGATGCGCTCGGCATCCTCGTCCAGAACGACCTTGGCGACTTCTGCCGGCTGCAGCGCGTTGACGATGAACGCGGCGGCGTCCTGGCTCCACGGAATGATGTCGATCTTCTCGCCCTGAAGCTCGCCGACAACGGCTTGGACGCGCGAGCCGCGCATACCGACGCAGGCGCCGACTGGGTCGATCGACGAGTCGCGCGAGATGACGGCGATCTTGGCGCGGGAGCCCGGATCGCGAGCAACCGACTTGATCTCGATGATGCCGTCGTAGATTTCCGGCACTTCCATCTGGAAGAGCTTGGCCATGAACTGCGGATGGGTGCGCGACAGGAATATCTGCGGGCCGCGCTGCTCGCGGCGCACGTCGTAGACGTAGGCGCGGACGCGGTCGCCATACTTGTAGTTCTCGCGCGGGATCAGCTCGTCGCGGCGGATGATCGCCTCGCCACGGCCGAGGTCGACGATGACGTTGCCGTATTCGACGCGCTTGACCGAACCGTTGACGATCTCGCCGACGCGGTCGCGATATTCGTCATACTGGCGGTCGCGCTCGGCTTCGCGGACCTTCTGGACGATGACCTGCTTGGCCGACTGGGCGGCGATACGGCCGAAATCCATCGGCGGAAGCAGGTCCGCGATGAAATCGCCGACCTGTGCATCCGGATTGCGGTGGCGGGCATCCTCGATCGAAATCTCCCGGGCATATTCCTCGACGGTCTCGACCACTTCGAGCAGGCGCTGCAGCTTCATCTCGCCGGTCGTCGGGTTGATGTCGGCGCGGATGTTGGTCTCCTGGCCGTAGCGCGAGCGCGCCGCCTTCTGGATGGCGTCGGCCATTGCGGCGATGACGATCTGCTTGTCGATCGACTTTTCGCGGGCGACGGCGTCGGCGATCTGCAGAAGCTCGAGCCTGTTTGCACTCACTGCCATGGTAAGTCTCCTTGGGCACTTTGCCTGCGCAGCGCGCCAGGCGTCCGTCTCAATCAGTTGTCGTTGTCGGCGTCGGGTCCGTCGCCTTCGAATTCCACGTCGTCGTCGAGTTTGCGCGCCTTCTTGGCGGCCTTGTCGCGCTTCAGCGTCTCGCGGATCAGATCGTCGGTCAGGATCAGCTTGGCGTCACCGAGCGCGTCGTAAGGGATGCGCGCGACCGGTTCCTCGCCATAGCTGAGCTGATCGCTCTCGAGCGTGATGCCATCCTCGTCCGCCTCGACGATCTTGCCCTTGAAGCGCTTTCGCCCGGCGACCATCAGGCTGGTCTCGATCTTCGCCAGATGCCCCTTGGCCAGGACGAAGTCGGACTTGCGCACCATCGGCCGGTCGATGCCCGGCGAGGACACTTCCAGATGGTAGGCCTTTTCGATCGGGTCCTCCACGTCGAGGACCGGCGAGACGGCGCGGCTGACCTCCTCGCAATCCTCGACCGTCATCGTGCCGTCGAAGCGCTCGGCCATGATCTGCAGCGTCAGCCCGTTCTGGCCCGACAGGCGTACCCGCACGAGCTGGTAGCCCATCGAACGCATCACCGGTTCGATGATCTGCGCAATGCGCGCATCGATGCCCGTCTCGCGGATGATGCGGTCGTCGCCCGAAGGTTTGGAAGTGCCGGTTTCGCTCAATTGGTGACCCTGATCGTGCGGCCGGTAACAAAAAAGAGCGGGACCGGGTGGACCCACTCTTTGCCATACCGACCAAGAATTTGACGCTCCTATACGCCAACCGGCCCGTCCGATCAAGAGCGGCGTTGGCCCCTGCATTCCTGCATGGCTGCCCTGACGAAGCGGTATTGGCGAAACCGCGGCAGCGCACCTATTTTTGTTGCATCGCACAATTCTGAAAGGATGGCAGCTATGTCCCGTTCGCTCCAGCGCAGCGTTTCCAGCTTCTTCGGCATTTTCCGCAGCGCGATCGCCGTGTCCGCCGCCGCCGAAGCCGGCCGTCCTGCCCATGCGGGCGACCTTTCGCGCCTCGGCATCGACCCGGCCCAGTTCCGCGCCATTGAGCGCCGCTGATCAGATCCGCCTGAACGTCAGATAGGCAGGCGTGCGCCCCTCGCGGATCGCCTTCGCCTCATAGCGTGTGCCCGGCCAGCCTTCATAGGGCTGGCGCCAGTCGTCCGGGCCTTCCGCCTGCCAGTCGAAATCGCCATGCGCTCGGCAATGCGCCAGCGTCCAGTTGACGTAATGCGGGATGTCGGAGGCGAAGCGGAATCTTGCGCCCGGCTTCAGGACGCGTGCGAAACGGTCGAGATTGACCGGGCTGACGAAGCGCCGCTTCCAGTGCCGTTTCTTCGTCCACGGATCGGGATAGAGAAGATCGATCCCCGACAGCGATGCCGCCGGCAGCCAGTCGAGAAGTTCGGTGGCGTCGTCGTCATGGAGCCGCACATTGGCGAGCGGCGCCGCATCGAACTGCGACACGAACTTCGCCATGCCGTTGACGAAGGGCTCGACGCCGATGAAGCCGGCTTGAGGAAAACGCGATGCCTCGTGATGAAAATGCTCGCCGCCGCCGAAGCCGATCTCCAGCCTGACCTTTTCCACCGGCGCTGCGAACAGCGGGCGCAGATCGGCGGGTGCCGGCGTCTTCAAATCGAGTTTCAGCCGCGGCAGGTGGGTCGCCATCTGCGCCACCTGCTTCGGGCTCATCGTCTTGCCGTGCCGGCGGCCGAAAAAGGCTTCAGTCGCCCGCTCTCCCCAAACGTGTCCCGACATTTTCAGGCGGCGACCGCTTGCCTGAGGGCCTTCACGAGGTCGGTCTTCTCCCACGAAAACGAACCGTCGCGGCCGGCCTTGCGGCCGAAATGGCCATAAGCGGCCGTGCGCGCATAGATCGGCTTGTTAAGGTCCAGGTGGCGGCGAATGCCGGACGGCGACAGGTCCATCACCTCGCGCAGCGCCTTTTCCACCACCTCTTCGGCGACCTTGCCGGTGCCGTGCAGGTCGACATAGACCGACAGCGGTTGCGCGACGCCGATGGCGTAGGAAAGCTGGATCGTGCAGCGGTCGGCAAGCTTCGCCGCGACGACGTTCTTGGCAAGGTAGCGGGCGGCATAGGCCGCCGAGCGGTCGACCTTGGTCGTGTCCTTGCCCGAGAACGCGCCGCCGCCATGCGGCGCCGCGCCGCCATAGGTGTCGACGATGATCTTGCGGCCGGTCAGGCCGGCATCCCCATCGGGTCCGCCGATGACGAACTTGCCGGTCGGGTTGATGTACCAGTTGCAGTCGTCGGCGATAGACAGCCCGCCCGAGGACAGCGCCTCGCGGATATAGGGCTCGACGACCTTGCGCACCTTCTTGTTGTCCCACTCGGGATCGATGTGCTGGGTCGAGAGCACGATCTGCGTCGCTTCCTTCGGCTGGCCGTCGACATAGCGCACCGTGACCTGGCTCTTGGCATCGGGACCGAGCCGCGCCACGTCGCCGTCGCCGCTCTTGCGGGCGTCGGCCAGAAGCTCGAGAATCTTGTGGCTGTAGTAGATCGGTGCCGGCATCAGGTCCGGCGTCTCGCGGCAGGCATAGCCGAACATGATGCCCTGGTCGCCCGCGCCTTCCTCGCCCTGCTTGTCCGACGCATTGTCGACGCCCTGGGCGATGTGGGCCGACTGGCCGTGCAGGAGAACGTCGATCTTCGCCGTCTTCCAGTGGAAACCGTCCTGCTCGTAGCCGATCGCACGGATCGCCTTGCGCGCCACCGACTTGAACTTGGCCGGATTGACCATCGGGTTGCCCGCGGCATCCTTGACGAATTCACCGTCCTTGGACTTCTTCAACAGCGTATCGGGAACGCGGACCTCGCCGGCGATGACCACGCGGTTGGTGGTGGCCAGCGTTTCGCAGGCGACGCGCACCTTCCACGCATCCATCTGCGGCTTGCCGCTGCCGTTCTTCTTCGCCGCCTCGCGATAGACCAGGTCCACGATCTCGTCGGAGATGCGGTCGCACACCTTGTCGGGATGGCCTTCGGAAACGGATTCGGAGGTGAAGATATAGTTCTGGCGCAAGATCGGGTGTCCCCTCTGGAAAGCGCTCTGCCGAAAGGGCAGGCGGACAGACGTGTAGCCAAGCGCAGAAGGCCCGGTCAAGACATGCTCGACCGAGTCCTCAAATCCGCCGGGCTCTTCCCTCTACGGCGTTTCGTCGTCGTCGGATGCGAGCGACTTGACCAGATCGATGATCCGGCGCCGAACTTTCGGATCGGAAATCTTGATGAAGGCGCGGGTGAGTTGCAGGCCCTCGGAACTGTTCAGGAAGTCGACCACATAGGTCGATCCGTCATCCTCCGAAAAGCCGCTGCGGTTCTCGTCTTGCCCCGGCGCGTCCTCGAAGAAATAGGAAACCGGAACGTTCATGACGGTTGAAATCGCCTGCAGGCGACTGGCACCGACACGGTTCGTGCCCTTTTCGTATTTCTGGATCTGCTGGAACGTGATCCCGAGCATTTCGCCAAGCTTTTCCTGGCTCATGCCGAGCATGTTACGACGCAACCGCACCCGACTGCCGACGTGTATGTCGATCGGATTCGGCTTCTTCTTATTGGTTATCATGATGTCAGCCCATTGGAGCAGGCCATTGTCGTTGAGCTTTACGCTTCTGGCCGCGTGTCGTGCAAGCGCCCCAAGGCCCGCCCGACTCTAGATCGCGGTAATCTGACTATGAGTCGCTAATATATGTGTGTCAATTGACACGATGGCGCGACCGCAGGTTGTTTGCTGTGGCAGCGATGCCAAGTGCGATCAGCAGGCTCCAGCCGACGAGACCGGGGCGCAATGGCGGCAGGAACGCTCCGGCCTCGCCGAGCGGAACGTCCACGTCGAGCACGCCGACGGCATCGACGGCCAATCCGTCGACTACGCGGCCATAACCATCGACCACCGCCGAGATGCCGTTGTTGGCGGCGCGAACGAGCGGCAGGCCCGATTCGACGGCGCGGAACTGGGCCTGGCGAAAATGCTGGTAGGGTCCGGGCGTATCGCCGAACCAGCCATCGTTGGTGACGTTGATCAGAAGCCTCGCATCGCCGACACCGCGGGGCGCGATACCAGGGAAAATCACCTCGTAGCAGATGAAGGGCAGGCCGGAGACGCCGCCGCCCAGATCGAGCGGCCGACGCGTCGAGCCTGCGGAAAAACCGCCAATGTTCTGCGCGAGTTGCCGCAGCCCGAAACGGGACAGGAACTCCTGGAACGGCAGGTATTCGCCGAACGGGACGAGCCGCACCTTGTCGAAGGCATCGACGATCTCGCCCGACCCGTCGATGACGACGATCGAATTGTAATAGGACGTCGCGCCCTCCCCGCGCGCTTCGGCGCGCACGATGCCGGCGAGCAGGCGCTGGTCGTCGTCGATGGCGGCGCCGAGCGCAACGAGGGCGTCGGGCCTGTCGCCGAAGAGGAACGGCACCGACGTTTCGGGCCACACGACGATGTCCGCCTTCTCGCCACCTTCCTCCACCGGCCGTGTCGTCAGGTCGAGATGCGCCTGGAAGATCCGGTCGCGCTCGGCCATGTCCCATTTCTGGCTCTGCAGAATCGACGGCTGGATCACGCGGATCGCGATCGTCTCGGCACCATCCGTCGCCTCGGCCTGCGAAAGACGAAGCCCGCCATAGCCCAGATGAAGGACGACCAGCCCGACGCCGAGCGCCGCACCCAGCTTCAGATGCGCGCGACCTGCAAGCAGCGCGGGCAGCGAAAAGACGAAGACGGCCAGGACGTTGATGCCGACCGCGCCGACAATGGCGATCGACTGCATGGCGAGCGGCACAGGCATCGCCGCATAGCCGACGGCGTTCCACGGAAACCCGGAAAAGAGAACCGAGCGCAGCCATTCGGCGAGCGCGAAGGCGACGGCAAGCGCTGCGATGCGCCCGATATCGTCGCTCCAGGCAATCTTCGCGAGCGCCGCTGCAAACGCATAGAAGAACGCCAGAACCGCCGGCAGGCCGATGATGGCAAGAGGCAGAGCCCAGGCGAAGAGATCGGCCTCGACCAGAAGCGCGTTGCCCGTCCACCAGAGGCCGACTAGGAAATAGCCGAAACCGAACAGCCAGCCGACCAGAAAGGACGGTGCGAGCCGGCTCAGGCCGCGCCGTTCGGGTGCGGCAACGGCCCCGTCAAGCAGCCAGACGAGAACCGGAAAAGCGACGAAAGCGGCAAGCGGAAAATCGAACGGCGCCTGAGACAGGCTCGCGAGCGCACCAGCAGCCAAGGCAACCAGCGCCCTGCCGGCCCCCGACAGGAGAATTATCTTGCCCGCAAGGCGCTCCATTCACCCGTCCGCTGCCAGAATCAAACCCCGCACCTCTTTAGCAAAGGCGCGCAGGCTTTCCAAACGGACGTGAGAATTGCGCTTTCGTGACTGATGGTATGCGCGGTTTTCGACTCGTTTGGTCGAAAGGGACCCCCACCCTTTATCCCTCCCCACAAGGGGAGGCGCCTCGCTGAAGGTCTTGCGTCACGCCGACGACTTTCCTCCCCCTTGTGGGGAGGGATAAAGGGTGGGGGTCCCCTTTGTAAAAAATCGGCTTAAATCCGAATCCTAGTTCGTCGCCTGCCGCACCTGACGCCGGCGGCGATCCGTTCCGCGGCTCTGCACGATCCGGACGCGCTTGACCCTTCGCGGGTCGGCGTCGAGCACGTGGAACTCGAAGCCCGGAATTGCCTGCACCACCTCGCCGCGCGCGGGCACGCGACCGAGCGCGTTGAAGATCATGCCGCCGATCGTGTCGACATATTCGCCGTGCTCGCCGGCCGAGAATGCGTCGCCGATCTTCTCGGCGACGTCGTCGATCTCGGCCTTGGCATCGACGATGAAGACGCCGTCGCCCGCCTGCGTGATCATCGCCTCGTCGTCGTCATGCTCGTCCTCGATGTCGCCAACGACCATCTCGACGATGTCCTCCAGCGAGACAAGGCCGTCCGTGCCGCCATATTCGTCGATGACGAGCGCCATCTGCAGCCGTTCGGCCTGCATCCGAGCCATCAGGTCGGAGGCCAGCATCGACGGCGGCACGAAAAGCAGCTTCCGAACGAGGCTCAGTTCGCCGATGCTCTTTCCCAACTCCACATTCGACAAGTCCAGCGTAGCGGCGTTGAGCGGCTTCTTCGTCGCCCGCGACTTCTTCTGTCCGGCCGTGCGGGTGATGTGGGCGATGACGTCGCGGATGTGTACCATGCCGCGCGGATCGTCTAGCGTCTCGCCATAAACAGGCATGCGCGAATGGCCGAGCCGCTCGAACGTGACCATAAGGTCGCCGAGCGTCGTCGTGATCTCCACCGCCTGGATGTCGGCGCGGGGGATCATGACGTCCTCGACGCGCAGTTCGCGCAGCCGCAGGATGTTCTTGAGCATCGCCCGCTCGCCCGGCGAAAAGCCGGCCGAATCCAGCGAATGCTCGTCGAGCGCGTCGGCCAGATCCTCGCGGATCGACGAGCCGTTCCTGGGCCGGAAGAGCCCCGAGAGCCTGTGGAGGAAGGTTGTGGACTTGCCGGCAGTGCCAGCGGTCCTACTTTGGGCGTCCGAACCTTCGTCGGAGCCGCCTGTTTCCCCTTCGGGGGAAGCCTCAATCTGCGTTTGTTCGTTCATTGTCCCTAAGGCCATGTTGGCCCTACCAGTTAGACATACGGATCGGGAATGGCAAGACGCGCGAGCACCTTGCGTTCCAGCCCCTCCATCTCGTCCGCCTCTGCGTCATTTTCGTGGTCGTAGCCCAGAAGATGAAGCAAGCCGTGGACGATCAGATGGGTCAGATGGTGCGCGAACGGCTTTGCTTCCAGTGCCGCTTCGGCCGAAACCGTCTCGAAGGCCAGAATAACGTCTCCGAGCATCGGCGGCAACGGATCGCCCGGCGCGATCTCGAATGCCGGGAAGGAGAGGACGTTGGTCGCCTTGTCCTTCCCGCGCCAGTCCCGGTTGAGGACGCGGATCGAGGCGTCGTCGGTGAAGAGCAGGCTGAGTTCGGAGGCCGGACCGGCGATATCGAGTTCGGCGAAGACGGCGTCGGCCGCTCGTTCGGCATGGCCGCGCAGTTCGTCTTCGGCCGGCCAGTCGCCGGCCTCCATCGCGATGTCGATCTCGATCGTCATTTTCAGACCTGAAGCGGCCCCCGGCCGGGCATGCCAGCGCCTTCCCGGTCATAGGCGCGTACGATCTCGGCGACGAGCGAATGACGCACAACGTCGACGTCGTTGAAGCGGCAGGTGACGATGCCCGGTACGTCGGTGAGGATGCGCAGCGCCTCGACGAGGCCCGACTTGGTGTTGGGCGGAAGGTCGATCTGGCTCGGATCGCCAGTGACGATCATGCGCCCGCCCTCGCCCAGGCGGGTCAGGAACATTTTCATCTGCATCGGCGTCGTGTTCTGCGCCTCGTCGAGGATGATCGCGGCATTGCGCAGTGTGCGCCCACGCATGAAGGCGAGCGGCGCGATCTCGATGACTTCGGCGGCGATGGCGCGTTCCACCTTGTCGGCCGGCATCATGTCGTAAAGCGCGTCGTAGAGCGGGCGCAGATAGGGATCGACCTTCTCCTTCATGTCGCCCGGCAGGAAGCCGAGCCGCTCGCCCGCCTCCACCGCCGGCCGCGACAGGATGATGCGTTCCACCGCGCCGCGTTCGAGAAGCATCGCGGCATGTGCGACGGCGAGATAGGTCTTGCCAGTGCCGGCGGGCCCGATGCCGAACACCAGCTCGGAGCGCTCCAGCGCGCGCATATAGGCGTCCTGGTTGACCGAGCGGGCATAGATGGTGCGCTTGCGCGTCGCGATCTGTGCAGCCGCCATCTTGCCCTTGCGCTCCAGGGTCGGCAGCGTCAACTGGTCGTCGGCGGCGATCGAGATGCGGATCGCGCCGTCGACCTCCGACGGCGAGACGTCGTGACCCTTCTGGAGGAGGCCGTAGAGATAATCCAGCGCGCGACGCGCCTGTTCGGCCGCGCCCGGCTCGCCGCGAATCGAGAGCTGGTTGCCCTTGGAACGGATGTCGAGGCCGAGCTTCTGCTCGATGCGCGCCAGATTCTCGTCGAACTGACCGTAAAGGGCGGAGGCAAGTCCGTTGTTGTCGAAGGTGAGTACGATATGCGCCATGTCCGACGCCCCCTGGGGGCCGGGCTTCAGTTCCGGTGCGACGCTCAATCGGCTCTCCTCATTGGTGCCTGACCTCAAACCGGCTCGGCAAACAGGCTGTTGCGGCCGGCGCTCAATACCTTCACCCGGACAATGTCGCCGATTCGGCCGACGGTTTCATCAAGAATCACCGGTTGCAGCCAGGGCGAGCGTCCGACGATCTGTCCCTCGCGCCGTCCCGGCTTCTCGATCAGCGTGTCCATCACCATGCCGACGCGGGTCTGCGTGAACGCTTCGAGCTGGTTTGTCAGCAAAGCCTGCAGTTCCTGCAGCCTTTCGTCCTTCACGCGCTCCTCGACGTGGAACTTCATCTCGGCGCCCGGTGTTCCCGGACGCGGCGAATATTTGAACGAGAAAGCCTGTGCATAATCCACCTCGCGCACCAGCTTCATCGTCGCTGCAAAGTCCTCGTCGGTCTCGCCGGGGAAGCCGACGATGAAATCGCCCGACATGGCAATGTCGCCGCGCACGCCCCGAATGCGATCGACCAACCGCAGATAGTCGTCGGCCGTGTGCTTGCGGTTCATCGCCTTCAAGATGCGATCCGAGCCCGACTGAACGGGCAGATGGAGATAGGGCATCAACTGTTCAAGGTCGCGATGCGCCGCGATCAGCGCGTCGTCCATGTCGCGCGGATGGCTGGTCGTGTAGCGCAGCCGGGCGAGCCCCGGAATTTCGGCCAGCCGGAACAATAGCTCGCCGAGCCCCCACTCCCTGCCGTCAGCTCCTTCGCCATGCCAGGCATTGACGTTCTGGCCGAGCAGCGTGATCTCGCGCACGCCGCTTTCGGCCAGACGCTGCGCCTCCGCCACGATCTGCGCGACGGGGCGCGAGATTTCCGAGCCGCGCGTATAGGGCACCACGCAGAAGGTGCAGAACTTGTCGCAGCCTTCCTGAACGGTCAGAAAAGCCGTCACGCCGCGCGACCTGACCGCCGCTTTGTTTGGCTGCGGCAAATGCTCGAACTTGTCTTCGAGCGCATATTCGGTCTCGACCACCTTTTCGCCCGCGCGCGCCTTCCTCACCACCGCCGGCAGGCGATGATAGGTCTGGGGACCGACCACGAGGTCGACCGCCGGCGAACGACGCAAAATCTCGTCGCCTTCGGCCTGCGCGACGCAGCCGGTCACGCCAACGACCATCTGGCGGCCTTGTGCGGCGCGCTCAGCCTTCAGGTCGCGAATACGGCCAAGCTCCGAATAGACCTTTTCGGCCGCCTTCTCGCGGATGTGGCATGTGTTGAGCAATACCAGATCGGCGTCCTCGATCGTCTCCGTCGGCTGGTAGCCGTCGGCTGCCAGCGCATCGGACATGCGCTGGCTGTCGTAGACGTTCATCTGGCAGCCATAGGTCTTGACAAAGACCTTGCGAGCCTGCGCCAAACCTGTTTCCCGCTGAGCGATCGCATCTGTCTGTTCCATGCGGCGAGCCTCTAACGCTTTTTGGCGCCGAAGGACAGACCGCGCGTGATCACAGCTTCGCGCCGCGCCTGACGCCGGTCACGAGATCGCGGATCGCAGCTTCCGAACGCGCCGAGACCTGCTTGCGGTTCGCGCCCGCGAAGCTGATCGGCTCGCCGAAACGGACCTCCACGTCCACCGGCCCGCTTTCGATGATGCGCAGCAGGTGCGGCACCAAATCCTCGTCGCCGATCCAGGCATAGCGCGCGCGGTGCCTGCGCCCCATCGCCATGCCGTGCAGCCGCGAATAGAAGAGCGCGGCCGGCTGCACGGCGAACGCCTCGTCGGACAATTGGGCCGCCGCGCCGAAAAGCGTCGACTTGAACGGCAGGAGCCGGTTGCCGCAGGCCGTCGTGCCTTCGGCGAACAGCACCAGCGGATCGCCCGATTTCAACATTTCGGCCACTTCCCGCGTCTGGTGGCCGGAGCGATGGCGCGCCTCGCGCTCAACGAAAACGGAGTTCTGCGAGCGAAAGAGCCGGCCCAGAACCGGCCATGTCGCGACCTCCGCCTTGGCGATGAAGTTCACCGGCGCGATCGAGCCGAGCACCATGATGTCCGTCCACGACACATGGTTGGCCGCGATCAGCAGCGGGCGTTGCGGCGATAGCGGCCCGCTCACATGGACGCGGATGCCGAGCAGCGCCAGCACCATGCGATGCCAGAGCTGCGCCGGCTTTCGCGGATCGCCGATGCGCGTCATTTTCATCGCCGCCTGCCACGCCACGAGACCCGCCGTGCCGAGCGCAAAGCCGATCAGGGCAATGACAAGCTTCGCCTTGGCGCGCATGGGTCAGTGCAGGTCGCGGCGCATGACGATCGCGCCCGTGCGCCCGCCGCCAGGTTGCTTGTAATAGTCCGGACGCTTGCCGACCTGGATGAAGCCGAGCCGCCGATAAAGCGCGATCGCCGGCGCATTGGTCTCGTCGACCTCGAGGAAGAGCGAGGCGGTGCGTTCGGCGTGGAGCGCGCGCAGAACGGCGTCCATCAAGCTGCGCCCCAGCCCCAGCCGCCGCGCCAAGCGTGCGACCGCAACGGTCAGGATTTCCGCCTCGTCCGCCGCCTGCCGCACCAGCACGAAGCCGACCGGCCCGAGATGCCGCTTGCCGACCTCGCGCGCGGCAAAGCCGAAGACGTTGCCCTGCGCCAGAAGATCGGCGAACTCGTCTTCCGACCACGGCCGGATGAAATCCTCCTCATGGATACGCGGCAGTGCCGCCGCATCTTCGGTTTCCAGCGGCTCGATGGCGAATTCACGCGGCTTCGACCAGGGCATCTTCATGGCGCCGCCTTTCGCGCGACGGCGAAGCCTGCGTTCACCTTGGCATCGGCGGAGCGCAAATAGAGCGGCGCCGGGCGCGCGCCGTTGTAAGGCTTGCCCGAACCGAGCACAGCATAGGCCGCGATGTCGGCCGTCACCTGCCGCCCGGCAATTTCGAGCGATGCGCCCGCCGCCGCGTGGATCGCATCCGCCGCCGTGCCGACGAGGACTGCGTTCGCGCGCGTCGCAACTTCGCAAGCCCTTGCCAGATCGATCGCTGCCGGCGTTGCGATTTCTTCGCCGTCAGGACCGTAGAGCGCCGCATGGATTTCGCCCCGCCCGCCATCGAGTGCAGCCATCACGTTCCGCCCGGCATTGGTCTGCCGCGCCTGGAATGCGAGCGCTTCGAGCGTCGTTATTCCGATGGCGGGGATTTTCAGCGCCAGCGCCAGTCCGCGCGCGGCGGAAACGCCGACGCGGATGCCGGTGAACGAGCCCGGCCCGACCGAAACGGCCAGCCTGCAGAGATCGGCGTAAGTCTTCCCCGCCGCCGCCAAAGCCTCGTCGACCACGGCCATCAGATGCTCGGCATGGCCCTTGCCCAGATCGCGCACGCAGCGGCCGAGTTCGTGGTCGGCGTGGACCGAGGCTGCGCAGAGATTGGCGGAGGTGTCGATGGCGAGGATGATCATGGGTCGCAATCCGGGGAAAACTCATGTCGATAGCGCTCGACGTTGCCCCCCTCTGACCTGCCGGACATCTCCCCCGCAAGGGGGGAGATCAGTCTCGTCGCCCGCAGACCATTTCTTGCGAACTCGAAGGTTGAGGCCGCCATTTCAAACGGGTGATCTCCCCCCATGCGGGGGAGATGTCCGGCAGGACAGAGGGGGGCAACGTCGAGCACGATCATTTCAGGACAAGTCCGATCACGCGCCCCGCTTCGCCTTCAGCTCCAGTCGACGCCGATGCAGCACCGGCTCCGTATAGCCGTTCGGCTGCTCGCGGCCCTTCAACACCAGATCACACGCCGCCTGGAACGCGATGGAGTTGTCGAAATCCGGTGCCATCGGCCGGTACAGCGCATCGCCCTCGTTCTGCCGATCCACCACGGCCGCCATGCGCTTCATCGTCTCCATCACCTGATCGCGCGAACACACGCCGTGGTGCAGCCAGTTCGCCATGTGCTGGGCCGAAATGCGCAGCGTCGCGCGGTCTTCCATCAGGCCGACATCGTTGATGTCCGGCACCTTGGAGCAACCGACGCCCTGGTCTACCCAGCGCACGACGTAGCCCAGAATTCCCTGCGCGTTGTTGTCGAGTTCGCGCTGGATATCCTCCGGCGTCCAGTTGGGCCGCGTGGCGACCGGCACCGACAGGATGTCGGCCAGCTTGGCACGGGCGCGGGCCTTCAGTTCGGCCTGCACCTTGGCCACGTTGACCTTGTGGTAGTGCGTCGCGTGCAGCGTCGCAGCCGTCGGGGACGGTACCCAGGCGGTGTTTGCGCCGGCCTTGGGGTGTCCAATCTTCTGCTCCAGCATCGCGGCCATCAGGTCCGGCATCGCCCACATGCCTTTGCCGATCTGCGCATGGCCGGCCAGCCCGCATTCCAGCCCGATATCGACGTTCCAGTTCTCGTAGGCGCCGATCCAGGCCGCCTGCTTCATGTCGCCCTTGCGGATCATCGGGCCGGCCTCCATCGAGGTGTGCATCTCGTCGCCGGTGCGGTCGAGGAAGCCGGTGTTGATGAACACCACGCGCGACGACGCCGCGCGGATGCACTCCTTGAGGTTCACCGTCGTGCGGCGCTCCTCGTCCATGATGCCCATCTTCATCGTGTTCGGCGCCATGCCCAGCATCGTCTCGACGCGGCCGAAGAGTTCGGAGGCAAAGGCGACTTCCTCGGGCCCATGCATCTTCGGCTTCACGACATACATCGAGCCCTTCGGCGAATTCGCGCGGCGGCCGTTCTGGCCGATATCGTGCAGCGCGATCAGGCCGGTGATCGCGGCATCCATGATGCCTTCCGGCACCTCGTTGCCGTCGGCGTCGAGGATCGCCGGATTGGTCATCAGGTGGCCGACATTGCGCACGAGCATCAGCGAGCGGCAGCGCACCGTGAAGGTCGAGCCGTCCGGCGCGGTATAGTCGAAATCGGGATTCAGCCTGCGCGTGAAGCTCTTGCCGCCTTTGGTCACTTCCTCGGTCAGGTCGCCCTTCATCAGGCCGAGCCAGTTGCGGTAGACCTCGACCTTGTCCTCGGCGTCGACGGCCGCGACCGAATCCTCGCAGTCCTGGATCGTGGTCAGCGCGGATTCCAGCCAAACGTCGGAAATATGCGCCGGGTCGGACTTGCCGATATCGGATTTCGCGTCGATCAGCACCTCGATATGGATGCCGTTGTTCTTCATGAGGAACTGCGTCGGGGCAGCCGCCTCGCCGACATAGCCGGCGAACTGCGCACCATCCTTCAGCCCGGTTTTCCCGTTCGCCGTCTCGACGACCAATCTGCCGCCCTCGACCGCGAAGGACCGCGTATCGGTCCAGCTCGCACCTTCCAGCGGCACCGCGCCGTCAAGGAAGTCGCGCGCCCAGGCGATCACCTTCTCGCCGCGCTTCGGATTGTAGCCCCTGCCCTTTTCCGCGCCGTCGGTCTCGGGGATCGCATCGGTGCCGTAAAGCGCGTCGTAGAGCGAGCCCCAGCGCGCATTGGCAGCGTTCAGCGCATAGCGCGCATTCATGACCGGGACGACGAGTTGCGGTCCCGCGATCGTCGCAATCTCGTCGTCGACGTTCTCGGTCGATACCTTGAAGGCGGGGCCTTCGGGAACGATGTAGTCGATCGAGCGCAGGAAGCCTTCATAGGCCCCCAAATCCGTTGGCGCGCCGTTCTCGCGGTGCCAAGCGTCGATCTTCTCCTGGATCGCGTCGCGCTCTTCGAGAAGCGCCCGGTTCTTCGGCGCGAGATCGGCGACGATTGCCGCGAAACCCCGCCAGAAGCTTTCCGCATCGATGCCCGTGCCGGCCACGGCCTCGTTGGCGATGAAGTCGTAGAGAACCCGGTCGATCTTCAACCCATTGGCGTCAACGCGGTCATTCATGCAGAAAACCTCCCTCAAAAGCGCATGGCGATGGCCTTTGAAGGCCCTGATCGCTTTCACCACGCGCGGGGCGGTCGGTCAATTCGGCAAAAGGCGAAACTGCCTTGCGAAAAATTCTAACGCAGCGTGATCCGCGGCCGGCCCGTCGCCACCGCGCGCAGGCTCGCCTCGATGAAGGATCGCTGCCCTTCGATCGTCGCGATGCGCAGATCGGTCGCAACGTCGATCTCGACATCGTCGCTGCCGGCACGCCGCGCCGCCTCTCGCGCGAGGTCACGCAGATGGGCCCGTGCGACCGACAGCGCATCGTCCTCCGAGCGATGATCCGAGATCGTCTCGCCCGCGCTGACGCGGAAAATGCCTTCCACCGGCTGGGTGACGACCGCTTCGGCGCTGACGCGCACCTGGCCCACCACCGCACCGATCGCATTCGCCACGTCGGCATCTTCCGGCACGACGCAGCCCTGCCCGACCAGCGCCGGCAGCCCGGCATAGTGCAGGCCGGCCGATGCGCCGAGGCCGATCACTTGCCGGTCGAGACCGACCGCCAGCCTTGCAATCCCTGCCTTGCCGTCGAGCGCCCGCTGAACCAGCGGCCCTGCCACGATCGCCGCGCCGTCGAGCCCGTCATCGGCGAGGGCCGATTCCAGCATCAGTTCGGCCGAGCGTCGCGTCACCGCATCGAGCACGCGCTGGGAAATCTCTTCCGCACTGACCGCGATCGGCTGCCCGCGCCCGTCGCGCCGCCGCGCCACGAGTTCCGCGCCGAGCCGGGCGGCGCGCTCGTCCCAATTGTCCTGCCTTCCAAGCACGTGGGCGGCATCGGAGGGGGTGAAGCCGCATAGATGAACGAGGCCGCGCGCGACGAGGCGCTGCAGCGTCGCGGATTGCGCGGTCGACGTCAGCAACTGGTCGAGCGGCAACGGCGTCGCCGTCACTTTCTCGTAAAGCCGCGCTTCGGCCGTCGAGAGCCCGGCTGCCAGCCGATCCGGGACGCCGGTTCGCACCGCAAAACGACCATCCATGCGGCCGGGATTGGCGGCGCGGAGTTGGCGTTCCAGCGTCTCGGCGATAGCCGCGCCATGCTGATGCGCGGCGAGGGACAGCGGTACGAGGCGGCGGGGGCCGAGCAGGATCGCCGGATCGAGCCCGCCATCGGCGATCATCACTTCCGAATCGCCGCCCAGCCCGAAGGTGCGCATCGCCACGGCCTCGACCATCGTCCGAAACCCGCCCACCGTCGCGCCTTCCGGGTCGAGCCGCGGAACGCCCTTGTCGAGGATTGCTATATCGGTCGTCGTGCCGCCGATGTCGGAGACGACGGCATCTTCCAGCCCCGTCAAATGACGCGCGCCGACGATGCTTGCGGCGGGTCCCGACAGGATCGTCTCGATCGGTCGCTGACGCGCGAAGCGTGCGGAGACGAGCGCGCCGTCACCGCGCACGACCATCAGCGGGGCGTCGATGCCGCGATCGTCGAGAAAGCCTTCCGTGGCGGCGATCAGGCGGTCGATCATCGAGATCAGCCGGGCATTCAGAAGCGTCGTCAGGGCGCGGCGGGGGCCGCCGAGTTTGGAGGAGAGTTCGTGAGATGTGGTTACCGGCAGGCCCGTCCGTTCCCGGATCAGGTCGCGGGCCAGTATCTCATGCTTCGGATTGCGGGTGGAAAAGTAGCCGCAGACGGCGAGGCCGGAAACGCTCGTCGCCAGTTCCGGCAGGGCTTCTTCCAACCCGGACAGGTCGAGCTTCGCCTCGTTTCCGTGGACGTCGTGGCCGCCGGGGACGAAAATCACCGGATCGGAGCCGAGGGCGGTTTTGAGGCCATCTTTATCGAGATCGGTTTCGGAGAAGCCGATCATTACCAGACCGACCCGACCGCCCTGACCCTCGACGAGGGCGTTGGTGGCGAGGGTGGTGGACATAGACACCAGGCGGATCGCTCTTGGTGAGATGCCGGCCAGCGCGATGACGCGGTCGGCGGCCTCGGCGATGCCAACGGCGAGGTCGTGCCGCGTCGTCAGCGCCTTCGCCTTGGCGACGACGCCGCGCTCCTCGCTGAAGAGCACGGCGTCGGTGTAGGTGCCGCCCGTATCGAAACCCAGATAGAGCGGCGCGTCGTCAGTTCCGGCCATGGAGATCGTCCGTTGAAGACGATCTCCTTAACGCGGCCGGTTCGGCCAGGAAAGGCCGATTACTCGACCCAGATGACCTCACGCGTGCCGCGTTCGACCACGATCGGGCCCTGCTCGGTGTAGACGTAGCCGTAATACGGGTCTTCCGGCACCTCGATGATCTGGACGTCGGCCGGCAGGATCGCGCCGGTCGAAATCTCGGCGTCGATGACGACCGGATCAGCCGGGTTCTCGGTGATGTAGGTCACGGTGCGCTCCGGCACGACGTAGCCGGGCGAATAGACGACCTCGCGGCTCTCATATTCGACCAGGACCGGGCGGCCGTTGACGTAGATGTAGCCATATTCCGGGCTGTTGGGCACCTGCACGACTTCGACCTCGGCCGGGATCACGGCGCCGGCCGCGATTTCGCCTTCATAGGTGACGGTCGGAACCGGATTGTCGACGACATAGCCGACGACCTCGTCCGGAACAGCCGTTTCCGCGCCGATCACGGCACCGGCGAAACCGCCGACGATCGCGCCGATCGGGCCGCCGACGACCGCACCGGCAACGGCACCCGTCGTGCCGCCAGCCGTCGCGCCGAAGCCGCGGGCCGAATCATCGTTGGAAGCCTGGGCGTGCGCGGCACCGACCGACAAGGCGGCGATGGCAGCGGTCGCAAGAAGGAACTTACGCATAATGGGTACTCCTTTGATGGTGGCGCGATCCCCTTCTCCAAGGCGTCCGCGCCGCAAACGTTCAGTGACGTCCCTCGGCTTCAAAAATGCGTGAGGGCGAGGTGCGTTCCCCTCAAATGACATCACGGAACGTAACAAAGGAGCCGCCGAGCGATAGCGGATCACCCGTCGAGCATATCGCGCTGGTCCTCTGTCAGCGGCTTTATTCCCGGGGCGGCCGGTGTGGCGGGTGTGGCCGGTGCGACAAGCGCTGCGGGCGCCACCGTAGCCGTGGGTACGGGCGGCGGGCCGGCATCGAAGGTCGAGCAAGCGGGAAGGGCGAGGATGGGAAGGAGCCAGATGCGCATCGGCCAGCCCTGCCCTGCGATCGTGGCGCAGTTGGGGTGACGAGCGGCGCGCATCGAAATCGGTCTTTGTCCTCATCTCCTCTCCTCATCACCATGGCACTTCGTTCCGCCATGTGCCCGGGTTCGACACATGGTTCAACATGCGCACCTCCTCGCCGCGTTCGGGGGTGTCGCAGCAGGGCGGGAAAATGCGGCCCATATGGGCGAGCGCATCGGTCGGCCGCAGCGGCCCGACGCAGCGCCGCGCGCGCCGGCGGACCGACCATTTGCAACTCGCCATCAGGCCGAGCCAGGTCGCCGCGTGGCGGCAATTCGCCTGCAGGATCGCGTCGATCTGAGCGCGCTCTTCGCGAGGCTGGTGCGATGGGGGCCCCTCTGTCCTGCCGGACATCTCCCCCCGCGAGGGGGGAGATCATGCTCGGTGAGCGTTCGCGCAAGGCCCCCCTCTCCGTCTCGGGCTGCGCCCGAGCCACCTCTCCCCCGCAAGCGGGGGCGAGGAAAGGCGCTTTAGCCGTCGCCCATTTTGAGGGCTTCGATGAAGGCGGCCTGGGGGATTTCCACCTTGCCGAACTGACGCATGCGCTTCTTGCCTTCCTTCTGCTTTTCCAGAAGTTTGCGCTTGCGGGTCACGTCGCCGCCGTAGCACTTGGCCGTCACGTCCTTGCGCAGCGCCGAGATCGTCTCGCGGGCGATCACCTTGCCGCCGATCGCCGCCTGGATCGGGATCTTGAACATGTGCTTGGGGATCAGGTCCTTCAGCTTTTCGCACATGGCGCGGCCGCGCTTTTCGGCCGCCGAGCGGTGGACGAGCATGGAGAGGGCGTCGACGGGTTCGTCGTTGACGAGGATCGACATCTTGACGAGGTCGCCCTCGCGGTAGTCGGTCAACTGATAGTCGAAGGAGGCGTAGCCCTTGGAAATCGACTTCAGGCGGTCGTAGAAATCGAAGACGACCTCGTTCAGCGGCAGATCGTAGGTAACCATGGCGCGCTTACCGACATAGGACAGGTCGACCTGGACGCCGCGGCGCTCCTGGCACAGCTTGAGGATCGCGCCGAGATAGTCGTCCGGGGTCAGGATCGTCGCCTTGATCCACGGCTCCTGGATGCCAGCGATCTTCACCACGTCCGGCATGTCGGCCGGGTTGTGGAGCTCGATTTCCGAGCCGTCATTCATGGCGAGCTTGTAGACGACCGACGGCGCGGTCGCGATCAGGTCGAGGTCGAACTCGCGCTCCAGACGCTCCTGGATGATTTCCAGGTGGAGGAGGCCGAGGAAGCCGCAACGGAAGCCGAAACCCAGGGCAGCGCTGGTTTCCATTTCGAACGAGAACGACGCGTCGTTGAGGCGCAGCTTGCCCATGGCGGCGCGCAAATCCTCGAAATCGGCGGCGTCGACGGGGAAGAGGCCGCAGAAGACCACCGGCTGCGCCGGCTTGAAGCCCGGGAGCGGGGTGGCGGTCGGCTTGCGGTCGTCGGTGATGGTGTCGCCGACGCGGGTGTCGGCCACTTCCTTGATCGAGGCGGTGATGAAGCCGAGCTCGCCGGGGCCCAGATCATCCACCATCACCATCTTGGGCGTGATGACGCCGACGCGGTCGACCGTGTAGCGCGCGTTCGTGCCCATCATGCGGATTTGCTGGCCCTTCCTCAGCCGGCCGTCGATGATGCGCACCAGGACGATGACGCCGAGATAGGCGTCGTACCAGCTATCGACCAGCATGGCCTTCAGCGGCGCGGTCTCGTCGCCTTCCTTCGGCGGCGGCAGCTTGGTGACGATCGCCTCCAGCACGTCCTCAATGCCGATGCCGGTCTTGGCCGAGATCATCACCGCATCGGACGCGTCGAGGCCGATCACCTCCTCGACCTGCTCCTTGATGCGCTCGGGCTCGGCGGCGGGCAGGTCGATCTTGTTCAGGACGACCACGATCTCGTGGTTGGCGTCGATCGCCTGGTAGACGTTCGCCAGAGTCTGCGCCTCGACGCCCTGTGAGGCGTCGACGACGAGGAGCGAGCCCTCGCAGGCGCGAAGCGAGCGCGAAACCTCGTAGGCGAAGTCGACATGGCCGGGCGTGTCGATCAGGTTCAGCACATAGTGCTCGCCATCCTTGGCGTCATATTCCAGCCGGACGGTGTTGGCCTTGATGGTGATGCCGCGCTCGCGCTCGATGTCCATCGCATCGAGCACCTGCTCCTTCATCTCCCGGACCTCGAGCGAGCCGGTCATCTGGATCAGCCGGTCGGCAAGCGTCGACTTGCCGTGGTCGATATGGGCGACAATGGAGAAATTGCGGATCTTGGAAAGGGGCGTCTTCATGAGCCGCGCTTTAGCAGGGCGGCGGGGGGTTCACAAGCGCGGCGGATGACGCGGGCGGGACGTTCGGGACGATGTCCGTACTCTTTTTGGTTGCCTTTTTCGAATATGCAACTTTAACTGAGCGCTCGACGGGACGGGCAGCAAACCGGCGTTGCAATGGGGTAACTCTTTGCGCGGTGATTGCGTGCGCCCTCATTCGGGAGGGGCGCTTGGAGGTCGAGACTTTCATCTCACGCTGGACGGACCGCGATGGCGGCGCCGAGCGCGCCAACTACCAGATGTACCTGTCCGAGTTCTGCGACGCCATCGGCGTGTCCCGCCCCGAGGTGACGGTGATGGAGCCGCTGCGCGCCGACTGGCAAAAGGCGCTGACCAAGGCGGAAGACGCCAAGGAAAGCGGCGACGAGAAGAAGGCCGTCGACATCGTGCGCGGGTTTCACCACCAGCTCTGCGCGACGCGCGTGCTCGACCCGGCCTGCGGGACGGGCAATTTCCTCTATGTCAGCCTCGAACTGATGAAGAAGTTCGAGGGCGAGGTGCTGGAGACGCTGGCGCGGCTCGGCGTGCCGGAATCGCTCGGGCTGGAACGTGAAACGGTCGACCCGCACCAGTTCCTCGGGCTCGAACTCAATACGCGCGCAGCGGCGATCGCCGAACTGGTCGTCTGGATCGGCTATCTGCAGCAGCACTATCGCACCCGCGACGGGCATCCGGCCGAGCCAATCCTGAAAGCCTTCAAGAACATCAATTTCGGCCGCCGCGAGGGCTATGACGCGGTGCTGACCTGGGACGGCTACCCGGTGCCGACCGTGGCGGAACAGGACGGCAAGCGCGTCGAAACCTATGGGCGCGTGACCGCTTTGGCCGATGGCCGCTTCGCGGCGCGACGGGCGGCGTAGGGCATGGTGCAGACACGCGGTTTCGGCACACCATAAAGTATCAATGCGATATATTTCGTGCCGCATGGGTTGTCAGGCCGTCCAGCGGGGGTTAGGTTTCGGCCAAACAAACCGCAGAGACGTTTTCGTTGAGCCGTGATCTTTTCGAGATCGCGGGCGCGGCCCATTTTGTCTTAATCCTATCCAGTGCCGATCGCGATCGGTGGAAAGAGATGTTTTGCAGGACCAAGCGAATATCAAGGTAGAGGCCAGATCAATCTTCAAGGTATTTGGCCAGAATCCGGACGAGGCGCTCGGCCTGCTGCGCGACGGCCAGACGAAAGAAGAGATTTTCGCGGCGACGGGCAACACGATCGGGGTGCAGGACGCATCGTTCGAGGTCGGCGAGGGCCAGATCTTCGTCGTGATGGGGCTTTCGGGGTCGGGCAAGTCGACGCTGGTGCGGATGATCAATGGTTTGATCGCGCCGACATTGGGACAGATGCTGATCGACGGAACCGACGTCGCCAATTGCGCGCCCAAGGTGCTGCGCGACGTGCGCCGCTCGAAGATCGCGATGGTGTTCCAGCATTTCGCGCTGTTTCCGCACATGACCGTCGCGGACAACGTTTCCTATGGTTTGAAGATCAAGGGCATCGGTGCGGACGAGCGGCGTCGCAAGGCCGAGGAGGCGCTGGCGCAGGTGAGCCTCGGCGCCTATGCCGACAGCTATCCCGGCGAGCTTTCGGGCGGAATGCAGCAGCGCGTCGGGCTTGCCCGCGGGCTCGCGTCCGAAGCTGAAATCCTTCTGATGGACGAGCCGTTTTCGGCGCTCGACCCGCTGATCCGCCGCGACATGCAGGAAGAACTGCTGGAGCTCCAGCGCTCCCTCAAGAAGACCATCATCTTCATTACCCACGACCTCAACGAGGCGCTGATCCTCGGTGATCGTATTGCGATCATGAAGGATGGCCGCTTCGTGCAGGTCGGCACGGCGGAAGAAATCGTCGACCGGCCGGCGGACGACTATGTCGCCGCCTTTACTTCCGACATCGACCGCTCGCGCGTCTTCACCGCCGGCAGCGTCGCCGCGCCGGCCGAGGCGCTCGACATCCGCACCGACACGGCCGAGACGGCCATCGCGCGGATGGAAGCGCTGGGGCGCGACGCGCTGCACGTCACCGAGGGCGATGCGATCATCGGAATCGTCGCCTATCGCGACCTGTCCGCCTCGCTGCGCGAGAATGGCGGCGCGCTCCAGGATGCGCTGGTGACCGACTTTCCGAAGGTCGGGCGCACGACGCAGCTCTTCGAGCTCTACCCGCTCGCCGAAAGCGGCCTGCCGATCGCCGTCACCGACCGCAAGGGCAAGCTGATGGGCGTCGTCGCCCCGCAGGACGTCTTTGCCAAGCTCGCCACGCCGGTCGCCGCTTAATCCATCCGCTTGCATTTTCGAAAGGAGGCGCTGTGTTCAGCCCTTCCGACATACTCACCATTCCGCTGGCCGATTGGGTCAACAGCCTCGTGCGCGACTGGCTCGTGCCCAATTTCCGGCCGTTCTTCCGCTCGTTGCAATGGCCGATCACGCAGGTCCTGAACGGCCTCGACGGCTTTCTCAACGCCGTTCCGATGCTGCTCTTCACCGCCGTTCTGGCGTTCATCGCCTGGCGCACGGCGGGCCGGGGCGTCGCGATCTTCACGCTGATCGCGCTCGCCTTCATCGACATGATCGGGCTTTGGCCCGAGACGATGACCACGCTGTCGATGGTCATCACGTCGGTTCTGTTCTGTACGGTGATCGGCATTCCGGTCGGCATCCTCGCCGCCGGCAGCGACCGTTTCCAGGCCGTGCTACGTCCGGTGCTCGACATCATGCAGACGATCCCGTCCTTCGTCTATCTGGTGCCGATCGTGATGCTGTTCGGCGTCGGCATGGTGCCGGGCATCATCGCCACCATCATCTTCGCGCTGCCGCCGATCGTGCGGCTGACCAATCTCGGCATCCGCAACGTGCGCGAGGATCTGGTCGAGGCGGCGCAATCCTTCGGCTCGACACGCTGGCAGATGCTGTGGGACGTGCAGTTTCCGCTCGCGCTGCGCACCATCATGGCGGGGCTCAACCAGACGCTGATGCTGGCGCTGTCGATGGTCGTCATCGCCGCGCTGATCGGCGCCGGCGGGCTCGGCCTCACCGTCTTCACCGGCCTTGGCCGGCTGGACGTGGGTGGAGCCACGGCGGGCGGGGTCGGCATCGTGCTGCTGGCGATCATCCTCGACCGCATCACGCAGTCGCTCGGCGAGCCGGCGCGCATGAAGAAGACGTCGCTGCGCGCCACCTTCGCCAACCTCTTTTCCTCCGCCCGCGCGACGCGGGCGAAGGAAGCCTGACGGCCGGTCGATCCGGACCGGTCCGCAAAGTCCTGCCTTCGCAGGCATACCTGAAATGCAAAAGGAGACTTCACCCATGAAGACATCCAACCTGAAAAGACTTCTCGTCGGCACCGTTTCGGCCGCCGCCATCTTCGCAAGCCCGCTTGCCGCATCCGCCCAGGACATGCCGGGCGAAGGCACGACCGTGCGCATGGCGCAGGCGACCTGGGACACCGGCTGGTTCCACGCGGCGATCTACAAGCAGCTCATCGAGGAGCTCGGCTATACGGTCGAAGGCCCGACCACGCTCGACAACCCGCCCTTCTACCAGGCAGTCGCGCAGGGCGACATCGACCTTTGGGTCAATGGCTGGTTCCCGCTGCACAACACTTACCAGCCGACCTTCGAGGGCTCGGCCGAGATCGTCGGCGCGGTCGCCGAGGGCGGCGCGCTCGAAGGCTATCTGATCTCGGCGGCAGCGGCCGAGGAGTTCGACATCACCTCGCTCGAAGACTTCAAGCGCGACGAGGTCAAGGAAGCCTTCGACCGCGACGGCGACGGCAAGGCCGACATGGTCGCCTGCCCGCCCGGCTGGGGCTGCGAGATCATGATCGAGCACCACATGGACGCCTACGACCTGCGCGACCATGTCAACACCATCAAGGCCGGCTACGCCGCATCGATGGCCGATGCCATCGCCGCGCATGAAGCGGGCGAGCCGATCCTGTTCTACACCTGGACGCCGAACTGGACCGTCAACGAACTGGCGCCCGGCGAGGACGTCGTGTGGATCGAGGTACCGGAAGTGAACCTGCCGGACGACATGGCGGACCTTGCCGACGCCGCCACGCGCGAAGGCGTTGCGGGCTGCGTCGCCGATCCCTGCACGCTCGGCTTCCCGGCCAACGACATCGTCCCGGTGGCCAACACGGCGTTCCTGGAAGAGAACCCGGCCGTGCGCGCGCTGCTGGGCGAGGCCAGCGTGCCGCTCGATGACATCTTCGCGCAGAACGCTGCCATGAATGACGGCGACGACGATGTCGAGGCGCAGGCCGCGGCATGGATCGAAGAGAACCGCGATCTGGTCGATGGCTGGCTGGAAGCGGCGCGCAACGCGTCGTAAACCTCGGTACTTTCCGCGCCAAGGAAAAAGGCGGGCCCATGCGGCCCGCCTTTTTTGCGTCGTCAGTTGCCGGCGGCGATCTTGGGAGGACCCGAAAGAGCGTCCTCGCCGGCATAGGCCTTCGGTAGATTGGCCTCGGCTTCCTTTTCGGTCGCATACCACTGTTCGTAGCGATAGAGGACGAGATGGTCGCGCGAGAGGCCGCGCAGGAGCCCATACATCATCACCAGGATGACGAAGGCGAAGGGAAAGCCGGCCACGACCGCCGCCGCCTGCAGCGCCGACAGCCCGCCGGCCAGCAGCAACACGGCCGCGATTGCGCCTTCGCTGACGGCCCAGAAGATGCGCTGCACCTTGGGCGGATCGGCCTCGCCGCCGGCCGTCAGCATGTCGATGACGAAGCTGGCGCTGTCGGAGGAAGTAACGAACCACATCACGATCATCACGATCAGCAGACCGGTGACGATCTCGGTCAGCGGATAGAATTCGACGAGGCGGAAGATGGCGTTGCCATAGGCCTCGCGGGTGACGTCGATCAGTCCTGGATTTCCTGCGAGCTCCATCTGGATCGCCACGCCGCCGAAGGCGGTGAACCAGTAGAACATGATCGTCGCCGGAACGAAGAGCACGCCGAGCGTGAACTCGCGCACCGTGCGGCCGCGCGAGATGCGGGCGATGAAGATGCCGACGAAGGGCGACCAGGAAATCCACCAGGCCCAGTAGAAGATCGTCCAGTCGACCTGCCAGTTGGTGCCCGAATAGGCTTCCGACCAGAAGGAGAAGTAGACGAACTCGTTGATGTAATTGCCCATGTTCTCGACAAACGAGTCGAAGATGTAGAGCGTCGGCCCGGCGATCACGATGAAGGCCAGGAGGATGAAGGAAAGCTGGATGTTGAGGTTCGACAGGCGCTTGATGCCGCCGTCGAGACCCAGCACGACCGAGACCGTCGCGAGAAGCGTGATGAAGGCGATCAGGCCCATCTGGATGAAGACGTTGTCGGCGATGCCGAAAAGCGTGCCGAGACCAGAATTGATCTGCATGACGCCGAGGCCGAGCGAGGTGACGACGCCGAACATGGTGCCGAAGACGGCCAGGATGTCGACCGCATGTCCCCACGGACCGTATATGCGCTCGCCGATGATCGGATAGAGCGCCGAGCGGATGGAGAGCGGCAGGCCCTTGCGGTAGTGGAAATAGGCCAGCGCGCAGCCGACGACGCAGTAGATCGCCCAGCCGTGAAAGCCCCAGTGCAGGAAGGTCAGCACCATCGCCTGCTCGGCGGCGGCGACGCTTTCAGGCTCCTGGAGCGGTGACTCGTAGAAATGGGTCAGCGGTTCGGCGACGCCCCAATAGATGAGGCCGATGCCGATGCCGGCCGAAAACATCATCGCGACCCACGAAAAGAGCCCGTACTGGGCCGTTTCCGTCTGGGCTCCCAGGCGGATCGAACCGTAGGGCCCGAGCGCCAGATAGAGGCTGAGCAGGACGGCCAGATTGGTGACGACAATCAGGAACCAGCCGAAATAATCGGCAATGCCCGTCTGCGCGCCGAGAAAGACGACGCCGGCGGTTTCTGGAAAGATGGCTCCGAAGATGATGAAGCCGACGATGAGAAGTGCGGAAATGGAAAAGACCGGGATCGAAACATGGGGAAACGGCCCCAGCCTCCCGGTCGCTACTTTTTCTGCCATGCTTTTTCTTGTCCCCCGGACCCGAAGACCCGTTCAAGCTTTGCGCTCAGGCGCACGAGAACAGGGCTCGCGCGCCCCCCCAATCAGAATGTGGCAAAAGCGCGATAGTTCCGAACTTGCTAAAGGAGAGACGCGAGCAGGGACGCCGGCAACAGGCCGACATGAAAGCCTGCATGCGCAATCATCGCGGCCTCGAGATCATAGCGGGCGAAGAGCGCGCCGAAGAGAATGCCGAGCGTGGCGTTCCAGAAAAGCGTGCGAAAGACGAGCGCCTGCGTAAGGTCGGCCCCGCTCGAGGCGAGGGCCGGCAGATGGCCGAGCGCGAACAGGATCGCGGCGATGGCGATGCCGATCCAGACCTGGTTCGCGGAGGGGCGCGGTGCGTTGCGGCCGAACGCTTTCCAGACGAGAAGGACGGCGAGACTCATGACCCCCCAGCGAACGGTGATCTCCTCGACCACGCCGCCATAGAAGATGCCGACGGTGAGGCTTGCGACACGCCAATTGTCGGTCAATGCCGGGGTCAGACCGTGCGGGTCCTGCCAGAGCGTGCGGGTGGCGTGATCGGCAAGACCGACGACGATTCCGGCCGCGATGCCCATGACGGCGAAGAGCGCCGCGCGGGGCGGCAGAAGCGGGACGGCATGCCCCGACGCACGTTCGGCGATGCGCGAGCGAAAGCCGCAGGCCGGGGCGATGAAGACGCCGGCGACGACGAAGACGGCGAGCATCAGCACCGGGTTGACGACATAGGCCCAGCGCGGCAGGTCGGTGACGGCCGGCAGCGCCAGATAGAGCGCGGCGATGCCGGTAAGCCCGACCGCGAACAGCGCGAGGGTCGCCGGCAGGCGGCGGATTTTGGTGGCCGGAGTCTGCTCGTTCATGGGTTGGTGCGGCCTGTCAGTCGTAGGTCAGGTCCGTCGCCTTACCACCGAAGATCCGGTAGGCATAGAAGGAATAGCCGATGATGACGGGCAGCACGAAACAGGTTCCGACCAGGATGATGGCGAGGCTTTCCGGCGCCGACGCCGCCTCCCAGATCGTCATCTGGTCCGGCACCACATAGGGATAGAACGAGTAGGCAAGTCCGGCAAAGCCGAGCGCAAAAATGCCGGCGAGCACGAGGAACGGCGTGATCGAATGGCGATCGTCCTTGTGCGGCAGCTTGAAGGTCAGGAACCAAAGCCACAGGAACATGGCGCCGGTGATGACCGGCAACGGAGCGACGTAGAAAATCTCCGGCCAGGTGAACCATTTTTCGAAGATGCGTGGGCTGGCGAAGGGTGTCGCCAGCGAAATCGCCACCATGCCGACCGCCGTGAAGACGAGCGCTGACCGCAGGAACCGCACCGCCTTGCGCTGCAACTCGCCCTCGGTCTTGTAGATCAGCCAGGCAGCGCCCATCGCGGCGTAGGAGGCGGCGAGGCACAGCGCCACCAGCGCACCAAAGCCGAACGTCGCCGCACCGCGCTCCAGCCCCAGCACGTAGACGCCGAGCATGTAACCCTGCGCCAGCGAGGCCGTCAGCGAGCCGGCGAAGAACAGGAAATTCCAGCGATGCTTGCGGTGGAGCGGCACCTTGGCACGAAAATCGAACGCGACGCCGCGGATGATGAGGCCGAGCAGCAGCACGAAGACGGGCAGATAGAGCGAGGTCAGGATGATGCCGTGCGCGACCGGGAAGGCGACGAGCAGAAGGCCGACAGCCAGGACGAGCCAAGTTTCGTTCGCGTCCCAGAACGGGCCGATCGAGTTGATCATCGTGTCGCGCTCTTCGTCGGTCGCGACGGAGAACAGGATGCCGATACCGAGGTCGAACCCGTCGAGCACGACATAGATCAGGATCGACAGCCCCATCAGGCCGGCGAAGATCAGGGGCATGGCGACGTGCCAGTCGATTGCGTCAATCATGCCGGTTCCCCTTGATGCCGCTGCGCTCACCCCCCTCTGGCCTGCCGGCCATCTCTCCCTCAAGGGGGGAGATCAGTCTCGCCACCGATCTCGCCCGAACGGCGGTCGCATGAGCGGGGCGACGATGAGAGTAATCTCCCCCCTTGAGGGGGAGATGGCCGGCAGGCCAGAGGGGGGTGTCTGGTGCAAAGCTGACCACGATGCCTACTCCCCCGCCACAGGCTGCGACAATGGCTCATCCTCCACCGCGGGATCGGGCTCGTCGTCGCCTTCCTTGCCGGCTTTCAGTGCCAGATGCGTCAGGACGCCGAGATAGACGACCATCAGGACGAGGTAGAGGACGACGTAGATCGCCAGCGTTAGGGCGACATGGGCGCCAGGGACGGGGGCGACGGCGTCGGCGGTTTTCAGGATGCCGGCGACGAGCCAGGGCTGGCGGCCGATTTCGGTGGTGTACCAGCCGGCGAGCGTGGCGACCCAGCCCGAGAACGCCATGCCGGCAAAGCCGTAGGCGAGCGGGACGGGAAGCGCGCCGCGCCTGTAAAGGAAGAACGCACCCGCCCAGGACAGCGCCAGCATCGCCATGCCGGTGCCGACCATGATGCGGAAGCCCCAGAAGACGGGGGCGACCGGCGGGTGTTCGCCCTCATAGTCGTTGAGGCCGGGCACGACGCCATCGGGCGAGTGCTTCAGGATGACGCTCGCCATGTTGGGGATGGCGATCTCGAAGCGGTTCTCGCGCGCTTCCTCGTCGGGCCAGGCGAAAAGGACAAGCGGCACGTTGGGCCGCGTTTCCCAGTTCGCCTCCATCGCCGCGACTTTCTGCGGCTGATGCTCGAGCGTGTTGAGGCCATGCATGTCGCCGACGAAGATCTGCACCGGGATCAGGATCGCGCCGAGATAGACGCCTGTCTTCAGCGCCTTGTGCATCGATGCGGAGCGGTCGCCGCGGATGTAGCGCAGCGCCGAGAGGCCGGCGATGAGGAAGGCGACCGTCAGGCCCGACGCGATCAGCATGTGGGTAAGGCGATAGGGGAAGGACGGGTTGAAGACGATGGCGAACCAGTCCGTCGCGTGCGCCACGCCGTCGCGCATCTCGAAGCCGGCGGGCGTCTGCATCCATGAATTCAGCGCCAATATCCAGAAGGCCGACATGGTGGTGCCGAAGGCGACGAGGAAGGTCGCCAGCGTGTGGACGCGGTTCGACACGCGGCGGAAGCCGAAGAGCATGATGCCGAGGAAGACGGCCTCGAGGAAGAAGGCGGTCAGGACCTCGTAGGCGAGAAGCGGGCCGGCGATGTTGCCGACCGTTTCCATGTAGCCCGGCCAGTTGGTGCCGAACTGGAAGCTCATCGTGACGCCGGACACGACGCCGAGCGCGAAGGACAAAGCGAAGACCTTCACCCAGAAGAAATAGGCCTTCATCCAGGCGTGGTCGCCGGTGCGGTCGAAGCGCAGCTTGAAGAAGAGAAGGACCCAGCCGAGCGCGATCGTGATCGTCGGGAACAGGATGTGAAACGAAATGTTCGCCGCGAACTGAATCCTGGAGAGGATGAGCGGGTCCATGACGTGGTCCTTGTCGGTTGCCTGAGAGCAACATAGGCCAAGCGGACGGGGCGTCAAAGGCGCGGGCTGTCGCAGGGGCGCCTTGTCGCGCTGCGGCATTTTGGCGGGCGGCAACCGTTCGTGGGTTCCTGTCGTATGCGTTGTCTAACCTGTCTGGAGACACGCATGGCCCTCGACCGACGCAAGGCGCGGCATCTGATCTTCATTCTCGGCGACCAGCTTTCGCCGGCGATGTCGAATCTGGCGGATGCCGATCCGGCGCAGGACGTCGTGCTGATGTGTGAGGTCGCCGACGAGACGACCTATGTGCGCCACCACAAGCAGAAGATCGTCTTTATCCTCTCCGCCATGCGCCATTTCGCCGAGGAGCTGCGGCAGGCGGGGTTTGTCGTCGATTATGTGAAGCTGAGCGATCGCGGCAATTCGGGCAGCTTCAGCGGCGAACTGGAGCGCGCGGTGGAGCGGCATAAGCCGGAACGCGTGATCGTCGCCGAGCCTGGCGAGTGGCGGGTTATGGAGATGATGCGCGGCTGGGAAGCGGCCGTTGGCTGCCCGGTCGAAATCCGGCCGGACACGCGCTTTCTCGCCAGCCATGACGACTTCGCCGAATGGGCGGACGGTCGCAAGCAGCTCACCATGGAATATTTCTATCGCGAAATGCGCCGGAAAACCGGGTTGCTGATGGAGGGCGACGAGCCTGCGGGCGGCAAATGGAACTACGATGCGGACAACCGCATGCCGGCTGCCGACGATCTCTTCATGCCGAAGCCCAAGCGCTTCCGGCCCGACGCTGTCACGAAGGAGATCATCGCGCTGGTCGAGGACCGCTTCGCAGACCATTTCGGCACGCTGGACAAATTCGGCTGGGCGGTGACGCGCAAGCAGGCGGAAGCGGCGCGGGATGTATTTCTAAGCGACGCGCTTTCTGCGTTCGGCGACTATCAGGATGCGATGCTGGCCGGCCAGCCCTTCCTGTACCACTCGCTGCTCTCGCCCTACATCAATATCGGCCTTCTCGATCCACTCGACCTTTGCCGGCGGGTAGATGCAGCATGGCGGGCGGGCGACGTTCCGCTCAATGCCGCCGAAGGCTTCATCCGGCAGATCATCGGCTGGCGCGAATATGTGCGCGGCGTCTACTGGCTGAAGATGCCGGCCTATGGCGAGATGAACTTCTTCGGCGCGACGCGCGCCCTGCCCGATTTATACTGGACGGCCGAAACCGACATGAACTGCGTGCGGCACGTGGTCGAGGAGACGCGCGACCATGCCTATGCCCACCACATCCAGCGGCTGATGGTGACCGGCACCTTCGCGCTCCTCGCCGGCATCGATCCGCGGCAGGTGCATGAATGGTATCTAGAGGTCTATGCAGATGCCTATGAATGGGTGGAACTGCCGAACGTCATCGGCATGAGCCAGTTCGCCGATGGCGGTATCCTGGGCACCAAGCCTTATGCCGCCAGCGGCGCCTATATCGACCGGATGTCGGATTATTGCGGATCGTGCCGGTACGACGTCAAAAAGAAGACCGGGCCGGATGCGTGCCCGTTCAATCCACTCTACTGGGATTTCCTCGGCAGGAACGCGAAGAAGCTGGCAGGCAACCAGCGGTTAAGCCAAGTCTATCGGAACTGGGCGCGGATGGATCGGGAGAAGCGCAGGGCTTATCTGGAGAGCGCAGCGGCTTTGTTGAAGGGGCTGGACGATGCGCCGAAGACGTATGGGCAGGGGTAGTGCGATCGGTGCCCCCTCCACCGCTTCGCAGGGGAGGATCAAGGTCGCGGACGTCCTCGACGGTGGGTCCTCCCCTGCGAAGCGGGGGAGGTGCCGAGCGACTGCGAGGCGGAGGGGGCGTCTTGGCGATGACCCGCCCGGATCAGCGCCTGGCATCCACCTTCGCCAGCAATGCCTGCTTCGTCTTTCTGTCGCAGAATGCCGCCTCGATCGCAGTCCGGGTCAGGGCAGTCAAATCCTTGTCCGACAGTCCAAACTCGTCGCGGCCGATTTCGTATTCGCGCTTGAGCGACGTCCAGAAATAGGGCGGGTCGTCGGAATTGAGCGTCACCTTGCAGCCTGCGGCGCGCAGTTTCGAGAAGGGATGCTCGGCGAAGGACGGGTAGACCTTGAGCTCGATATTGGAGGCGGGGCACACCTCCAGCACCACGCCTTCGTCGACGATGCGCTGGACGAGGTCGGCATCCTCGATGGCGCGGACGCCGTGGCCGATGCGCGAGGGGCGGATGTGGTCGAGCGCGTCGCGCACGCTTTGTGGCCCGCCGAACTCGCCGGCATGGACGGTGATGCCGAGGCCGGCCTCGCGCGCGATCTCGAAGGCGCGGACATAGTCCTCCATCGTGCCCATGCGCTCGTCGCCGGCAACGCCGAAGCCGGTGACCAGCGGGTGGCCGCACTTTGCGGCGAAGCGTGCGGCCTTCTCGATCGATTCGACGCCGACATGGCGCACGCCGGTGACGATCATCCGGCCCTCGATGCCGGTCTTGGCCTTTGCCCGCGCCATGCCTTCGCCGAGCGCATCGGTGTAGGCCTTGGGCGAGAGGCCCGCCGCCTCGGCGTGGTCGGGCGAGGTGAAGACCTCCGAATAGATCGCGCCGTCGCGGGCGATGGAGGACAGATAGTGCTCGGCCAGGCGCGCGTAGTCCTCTTCCGAGCGGAAAAGGTCGGCGGCCTCATCGTACGCTTTCAGGAAGCTGGTGAAATCATGCCAGACGAACGAGCCGTCCTTGATGAAATGGGAAACGTCCTTGCCGTATTTGCGGGCTTGGGCTTCGACCAGTTCGGGCGCGGCGGCGCCCTCGATATGACAATGCAATTCTGCCTTGAGAACCATTACGGACTTTCTAACTTCGTTGTTCGGCGCGGCTCTTCATCGCGGGCGGGAAGATAGCGCCCCGATGGTCGATCGGCTATGGTCGCCGCGATTTTCAGGACGAAACAGGTGAATTGATGTCGGACGCACGCACCACCGCCCAAGGCGGGATGGAAACTTCCTACGGCTTCCGGCAGGTGGGCGAAGGCGAGAAGCAGCCGCTCGTCAACGACGTGTTCCACAAGGTCGCCGAGCGCTACGACGTCATGAACGATTTGATGTCGGCGGGCCTGCACCGGGTGTGGAAAAACGCGATGGTGACGTGGCTGAACCCGCCGCGCCGGCCCGGCTGGAGCGTGCTCGACGTTGCCGGCGGCACCGGCGACATCGCGTTCCGCATCGTCGAGGCGTCCGACCGCAATGCGCAGGCGACCGTGCTCGACATCAACGGCTCGATGCTCGCCGTCGGCCAGGACCGCGCGGTGAAGCGCAAGCTCGACACGCATGTCAATTTCGTCGAGGCCAATGCCGAGGAACTGCCGTTCGAGAACGCGACGTTCGACGCCTATACGATCGCCTTCGGCATCCGCAACGTGCCGCGCATCGATAGGGCGCTGTCAGAGGCCTTTCGCGTGCTCAAGCCCGGCGGGCGCTTCCTCTGCCTCGAATTTTCCGACGTCGAGATGCCCGTCCTCGACAAGGTCTACGAGGCCTGGTCGTTCAACGCGATCCCGCAGATCGGCAAGATCGTCGCGGGCGACGGCGAGCCCTATCGCTATCTGGTCGAGTCCATCCGCAAATTCCCCAATCAGGCGAATTTCGGCGCGATGATCCGCGAAGCCGGCTTCGACCGGGTGACGTGGCGCAACTATTCGGGCGGCATCGCCGCGCTGCATTCGGGCTGGAAGCTGTGAGGCCGGCCGCTCGATGACCACGCCTGCAGCCTATTTTCGCCTGGCCCATGCCGGCTGGATTCTCGCGCGCGAGGGCGTGATCGCGGCGCTTCCCGGCGACCAACTCATCGGCGCGCCGCGCGTTGCGTGGCAGTTCGCGCGCAAGCTCGCGCGGCGGCGTTCGCGCAGCCATGACGCAGCCGACCGCATGTCGAAGGCAGTCGACCGGCTCGGACCGTCCTATGTCAAGCTCGGCCAGTTCCTCGCGACGCGGCCGGACGTGGTCGGTGGCGACGTCGCCAACCAGCTTGCCCGTCTGCAGGACCGCATGGCGACCTTCCCGACCGCGCTGGCACGCGCGGAGATCGAGGAATCGCTCGGCCGTCCGGTGGACGAGCTGTTCCTCACCCTCGAAGAGCCGATCGCCGCGGCCTCCATCGCGCAGGTCCATCCGGGCACGATCGATCGGCAGGGACGCGTGGAAAAAGTCGCCGTCAAGGTGATCCGGCCGGGCGTGCGGCGGCGGTTCGCCAATGACCTCGAAGGCTTCTTCCTCGCCGCCCACATGCAGGAGCGGTTCATTCCCTCCGCGCGCCGGCTGAAGCCTGTCGAGGTAGCGAAGACGCTCGCCCAGACGACGCGGATCGAGATGGACCTGCGGCTGGAGGCGGCCGCGCTTTCCGAACTCGGCGAGAACACGGCCACCGATCCCGGTTTCCGCGTGCCCTGGGTCGACTGGGAGCGGACGGGCCGCGACGTCATCACGATGGAGTGGATCGACGGCATCAAGATGTCGGATGTCGAGGCGATGAAGGCCGCCGGCCACGACTTCAAGCGCATCGCCGCGAGCCTGATCCAGTCCTTCCTGCGCCATACGCTGCGCGACGGCTTCTTCCATGCCGACATGCATCCGGGCAATCTCTTCGTCGAGCCCGACGGGACCATTGTCGCGGTCGATCTTGGCATTGCCGGGCGGCTCGGCAAGAAGGAGCGGCGCTTCCTCGCCGAAATTCTCTACGGCTTCATCACGCGCGATTATGTGCGCGTCGCCGAGGTGCATTTCGAGGCCGGCTACGTGCCGCGCACCCATGACGTGCGTGCCTTCGCGCAGGCGATCCGCGCCATCGGCGAGCCGATTCATGGACAGCCGGCCGAGACGATCTCGATGGCTAGGCTCCTGACGCTGCTGTTCGAGGTGACCGAACTATTCGACATGGAGACGCGCTCCGAACTGCTTCTCCTGCAAAAGACAATGGTCGTCGTCGAGGGCGTCGCCCGTTCGCTCGACCCCGCCTTCAACATGTGGAAGACGGCCGAGCCTGTTGTCGGCGACTGGATACGCTCCAATCTCGGCCCGCGCGGATTTGCCGAAGACGCCCGCGATGCAGCCTTCGCGCTCGCCGCCCTCGCCCGCCAAGCCCCCGACATCGCCGCACGCACCGAGCGCCTGTCGCGCGAGGTCGACGCCATGGCCGAAAACGGGCTGCGCTTCGACGACGAGACAGCGGCGAAGATCGGCAAGGCGGAGGCGCGGCACACGCGCTCGGGGCGGATCGCGCTTTGGGTGATCGCCGCGATGTTGGTGTGGATTGCGGTGCAGGTGACCTGATAGCATTGACTGCAATGCGAGCATTGCAGTCATCCTGTGTTGACGCTATATTGCGCCGACAGGAGGCCGACATGGGCAACATGACCGTTCGAAAGATCGATGACCAAGTGATGCGCGACTTGCGGATCAGTGCGGCCAGGCGCGGCGTTTCCATGGAACAGGAGGCGCGTGATCGCCTGCAACGGCCGCTGCCGGCTGACAGTCTTGACCATGCAAGCGGCGGACCATGGCGCCCGAAAGCTTCTCTGGAGGAGCTTCTAGCGCTCGGAATCCGGCCGGATAGGCCGATCGATCACAAGGCCGAGTCGGACGCGCTCTACGACTATATGGACAAGAGCTGATCCATGGTCGTCGATACATCTGCTCTCGTCGCGATACTGCGCGCAGAGGATGAGGCCGAGGCATTCCTGCTCGCTCTTGGGCATGCGCCAGTACCGATGATGGGAGCGTCGACCTACGTAGAGGCAGGACTTGTCATGTCGAATGATCTGTCTCCGCGCGGTTTCGAACGCCTGAACCTGTTGATCGAGAAGGTCGCAATCGAAATCGTCCCCATGGGACGAACGGAGGCAGTTGTCGCAATCAAAGCACATCAGCGCTTCGGTCGCGGCTCCGGTCACGCCGCAGGTCTCAACTTCGGCGACTGCTTCTCCTACGCGCTGGCAAAGTCGCGGAACATGCCGCTTCTGTTCAAGGGCGACGATTTCGTCCATACCGACATCGAGCCGGCGCTGAAGCCGGCGCGATGACGAGCGCAGCATGACCCTTTCGAACACGCGCATTCTCCTGATCATCTCCGGCGGGATCGCGGCGTACAAGTCGCTGGACCTGATCCGCCGGTTGCGCGAGCGCGGGGCGAAGGTTCGGTGCGTGATGACGACAGGCGCGCAGGAGTTCGTGACGCCGCTCGCGGTTGGTGCGCTGTCGGCCGATCACGTCTTCACCGAACTCTTCGACCGGCAGGCCGAGCACGATGTTGGCCACATCCGCCTGTCGCGCGAAACCGACCTGATCGTCGTCGCGCCCGCCACCGCGGACCTGATGGCGAAGATAGCGCATGGGCTGGCGGACGATCTTGCGTCCGCCGTGCTGCTGGCGACGAACAAGCCGGTGCTGGTCGCGCCGGCGATGAATCCGGCGATGTGGAGCCATGCTGCAACGCGTCGCAACCGGGCGACGTTGGAGGCCGACGGTATTCGTTTCGTCGGGCCTGCGCGGGGCGAGATGGCGGAGAGCAACGAGGCGGGCGAAGGCCGGATGGCCGAGCCGCTGGAGATCGTCGCCGCCGTAGAAAAGCTTCTGGGCGGGACGAAAAAGCCGCTTCCAGGCAAACGCGTCATCGTGACGTCGGGGCCGACGCATGAGCCGATCGACCCGGTGCGATACATCGCCAATCGCTCGTCGGGCAGGCAGGGGCATGCGATTGCTGCGGCGCTGGCAAGGCTCGGCGCGGATGTGCGGCTCATCTCCGGTCCCGTCTCTATCCCTGATCCGGCCAACGTGACGACGGTGCATGTCGAGACGGCGCGCCAGATGAAGGCGGCGGTCGAGGCCGCGCTGCCGGCCGATGCCGCGATCTTCGTCGCCGCCGTCGCCGACTGGCGGCCGGAGTCCGAGAACGGCGAGAAGATCAAGAAGGTGACCGGCGCGGGTGCGCTGAGCCTTTCCATGACGGAGAACCCCGACATCCTCGCGACGATCGGCCACCATGCCGAGCGGCCGAAGCTCGTCATCGGGTTTGCCGCCGAGACCGAGAAGCTGTTGGACCACGCGGCAGCCAAGCTTGATCGCAAGGGTGCGGACTTCATCGTCGCAAACGATGTCTCAGCTACGGGCGCGACGTCGGCGGGCGGCATCATGGGCGGGGCGAACAATCGCGTCACCATCGTTTCGCGCGCCGGAAACGAGGCGTGGCCGGAAATGACGAAGGACGAAGTCGCGGCAAAGCTCGCCCACCTCGTCGCCGAGCGGCTGCGCGACTGATCGGGATGGAAAAGCGGCGCGACAGCCAGGCATTGAAAGCGCTCCTCGGGGTGCGCCAGCTCGTGCTCGGCGGTTCGGTCCAGCCCGGCCAACGTCTTTCCGAAATCGGCCTCTCCGAACAGCTCGAAATCTCGCGCACGCCGCTACGCGCAGCCCTCGCGCGGCTGGAGCAGGAGGGCTTGTTGGAGCCGCTCCCCTCCGGCGGCTACACCGTCCGCGCCTTCACGCTCGCTGACGTGATCGACGCGATCGAGCTGCGCGGTGTGCTTGAGGGAACGGCGGCGCGTCTTGCGGCCGAGCGCGGCGTCGCGCCCGAGCGGCTGAAAGCGATCCGCGACCTCGTCGACGAACTCGACACGTGCTTTCGCGAACGGCCGGAGGACATGCTCTTCGACCAGTATGTCGAGCTCAACACCGAGTTTCACGCCATGCTCGCAGGGCTTGCGGGCAGCGAGACCATGCGGCGCGAGGTGGAGCGGGCGATGCACCTGCCCTTCGCCTCGCCCAGTGCCTTTCTCGAAAACCAAGCGGACGTCCTCGCCTTTCGCCGCTCGCTCAGCCATGCCCAGCGCCAGCACCGCGACATCGTCGAAGCGATCGCCATGCGCGAGGGCGCGCGGGCCGAGGCGCTCGGCCGCGAACATGCGCGCCTTGCCCGCAAAAATCTCGACTTCGTCGTCGGCGAGGCGCCGAACCTGATCGGGCGCGTGCCCGGACTGTCGCTAATCGCAACCTGATTTCTGTATACAGAAATTGATCGATTGTGGCCAACTCGGCTTGACTTCGGCTATTTCCACGCCATTCTGTATCCAACGATGCGCGTTGCCGGCCTTCAAGCCTGCCGACGACGCGTCGCATCATCATTCCCGGGAGGAAACCCATGAGCAATCTCGAACAGAAGCTGAAATCTGCCGGCAGCACGGTCGACATGCTGCGCAACTCCAAGATCGGCGCCTATGTCTATCCAGTCGTTGCGCCCGAATTCACCAACTGGCGCGACGAACAGCGCGCCTGGCGCGAAAGCGCGGTGCTGTTCGATCAGTCGCACCACATGGCCGAACTGAAGGTCGAGGGACCCGACGCCGAAAAACTTCTTTCCTACCTCGCGATCAACTCGTTCAAGAATTTCACGCCCGGCAAGGCCAAGCATTTCGTGCCGGTGACGCCGGAAGGCTACGTCATTGGCGACGTCATCATGTTCCGCGAGAGCGAGACCGAGTTCAATCTTGTCGGCCGCGCGCCGACGGTGAGCTGGGTGCAGTATCACGCCGAGACCGGCGACTACGACGTCAAGCTGACCGAAGACCCGCGTTCGCCCTCGCGCCCGCAGGGCAAGCCGGTTGTCCGCCGTCACTACCGTTTCCAGGTCCAGGGCCCGAATGCCCCAGCGATCCTCGAAAAGCTCAACGGCGCCCCTGTACCGGAGATCAAGTTCTTCAACATGGACTGGATCAACGTCGCGGGCAAAAAGGTGCGCGCGCTGCGTCACGGCATGGCGGGCGTTCCCGGCCTCGAACTCTACGGCCCCTATGAGGATTACGACGTCATCCGCGACGCCATCATCGCGGCCGGCGAAGAGCACGGCCTCGTCGCAGTCGGCAGCCGCGCCTATGCGACCAACACGCTGGAATCGGGCTGGATTCCCTCGCCGCTGCCGGCGATCTACACCGGCGAGAGCATGAAGGGCTATCGCGAGTGGCTGTCGGACAAGAGCTACGAGGCGACCGGCGCCATCGGCGGCTCGTACATCTCGGACAACATCGAGGACTATTACCTGACGCCCTGGGACCTCGGCTACGGCATCTACGTCAAGTTCGACCACGACTTCATCGGCCGCGAGGCGCTGGAAAAGATGGTCGACGGCCCGCATCGCCGGAAAGTCACCTTCGAGTGGAATCCGGACGACGTGATCGCCGCGTTCGCCACGATGTTCCAGGAAGGCGACAACGCCAAGTTCATGGATTTGCCGCTCTCGAACTATGCCTCGTCGAGCTATGATCGCATCATGAAGGACGGCAAGATGGTCGGCCTATCGATGTTCGCCGGCTACAGCTACAACGAGCGCCGCATGCTCTCGCTCGGCACGGTCGACGCCGACATCAAGGAAGGCGACGTTCTGACCCTCGTCTGGGGCGAGCCGGATGGCGGGTCCGGCAAGACCACGGTCGAGCCCTCCAAGCAGATCGAAATCCGCGTGCGCGTTTCGGCAGTGCCCTATTCGCGCGATGCGCGCGAGAGCTATGTCGATAGCTGGCGGAGCCGCAAGTCCGCCGCCTGAAAGCGTCCAGGAATGAAAAAAGGCCGGGAGCGATCCCGGCCTTTTTCATTCGTAGCGACTTACGCCTGCGGCTGCTTCGTCTTGCGCAGATAGGGCAGCACGGTCTCGTAGTCGCCGAAGCGGGCCTTGGCGTCTTCGTTGGAGACGGCGGCGGTGATGATGACGTCTTCGCCCTGCTTCCAGTTGGCCGGCGTCGCGACCTGGTGCTTGGCGGTCAACTGCATGGAGTCGATCGCGCGCAGGATTTCGTCGAAGTTGCGCCCCGTCGTCATCGGGTAGGTGAGGATCAGCTTGATCTTCTTGTCCGGGCCGATGACGTAGACAGAGCGGACGGTGGCGTTGTCGGCGGGCGTGCGGCCTTCGGAAGACGAACCCGCATCGTCCGGCAGCATGTCGTAGAGCTTGGCGACCTTCAGATCCTTGTCGCCGATCAGCGGATAGTCGACCGAATGGCCGGTCGCGATCTTGATGTCTTCCTTCCACTTGCCGTGGTCGGCGACTGGATCGACCGAGATGCCGATGATCTTGACGCCGCGCTTGTCGAATTCGGGCGCAATGCCGGCCATGGTGCCGAGTTCGGTCGTGCAGACCGGCGTGAAGTTTTTCGGGTGCGAAAAGAGGACGGCCCAGCCGTCGCCGATCCACTCGTGGAAGTTGATCTCGCCCTTGGTGGTGTCGGCGGTGAAGTCGGGCGCGGTCTGGTTGATGCGCAAGCTCATGGTCGTCTCTCCCTTCGCGGATTGTCGTTCAAAAGCCATATGGCGTTGGCGACATCCTAGCGCAACGGGGGCGCCAAGCGAGCAAAATCAGGCTGCGCGAAAGCGGCTTGGCGCGACGAGGCGCGCGAAACCGGCTTAGAGTTGGAAAATCATTTCCAGGCGACGGATCAAGCCGCGTCGCGAACCTGATAGTCCTTGATCGCAGCGAAGGTCACCTGCTTCCAGCGGTCGGCTTCGTAGTTCAAGCCAAAGGCGTGTTGCGCCAGAAAGACGGGATCGCCGTCGAGATCGCGGGCGATGTCGCCCTTGTGCGCGTCGATGAAGCGCTGCAGTTCCGTCTTCTCCGCCGCAATCCAGCGGCAGACCGAAAAGCGGGCGATCTCGAAATCGACCGGCAGCGAATATTCGGCCGACAGGCGCTCCTTTAGAACATCGAGCTGCAGCGCGCCGACCACGCCGACAATGGCGGGCGAGCCGTCTTCGGGCAGGAAGAGCTGGACGACGCCTTCCTCCGCCATCTGCTGCAGCGCCTCTTTCAGTTTCTTCGCCTTCATCGGATCGCCGAGCCGCACGCGGCGGAGGATTTCGGGCGCGAAGTTCGGGACGCCGCGGAAGAGGATTTCCTCGCCCTCGGTCAGCGTGTCGCCGATGCGCAGCGTGCCGTGGTTCGGAATGCCGACGACGTCGCCGGCGAAGGCCTCGTCGGCAGTGATGCGGCTCTTGGCGAAGAAGAATTGCGGCGCCGACAGGCTCATCTGCTTGCCGGTGCGCACGAGCTTGGCCTTCATGCCCCGCTCCAGCGTGCCCGAGCACACACGGACGAACGCGATGCGGTCGCGGTGGTTCGGGTCCATGTTCGCCTGGATCTTGAACACGAACGAGGTCATTTTCGGCTCGGTCGCATCGACACGACGGGAATCCGCCTCTTGCGCCCGCGGCGGTGGCGCCCAGTCACCCAATGCCTCGATCAGGTCGCGCACGCCGAAATTGCGCAGTGCCGAGCCGAAGAAGACCGGGGTGAGGTGCCCTTCCCGGAACGCGTTTTCGTCGAACGGCCGGCACGCTTCGCGCGCAAGGTCGAGTTCCTCGATGAACGCCTCGCGCTCGTTTTCCGGCAGCTTGCCGGCGACACGGTTGGAATCGGGGCCATTGACCTTCGACCATTCCATATCGGCATCGCCATGGCGCACGGCGTTGTCGGCAAGGTGATACGTCCCGGCGAAGTTCTTGCCCTTGCCGATCGGCCAGGTGATCGGCGCGGTGTCAAGCGCCAGCTTTTCCTCGATCTCGTCGAGAATCTCGAACGTATCGCGCGCCTCGCGGTCCATCTTGTTGACGAAGGTGACGATCGGGATATCGCGCAGGCGGCAAACTTCGAAAAGCTTCAAGGTCCGCGGCTCGATGCCCTTGGCCGCGTCGATGACCATGACGGCGCTATCGACCGCGGACAGGGTGCGATAGGTGTCGTCGGCGAAGTCTTCGTGGCCGGGCGTGTCGAGAAGGTTGAAGACGTGGTCGCCATATTCGAACGTCATCACCGAGGTGACGACCGAAATGCCGCGCTCACGCTCGATCTTCATCCAGTCCGAGCGGGTCTGGATCTTGTCCTTCTTCGCCTTGACCTCACCGGCGAGCTGGATCGCACCGCCGAAAAGCAGGAGCTTTTCGGTCAGCGTCGTCTTGCCGGCGTCAGGGTGCGCGATGATGGCAAACGTACGGCGGCGCGCTACCGCCTCTTCGATTTTCTCGGCCATGTCAGGAATCCGGTTCGTTGCCGGGCTTCTAACAAAGCCCGACCCCGAGCGCTAGCCCATCGCCTCCTGGACATCCTTCGCCTGCGGGATCGCGGGTTGGGCGCCGGGTTTCAGGCAGGCGAGCGAACCGGCGATGGCAGCACGGCGCAGCGCATCCTCCAGCTTCATGCCCTCGGCTAGCGAAGCGGCGAGGTAACCGCAGAAGGTGTCGCCTGCACCGACCGTGTCGACCGGCTCGATCTTCAGTCCCTGCGCTTCCAGCATGCCGCCCTGAACGGCGGCCATGACGCCGGCTGCGCCAAGCGTGACGACGATGGTCGTGCCGGTCCTGTCGGCCATTTCGCGCATGGCGGCGCGGCGGTCGGACGTGCCGACGCCCTTCAGTTCGGCATAGGCGTCGAACTCGGTCTCGTTGGCGACGACGTAGTCGGCGAGCTGCAGGAACTCGGCCGCTTCGGGCCGGAAGGGCGCGGTGTTGAGGATCGAGGTCGCGCCGACGCGCTTGGCTTCCTCGAGCGCGGCCTTGACGGTGCGCATCGGGATTTCGTGCTGGAGCAGGAGCCAGTCGCCCTTTTCCAGATGGACGTTCTTGATGTCGCCGGGAACGAGCGAGCCGTTCGCGCCCGGCACGACCGCGATCATGTTCTCCCCATCCTTGGCGACGAGGATCGTCGCGGTGCCGGTGGTGGAATGGGATTCACGCACGCCCGACAGGTCGACCAGCCCCTCGCGCAGGCACGCCAGCGCCTCGTCGGCAAAGGCGTCCTGCCCGACCGCGCCGACCATGCGGACCTCGCCGCCGGCGCGCTTGACGGCCAGCGCCTGATTGGCGCCCTTGCCGCCGGGCGAAGTCTTGAAGCCGTCGCCGGGAACCGTCTCGCCGGGGCGCGGCAAGAGGCCGACATTGGCAACGAGGTCGAGATTGATCGAGCCGATCACCGTGATCATGAAATTTGAGGCCTCCGCAATGTCCCTTCGCGAAACGCCTCTAGTCGATTTTCGCTGCAAGGGGCAGCAAAATCGTCATTCTTGGCGCGCATCGGACCTGCCGAAAACAGGGGGCCACTTTTCGGTCCGATGCTAGGTCGACACCTGCCCGGCCTCCCAGCCGAGGATCGCGCGCTTGCGCGTCAGGCCCCAGTGATAGCCGGTCAGCGCGCCGGACTTGCCGAGCGCGCGGTGGCACGGCACCACGAAGGACACCGGATTGGCGCCGATCGCCGCGCCCACCGCGCGGCTCGCCTTCGGAGCGCCGATCTCGCCGGCAATGGCGGAGTAGGTCTTCGCCTTGTGCATCGGGATTTTCAACAATGCCTGCCAGACGCGAACCTGAAAATCGGTGCCTATCAGGACGACGCGCAGCGGCTCCTCCGCGCGCCAACGGGCCGGATCGAAGATGCGGGCGGCATAGGGCGCGGTCGCGCTCATGTCCTCGACATAGGCCGCGTTCGGCCAGCGGCTCGACATATCGGCAAAGGCCTCGCGCTCGCCGCCGGCATCGTTGAAGGAAAGGCCGGCAAGGCCGCGGTCGGTGACCATGACCAGCGCCACGCCGAAGGGTGAGAGATGCCAGCCGTAGCGGATCGTAAGACCCGCGCCGCGTGTCTTGTAGTCACCCGGCGACATCGCCTCATGGGTGACGAAGAGATCGTGCAGGCGGCCGGGGCCGGACATGCCGACCTCCATCGAGGCCTCGAGCAGCGGCAGGCCTTCGTCGAGCAGGCGGCGGGCGTGATTGAGCGTGACGGCCTGCAGGAAGGCCTTGGGCGACAGGCCGGCCCAGCGGGTGAAAAGCTTCTGCAGCCCCATCGGCGTCTCGCCGACCTCGGCCGCCAGTTCGTCGAGCGAGGGCTGGTCGCGGAAATCGAGGCTGATCTTCTCGATGACGCGCCGGACGGTCTCGTAGTCGGAGCCTTCCGGCGTGATGTCCTTTTGAAGCACGGCGCTATGGGCGTTCATGGCGATGATCTCCTGATGCCGCGAATATCGCGCGGCACGGAAGACGCCGCCACCCGATTCTTGACGAGTTCACCGCGGGCATTCACTATGACAATGTCATACACGGAGGCCGTCATGCGTGCCAGCAAACCGATCACCGTCACCCTCGGCCAGCAGCAGGCCGACGTCGACCGGCGCGTCGCCTCCGGCGACTATGCGTCGGCAAGCGAGGTTCTGCGCGCAGGCCTGCGCGCGCTCGATCGCGAGGAAGCAGCACTCAACGAGTATATGCGCCGCAAGATCCAGGAATCGCTGGATGACCCACGGCCGAGCATTCCCGCCGAGAAGGTATTTGCCGAACTCCGTGCATATCACGAGCGGCGGAAGAAGGAATCTTGAGGTTCCGAGACGTCAACATTCGGCACGAGGCGCGTGCCGATCTCTTCGAAATTTACGACTACCTTGCATCGCGCAGGAGCCGCGATTTCGCGTTTGGCTATATTGGCCGCATCGAGAAAGTCTGCGAGAGCCTCATCGAATTTCCACACCGAGGCGTTCCGAGAACCGACCTTGGAGCGGCATTGCGCTCTCTCAACTTCGAGGGACGCGCCGTCATCGTGTATCATCTTGTCGGCGAAACGGTCGAAATCGTTCGCATCCTGCATGCCGGTCGCAACGTGACCGCCGACCTCTTCGATCAATAGTCAGCGCATCTTCGCCGTCGCCAGCGCCTGGCCGAACGCCGCGGCGAAGCTCTCGCGGTCGTCGGGGTTGAGGAACGCGCCGATCGCCACCCGCCTTCCCTCACCTTCCACCGCCATGTCGGTGATGCCGATCTCGTCGTGGCGGGCGATGCGGAATTTGGTCCAGAACGGGTTGAAGGCGTGCGCTTCCTCGCGGCCGGATGGGGCGACCTTGCGGATGTCGAGGCGGGTGCGCGAGACGGCCACCTCCTCGCGGGCGCGGCCGGAGCGGTAGCTGGCGCGGAAAGCGAGATAGATCAGCAGGACGTCGAGGCCGAAGAAACCAAACACCGGCCACGCGCCCATCGACAGAAACATCCCGCCCATGCCGATCCAGATGGCGACGAGCAGGCCCATCAGGACCAAGAAGCCCGTGCGCCCGAGCGAGCGGTGCGGCGTCAAAAGCGCCTTGAAGATCGGCGCGTCTTCGGCATTTGTGTCGGCCATCCCTCAAATCTATAGAAGCCGCATGGAAAAGCCCAAGACGAAAAACGCCGTTCCGGCGGCCGCCCGTTCAAATCTGCGCGACGCTGCGAAACGCAAGGCGAAGACGCCTGCCCGGTGCACGCGCTACACGCGGGCGGAGATTTCCGAGATTTTCCGCCGCTTCCATGTCCAGCGGCCCGAGCCGCAGGGCGAACTGGAGCACGTCAACGCGTTCACGCTGCTGGTCGCGGTCGTGCTTTCGGCGCAGGCGACGGATGCTGGCGTCAACAAGGCGACGCGGGCGCTGTTCGCGATAGCGGACACGCCGCAAAAGATGCTGGCGCTCGGCGAGGCGAAGGTCGGCGAACATATCAAGACGATCGGGCTGTGGCGCAACAAGGCGAAGAACGTCATCGCGCTGTCGGAAGCCCTGATCCGCGATCATGGCGGCGAGGTGCCGGGCGACCGCGACGAACTGGTGAAGCTGCCGGGCGTCGGGCGAAAGACGGCCAATGTCGTCCTCAACATGGCGTTCGGCCAGCCGACAATGGCGGTCGACACGCACATATTGCGGATCGGAAACCGGATCGGGCTTGCGCCGGGCAAAACGCCCGACGAGGTGGAGGACATTCTCGTCCGCATCATTCCGGACGAATACATGCGCCACGCCCATCACTGGCTGATCCTGCACGGTCGCTATGTGTGCAAGGCGCGAAAGCCGGACTGTCCGGCCTGCGTCATCGCGGATATCTGCAAGGCGGCGGAAAAGACGACATCCGTGCCCGCGCCGCTGATCCCGATCGAACCGCTTGAAGAGGCGCCGGCCTGATCAGTTCGAACTGTAGAGCTTCCAGCCCTTGGTGAACTTGCCGTCCTTCAGGTCGGAATGGGTGGTGACGCGGTTGCGGCCGCCGTTCTTGGAGGCGTAGAGCGCACGGTCGGCCTTGCGGTAGAGTTCGTCCGGCCCTTTGGCCTCGGAGGCCATGCAGACACCGAAGGACACGGTGATCGGCCCGTAGTCGGTTCCCGTCTTGGCGTTGACGAAGGGGGTCTGCTCGACCGTTACGCGGATTTCCTCGGCGAGGTCCATCACCGCCTTTTCGCTCATGCCCGTCACGATGACGCCGAACTCCTCGCCGCCGGTGCGCGCGGCCGTCACGTTGGTCGACATCGAGGCCTTGAAGACCGAGGCGACGATCTGGAGGATGCGGTCGCCGATCGGGTGACCGTGCTTGTCGTTGACGGGCTTGAACCGGTCGATGTCGGCCAGGACGAGCGCACCGAACATCGCCTCGCGGCGGTCGACATAGACCTCTTCCATCGCGCGATCGAAGGCGCGGCGGTTGGCAAGCCCCGTCAGGGCGTCGGTGTCGGAGAGCTTCTTGTATTCCTCGAGCTCGGCCTTCACCGCCTCCAGCTCGCTGGACTTGTCCTGCATCGTGGAGGCGACCCGGCGGGTGCTGTCGAGCGCCGTGTCCGTCGCGCTCGACATGACGCTGGCGACCTTCTGCAGAAAGTCCTGTGAAACCGTGCTGCGCGCCCGCAAGCCCTGGGACGTCACGTCGAGGATCTCGCCATATTTCTCGCGCGATGACCGTTCGCTCCGGAGCAGCAGCAGGATTTCGTCGAGCTTGAGGCTCATCGAAGCATGCGCCGTCTCGATGATCCTGTCGCCGCGCCCGCGGCCGAGGCAGCGCTCGGCCATGCGGTCGAAAGCGTCCTGACCCGGCGTCTGGCCGATTGCGGCAATCGCTTCCACCAGAGCCGGATTGGCGCCACTCAGAGCCTCGTAGACGACTTCATAGTTTCGGGGGAGCGCTTCCAAATGCATCTGGCGCAGCCGTGCGAGCACGTTTGCGCCAATATCGGCCGCAAGCGGCTCGGGCATTTCCGAAAGCTGCATTCGTACGTGACCCCCAAATGCCACCTCCCGCGCAAAGCGCGGTCAGCGGGCGGACCCTAAGTCTCGCCTTTCGCTAGACTAACGTAACGTCATTGAACGGTCCGTTAATCGGCATGGAAGTCTGGCAAAGGGCTGATGCCTTCTTGAAGACCCCTGAATCCCCGCGGTCTTTTAGTGACAAAGCTGCAGTCGAGGCAAGAGCATTTCTCACATGGGGCGACCAGAAGGAGCGCTCTCAGCCGCTGCGGCAAGCTTTCCATCAGCTTGAAGTCGTTCGACAAATGTCGATTCGAGATGTTTTGGGGGCGATCCGACCAAGCGCCGAGCCGATTTGGTGGTCGAATGTGCGAGAACTGCCCTGGTCTTTGCCGAAATCCTGCGAAGGCGCTTCGAGCGAGACGTGGTCAGATCAAGTTCCCGTGAACGAAGAAGCAGGACGAGTGCAGCGAGGTCGTTGTGCTCGCCCAGTCTTTCCCCGAGTTCCTCAAGACGCGCCCGCTTTTTCTTTACCCGTTGCGGCCACAGCTCGCGCAGGAGCCCAAGCTGCGTCCAATGGGCCTTCACGGCTTTTCGCAGGTCGTGAAAATCCTCGTCCTGCGCCTGATCCTCGGCTCTTTTCAGGGCCCGCTTCGCCCGTCGCAAATTGGCCTTCAAGCCCGCAGCCAGAACGATCGCAGCCGCGTCGGGTTCGGCCGGCAATTGCCAGCGCTCCATGTCGAGACGCATTTGCTCGACGCGTTCGAGCCCCTCTTCGATGCGCCCACCAAGCACATCGCCATCGATGACATGCGCGTCGCGCCGCAGTTCGAGCCGCGTCTTCAGGGCGATGAGTGCCTTCGCGTGATCGGGATGCGCGACGCGTAACCGCTCGACGGCCTCGACCAGAGACGCGGCATTGCGGGCGTCGGCGAATGAGCGGGAGAGGTCGCGCAGGCGCGCATTTTCTGCGGCGTAGAACGGCTCGTCGGCGGTGCGAAGGAGTTTGAGCAGCGCGCGCGCCTTCTTGATCGCCTTGCGTGCGTCGTGGAGGCCTTCGTCGCGGTGCGCGCGTGCATGGGCAAGTCCTGCGGAGATCGCTGCCAGGTCGTTTTGAAGGAGACGCCGCGCTTCCTTTGCGAGGGGCGCTGCGGGTCGATCCGGCGGCGCGTCATTGCCGATCCATCGGCAGGCCGTCACGCACGAGAACGGCATTGTAATAGCGCGGGTCGTCGGTGACATCCCGCCCGATCCAGTCCGGAAGCGGCCCGTCATGGACGCGCTCGGTCTCCAGTTCGGCAATCACCAGTCCCGCCAGCCGGCCGTGAAACTCGTCGATCTCGAAGGTGAGGCCCTGCCACGGCACGATGTGTCGCTGCTTGTCGATCGTGTCGGCTGCATGGGCGAGAATCGCCTCGGCGTCGGCGAGCGGGATCGCGTACTCGAACTCTTCGCGCGCCGGTCCGGCGGGGCCGAATTTGAGCGTCAGCCACGCATCCGGGCCCGATATGCGCACACGAACCGACCGGTCCGGGGCGCTGCAGACATAACCCTGCCGCAACGCCCGAACGGAGACCGCGTGGCGGCGCCAGGTGTCCGAAGCGAGCAAAAACTTGCGTTCGATCTCGATGGCCATCGCGCTTCATATGAAACCTGCCGCCATCAAGGCAAGAGTGACCCGGCTTCACCGCGAAGCCGGGCCACCAAATTCCGCTCCCCGCTATCCCGCTGACCGCCCGGGGCGAGGGAGAAGGGTTGATCTGCCGTCAGGCGGGTGATGGACGAATGCGCCCGTCACCCCGGCAGCACCGCAACGGCCCAAGCACCCTGCGCGGGATACCGGCGCGGCGAATGACGTTGCTGCCTGAGACTTGACCTATTCGGCAGCCGCCAGATTGACGCCGCCGCGTTCGGCGAGGTCGGTCAGCTTCTTGTCGGTCGCCTTTTCCTCGTCGAGCGTCTGCTGGAGGATCGCGGCGCAATCGCTGCGCCCAAGCTTGTTCGCCCAGGCGACCAGCGTTCCGTAGCGCGTCATCTCATAATGCTCGACGGCCTGTGCGGCAGCGACGAGCGCGGCATCCAACACCTGCTTGTCCTCGACCTCGCCGGCGATCTCGTCGGCTTCCTTGAGGATGCCGTCGATCGCGGGGCAGTTGACGCCCTTCGCCTCGACGCCGTGAAGTTCGAACACGCGCTCAAGCCGTGAAACGTGACCTTCCGTCTCGCGCAGATGCGTTTCGAAGCCCCTGCGCAGTTCGGGGCTCGTCGCCTTCTCGATCATCTTGGGCAGATTTTTCACGATCTGCTTTTCCGCATAGTAGATGTCGCGCAAGGTGTGGACGAAGAGATCGTCCATCGTCTTGATGTCTTTCGAAAAGAGACCCATTCGTCGGTCCTTCCTCGTCTGGATTGGTGGCGGGATTGCCCGTGCCTGATGCTGGTCCAACGTCGGTTTCAGGGTCATGTTCCGCTCCGATGCCGATCGTGATCGAATGTTTCAGGCCTCTTGAAACCGTGGCATTTGCGCAACACTCGGCCGACAGCCGAATTGTGGCGCAAATGCGCCACCAAACCCGCGCATTTCCGCCATTCTTCAGGGCAGAAATGCCGCATGAATTAATTTTCGATTCATCGGAAATTCATCTGATTTCGCTATTTTGAAGCCATTCGGAAGGGACACCCGACTGGTCAGGGATTTTGGGTCATGCGTATCTGGGCTCGCCTCAACAATCTTCCCCGCGCGCTGCGCGAGTTTCTGCTGCCGACCTATCGGCCCGAGCGCCACTACATGCGTGGTCCCGGCCCGGCCTGCGCGCGCCGTGGCGGCAGCGCGGTGATGCGCTGATCGAGAATCGTCACGTGCGCGTGGCGATCGCAGCCGCCGCGCCGACCATGATGACCGCAGCGGTGCGGTTCAGCCGCCTGAGTGCATGCGGCGTCGACAACAGGCCCCGCGCCCGCGCAGCTAGCGCCACATAGGGCAACAGCACCACCATCAGGATCGCGAAGGTCAGGCCGGCGAGGACCAGGAAATCGCCGGCTGAGACCGTCCGCAGATCGAGGATGGTGGGCAGCAGCGCCAGATAGAAGACCATCACCTTGGGATTGCCGAGCGTCACCACGAGTCCGCTCAGAAAGGAAGCCGCAAAGCCCTCCGCCCGCCTCGCCTCGACGCGCTCCGCCGAAAGACCTGCATTCCAGAGCTTGAAGGCGAGATAAAGCAGATAGGCGATGCCGGCATATTTGACGACGAGAAAGGCCGTGCCGAACGTCTGGGCGACGAAGGCGAGGCCCATGACGGCTGCCGCCAGATAGACGATGTCGCCAACCGCCAGCCCCATTGCCATCGGCACGGTGGAGCGGACGCCGGAGCCCAGCGCCCGCGCCACGAGCGCGATGATGCCGGGACCGGGAATGGCCGCCGCAATGGCGAGGGCGGCGCTGTAGGCGACGAAGCCTGCGAGTGTCATGAGCCGAAATCCGCTGGAAACGGCGCCTTATGACACAAGGCGCGGCCCACGAGAATAGCCCACAAAAAAGAAGCGGCGCGGCAGCCACGAAGGCGCCAGCGCCGCTTGCCCGGCCGCGAGACTGATCCGCTACTCGGCAGCCGAACGCTGTGCCGAACCACCTTCCACCGCCTCGATGATGGCGGTGCAGAAGGCGTCCAGATCTCCGGGATTTCGTGCCGTGATCAAATTGCCGTCGCGAACCGTCGTGGAATCCTCCCACTTCGCGCCGGCATTGATCATGTCGGTCTTGATCGACTTGTAGGACGTCGCCTTGCGTCCCTTGACGAGCCCGGCCTCGATCAGGAGCCAGGGCGCGTGGCAGATGGCCGCGAGCGGCTTGCCGGTCTTGTCGAACGCCTTGACGAACGAGACCGCCTTTTCCTCGACCCGCAGCAGGTCGGGGTTGATCTGGCCGCCCGGCAGGACGAGCGCGTCATAGTCCGACGCGGAGGCGTCGGCGAGGATTTTGTCGACCGGGACGGCCTTGCCCCAGTCATCCTTGTCCCAGCCGGTGATCTCGCCCGCTTCGAGCGAGACGATTTCGACTTTCGCGCCAGCCTGCTTCAGCTTCTGCAGCGGAACCTCGAGTTCCGACTGCTCGAACCCGTCGGTGGCGAGGATCACGATCTTCGATTGACCGATAGCCGGCATGGTGCGTCTCCTTCACGTGAATGCGCGTCCCGAACGGGCGCTGCATCCAAACGTGGAGCGTCAGCTTTTGTTCACCATGATCGTGCCGGGGCCGACACGAATTGTTTCAGGTCCCGGTCGAGCCGAAGCCACCCGTCGCGCGCGCCGTTTCGCCGAGATGCGAGCGCTCTTCCAGGCGCGGGCGCACGACCGGCGCAACGACGAGCTGCGCGATGCGCATTGCGCGCGTCACCGCAAACTCCTCGTCGCCCAGATTGACCAGCAAAACCTTCACCTCGCCGCGATAGTCGCTGTCGATGGTGCCGGGCGTGTTGAGGCAGGTGATCCCGTGCTTCAGAGCCAGGCCGGAGCGCGGGCGCACCTGCACCTCGTAGCCGGCGGGAATCTCCATGATGAAGCCGGTCGGCACCAGAACGCGCCGCCCGGGCAGAACGAGCATTTCACGATCGGCGGGAACGGCGGCGCGGACATCCATGCCCGCCGCCTCCTCGCTCGCATAGGAGGGAAGGTCGAGCCCTTCGCCGTGGGAAAGACGCTGGAAACCGATGGTGGGGGAGATGGCGCTGGTCATGGCGGCCTCTATTCCCCGTCGCACGCGGCGCGTCAATCGTCGTCGATCGATTCCCTGCCCGATATCTCGTCGATGGAAATGCGGAAGAAGACCTGTTCGGACTTGAAGGCAAGCGCCGGCGCTACGGGCTTGTACGCACCCGGCTCCCACCAGGCGGCGTGACGGCTGAGCAACTGCCACGCCTGATCGCGCAGGCGCTTGAAGCCGATCCGGTCGGGCAGTTCCTCGAACCGGCCGCGCACCATGACCGTGCGCCAGTGCTGCGGCGTCTCGATCTCCTCGACGAGGATGGCGACCCCGGCATCGGCCCGCATCGCCTCGATCTTCCGGCCCGGCATCGAGAAGGCATAGAGATGATCATCGGACCGCGCATAGTGGATCGGGACGATATAGGGCACCCCGGCGCTGACGCAGGCGAGCCGGCCAAGCCGGTTCTTCCCGACGATGTCGAGACATTCTTCCCGGTCGAGCTGACGAACGATCATCGCAAATCCCTCCGGCCAGCGATGATGCGCCCGAACGAGAGACCTGTCACCAGCCCTATCGGACGATCGGCGGCAGCATCATCGTCTCCTTGATCTCCTCCATGACGAAGGAGGCCGACACGTCCGACAGCGGCACCTTGGCGATCAGGCGCTGATAGAGACGATCATAGGCCTTCACGTCCGGCACGCGGGCGCGCAGCACATAGTCGAGATCGCCGGACATGCGGTAGACGCCCTGGATTTCGGGGATCGCCTGCACCGCGCTGCGAAACCGGTCGAGCCAGCCGGGTTCATGATGGGTGGTCCGCACGAGGATGAAGACGGAGAGGCCGTAGCCAAGCCGCTCGGCATCGACCAGCGCGACGCGGCCGGTGATGATGCCCTCCTCCTCCATCAGCTTCACCCGCCGCCAGCAGGCGTTGCGCGACAGATGGACCTCTTCCGACAACTGGTCGATCGACAGAGACGCGTCGCTCTGAAGGGCGGCGACGATACGCCGGTCTATTTCATCGATTTGATAAGCCATATTGGGATGATGTCCCAATATTCGGCTCTTCACAAGGAATCTTTGGGACATTCGAGGCCGCTTGCCGTGCGATCCTGTGATTCACAAATCGGGGAATCAGACATGACCACGCGCATCGCACGCATCTTCACCGACCATCCGGCCAATGTCGGCGAGACCTATTTCGGCCACATGGCCTTTGCCGCCTGGTTCGCCTCGCGGCTCGGCATGGCCGCCGGCGCGGCGCTGATCCACTCGATCCTGCCCTTCGCCTTCGAGACGACCGCGAGCCGCATCGTGCGCGAGCTTTACGAGCGCACCTCGAAGCGCGCCGGCACGCACTGACGCCAGATCAGGGTTTGACTCCCGCGCGCCAGGCGTTATGCGTCCTCGCATCAGCCGCTTGAACGCTATCCGGAGAGACAGACCATGCAGGGCGTGACCGTCGTCGACCACCCGCTTGTCCAGCACAAGCTCACCATCATGCGCGACAAGGCGACGTCGACCGCCAGCTTCCGGCGGCTCCTGCGCGAGATTTCGCTGCTTCTCTGCTACGAGGTGACGCGCGAGCTCGAATTGACGACGCGCGAGATCGAGACGCCGATGCAGCCGATGACCGCGCCGACGCTGGAAGGCAAGAAACTCGTCTTCGCCTCGGTCCTGCGCGCCGGCAACGGCCTCCTCGACGGCATGCTCGACCTCGTGCCCGCCGCCCGCGTCGCCCATGTCGGGCTCTACCGCGACCACGAGACACTTCAGGCAGTCGAGTATTTCTTCAAGGCGCCGAGCGATCTGGCCGACCGGCTCGTCATCGTCGTCGATCCGATGCTCGCCACCGCCAATTCCGCGATCATGGCCGTCGACAAGCTCAAGGAACGCGGCGCGACCAATCTGCGCTTCCTGTGCCTCCTCGCCGCGCCCGAAGGGATCGACCGCTTCACCAAGGCCCATCCCGACGTGCCGGTCGTCACCGCATCGATCGACGAGAAGCTGAACGAGAAGGGCTATATCGTGCCCGGTCTCGGCGATGCGGGCGACCGCATGTACGGCACGAAGTAGGCTCTTAACCGCCGCTTAACGCTTCGGCTATTTCGCGCGCGGCGTTAAGCGCGCGGGAGGTTCCTGAGCGGTAGTCTTGGCCAGTTCCGTGCCGGAGTGGCCCATGCTTCGCAATCTCATGCTCGTCGGAGCGGCCGTCGTCGCGGCCGCGATCGCCGTCCCTGCCATCCACGACGCCAATCCGGACCTGTTGCCGGGACTGGCGCAAGCCGCGCTCGGGCGCGGCGAAGGGGACACACCGCCGACGATCTCCATGCTGGCGCAATCGCCAGCGACAGCGACCGGCCGTCGCGTACGCCTCGAACCCGACGGCCGCGGTCACTTCATCGGCGACTTCCGCCTGAACGGCCGCACCGTCGAAGCGATGATCGATACCGGCGCCAGCGTCGTCGCAATCAACACGACAACTGCGCGGCGGATCGGCGTCACGGTCTCGACCGCCGACTTCAAACACCCGGTCAACACCGCCAACGGCACCATCCATGCAGCGTCCGCCACGCTGTCACGACTGGAAATCGGCGGCATCGTGGTGCGCGACATCCAGGCCATGGTGCTTGACGACGAGGCATTGTCGGGGACGCTGATCGGGATGAGTTTTCTCAACGGGCTGCGCAGGTTTGGGGTAGAGAACGGGCGGTTGCTGCTGGAGCAGTGAGTGTTCGGCTGTGGGGTCTATTGTGAAGGTCACGACCATGGTCGTGAGACCCCCACCCTTTATCCCTCCCCACAAGGGGGAGGGAGGCCATCCACGTCGCGATTGTTCGTCAACGCTGCGCCTGGATTGAAGAAGGGGCGCGACGCTCACGTCTTTCTCCCCCTTGTGGGGAGGGATAAAGGGTGGGGGTAGCCTAGCACTGACGGGTCTATATCAGGGTCTCGTCGCGATGCGTTGCAGGACCGTATCCCGCATGGTGGAGCGTTCAGCCGTCATCCGGATCGACCGGCGCAGTGTCTCCGCCGCCTGTTCCGCCTCGAATTCGCTGCGGGCGTGGACGAGGCCGAGCATCGCGCCCTTTTCCACTCGCTCGCCCGGCATGACGATCCGCGTAATGCCGACGGTGGGGTCGACCTTGTCTTCCGCGCGGCGGCGCCCGCCGCCCAGTTCCACGACGGCAAGGCCGATGTCGCGGGTCGCGATGTCCGCGATGAAGCCCGCCTCCCCGGCCAGGACCGGGCGTTCGACGGCAGCTTTCGGCAAATAGCCGTCCATCTTCTCGACGAAATCGGCCGGCCCGCCGAGCTCCGCAACCATCCGGCCAAAGCGTTCCGCCGCCCCACCTGAGGCCAACGCATCCTGCGCGCGCGCGGTTGCTTCCTGCGGCGTTGCGGCGATGCCGGACGACATCAGCATTTCGGCGGCAAGCGCCAGTGTCACGTCCTCGAGGCGCTTGTCGCGATGCGCGCCGGTGAGGAATTCGACGGCGTTGCGCACCTCAACCGCATTGCCGGCCGCCGAGGCCAGCGGGGCGTTCATGTCGGTGATGAGCGCCGTCGTCGGCAGACCGGCGCCGTTCGCCACCTCGACGAGGCTGGTCGCGAGTTCCGACGCCCTGTCCAGCGAGGCCATGAAGGCGCCGTTGCCGCATTTGACGTCGAGCACCAGCGATTGCAGCCCGGCCGCGAGCTTTTTCGACAGGATCGAGGCGGTGATGAGCGGGACGGATTCGACCGTCGCGGTGATGTCGCGGATCGCGTAGAAGCGCTTGTCGGCGGGCGCAAGGTCCGCCGTCTGGCCGATGATCGCGCAGCCAGCCGCCTTGACCGTCCGGCGAAACAGCGCCTCGTCGGGCTGCGAACGGTAACCGGGGATCGCATCCATCTTGTCGAGCGTGCCGCCGGTGTGGCCGAGCCCGCGTCCGGAAATCATCGGGACATAGGCGCCGCACGCCGCCACGATCGGCGCCAGCATGAGCGAGACATTGTCGCCGACGCCACCGGTCGAATGCTTGTCGGTGACCGGGCCGGGCAGGTCCGACCAGTCGAGCACATGGCCGGAATCGCGCATGGCTAGCGTCAGGGCAACCGCTTCGTCGCGTGACATGCCTTTGAGATAGGTCGCCATGGCGAATGCGGCGACCTGGCCTTCGGTGAAGGTGTCTTTGGAGAGACCGTCGACGAAGGCGACGATCTCGACGGGCGTCAGGGCGATGCCGTCGCGCTTTTTGCGGATGATTTCCTGGGGGAGCATGGCTAGTTCGGCAAGGTGACCGCCATGTCACCCCCCTCTGCCCTGCCGGGCATCTCCCCCTCAAGGGGGGAGATCAAGCACGTCGCCCTCCCGCCTACTCCCGCAAGTTGGGCGCGGCAATGACGAGACTGATCTCCCCCCTTGAGGGGGAGATGCCCGGCAGGGCAGAGGGGGGTGTCTCGCACTGCCACCTCAGCCATCCAACGCCTCATCCGCAAACATCGCCTTGAAGATCGCCGCCAGCCGCCTGCCGCCCAACGGCGCCATGTCCTTGGTCTCCTGATGCGACAATTCCCCGCCCGTCATGCCGGCGGCGAGGTTCGTCACCACCGAGCACGCCGCGACGCGAAGCCCCAAGAAGCGCGCGAGGATGACTTCCGGCACGGTCGACATTCCGACCGCGTCGGCGCCGAAGACGCGCGCCATGCGGATTTCGGCCGGTGTCTCGAAGGACGGCCCGGAGAACCACATATAGACGCCCTTGTGGAGCTCCGTTCCGGTCGCCTGCGCCGCGCGCTCGATGGCGGCGCGCAGGATCGGATCGTACGCTTCCGTCAGGCCGACGAAGCGCCGGTCCGTCTGTTCGCCGAAGAGCGGATTGGTGCCGGAAAAATTGATGTGGTCGGTGATCATCATCACCGAGCCGGGCGGCATTTCCTCGCGCAGCGAACCTGCCGCGTTGGTCAGCAGCAGCCGGTCGATGCCGATGGCGGCCAGCGTTTCGAGGACGGGGCGCATGGCGGCGGCGTTGCCGTGCTCGTAATAGTGCGCGCGGCCGGCGAGCATCAGCACCGGGCGCCCGGAAAGGTCGCCGGCGACGATCTGGCCGGCATGGCCGGTGACGCCGCTCTGCGGAAAGCCGGGCAATTCGCCATAGGGGATGCGCACGGCATTCTCGACCTCGTCGACGAGGCCACCCAGACCGGAGCCGAGGACAAGCGCGATCTGCGGCGCGCGGCCGGCGAGGCGTTCTTTCAGGCGGGCAGCTGCTTCGGTCATTTCAGCGTGTCTCCCTTGAAGCCGAAGGGCAGGATTTCGGCCATGGTGACCGTCTCGACGATGCCGTTCTGGTCGCAAAGATGCAGCTTGGTCTGCGGATCGGCGAACTCGGCGAGCCGCTGGCGGCAGCCGCCGCAGGGCGTGATGCGGTCCATCTTCTCGGCGACGACGGCGATTTCCGCCAGCTTGCCGCCACCGGCCATGACGTAGTGGCCGAGCGCAGTCGTCTCGGCGCACCAGCCCTCCGGATAGGAGGCGATTTCGATGTTCGCGCCGGTAAAGACGCGTCCGTCGGTCGTCAGGAGCGCCGCGCCGACCGGGAATTTCGAATAGGGCGCATAGGCGTGCGCCATCGCCTCGCGGGCGGCGCGAAAGAGGTCAGTGGGCATGAGAGCGTATCTCCAAGGAGTTCGACCCCCACTCCGTCTGCCTACGGCAGCCACCTCTCCCCCGTTCGACGGGAGAGAGGAACGAGGGGGCAACGCAGCGCCTTTCCTCTCCCCTTTTGAGGGGGAGAGGTGCCCGCGAAGCGGGCGGAGTGGGGGTCGGCGCGGAGCGAACAGACATCACCGCTCCTTCACATAAGGCACGCCGCCGGCGCGGGGCGGGATGGCCTTGCCGATGAAGCCGGCGAGGAGGATGACGGTCAGCACATAGGGCAGCGCCTGCATGAACTGCGTCGGCACCGGCCCGATTATCGGCAGGGGCGAGCCCTGGAGGCGGATCGAGACGGCGTCGAGGAAGCCGAAGAGAAGGCAGGCGAACATCGCCGGCACCGGCTTCCACTTGGCGAAGATGAGCGCGGCGAGCGCGATGTAGCCGCGGCCGGCCGTCATGTCCTTCACGAAACCTGCGCCCAGACCCATCGAAAGATAGGCACCGGCAAAACCGCACAGGATGCCGGTGCAGATGACCGCGCGATAGCGCAGCCACGTTACCGAAATGCCGGCGGTGTCCACGGCGGCCGGGTTTTCGCCGACCGCGCGCAGGCGCAAGCCGAAGCGCGTGCGGAACAGGACCCACCAGGTGAAGGCGACGGTGGCGAAGGCCAGGTAGACGAGCATCGAATGGCCGGAGATCAGCTCGTAATAAATGTAGCCGACGACCGGGACTTCGCGCAGTTCCTGCGCGAAGGGCAGGTGGACGCCGGTGAAGCGTGTTTCGGCGGAGAGCGACGGCGTGCGCCCGCCCTGCGCGAACCAGGCCTGGCCGAGAATGACGGTGGTGCCCGCGGCGATGAAGTTGATCGCGACGCCCGAGACGATCTGGTTGCCACGATTGGTGATCGAGGCGAAGCCGTGGACGAGCGCCAGCGCGACCGAGACCATGACGGCGAAGCAAAGACCGATCCACGCCGAGCCGTAAACGGCGGCGGCGGCCGCACCAGCAAAGGCGGCGGCGAGCATCTTGCCCTCGAGGCCGATGTCGAACACGCCGGCGCGCTCGGAATAAAGACCGGCGAGGCACGCGAACATCAGCGGGATCGACAGGCGGATGGTGGAATCCAGGATCTGGATCAGGACGACGAAGGCTTGATCCATCTCAGGCTCCCTTCTGGCCGGCGGCTTCGCCTGCGCCCGAGCGCGGCGAGATCGAGGCGAACAAGGCCTGCAGGGATGGCCGGAACATGTGCTCCAATGCGCCGGCGAAGAGGATCACCAGGCCCTGGATGATGATGATCATGTCGCGGCTGATCGAGGGCATCATGAAGGCGATTTCCGCGCCGCCCTGATAGAGCACGCCGAAAAGGATCGCCGCCGGGATGATGCCGGCGGGATGCGAACGGCCCATAAGCGCCACTGCGATGCCGACGAAGCCGGCGCCGGTGACGAAATCGAGTTGCAGCCGGTTGGCGTCGCCCATCACCGGATTCAGCGCCATCATGCCGGCGAGCGCGCCGGAAATCAGCATGGTGACGAGCACGATCCGCGTCTCGCCGATGCCGGCATAACGCGCCGCCTTCGGGCTGAAGCCTTGCGTGCGAATCTCGTAGCCGAGCTTTGTGCGCCAGATCAGGAGCCAGACGAGGAAGGCGGCGAGCAGCGCCAAAAGGAAGGAGATGTTGAGCGGCGAGGAACGCACCGATGCGCCGAACCAGTCGAAGACGAAGTTCAGCTTCGGCAGTTGCCCACCATCGAGGAAGGTGCGGGTCTGCGGCGACATCGAGCCGGCCGGTTTCAGGACGGTCGTCAGGAGATAAACCATCAGGCTGGCGGCGATGAAGTTGAACATGATCGTCGTGATGACGATGTGCGAGCCGCGCTTGGCCTGGAGATAGGCCGGAATGAAGGCCCACAAGGCACCCATCAGCGCCGCGCCGAGGATCGCCAGCGGGAAGTTGATCCACCAGGGCAGGATACCGTCGAGCGATAGGCACACGAGCGCCACGCCGAGCCCGCCGACATAGGCCTGTCCCTCACCGCCGATGTTGAAGAGACCGCCATGGAAGGCGACCGCGACGGCGAGGCCGGTGAAGATGAAGCTGGTCGCATAATAGAGCGTGTAGGCGATGTTCTGCCCGCGCCCGAACGCGCCCTCGATCAGGTAGGTAAACGCCTCGACCGGGCTTTCGCCGACCAGAAGCACCACGAGCCCCGCCACCGCAAAGGCCACGACGACATTGATCAGCGGGATCAGCCCGTAATCGGCCCAGGCGGGCAATTTCGCATAAGGTACGCTCATTCGGCGGCCTCCTTGCCGTCGATGCCGGCCATCAGAAGGCCGAGTTCGCCTTCGGTCGCTTCGCCGGAGCGCTCGCCGACCACACGGCCGTCGAACATCACCAGTATGCGGTCGGAGAGCGAGCGGATTTCGTCGAGCTCGACCGAGACGAGCAGGACCGCCCTGCCCTGGTCGCGCATGTCGATCAGGCGCTTATGGATGAATTCGATCGCGCCGACGTCGACGCCGCGCGTTGGCTGGCCGATGATCAGGACGCCGGGGTCCTTCTCCATTTCGCGCGCGAGCACGATCTTCTGCTGGTTGCCGCCGGAGAAATTCGCCGTCTTCAGCCGCTCGTTGCCGGGGCGGATGTCGTATTGCCCGATCTTTTTCTTCGCATCGGCGCGGATCGCCTCGATGTTGAGGAATGGGCCGTTCAGATATTCGGGCCGGTCGTGATAGCCGAGGATCGAATTCTCGTATTCCTCGAAGGGCAGGACGAGGCCGACATAGTGCCGGTCCTCGGGCACGTGGGCGAGGCCGCGGTCGCGCAGTTCGCCCGGATCGGCCGCGCCGGTGACGTCGATCGGCTTGCCGTCGAGCATGACGGTGCCGGAGACGGCCGGGCGGATGCCGGAAATCGTCTCCAGAAGCTGCGACTGGCCGTTGCCGGCGACGCCCGCAATGCCGACGATTTCGCCGCCGCGCACGTCGAAGGAGACGTCGTCGACGACTTTGACGCCGCGCGAGTCCACGACCGTCAAGTTGCGCACCGAGAGCTTCACGTCGCTCGGCCGCGCATCGCCCTTTTCGACACGCAGGAGCACGCGGCGGCCAACCATCAGCTCGGCCAGTTCCTCGACCGTCGTCTCGGCGGTCTTGCGCGTCGCGACGATCTGGCCCTGGCGCATGACCGAGACATTGTCGGTGATCGCCTTGATCTCGCGCAGCTTGTGCGTGATCAGCACCACCGTCTTACCCTCGGCGCGGAGCTGGGCGAGGATGCGGAAAAGGTGGTCTGCCTCCGCCGGCGTCAAAACGCCGGTCGGCTCGTCGAGGATCAGAATATCGGCGCCGCGGTAGAGCGCCTTCAGGATTTCGACACGCTGCTGCAGGCCGACGGGCAAATCCTCGATGATCGCATCGGGATCGACGTCGAGGCCGTATTCCTTCTCCAGCCGCTTCAGTTCCGAGCGGGCCTTGGAGATGGACGAGTTGAGCAGCGCCTCGCCTTCGGCGCCGAGGATGATGTTTTCCAGCACCGTGAAATTCTGAACCAGCATGAAATGCTGGTGCACCATGCCGATGCCGAGCGCGATGGCGTGGTTGGAACTGGTGATCGCCACCGGCCTGCCGCCGACGCGGATTTCGCCGGAATCGGCCTGGTAAAAGCCGTAGAGGATCGACATCAGCGTCGATTTCCCGGCTCCGTTCTCGCCGACGATACCGTGAATGGTGCCGGCCTTGATGTTGAGGTCGATATCCTTGTTGGCATGAACCGGGCCGAAGCTCTTGTTGATGCCGACAAGTTCGATCGCAGCTTCGGACATGCAGGATTTCCGTCTGGACGCCTTGGTCAAACCTCGGAATTAGCATGAGCGCATCCGGCCTGCAAATGCGGGCAGTTGACGCTTTGTCACTCGACAAGCGCCGGACCGCTTGGCACTTTCGCGCCCATGACAGCAACACCCCTCTCCCCCTTCACCTTCAACACCACCGCATCGATCGTGTTCGAGCCCGGCAGCGCCGCGCGGCTCGGCGAGATCGCCGGCAAGCGGCTCGGCGGCCGCGTGCTGTTCGTCACCGATCCGGGATTGCTCCGCATCGGCCTTGCGGACGCCGCCATCGCGTCGCTGAAGGCCACCGGCGTGGAGGTCACCATCTTCGGCGAGGTCGAGGCCGATCCGTCGCGCGCGACCTTGATGAAGGCCGTCGAGGCCGGCCAGGGCGCGAGCGGGGTCGTCGGCTTCGGCGGCGGCTCGTCGCTCGACGTCGCCAAGCTCGCCGCGCTGCTGATCGGCTCGGGCGAAGACCTCAATGAGGCCTGGGGCGTCGCGCAGGCCAAGGGGCCGCGCCTGCCGCTCGTCCTGATCCCGACAACTGCGGGGACGGGATCGGAGGTGACGCCGGTCTCCATCATCACCGTCGGCGAAGAGGAAAAGCGCGGCGTTTCCAGTGCGATCATCCTGCCCGACATCGCGATCCTCGACGCCGATCTGACGCTCGGCCTGCCGCCGGCGATCACCGCCGCGACCGGCATCGACGCCATGGTCCATGCGATCGAGGCCTACGCCTCGAAAAGCGCCAACAACAATCCGCTGTCGAAGATGCTCGCGCGCGAAGCCCTGCGCCTTCTCGGCGCCAATATCGAGAAGGTGATCGCCAACGGGCAGGACTGCGACGCGCGCGGGGCGATGCTGCTCGGCTCGATGCTCGCCGGCCAGGCCTTCGCCAATTCGCCCGTCGCCGCCGTCCACGCCCTCGCCTATCCGATCGGCGGCACGTTCCACATTCCGCATGGGCTGTCCAACGCCCTCGTGCTGCCGCATGTCCTGCGCTTCAATGCGCCGGATGCGGCGCATCTTTACGCCGAGATCGCAGGCGACTGCTTTCCTGCGCTGAACGGCGAAGAAGGCGTCCAGGGGCGCTGCGCGGCCTTCATCGAGGAACTGGCGGAACTGTCGAAGCGCGTCGGGCTGCAGGCTCGCTTGCGCGATGTGGGGATCGGCGAGGATGCGCTGGCGAAGATGGCGGCGGATGCGATGAAGCAGCAGCGCCTCTTGGTCAACAATCCGCGCCCGGTGTCGGAGGCGGACGCGTTGGCGATCTATCGGGCGGCGTGGTGAGTTCTATGTTTGGACGTCGCTCACCCCCCTCTGTCCTGCCGGACATCTCCCCCTCAAGGGGGGAGATCACCCTGTCACAGCCACTCCACCCAGTTCGTTGGGCTGCCGGAGAGGCGGAGCGGCCAAAGCGATTGATCTCCCCCCTTGAGGGGGAGATGTCCGGCAGGACAGAGGGGGGTGCCTTCCTTTGACCCGCTCCACCCGCGCCGACTATCGTACCTTCCGCACCATCACCACGCGCTGGATGGACAATGACGCCTATGGCCACATGAACAATGTGGTGCACTACTCTCTCTTCGATACGGCCGTGAACGGCTGGCTGATCGAGAACGAAGTGCTCGACATCTACAAGGGCGTACAGATCGGGCTCGTGGTCGAGACGGGCTGTCGGTACTTCGCCGAAATGGCCTTTCCGGACACGATCCATGCCGGCATCCGCGTCGCCAAACTCGGCAATTCCTCGGTGCGCTACGAGATCGGGCTGTTCCGCAACGACGAGGACGAAGCCGCGGCCGAAGGCTTCTTCGTCCATGTCTATGTCGATGCGGGAACGCGCCGCCCTGCACCACTCGATCCGGCCTTGCGCACCCTTCTCGAAAGCATCGCATCATGACCGTCGACCGCATCGTCCAGCTCGAAACGCTCGCTGCCGAACAGGAGCGGACGATCGAAGATTTGTCGGCGGAGGTCGCGCGCCAGTGGCAGGTGATCGAGCGTATGCAGAAAAAGCTCGACGCGTTGACGCACCGGTTCCTCGCGCTCGAGGAGCAGTCGGCGCCGGACGTGCCGATCACCAAGCCGCCGCACTATTAGCGGAGCGCCCCCTCCCTCCCTTCGGGCCACCTCCCCCCGCAGGCGGTGGAGGGGGCGGCACTTCTAGACAAAAAAGGCCGGGCGAATCCGGCCTTTCTCTTCTGCTCGGTCCGCCGAACAGAACGATCTGATCGCTTCCGGCGATTACATCGCGGGCAGGATCGCGATGTCGCGGATGTCGCCTTCGGCGCCGGTGATCTCGGCAACCATCTCGGTCGCGCCGGTTTCCAGGTCGACCGTGTAGAGGCCGTTGCCGGCGACGAGCCAGGCGGTGTTCTCGCCTTCGGCGGTCGCCTGGATGTCGAGCGCGAAGGTTTCCGCGCCTTCAATGCCAAGCGTGCCTAGGGTCGCCAGCGTGCCGTCATTCGGCGCGGTCTGGCGCAGCAGGGCGCCAAGACCTGCGTCGATGTCGTACATCGCGGTCGCCTCAGGGGTGCCGACCGAGTTGGTGTAGGCGGTGGCGACGACGTTCGGCGTCGCGTCGGCGTTCTCGTCGCCGGCCTCGAAGTTGAGCGAACCGTCGACGGTCGTCTCACCGGTGTCCGGGTGGACGCGCAGATTGGTGCCGTCGGTACCCATTACGCGGATGCGGTCGGCGACCGGGTTGAAGTCAACCATGCCGGCAACGCCGTCGGGCAGCATTTCGGACAGGGTTTCGCCAGCGGTCGCAGCACCGGTTTCGAGGTCGATGGTGACGATCGTGCCGTCGCCGGCGACGCCGTAGAGCATGTTGTCGGCGGGACGCACGTCGATGCCGATCAGGCTGTCAACGCCCTCGACCTCGACCGTGTTCGACACTTCGGGCGCATCGGTGTCGAACCAGACGAGCGTCTTGTCGCCGACGAGACCGACGGCAGGGGCCGCAATGGCGGCGGATGCGAGGCCGAAGGTGGCGACGCTGGCGGCAAGGGCGATGCGGGTGAGATGAATGGACATTGACGGTTCTCCTGTTGGCGTTCCAAAAAACGTTTCTCGGAGAGGCGCGCGACACACCGGCGATACGCACCGGGACGCACAGGTCCTCCGAGGTCCTTACCCGCCGGCGGGCGCTCTGGATGCAGCGCCTCGAATTTTTTTCTCGCATCCGCATCGGAACGCACGTCCCGGCGTGTAAAGTGCGCGAAAAGGCGACTCGGGGAGCTCTCGCATTGGATGCACGTATGGAAGATTGCGACACGTTGATGCGCCGGGTGGCGGGCGGGGATCGATCGGCGCTGGCCGCCATCTTCGATCTCGAAGCCGGCCGCCTGATCGCCATCGCCAAGCGCATCGTGCGTCGTCGCGAACTTGCCGAGGAAGTCGTGCAGGAGGCCTTCGTCACCATCTGGCGCAAGGCCGCGCTCTTCGATCATGAACGCGGCGCGGCGCGCGCCTGGATGACGACCATCGTGCGCCACCGGGCGCTCAACATCATTCGCGACGGCGGCCGGCTCGACTTCCACGATGCCGACCAGCTCGCCACGCTCGGCGACCGCGCGGCGGAGGCGGATACCGCCTATGCCGACCTGTCGGAGGCCGAAGACCTCAAGCGCTGCCTTGCGCAACTCGAGCCCGAGCGCAGGCGATCCATCGTCATGGCCTATGTGGTCGGCTTCTCGCATGGCGAGATTGCGGCCCATCTCGGTGCGCCGGTCGGCACCGTCAAGGCGTGGATCAGGCGCGGCGTCGCTTCCCTCAAGGAGTGCCTTTCATGAGCCGCGAGGAGCGAAACATGCGCGCCGGCGACTATGTGCTCGGCCTGATGGACGAGACCGAGCGCGCGCGCGCCGAGCGCGACATGACGATCGACGCCGAGTTCCGCGATGCCGTCTGGTCCTTCGCCTCGCGCCTCGAAGCGCTCGACGGGCAGGCGCAGGAACCCGTCGCCGAAGGGTTGTGGTCGCGCATAGCGGCCGAGGTCGCCGGTGTCACGCAGCAGACCCGCCTCGAACTCGTCCAGTCCGACATGGCGGCTGCAGGCGTCCCGCTGACGCCGCCCGACCGCCACGGCGCGCTCGGCCTCAAGCGCCCGATGTCCGGTTTCTTCCGCGGCGCGCGCGGCACTGCGCTTGCCGCGACCATGCTCGCCGCCTGCGCGCTCGGCTATGTGATCGGCCAGGCCTCGGTCACGGCTCGGGACCCCGAAGTCGTCGTGGTGCTTCTCAACGAGCAGGACGTACCCGGCGCGCTGGTGGAAGCCTATGCCGACGACCGCGTCCGCATCCTGCCGCTGACGGATTTCGAAGTGCCCGCCGGCAAGGTGCTGGAAGTCTGGACCTTGTTCGACGCCGATGTCGGGCCGGTTTCGCTCGGGACGATGGCGTCGTCGCGCGAGGCGGTGCTGTCCGGCCCCGACCTGCCAGCGCCACGGCCTGACCAGCTCTACGAGATCACGCTGGAAGACGCGCCGCGCTCTTCGGCAGGCCGGCCGCTCGGGCCGATCCTCGTCAAGGGGCTCGCCGTCTCCCCGCCGCGATGAGCGGCAGCAGGATCGCCGCCCCGGCCAGGCCGGTGAGCGCCAGGAACGAGCCATAGCCGGTCCAGCCGGCGCGCTCGATGATCAAGGCGGCGAGCGGCGGGCTTGCCAACGTCGCAAGTCCGCCCGCCTGGCTGACGAGGCCGATGACGGCGGGCACCGCCTGCGGCCGCGCGACCAGGAACGGGATCGCCGCGAACAGCACCGAGGCGACGACGCCGCTCGCCACCGCCATCGTCACCGCCCCCCAGCTTGCCGCGAACGCGCCTCCCGTCACGAATGCGAAGTAGGCGGCAGCGGAGGTCACGCCGAAGGCGGCAATCCCCAGAACCATCATGAAGCGTGCCGTGCGCCCGGCGACGAGGACGCCTGCGAGCGCATTGCCGATGGGCGTCGAGAGAGCCACCAGCGCCGGTGCGAAAAGAAGCGCGCCGGGAACGGATGCAAAGGTCGGCATGAAAGTGAAGAGCGCCACCGACTGGAGCACGAAGGCGCCGAAGGCGAGCGCGACGAGCACGATGCTGACGCTGAAGACGCCCGATGCGCCCGCAGGCGCAGCCGCGGCATCCGCAGGAACGCCCGTCAGCCAGCGCAGGACGACGTTCGAGGCGAGCGCCAGCGCGGCGAAGAGCAGGATGACGACAAGCAGATAGGTTTGCGCGCCGAAGGCCGGAGCGATCAAGCCCGCCAGCACGTCGGACGAGGCATAACCGAGCGGCACGAAGCCGCTCCAGATCGCCAGTACCGGCCCGCGCCAGGTCGGCGGCGAGATCGCCGTCAGGAGCGATGGCAGGCCGACGCACAGGACGACATAGCCCAGCCCCTCGATCATGCGCGCGGCGAAGATCAGGCCCGGCGACGTGGTCGCCGCCAGGATCAACCCGCCCGGAACGATGATCGCGGAGGCGACGACGAAGGCGCGCTGCGGGCCCATACGCGCGATGGCGAAGCCGGCCGGCAGTGCCGCGAGCGCGACGAAGATGCCGATCAGCGCCGTCACCCAGCCGGCCTCGACCAGCGTCATGCCGATCGTCGCGACATACCAGCCGATCAGCGGCGCGGTCTTGGCAAGCTGAGCGCCGGTGAAGACGCCCGTCGCCAGGAGCAGGACGATGGCGGCAATGCGCAGGGGTCTGTCGGGCAGGCTTTGCAAGGATCGGGCTCCGGCGGGTGGTTTCGCGGCTTTCCTATCGGGGCAAGCCGCGCTTGTCGCTTTCCAAGGGTGCTATTCGCATGGGCCAACCCGTCACCCCGCAAACGAAAACCGCCGGGCGATGCGCCCGGCGGTCTTCAACGATCAGCCGCGCCCGATCAGTAGGGGCAGGCGTTGTCGGACATGAAGTCGTGGACTTCGACCGCGCCGGAAATGATGTCTGCCTTGGCCTTTTCGACCGCCGCTTCCATCTCGTCCGTGATCAGTTCCTCGTTGTTCTCGTCGACGGCATAGCCGACGCCATCCTCGGCAAGGCCGAGATTCTGGATGCCGTAGTCGAACGAACCGTTCTTGGCGTCCATGAAGGCGTTGTAGACGGCGACGTCGACGCGCTTGATCATCGAGGTCAGGACCGAGCCGGGATGCATGCCGTTCTGGTTGGAATCGACGCCGATGCCGAGAATGTCGGCATCCGCCGCAGCCTGCAGAACGCCAACGCCCGTGCCGCCGGCCGCGTGATAGACGACGTCCGCGCCCTGGTCGACCTGGTTGCGGGTGATCTCGCCGCCACGGGTCGGATCGTTCCAGGCGGCCGGGGTGTCGCCGGTGTAGTTGCGGATGACGTTGGCGTCAGGATTGGCCGCCTTGACGCCGCCGACATAGCCGCATTCGAACTTGCCGATCAGCGGAACCTGCATGCCGCCGACGAAGCCGACCGTGCCGGATTCAGACGCCATGCCGGCGAGGATGCCGACGAGATAGGAGCCTTCCTGCTCCTTGAAGACGATCGAGCGGACGTTCGGCTTGTCGACGACCATGTCGATGATGGCGAAGTCGGTCTCGGGATATTCCTCGGCGACCACTTCGAGCGCGGCGGCCCAGTTGAAGCCGGCCATCACGATCGGGTTGCGGCCGTCCTCGGCGAAGCGGCGCAGCGCCTGCTCGCGCTGGGCCTCGTTCGAGATCTCGAACTCGACATATTCGGTTCCGGTCTCTTCCTTGAACTGCTCGGCACCGCCGAACGAGGCTTCATTGAAGGACTTGTCGAACTTGCCGCCGAGATCGAAGAGAAGGCCGGGGCTGATTTCGTCCTGGGCAAAGGCCGGAACGGTCAATGCTGTTGCGGCCAGAAGGCCAAGAACCATACGCTTCATCGTGATCCACACCCTGTCGGTTGTTTTTGCCTGGTGCCGGCGCGACGGGTGACCCCGCGCGCCGGATCGGCGGGGTATCCCCCGCTCGGGCATCACTCTTGCATGCAGGCGGACAAAATTCACGCGGAATTTTTGACCTTTTGGATAACAGGATGAATGCTTCCGTGCCCCGAGGCGAAAAGCGGGGCCGTCCGGCTCAACCTGCCGCGGCGGCCGCCCCTGCCGGAATCTGGCAGGCCACGCCGGTCCCCTTCAGCCCGCAATAGCCATAGGGGTTCTTGGCCAGATATTGCTGGTGGTCCTCCTCGGCATAATAGAAGACCGGCGCCGCCATGATCTCCGTCGTCACGCGGCCGAGCCCCTTCGCCTTGAGGGCACGCTCGTATTCCGCCTTAGAAGCCTCGGCCGCCTGCAACTGCGCCTCGGTCGTGGTGTAGATCGTCGAACGGTAGGTGGTGCCGACATCGTTGCCCTGGCGCATGCCCTGCGTCGGGTCGTGGCTTTCCCAGAAGATGCGCAGCAGCTCGCCGAACGACACCGCGTTCGGATCGTAGATCACCTTGACCACCTCGGCATGCCCGGTCAGCCCGGTGCAGGTCTCCTGATAGGTCGGGTTGGGCGTGATGCCGCCGGCATAGCCAACCGCCGTCAGCCAGACGCCCGGCGTCTGCCAGAACAGGCGTTCGGCGCCCCAGAAGCAGCCCATGGCGAAATAGACCGTCTCGAATCCGTCCGGCGCCTCGGACTTCTGCGCGATGCCGGAAACATAATGGCTGGCCGCGGTCGGGATCGCGTTCGCGCGACCAGGTAGCGCCTCGGACGCGCTCGGCAGTTTCAGCTTCTTGTTGAGGACGTCGCCCAGAAAGAACATCGTATTCACTCCTTCGAGCGGTCGTCCGCTCATGCGTGCAGGGCACCGCGCGGATCGCGACGGCGCCGGTAGCCCAAGGCGTAGAATATGAGGGCGAGGCCGGCGAAAACCAAGATGGCCGGGGCCGACAGTATCGCGACTGTGATCGACGTCCAGGCGTCGGCGAATGCGCTCGCCGGCGCGATGCCCGCCAACGATGCCTCCAGGTCGAGCCCCGCGGACCTGGCCGCATCGACGAGCGGCGTCGCAAGCGGCGCCGTCGCCGCGATCGAGCGGGCGGCGTCGATCACGGCGACGATGACGCCGAGCGCCAGAAAGAACGAAGAGACGAGACGAAGCAGGAAACCCATGCGCCACCCTTATCATGCATGACGTGGCCGGCGAAGCGACCCTCATCTGCAGCTAGGCCAAGCCGCCGTCCGACGCAATGCGACAGGCCACAATTCCCGTCACCGGCGCACTGGGCCGACGAAATGTCCGTTCCACCCTCTTTCCCGGCGCGAAGGACTTCACAAGCCCGCTGCAATCGACTAGATCAGCGCCGTGCCGCGCGAGATGCTCGCCGCGACACGCCGGAGAGGTGGCCGAGTGGTCGAAGGCGCACGCCTGGAAAGTGTGTAGGCGGGAAACCGTCTCGAGGGTTCGAATCCCTCTCTCTCCGCCACCTGCTCACTTAAATTGTTATATTTTCAGTATTTTATACTATCTCCGCCTTCAAACCCCTCAAAATACCCCCTTTCATCTGTCCGGCGTCAGCACTGATGGGACCAAATCGGCTTAACTGAGAACGGAGGATTTCTGGTTCATCGTAGCCTTTCAAAGGAGCGAAGATGAGACAGAAATCCGGAACCGGGAAAGCGCCGGCAGAG
>JAEWET010000050.1:0-198690 GCA_023389195.1 Pseudomonadota bacterium
GCGCCTGGAGCGTGATGGCGACCAGCTCGTCGGGCGTGGGGTCCATGCTGACATAGGTGTCGGCGAGGAAGAAGGCGCCGCGCGGCATGATCAGCATCGACAGCGCCGAGACGTCCTTGATGCCGTCATCGAGGCCGATCACCGAACGGATGTCGCGCACATGCTTGATGTAACGTCCCTGCAGCCCGCAGATCAGCCCGTCGGCCTCGCCGCGCTTCACCGCCAGGGCGGCAATGATGGTGGTGTTGGTGCGCACGATGGTGCGGGCCGTTTCCGGCGTCACCCCGTCACGCCCGACCAGTGAGTGGAACAGCGCCACATAATCGCGATAGCGCGGGTCGTCCTCGGGGTTGATGACCTCGAAATCCTGGCCGGGCCGCAGCTTGAGCCCGAAGCGCTCGATGCGGCTTTCGATGACGGCGGGGCGACCGATCAGGATCGGGCGGGCGATCTTTTCCTCGAGCAGCACCTGGGTGGCGCGCAGCACGCGTTCGTCCTCGCCATCGGCGAAGGCGAGGCGCTTGTCCTGCCCGCGCGCGCGGTCGATGATCGGCTTCATCACCAGCCCGGAGCGGAACACGAAGCGGTTGAGGCTGTCGCGATAGGCGTCGAAATCGGCGATCGGGCGCTTGGCGACGCCGCTCTCCATCGCCGCCCGGGCGACAGCCGGGGCGATGCGCAGGATCAGCCGCTGGTCGAACGGGTTGGGAATGATGTGCTCGGGCCCATAGACCGCAGGCGCCCCGGTCGGCGACACTTCCAGCCCCGGTTCGCGGGCGAGCTGGGCAATGGCGCGCACGGCGGCTAGCTTCATCTCCTCGTTGATCGCCGTGGCGCCCACATCCAGCGCTCCGCGGAAGATGAAGGGAAAGCACAAGACGTTGTTGACCTGGTTCGGATAGTCCGAGCGCCCGGTCGCCATGATGGCGTCGGTGCGGATTTCGGCGACTTCCTCCGGCGTGATCTCCGGATCGGGATTGGCCATGGCGAAGATGATCGGGTTCTTCGCCATCGACTGGACCATGGCCGGGGTCAGCGCGCCCTTGGCCGAAAGGCCGAAGAAGACGTCGGCGCCATCGAGCGCCTGTGCGAGCGAGCGGGCGTCGGTCTTGACCGCATGGGCCGACTTCCACTGGTTCATGCCCTCCTCACGCCCCTGGTAGACGACGCCCTTGGTGTCGCACAGGATGACGTTCTGCGGCGCAAAGCCCATCGACTTGACGAGTTCGATGCAGGCGATGCCGGCAGCGCCGGCGCCGTTGCAGACGAGCCGCGTGCTGGCCATGTCGCGACCGGTCAGATGCAGCGCGTTGATGAGGCCGGCGACGGCGATGATGGCGGTGCCGTGCTGATCGTCATGGAAGACAGGAATGTCCATCAATTCGCGCAGGCGCTGCTCGATGATGAAGCATTCGGGTGCCTTGATGTCTTCCAGATTGATGCCGCCGAAGGATGGGCCGAGGAGCTTGACGCAGTTGATGAAGGCGTCGGCGTCCTCGGTGTCGACCTCGAGGTCGATGGAATCGACATCGGCGAAGCGCTTGAAGAGAACCGCCTTGCCTTCCATGACCGGCTTGGAGGCGAGCGCGCCCAGATTGCCGAGGCCGAGGATGGCGGTGCCGTTGGAGATGACGGCGACCATGTTGCCGCGCGTCGTGTAGTCGAAGGCGCGGGAGGGGTCCTCGGCGATGGCCTTGACCGGCACCGCGACGCCCGGCGAATAGGCGAGCGACAGGTCGCGCTGCGTCGCCATCGGCTTGGTCGGATTGATCTCCAGCTTGCCGGGCCGGCCCTGCGCATGGAAGTCGAGCGCTTCCTGCGGGCTGACGGAGGGACCGGACTCGGATTTCTGGTTCTTGGGCATGATGCGGAATTTCCCCCCGGGGCGCGTCTTTTTGTGGAGCGTTTCGGATTAAGGCTACACTCCGCAAGCGTAAAGCGCCAAGCAGGATGAAACGGAAAAAGAGCGGGCACGGACAAGCAATGCTAATCACGCCAGGCGGCGCCCCGTCGCGCCCCCCTCTGTCCTGCCGGCCGCCCTGGCCCGAGCCACGGGTCTCGGCCCGTCCTTCGGACCCCCCGCAAGGGGGGAGATCAGTCTCGTCATTGCCGCGCGTGTTCTGCTGCCTCGCGGGGGCTCGGCCATGCTGAACCAGGTGCCGCAGGCCGGCGGTGGGACGCCGATGATCGAGCAGTTCATCGAGATCAAGGCGGCGAACCCGGATGCGCTCCTGTTCTATCGGATGGGCGATTTCTACGAATTGTTCTTCCACGATGCGGAGATCGCCGCGCGGGCGCTCGGCATCACGCTGACCAAGCGCGGCAAGCATCAGGGCGAGGACATTCCGATGTGCGGCGTGCCGGTCCACGCCGCCGACGACTACCTGCAGAAGCTGATCGGGCAAGGCTACCGCGTCGCGGTGTGCGAGCAGGTCGAGGACCCGGCCGAGGCGAAGAAGCGCGGATCGAAATCGGTCGTGAAGCGCGACGTGGTGCGGCTCGTCACGCCCGGCACGATTACCGAGGAAAAGCTGCTCGCGCCGAGCGAGGCGAGCTATTTGATGGCGCTCGGCCGCACCAAGGGCGTCGACGAACTTGCACTCGCCTGGATCGACATTTCGACCGGCTCGTTTCGCGTCTGCCGCACGAATGCCGAGCGGCTTTTGACCGACATCCTGCGCGTCGATCCGCGCGAACTGATCCTCGCCGACGCGGTTTTCCACGAGCCCGAACTGCGGCCGACCTTCGACGTCATCGGACGACTCGCCAATCCGCAGCCGGCGATCCTGTTCGATTCGTCCGCCGCGACGGGGCGCATCGCGCGCTTCTACGAGGTCGCGACGCCGGACAGTTTCGGCGAGTTCAGCCGAGCCGAACTCTCGGCCATCGCCGGCGCGATCGCCTATGTCGAGAAGACGCAGATTTCCGAGCGCCCGCCGCTCGGCTTTCCCGAGCGGGAAGAAGAGGGGACGAGCCTCTTCATCGACGCGGCGACGCGGGCGAATCTCGAACTCCTGAAGACGCTGTCCGGTAGCCGCGAGGGCTCGCTCCTGAAGGCGATCGACCGGACGGTGACGGGCGGCGGCGCGCGGCTCCTCGCGGACCGGCTGATGTCGCCGCTGACCGATCCGGCCGCGATCAACGCCCGGCTCGACGGGATTTCGTTCCTGATTGCCGAGCCGCGGCTTTGCGAGGGCTTGCGGGCGGTGCTGAAGGGTGCGCCGGACATGCCGCGCGCGCTGTCGCGGCTGGCGCTCAACCGGGGCGGGCCGCGCGACATGGGTGCGCTGCGGTCCGGGCTGGAGGCTGCGCGGCAGGCGGCCGAACTGCTGCAATCGGCAATGCTGCCGGCTGAACTGGTGGAGGCTTGCGAAGCGCTCTCCTCGCTTCCGCTGTCGCTCGCGTCGCATCTTGGCGCGGCTCTATCCGAGGAGCTGCCGCTTTTGAAGCGTGACGGCGGTTTCGTCGCCAGATCCTATGACGGCGAACTCGACCAGATGCGGGCGCTGCGCGACGACACGCGGCGGGTGATCGCGGGCATGGAGCGCGATCTGGTCGAGGAGACGGGCATCCGCGCGCTGAAGATCCGGCACAACAATGTGCTCGGCTACTATATCGAGGTGACGGCCGGCAATAGCGGCGCGCTGACGGAGGGCGATGCAGCAAAGGCGCGCTTCATCCACCGCCAGACCATGGCGAACGCGATGCGCTTCACGACGACGGAACTGGCCGAGCTCGAAACCAAGATCGCCAACGCCGCCGACCGCGCGCTGCAGATCGAGCTGGGCATTTTCGACCGGCTACTGGGCGAGATCGTCGGTCAGGCGGATGCGCTGCGCAAGGGCGCGGGCGCGCTGGCGGCGGTCGACGTCGCGACGTCGCTGGCCGTGCTTGCCGAGCAGGAGAACTATGCACGCCCGCAGGTCGATGACGGCCTCGCCTTCGCGATCGAGGGCGGGCGGCATCCGGTGGTCGAGCAGGCGCTGCGCCGGCAGATCGCCGATCCGTTCGTGGCGAATGACTGCGATCTTTCGCCCGTCGATGGCGAGAAGCGTGGTGCGATCTGGCTTCTGACGGGGCCGAACATGGGCGGCAAGTCGACCTTCCTGCGCCAGAACGCGCTGATCGCGATCCTCGCGCAGATGGGCTCGTTCGTGCCGGCGCGACAGGCGCATATCGGCGTTGTCGACCGGCTTTTCAGCCGCGTTGGCGCATCTGACGACCTGGCGCGCGGGCGCTCGACCTTCATGGTCGAGATGGTCGAGACGGCGGCGATCCTCAACCAGGCGGGCGAGCGGGCGCTGGTCATCCTCGACGAGATCGGACGCGGCACCTCGACCTTCGACGGCCTGTCGATCGCCTGGGCGGCGGTCGAGTATCTGCACGAGAAGAATGGCTGTCGGGCGATCTTCGCGACACATTTTCACGAGATGACGGCGCTGTCGGGCAAGCTCGCGCGCCTCGCCAACGTGACCATGAAGATGAAGGAGTGGGAGGGCGACGTGGTCTTCCTGCATGAGGTCGGCAAGGGCGCGGCGGACCGCTCCTATGGCGTTCAGGTGGCAAAGCTTGCGGGCCTGCCCGATGCGGTCGTTGCGCGGGCGCGGGCGGTGCTTGGGCAGCTCGAGGAAGGCGAGACGAGCGGCAAGGCGGCCAAGCTCGTCGACGATCTGCCGCTCTTTTCCGTCGCTGCAAGGCGCGCCGAGCCGAAGCCTGCCGCGAGCGATGGTCTGGCGGAGGAACTGGCGGCGATCCGGCCCGACGATCTGACCCCGCGCGAGGCGCTGGAGGCGCTCTACCGGCTGAAGGAACGGGCGGGCAAGCGGCTGTAGCGGGGTCGCGCGAAACGGGGTAGAAGTGCACCGCACAATGAACGAGCCTGCCCGATGGCCAAGATTCCCCTGAGACTGGACGAGATCGTCGACGCCGCAAAACTGCGCCGCGACATGGCCGCGCTCGTCGGCGCGGACGGCGTCGATCGCGCGCGCAAGGACGTCGTCCAGCTTCTCAAGGATCGGATGGCGCAAGGTCGCGCCGTGGCCGAGGCGATGCTGATGGAGGATGGCGGCGGCACCGCCTGCGCGGAGCGTCTGTCGCACCTCATGGACGAGATCATCCGCGCGCTCTACGACTTCGCGGTCGCGCATGTGCATCGGCCGAAGAACGCGGCCGAGCGCATGGCGGTGATCGCCGTCGGCGGTTACGGACGCGGGACGCTGGCGCCGGGCTCGGACATCGACCTTCTCTTCCTGCTGCCGGCCAAGCAGACGCCCTGGGCCGAAAAGGTGGCGGAATATATTCTCTACATGCTGTGGGATCTGGGGCTGAAGGTCGGCCACGCGACGCGCAACACGGACGAGTGCATGCGCCTGTCGCGCACCGACGTGACCATCCGCACCTCGATCCTCGAGGCGCGGTATGTGTGGGGCGACGCGGCGCTTTTCGACGGGCTGGTGGAGCGCTTCGACGAGGAGGTCGTCAAGGACACCGGCGCCGAATATGTGCAGGCCAAGCTTGCCGAACGCGACGAGCGCCACGCCAAGGGCGGCGATACGCGCTATCTGGTCGAGCCCAACGTCAAGGAAGGCAAGGGCGGCCTGCGCGACCTCCACACGCTGTTCTGGATCGGCAAGTATTTCTACCGTGTGCGCACCGCCGAGGAACTGGTCGGAAAGGGCGTCTTCACGCGGCGCGAATATCTGGAATTCCGCAAGGCCGAGGATTTCCTCTGGGCCGTGCGCTGCCACATGCACTTTTTGACGGGGCGGGCCGAAGAGCGGCTGCATTTCGACATCCAGCGCGAGATCGCCGAACGGCTCGGCTATACCAGCCATCCGGGGCTTTCGGCCGTCGAGCGCTTCATGAAGCACTACTTCCTGATGGCGAAGACCGTGGGCGATCTGACGCGCATCTTCTGCGCCGCGCTCGAAGAGGAACAGGCCAAGCACGTTCCCGGCTTCAACCGCATCTTCCTCAACTTCTCGCGCCGGCGCCGCAAGCTTGCGGGAACGAGCGATTTCGTCACCGACAATCACCGCATCAATGTCATCGACCCGGACGTGTTCGTGCGCGATCCGGTGAATCTGATCCGGCTGTTCTGGCTCGCCGACCGGCACGGCCTTGAATATCACCCAGAGGCGCTGAAGCTCGTCACGCGCTCGCTCAAGCTGATCGACCGGAACCTGCGCCGCGACGAGGAGGCGAACCGCCTCTTCATGGACATCCTGACGTCGAGCCGCAATCCGGAGCTGAATTTGCGCCGGATGAACGAGGCCGGCGTGCTCGGAAAGCTCATCCCCGAATTCCGCAAGATCGTGGCGATGATGCAGTTCAACATGTACCATCACTACACGGTGGACGAGCACCTGATCCGCTGCATCGGCGTGCTGTCGGAGATCGAGCGCGGCGACGGGGCGGACGTTCATCCGCTGTCGCATTCGCTCATTCCGGACCTGAAACGGCGGCGCGAAGTGCTCTATGCCGCGGTGCTGCTGCACGACATCGCCAAGGGCCGGCCGGAAGACCATTCGACGGCAGGGGCGCGCATCGCGCGGCGGCTGTGTCCGCATATGGGCTTTTCCGCCGCCGACACCGAGACGATCGCCTGGCTTGTCGAAAACCACCTCGTCATGTCGATGACGGCGCAGACGCGCGATCTGAACGACCGCAAGACGATCCAGGATTTCGGCGACGTGGTGCAGTCGGTCGAGCGGCTGAAGCTGCTCCTGATCCTCACCGTCTGCGACATTCGCGGGGTCGGGCCGGGCGTCTGGAACGGCTGGAAGGGCCAGCTTCTGCGCACGCTCTATTACGAAACAGAACTCTTGCTGACCGGCGGCTTCTCGGAAGTCTCGCGCGCCAAGCGGGCCGAGATCGCGCGCGGGCAACTTGCCGATGCGCTGACCGAATGGTCGCCGGAAGAAGGCCGCCGATATGTGGCGCTGCACTACGACAATTATCTGCTGACGGTCGATCTCGCCGACCAGCTCCGCCATGCCGGCTTCATCCGGGAGGCGGATGCGGCGGGACGCAAGCTGGCGACGGCGGTCAAGACGCACGAATTCGAGGCGGTGACGGAGATCACCACCCTGTCGCCGGACCATCCGCGCCTGCTCTCGGTGATCGCGGGCGCTTGCGCTGCGGCGGGTGCGAATATCGTCGATGCGCAGATTTTCACCACGACAGACGGGCGCGCGCTCGACACGATCCTGATCTCGCGCGAGTTCGACCGCGACGAGGACGAGCTGCGCCGCGCAAAGCGCGTCGGCGGGCTGATCGAGGACGTGCTTTCGGGCAAGAGCTGGCTGCCGGAGATCATCGAAAAGCGCGCCAAGCCCAAGCGTGGGTCGAAGACTTTCCGGCTGGAGCCGCGCGCCGACGTGCGCAACGCGCTGTCGAACCGGTTCTCGGTGATCGAGGTCAAGTGCCTCGACCGGCCGGGGCTGCTTTCGGAGATCACCGGAGCGATCTCGGATCTCTCGCTCGACATCGCCTCGGCGCACATCACGACTTTCGGGGAAAAGGTGATCGATACTTTCTACGTCACCGATCTGACCGGCGCGAAGATCGAGAACCCGACGCGGCTCGCCACGATCCGCAAGCGGCTGATCGAGACGCTCGGCGGCGAGACGGCGGATCATCCAAAACAGGCGGCCGAATAGTGGGCGTGGAGCGGGGTGAGACTTCACGGAAGGGTGTCGGGGGTCTTGCGACGTCACGGAATGGGTCCCGGATAGGCAAAAGCCGCTGTGCGGCATTTCCCTTCCGGGATGACGCCTTCATCCATCTTGGCGTCATCCCGGAAGCCGGGCCGCGCAAAGTGCGGTCCGGCTATCCGGGACCCATTCCGTTGCCTCTCCGCATGGGCGCACCGGCATGAGTCTCGTGCGCAAATTCGCGACGGTCGCGTCGGGGACGATGGCGAGCCGGGTGCTCGGCTTCACGCGCGAAATGCTGATGGCGGCGGCGCTTGGGACGGGGCCGATCGCGGACGCGTTCTATGCCGCCTTCCAGTTTCCCAACACGTTTCGCCGGCTCTTCGCCGAGGGCGCGTTCAACGCCGCCTTCGTGCCGCTCTTCGCCAAGGAGATCGAGGCGAACGGCATGAACGGCGCGCGGCGCTTTGCGGAGGAAGTGTTCGGCGTCCTCTTCTCCGCGCTGATCGTGCTGACGATCCTGATGCAGCTTTCGATGCCGCTTCTGGTCTCGACGATCATCGCGCCAGGCTTTGCCGGCGATCCGGAAAAGTTCGACCTGACGGTGAACCTCGCCTGGATCATGTTCCCGTATCTGATGTGCATGTCGCTCGGCGCGATGATGGCGGGGATGCTGAATTCGCTGCGCCGCTATTTCGCAGCCGCCGTCGCGCCGGTGTTCCTCAACATCATCCTGATCGGCGTGCTTGGCTATGCCTGGTGGCAGGGCCATGACGGGCGCGAGGTCGGCTATGGGCTTGCCTGGGGCGTGCTGGCGTCGGGCCTCGTGCAGCTTGCCATCGTCTGGGCGGCGGTGCGCTCTGCCGGCATTTCGGTCGGCTTCAAGCGGCCGCGCATGACGCCCAACGTCAAGCGCCTGCTCTGGCTTGCCTTTCCCGCCGCGATCACCGGCGGCATCACGCAGATCAACACGCTGGTCGGCACGGCCATCGCCTCGACGCAGGCCTCGGCCGTCGCCTCGCTCGCCATGGCGGACCGGGTCTACCAGTTGCCGCTCGGCGTCGTCGGCATCGCGGTCGCGATCGTGCTTTTGCCCGAGCTTGCCCGCGCGCTGAAGGCCGGCAACGACCGCGAGGCGGCGAATCTGCAGAACCGCTCGGTCGAGTTCTCGCTGTTCCTGACGCTGCCGGCGGCGGTCGCGCTGTTCGTCATCGCCGAGCCGATCATCCGCGTCCTCTACGAGCGCGGGCAGTTCGCCGAGATGAACGCGACGCCGATGGTCGCCGCCATCCTCGCCATCTTCGGGCTCGGCCTGCCGGCCTATGTGCTGATCCAGGCATTCCGGCCGGGCTTCTTCGCCCGCGAGGACACGCGCACGCCGATGATCTTCGCGGCCGTCTCGGTGGTGACCAACATCTCGCTGGCGCTTTATCTGCTGCCGCGCATGGGCGCGCCGGGCATCGCCGTGGCCTCGGCTGTTTCGGCCTGGATCAATGCGGCACTGCTTCTCGGAACGCTGGTGAAACGCGGCCATTGGGGCACCGACCGGACCCTGGTGAGGCGCCTGCCGCGACTGGTGGCGGCGGCGGTTATCATGGGCGTCGCGCTCTGGTTCGCCGCCGACTGGCTGTCGCCATGGCTGCAACCTTCATCGTCGCTCGTCGAGCAAATTCTGGCGCTGGGCGCGCTGTGCGGCGGTGGCGGGGCGCTCTATTTCGCGCTCGCCTTCGCCACCGGCGGCGCCGACCTCTCGACGGTAAAGCGCGCGGTGCGGCGGGGGCCGAAGACGCCCGACACCTTGAACCCCGAGTGACACCGGGCTATCAGCGCGCCTAATTCTTTCCTGCCAGATCGGCCCTCCACCAGCCTTGGAAAACCCATGACCGACTTCAATCCTCTCGTCTTCTCCGGCGTCCAGCCGACCGGCAATCTCCATCTCGGCAATTATCTCGGCGCGCTGACGAAATTCGTCGCGCTGCAGGAGAGCCATGACTGCATCTACTGCGTGGTCGACATGCACTCGATCACGGCGCAGCTCGTCCATGCCGATCTTGCCGAGCAGACCCGTTCGATCACGGCGGCGTTTCTCGCCTCGGGCATAGATCCGAAGAAGCACATCGTCTTCAACCAGAGCCGGGTGATGCAGCATGCAGAGCTTGCCTGGGTGTTCAACTGCGTCGCGCGCATCGGCTGGATGAACCGCATGACGCAGTTCAAGGACAAGGCCGGCAAGGACCGCGAGAACGCTTCGCTGGGCCTGCTCGCCTATCCGAGCCTGATGGCGGCGGACATTCTGGTCTACCGGGCGACGCATGTGCCCGTGGGCGACGACCAGAAGCAGCACCTGGAACTGACGCGCGACATCGCGACCAAGTTCAACAACGATTTTTCCGCCCGCATCGCCGACCTCGGCGTCGGGGTGGAGATGAAGATGGGCGACGAGACGGTCAACGGCTATTTCCCGCTGACCGAGCCGCTGATCGAGGGCCCGGCGACGCGCGTCATGAGCCTTCGCGACGGCACCAAGAAGATGTCGAAATCCGATCCGTCGGACCTCTCGCGCATCAATCTGACCGACGACGCGGACACGATCTCAAAGAAGATCCGCAAGGCCAAGACCGACCCGGACGCGTTGCCGGGCGAGGTGGAGGGACTGAAGGGCCGGCCGGAAGCCGAAAACCTTGTCGGCATCTACGCGGCTCTGTCGGGCACCACGCGCGAGACGGTGATCGCCGATTTCGGCGGGCAGCAGTTCTCGGCGTTCAAGCCGGCGCTCGCCGATCTCGCGGTCGAGAAGCTGGCGCCGATCTCGGCCGAGATGCGCCGCATTTCGGACGATCGTGCCTATGTCGACGGTGTGCTGCGCGATGGCGGCGAACGGGCCGGTGCGCTGGCCGAGGCGACGATGAAGGATGTGCGCAAGATCATCGGTTTTCTCGATAGCTGACGCATCCAGCTTGCCGGTGCTGCGGCCGGCTGGCAGATTGCACGCGACTCACACCCGGGAGCCGACATGGTATCCAAACGCCTTAGCCGCGAAGCCGGCCACCGCCGCAAGTTCCTGGCGATCGTCGACGACACGCCCGAATGCGAGCGGGCGATCACCTATGCCGCGCGGCGCGCACAGACGACTGGCGGGGCATTGCTGCTGCTGTTCGTCATCGAGCCGGGCGAAGTGCAGCACTGGCTTGGCGTTGAGCAGATCATGCGCGAGGAAGCGCAGGCGACCGCCAGTTCGGCCCTCGACACGCAGGCGAACAAGGTGCGCCAGGAACTCGGGCTCGAGCCCGAGCTCGTCATCCGTGAAGGCAAGGCGGCCGACGAAATCCACGCATTGATCGAGGAAGACCAGGACATCGCGATCCTCGTGCTGGCCGCCTCCAATGCGAAGGAGGGGCCAGGGCCGCTGGTCGCTTCGATCGCCGGCAAGGGCGCAGCCTTTCCGATCCCCGTCACGGTCGTCCCGAGTTCACTGTCCGACGAAGACATCGAGGCCATAGCGTAGCGCAATCTCGGGCCCGGGACGGCCTGCAAACGGCAGCTTTCTGCGCTTCCGGTGCTCACGTACCGATGTACGCTCCGCTCCGGTTCTCGAAATCAGCCGTTTTCGACTCGTCCCAAGCCCGACCTTGCACTACCCTGCGCCGCAAAATTTGCCAGTGCAGACGATGTTGCAATCGCCTGTGTGAATCTCTATTTTTAGAACAATTCCAGAATTACGCGATAGCGGAGACTCGGTCATGTTCATCCAGACGGAAGCCACACCCAATCCGGCGACCCTGAAATTCCTGCCGGGCAAGGTCGTGCTCGAAGAGGGCACCGCCGATTTCCGCGATGGGGCGAGCGCCACCGAGGCCTCGCCGCTTGCCGGCAGGCTGTTCGAGGTGCCGGGCGTGACCGGCGTCTTCTTCGGCTACGACTTCATCACCGTCTCCAAGGACGGCGCCGACTGGCAGCATCTGAAGCCCGCCATTCTCGGCACGATCATGGAACACTTCATGTCCGGCCAGCCGGTCATGGCGACGGGCTCGCAGGCCCGCGCCGACGAGGCTGCCGAGGGCGAGGAATTCTACGATGCGGCCGACGAGGAGATCGTCGTCACCATCAAGGAACTGCTCGACACCCGCGTGCGGCCTGCCGTGGCACAGGACGGCGGCGACATCACCTTCCGCGGCTACGAGAACGGCACCGTCTTCCTGCACATGAAGGGCGCATGCGCCGGCTGCCCGTCCTCGACGGCGACGCTGAAGCACGGCATCCAGAACCTGCTTCGCCATTTCGTGCCGGAAGTGCAGCAGGTCGAACAGGTCGTCTGAACGGACTTCCCGAGCGCCGACACCACGATACAGAAAGCCCGCGACACGAAAGTGCCGCGGGCTTTTTCGCGAGGCGGGTCAGGCCGCCGCGAGGTGCTTTTCGATTTCGTCGACCGGATGGTTGGTCAGAGTCTTGGGCACTTCGGCGATGATGCGGTCCGAAACCTCCTTGTGGAATTCCTTGCGCATGTCGCCGAGAACCGTCGGCGGGGCGACGACGATCAGCTTCTTGAACTCGTGGCGATGGGCGAGCTTGTAGAGACGTTCGGCGATCTCCGCCGCGAACCGCTCCTTTTCGATGCGATGCCAGTCCGTCTCCTGAACGGCAGAGCGGTGGTTGGGGCCCGCGTCGGGCATGCGGCCCGGGCGGTCGGTTCCCTGCTCCCGGGTCGGCGGGTTGTCGTCGTTCATCTGCCGGAAGACCTGCAGATTGGGATAGAGCGCATCGCCCTCGTTGCGAAGGAACAGGGCCTTTTCGCCATCGGCGACGATGACCCAGGCGTCGTGTTCGATCTTGAGACCGGTCATGAAACTCTCCTTTCGGGCTGGTTTCATCAACCGAACGCGACACGGCGACCCGACGTTCCTGTCCGTGGCATGGGAATAATTTTCTCCTCACCCGCCGATCTGCCGAAAAGCGATTGTTTCTGCAGCGGGCGCGTACGACGCGATTCCTTACCTGCGACGGAGGCTTCGGCGACAATGCGGGCATGTCGACATTCAATCCCCGCATCGCGCCCGCACGCCTGAACGCCTTCCCGATCTTCGCCAAGGTCGAGGGGCGCGTCGTCGTCATCGTCGGCGATGGCGACGAGGCGCTGGCCAAGGCGCGGCTGATGGCGCAGTCGAGCGCGCAACTGCGCGTGATTTCGGCAACGCCCGAGGCGGAACTTGCCGACTGGGCCGCTGCGAACGGCGTTGCGATCGTGCGGCAGGCTTATGACGCGGCGCTGATTGATGATGCCGCGCTTGTCTTCGCCGCGACCGGGGAACTGGAGCGCGATGCGCGGGTCGTCGCCGACGCGCGGTCGATGAAGATCGCCGTCAATGCCGTCGACCGCCCGGAGCTTTGCGACTTCTTCACCCCGGCGCTGGTCAACCGCGCGCCGGTCGCGGTCGCGATTGGCACGGAGGGCGCTGGGCCGGTTCTGGCGCAGATGATCCGCGCGCGGATCGACCAGATGCTGAGCCCGCAGCTCGGCGTCCTGGCGCAGCTTGCCGCCAGCTATCGCGATGCCGTTGATAAGCTGTTGCCGAAGGGCGTCGCGCGGCGGCGGTTCTGGAAGGAATTCTTCACCGGCGAAACCGCGCGCAATGTCGATGCCGGCGATGTTTCGTCGGCGCGGCGGACGGCTTCGAAGCTTCTGCGCGAGCGTGGTGCGGTGCCGGGTCATGTCGCGCTTGTGGGTGCCGGGCCGGGTGCGGAAGACTTGCTGACGCTGCGCGCGCATCGCCTGCTGATGGAAGCCGACGTGATCGTCCACGACGCGCTTGTGCCCGAGGCCGTGATCGCCATGGGCCGGCGCGATGCCGAGCGGATCGCGGCCGGCAAGCGCAAGGGCTGCCATTCGAAGACCCAGAGCGAGATCAACGCGCTGCTGGTGGAACTCGGACATGCCGGCAAGCGCGTCGTGCGGCTCAAGTCGGGCGATCCGCTGGTCTTCGGCCGTGCGGGAGAAGAGATGGCAGCGCTGCGCGACGCCGGGATTTCCTACGAGGTCGTGCCGGGCGTGACCGCCGCCTTTGCGGCCGCTGCCGATTTCGAACTGCCGCTGACATTGCGCGGGGTCTCGTCCTCGATGGTGTTCACCACCGGGCATGACCTCAAGGGCGCGACGCTGCCCGACTGGGCGCGGCTTGCGATCGATGGCGCGACGGTGGCGGTCTATATGGGCCGCTCGATCGCGGCCGACGTCGCCGAGCGCCTGATCGCGGCGGGGCTTTCGCCCGACACCGCCGTCGCCGTCGTCGAGAATGCGAGCCTCGAGAGCAAACGCCTTTTCCACGGCACGCTCGCCGACCTGCCCTCGCTGCAGGAGCGCACCGACCTGACCGGGCCCGTCATGACCATCATCGGCGACGCCGTCGCCGGCGCCAATTTTACCCGTTCGACCGCGCTCTATCGCCAGCCGGCATTTCAAGAGGAGATTTCGCGATGAAGATCCTGACCGCTAACCGCCTGACCGATGGCGAGGCCGTGTGGCTGTGCGCCGACCATAGCTGGGCCGAGACGATCGACGTGGCCGAGATCGCGCGCGATGCGGCGACCGAGGAAAAGCTGGAGCGCGCCGGCAAGGCGGCTGTCTGCAAGAACGAGGTCGTCGACCTCGCGCTGGTCGACATCGACCTCGTCGACGGCCGCATCTGGCCGAAGCGCCTGCGCGAGCGCATCCGCGCCGCCGGCCCCACCAACCGGACCGATCTGGGCAAGCAGGCCCGGCCGGGGATTGCCATCGCCGCCTGAGCGAGACGAGGATTTCATGTACCGCTACGACGAGTTCGACCACCAGTTCGTGAAGGCCCGCACCGCCGAGTTCGCCGACCAGGTTGACCGGCGACTGGCTGGCGAGTTGACCGAGGACCAGTTCAAGCCGCTGCGGCTAATGAACGGCGTCTATCTCCAGCTTCACGCCTACATGCTGCGCATCGCCATTCCGTATGGCACGCTGTCGTCGAAACAGTTGCGCATGCTGGCGCATATCGCGCGGACGTACGACAAGGGCTACGGCCACTTCACGACGCGGCAGAATTTGCAGTTCAACTGGCCGGCGCTGTCCGACATTCCGCAGATTTTGCGCGATCTTGCATCGGTCGAAATGCACGCGCTGCAGACCTCGGGAAACTGCATTCGCAACGTGACGGCGGACCATTTCGCCGGTGCTGCCGCCGACGAGGTTGCCGATCCGCGACCCTATGCCGAAATCCTGCGGCAGTGGTCGTCGGTGCATCCGGAATTCTCGTTCCTGCCGCGGAAATTCAAGATCGCGGTGACCGGCGCGGAGCGGGATCGCGCAGCGATTCAGGTTCACGACATCGGGCTGCATCTGAAGAAGAACGCGGCCGGCGAACTGGGTTTTGCCGTCTATGTCGGCGGTGGGCAGGGGCGTACGCCGCTGGTCGCCAAGAAAGTGCGCGACTTCCTGCCCGAAGAGGATTTGCTGACCTACACGACCGCGATTTTGCGGGTCTACAATCTCAACGGCCGGCGCGACAACAAGTACAAGGCGCGGATCAAGATCCTCGTCCACGAGACGGGAACGGAAGAGCTGACGCGCCAGATCGAGGCGGAGTTCGCTGAAATCCGCAATGGCGAGTTGAAGCTGCCGCAGGCCGACATCGACGCGATCGAGCGCTATTTCGCACCGCCCGCCCTGCCCGACCGGCCGGAAGGCACGATCGTCGAGGCAAGCGCCAAGCTGGCGAACCCGGCCTTTGCGAGCTGGGTGAAGCGCAACGTCAACCCGCACAAAAACCCCGATTATGCCTCGGTGACGATCTCGCTGAAGGGCATCGGCGAGGTGCCGGGCGATGCGACCGACGCGCAGATGGATGCGGTGGCCGACCTCGCCGAGGAACTGGCCTTCGACGAAATCCGCGTCAGCCACGAGCAGAATCTGATCCTGCCGCATGTCGCGCGGGCGGATTTGAAGGAAATCTACAAGCGGCTGGAAGCGATCGGGCTCGCGACCGCCAATGCCGGCCTCGTGACCGACATCATCGCCTGCCCCGGGCTCGACTATTGCGCGCTCGCCAATGCGCGCTCGATCTCGGTGGCGCAGGAGATTTCGAACCGCTTTGGCAGCCAGGCGCGGCAGGAGGAAATCGGCGAACTGAAGCTGAAGATTTCCGGCTGCATCAATGCCTGCGGCCATCATCATGTCGGCCATATCGGCATTCTGGGCGTCGAGAGGAAGGGCACGGAGCTCTATCAGATCACGCTCGGCGGCTCGGGCGACGAGAATACGTCGATCGGCGAGATCGTCGGTCGCGGCTTCACCGCCGAGGAGATCACCGACGCGATCGAGACCGTGGTCGAGACCTATCTGGCGCTGCGGACCGACAAGGCGGAAGACTTCCTCGCAGCTTATCGCCGGGTCGGCGCGGCACCGTTCAAGCAGGCGCTCTACGGCGCGGAAGCGAAGGCCGCCTGATGAGCGAAGAAAACGTGACACGCCTGTGGACGCAGGCGGGCTTCATCGATGACGTGTGGACACGCGGCGATGCGGAGACGCGGGCGGGCGACCATGTCATTCTGCCGCTCGACGCCTTTCTGGCGGCGATCGAGGCAGGGACGAATGCGGGCGCGCTTGGCGTGCATCTCGCGCCGGGGGAGAGCATCGATGCGATCGTGCCCCATCTCGACAGGCTGACGCTGATCTCGCTCGGCTTCCCGGCCTACAATGACGGACGGTCGTTCTCGAAGGCGGAATTGCTGCGCAGCCGGCATGGGTTCACGGGCACGATCCGGGCACATGGCGACGTCCTGATCGATCTCGTCAATCACATGCTGCGCACCGGGTTCGACGAACTCGAAGTGACGAACGGGCCGACGCTGGCACGGCTCGAAGCCGGACGGCCGGGCGGGCTCGGTGTCCATTATCAGCCGGCGGCGAAGCCTGCGGCCAAGCCGGTCGACGCGCCGGCCTATGCCTGGCGGCGCATTCCCGCCTAGAGCTTCGTCACCATGCGATAGGTCGAGGGGTGGATCATGCGCACCAGCGTGATCGGCTTTTCGCCCAGCCATGTGATGCGCTCGCCGACGAAGACGGGCGCGCCTTTTTCGACGTTCAGCAATTCGGATTCCGCGCCGGCGCTGTCGGCGTGAAAGGTGAACTCGGCGTGCGTGAAGGGCGCGGATTCGACCAGCCATTCATTCGGGCCGATGGCGGTGAAATCGGCGTCTTTCGCGGCGGGTACGGTTTCCAGCACGATGTAGCGATCCTCGAGCTGGTAGGGCTGGCGGTCGGCAAGATGTAGCGCGCGGACATGGCGAAGTTGGGCATCTGCGGGCAGGCCGAGACGGGCGCGGATCAGCGCGGGGGCCGTGATGGTTTCGCTGGTGAGGAGCCTGTACTGATAGGCCGCGCCGCGCGCCTCGATCTCCTGGCGGACGAGCGGAATGACGAAGCGCGCCTCGCGGACAGGATGGAGCGCGACGCGCGTGCCGGCCTTGCGGCGGCGCTCGATGAGGCCGGCTTCGGCCAGTTCGCGAAGCGCCCGGTTGACCGTCGCACGGGCCGCGCCGAACTCCACCGACAGCGCCTCCTCGCCCGGGATCAGCGCGCCGGGCAGCCAGACGCGGCTGGCGATGCGGCGCGAAATCTCGTCGCGGATGGCGCGGTAGGAGGAGCGGGCAGTGGTCACAGACGGTCCATGATCGAGGTCAGGCGGGTTTTGTAGCGGGCGGCGATCGCGTCGCGCGCGACGTGCCGGCCGTCCCTTACCATATGTCGGCCGGCCGACCAGAGATCGGTGACGCAGGCTTGCGAGCCGGCGAAGACGTAGGCGTCGAGCATCATGTCACTGATGAGGCCGTGGAGGCCGGCGCGGGCCGGATCGATGGCGACGAGATCGGCCCACTTTCCGGTCTCAATACTCCCTGCATTGCGGCCGAGCGCTTGCGCGCCGCCCGCCGATGCGAGGTCGTAAAGCTTGCGGCCGGCCGAGCCGCCGGGCTCGGCGAGAACGACGCGGGCGCGGTCGCGCAGGCGCTGCGAATAGTCGAGCTGGCGCAACTCGCCGATGGTCGAGATGGCGATGTTGGAATCCGAGCCTATGCCGAATTGGCCGCCGTTCTCGACATATCGGTCGCCGTCGAAGATGCCGTCGCCAAGATTGGCTTCGGTGACCGGGCAGAGGCCCGCGACGGCCCGCGTGCAGGCGAGCGCCGTCGTCTCTTCCGGGTTCATGTGCGTGCAGTGGATGAGGCACCAGCGCTGCGTCACGTCGTGGTTGGCGAGGAGCCATTCCATCGGGCGGGCGCCGAGGATTTCCTGCGTCTCGGCAAGCTCGGCTTCCTGCTCGGCGATGTGCATGTGGAGCGGAAGGTTTGGCCTCCACCCGGCGATTTCGGCGAGGTCTGACACCGGGACGGCGCGCAGCGAATGTGGTGCGAGGCCGAGGACGGTGTCGGCGGACGCCGCGTCGACGACGGCTTCGCAGCGGGCGACGAGGTCGCCGAAACTGTCCAAGTCGTTGGCAAAACGCAACTGGCCACCCTTCAAGGGCCGGCCCTCGACGCCGCCTTGCGCGTAATGGACGGGCAGGAGCGTCAGGCCGATGCCGGTCGCGTCTGCGGCGGCCGCGATGCGGGCCGCGAGTTCGCCGCGATCTGCGTAGGGCGTGCCGCCGGGTCGGTTGTGCAGATAGTGGAACTCGGCGACGGCCGAGAAGCCGGCCTCCTGCATTTCCATGAAGGCGAAGGCAGCGATGGCCTCGATGTCGTTGGGACCGAGGAGGTCGAGAAAGCGGTACATGATCTCGCGCCATGTCCAGAAACTGTCGCGGCCCGTTGGCCCGCGGCGCTCGGCCAGGCCGGCCATGGCGCGCTGGAAGGTGTGGCTGTGGAGGTTGGAGAGCGCCGGAAGCAGCACTGGCACGACCGTGTCGCCCGCGCCTCGCGCCGCTCCCTGCTCGACGCTTTCGATCCGCCCGCCGGCGTCGATCGCGACCCGGACATCGGCGCTCCAGCCCGAGGGAAGGAGCGCGGTTTCGGCGAAAATGACGGTCATGGCGAATCCCGATTGACTTAATATGTATATACATAATAGCGTAAACGTGGATTTGAATTTGCGCAAGCGGATAGCGATGACCCGGACGCTTCTCACCAATCTCAGGCTCGCCGCCATGACCGCCGACCGGCCCTATGGGCTGATCGAGGACGGCGCGGTCGCCATTCGCGACGGCCGGATCGCCTATGCGGGGCCGGTCGAAGATTTCGAGGAAGCGTTCGACGAATACGAGACGCGCGACATGGGCGGGCGGCTCGTCACGCCGGCGCTGATCGACTGCCACACGCATCTCGTCTTCGGCGGCAACCGCGCGCGCGAATTCGAGATGCGGCTGGAAGGGGCGACCTATGAGGAAATCGCGCGGGCGGGCGGCGGCATCGTTTCGACCGTGGCCGCGACGCGGGAGCTGACGCAGGACGAGCTGGTGGAAGCGGCGCTGCCGCGGCTCGACGCGATGCTGGCCGAGGGCGTCGGCACGGTGGAGATCAAGTCCGGCTACGGGCTGACGATCGACGACGAGCTGAAGATGCTGCGCGCGGCGCGCGAGCTTGGCCGGCTGCGCGACGTGCGGGTGAAGACGAGCTGGCTCGCCGCCCATGCCGTGCCGGCGGAATACAAGGGTCGCGCTGAAGCCTATATCGACGAAGTGGTGCTGCCGGGCATGGAAGCCGGCGCGGAGGAAGGCCTGATCGACGCGGTCGACGGGTTCTGCGAGGGCATCGCCTTCAGCCCCGCGCAGATCGCGCGCGTGTTCGAGAAGGCCAGGGCGCTCGGGCTGCCGGTGAAGCTTCATGCCGAGCAATTTTCGGATCTCGGCGGGGCCAAGCTTGCGGCGGAGCATGGCGCGCTGTCAGCCGATCATCTCGAATATCTCGGCGTGGATGGCGTGGCAGCGATGGCCGCGGCGGGAACGGTCGCGGTGCTGCTGCCGGGGGCGTTCTATACGTTGCGCGAAAGGCAGATGCCGCCGGTGGATGCGCTGCAGGCGGCCGGTGTGCCGATCGCGGTGGCGACGGATTGCAATCCGGGGTCCTCCCCCCTCGCCTCGCCGCTGCTGGCGATGAACATGGCGGCGACGCTGTTTCGGCTAACGCCGGAGGAGGCGCTGGCGGGGATGACGCGCAATGCGGCGCGGGCGCTGGGGCTTGGTGGCGAGATCGGGACGATCGAGGTGGGCAAGCTGGCGGAGCTGGCGGTGTGGGACGTCGAGGAGCCGGCGGAGCTGGTTTATCGGATCGGGTTCAATGCGTTGGTGGAGAGGGTGTGGGCGTGAGCATGTTCGAAAGTCGGTTCTCTACGTTGCCCCCCTCTGTCCTGCCGGACATCTCCCCCGCATGGGGGGAGATTAGTCTCGTCCCCGCCGTGCATGATCTCCCCCCTCGCGGGGGAGATGCCCGGCAGGGCAGAGGGGGGCGCGACGGGGCGCATTCCATTCCGGGAGCCCGCCCATGACCCTCACCCTCACCCCCGGCGCCGTCACCCTCGACCAACTTCAAGCGATCTACTGGGACGGACAAGCGGCCAAGCTCGATGCGGCGTGCCGGCCCGCGATCCTGCGCGCTTCCGAGGTCATCGACCGGATCGCGAAGGGCGAGGCGGCGGTTTATGGGATCAATACCGGCTTCGGGAAGCTTGCTTCGGTGAAGATCGCTGCGGGTGACGTTGCGACGCTGCAGCGCAATCTCATCTTGTCGCATTGCTGCGGCGTCGGCACGCCGCTGGCGCCCGATATCGTGCGGCTGGTGATGGCGCTGAAGCTCGCCTCGCTTGGGCGCGGCGCGTCAGGGGTGAAGCCTTCGACCGTGGAACTGATCGAAGCCATGCTGGACAAGGGCGTCGTGCCGGTCATCCCCGAAAAGGGCTCGGTCGGCGCCTCAGGCGATCTTGCGCCGCTGGCGCATATGACGGCGGTGATGATCGGCGAGGGCGAGGCGCATTTTGCGGGCGAACGACTGGCCGGTCGGACAGCGCTGGAGCGCGCGGGGCTGACGCCGATCACGCTTGCTGCCAAGGAGGGGCTGGCGCTGATCAACGGGACGCAGGTTTCGACTGCGCTGGCGCTGGCGGGGCTGTTCAAGGCGCATCGGGCGGCGAATGCGGCGCTGGTGACCGGGGCGCTGTCGACTGACGCGGCCATGGGCTCGTCGGCGCCTTTCCATCCCGAAATCCACGCGCTGCGCGGGCATCAGGGGCAGATCGACACGGCGGCGGCGCTGTGGGCGCTGCTCGACGGCTCGGAAATCCGGGAGAGCCATCGCGAGGGCGACGAGCGCGTGCAGGACCCCTATTGCATCCGCTGCCAGCCGCAGGTGGACGGCGCGTGTCTCGACATTTTGCGGCAGGCGGCGCGGACGCTGGTGATCGAGGCGAATGCGGTGACCGACAACCCACTGGTGCTTTCGGACGGACAGGTGCTTTCGGGCGGGAATTTTCATGCCGAGCCGGTGGCCTTCGCCGCCGACCAGATCGCGCTCGCCATCTGCGAGATCGGCGCGATCGCGCAGAGGCGGATCGCCCTGCTGGTCGACCCGGCGCTGTCGTTCGGCCTGCCGGCGTTTCTGGCGGCGAAGCCGGGGCTGAACTCCGGGCTCATGATCGCGGAGGTGACCTCGGCCGCGCTAATGAGCGAGAACAAGCAGATGGCGCATCCGGCCTCGGTCGATTCAACGCCGACCTCCGCCAACCAGGAAGACCATGTGTCGATGGCGTGCCATGGCGCAAGGCGGCTGCTGGCGATGACCGATAATCTGGCGGCGATCGTCGGGATCGAGGCGGTGACGGCGGCGCAGGGGCTGGATTTTCGCGCGCCGCTGAAGACCAGCGCGGCGCTGCAGGCGGCGCATGGGGTGGTACGGGATGTCGTGGCGGGGCTGGAGGTGGATCGGTATATGGCGGGGGATCTGGAGGCGGCGGCGGGGCTGGTGGGTTCGGGGGCGCTGAATGCGAGTGTCGGGGATGTTTTGCCGGGGTTGGGGTGGTGATGGGTTTTGGGGAGGGGACGTTGGTTTTTGCGAAGGGGACCCCCACCCTTTATCCCTCCCCACAAGGGGGAGGGAGGGCATCCGCGTCGCGCCATATCCGCCTGGCTCGAGATACGAGTTGCGAGCGCAGCGATCACGTCACCCTCCCCCTTGTGGGGAGGGATAAAGGGTGGGGGTCCCCTTCGAAAGAACGGATGCCCGCATGAAACCCGTATCCGTCATCCAGGGCACCTCGCCCGTCATCCTCGGCATGCCGCATGTCGGCACCTATGTGCCGAAGGCGGTTGCCGCAAAACTGAACGCCGAAGGGCGCGGGTTGCGCGATACGGACTGGCATATCGACTGGCTCTATGACGGGCTGCTGCCCGGTGCGTCGGTGGTAAAAGCGAATTTTCATCGGTACGTGATCGACGCCAATCGCGATCCGTCGGGGGTCAGCCTCTATCCGGGGCAGAACACGACCGGGCTGGTGCCGCAGACGGATTTCGACAACCGGCCGATCTGGGCGACCGCGCCGGATGCGGCGGAAGGCGAGCGGCGGTTGGCGGAGTGGCACGCGCCTTATCATGCGGCGCTTGCAGCCGAGGTCGCGCGGGTGAAGGCGGTGCATGGGATTGCGCTCGTCTATGACTGCCATTCGATCCGGTCGCACTGCCCGTTCCTGTTCGAGGGGGAGTTGCCGGTGCTCAACATCGGTACGAATGACGGGCTGACCTGCGATGTGAAATTTGCGCGGGTCGCCGCGGAGATCGCCGGGAATTCGGGCTTCACTTGGGTCGCGAATGGTCGCTTCAAGGGCGGGTGGACGACGCGGCATTATGGACAACCGGAGACCGGCGTCCACGCGATCCAGATGGAGATCGCGCAGTCGGCCTATCTCGCCGCCGAGGAAGAACCCTGGACCTTCGACGCCGACAAAGCCGAACCGCTGCGGCGGACGCTCGCCACATTGCTCGCCGCGCTGGAAGACGCGGCCATCGGAGGAATTTCATGACCAATCCACGCCACAACATCCGCGAAATCCGTTCGCCGCGCGGACCCGAGATCACTGCGAAGCAGTGGACGACCGAGGCGGCGATGCGGATGCTGATGAACAATCTCGACCCCGACGTCGCGGAGAACCCGAACGAACTCGTCGTCTATGGCGGGATCGGGCGCGCGGCGCGGACTTGGGCCGATTTCGACCGGATCGTCGCGAGCCTCAAGGGCCTGTCCGAGGAGGAGACGCTGCTCGTGCAGTCGGGCAAGCCGGTGGGCGTGTTCCGCACGCACAAGGATGCGCCGCGGGTGCTGATCGCCAATTCCAATCTCGTCCCGCACTGGGCGAACTGGGGCCATTTCAACGAGCTCGATAAGAAGGGGCTCATGATGTACGGCCAGATGACGGCCGGGTCGTGGATCTATATCGGCACGCAGGGTATCGTGCAGGGCACGTACGAGACGTTCGTGGAGGCGGGCCGGCAGCATTATGGCGGCGACCTTAAAGGTAAGTGGATACTTACGGCAGGGCTCGGCGGCATGGGCGGTGCGCAGCCGCTGGCGGCGGTGATGGCGGGGGCGTGCTGCCTTGCCATCGAGTGCGACGAGACGCGGATCGATTTTCGCAAGCGCACCCGTTACGTCGACGAGAAGGCGACGAGCCTCGACGAGGCGCTCGACATGATCGCGCGCTGGACGAAGGCGGGCGAGGCGAAGTCGGTCGGGCTTCTGGGCAATGCAGCCGAAATCCTGCCCGAGCTCGTCAGGCGCGGAATCAAGCCGGACATGGTGACCGACCAGACCTCGGCGCATGATCCGCTCAACGGCTATCTGCCGAAGGGCTGGTCGCTGGCCGAATGGAAGGCGAAGCGCGAGAGCGATCCGAAGGCGGTCGAGACGGCGGCGCGGGCGTCGATGCGCGAACATGTCGAGGCGATGGTGGCGTTCTGGAATAATGGCGTGCCGACGCTCGACTACGGCAACAACATCCGCCAGGTGGCGAAGGAAGAAGGGTTCGAGAACGCCTTCGCGTTTCCCGGCTTCGTGCCGGCCTATATCAGGCCGCTGTTCTGCCGCGGCGTCGGGCCGTTCCGCTGGGCGGCGCTTTCGGGCGATCCGGAGGACATCTACAAGACCGATGCGAAGGTGAAGGAACTGACGCCGGGCAACGATCATCTCCATCGCTGGCTCGACATGGCGCGGGATCGCATCGCGTTTCAGGGCCTGCCGGCGCGCATCTGCTGGGTCGGCCTCGGCGACCGGCATCGGTTGGGGCTTGCCTTCAACGAGATGGTGGCGAAGGGCGAGTTGAAGGCGCCGGTGGTGATCGGCCGCGACCATCTCGATTCGGGCTCGGTCGCCTCGCCCAACCGCGAGACGGAGGCGATGAAGGACGGGTCGGACGCCGTGTCCGACTGGCCGCTGCTCAACGCGCTCCTCAACACCGCTTCGGGCGCGACCTGGGTTTCGCTGCATCATGGCGGCGGCGTCGGCATAGGGTTTTCGCAGCATGCCGGGATGGTGATCGTCGCCGACGGCACGGACGATGCGGCGCGGCGGCTGGAGCGGGTGCTTTGGAACGACCCGGCGACCGGCGTCATGCGCCACGCCGACGCCGGCTACGACATCGCGCTCGACTGCGCGCGGGACAAGGGGCTCAACCTGCCGGGAATTTTGGGGGACTGACATGCAGATGGGGCCGAAACGGCTCCATCTGCATCGTCCATGATAAAGGTCAGCGGGCCAGGCGCACGACCTGCAGCGATTGAGCGATGCCGGAGAAGGCTGCGGACAGGATCGAGGCGTTGGCAGCCTCGAAATAGTGATCGGCGGACGAGGCACACACCTTGAGCATGTCCCGCGCGACCGGATCATCGACCATGAAGGCGACGGTGAAAATCTCAATGTTGCGGGCCTTCATGTTGGCACAAATCGCGACGGTGTCTTCGTTCGTCTGCGAATAGGTGCCAGTGCCCGTCGGGTTCAACTCGCAGCTCCAGTGATCATTGCCTTCGATGCCGTCGGTGCAGGTCGGGTCCTTTACATATTTGGAGCGCTCGCCGTCATTCAGCTTGGTAGCCGAAGCGGCGGACTTGCCGTCAGTCTTCCGGTACAGCATCGTGTTCGACCCGTCGGTCATCAAGACGGCAACCTTGCGCGGACGCAGATTGTCGGCATCGTAGTCGAGGCCGTCACCGAACGGGCCTGTGGGCGCCAGCGTATGCAGGCCCCACACGAGGCCGGCAGGGATGAAGGTCTTGGGCTTGTGATTGCCGACCTTCGTCACCATTCCGGCGATCCCCGCGTTCAGCGTGTTCTTATCGCTCGTCAGGCGCACGATGGGATTGACGCAGTTCTGCACCGTTTCGACGTGACCGGAGTAACGGACAGAGCTGTTGCCATCGTTCAGACGGTTGGTCCCGCTTGTGCGCGATCCCACGCAGCCGAACCACTTGTAGTTGGTGGTCGAGGTCGATGCCGCTTTGGGCTTCGTGCATCGCTCGATCGGCGGTTGATAGGTCTTCTTTTCTTGGTTCCAGCCGCCGCCGCAGGTCGTCTCGAACTCGGCGCCGTCACGGATCTGCGTGCACGAATAGGTCGGCTTGCGCGTCGTATTGACCATCTCTTCGGAAACGTATGTGCAGGTCTCTTCCGTCGCTGGGTTTTCCTTGACGACACTGTAGTCGGACGGGACGCTCAGCCATGCGAGGTTGCGATTGGCGACGCCGACATTGACGTTCTCGCCATAGGGCACAAGCGCGATGCGGACCGAGCCGCCGCTGTTCTTCAAGAGTGCATCGACAAGCTGCGTCGCCGCCGTCTTCAATGCCGCGATACGGGTCGTGCCGGACCCGGCTGTCGCGTCCATCGATTCCGTATTGTCCAGAATGAGCGACACCTCGACCGTGCCGCGCGTGGCGCGTTCGGCGAGGGCTGAGGCGCCGACGTCGAGCGTTTGATAGCCGGCGATGCCCATGAAGGTCGTCGGGATCGAGCCGACCAGCTCTACATCCACGCTTTCGGTCGTGGCGACGACGCTCGCGACCGAGACGTGCTGGACGCGGGAGCTGGTTCGATTGGCGGCGAGATAGTCGTTTGCGACCTGTTCGAGCCGCGCCTGATTTTGCTCCTTGGAGGCGGCAAGCGCGAGCGAGGTCGCGTCGGCCATTTCCTGAAGATGGCGCTGCGCCGATTGGTGGCGGGAGTAATCCACGGCGAGGCCGGCCGCGAGGCAAAGCGGGACCATCGTGACCCCGGACAGAATCGCGAAATTGCCCGAGCGCGATTGCAGGAATTTTCTCAACATGGCAGGCCCCCGCCTTGGACGCATGAACGACGCATGCCACAAGATTTGGACTTCGCCAGTAAAGGAGAGATTACCGGGGCTCTTCTGCTTGCCGATTGGGTAAAGAGACGGTTTAGGCTTTTCGGCTCATTTCGACCAGGCGCCGTGATGGTCGCCTTGCGCGTCGACGCGCTCGAACCCGTGGGCGCCGAAGAAATCGCGCTGGCCCTGGATGAGGTTGGCGGTGCCGCGGCCCTGACGGAAGGCATCGAACCATGTCAGCGCGGCGGCGAGCGCGGGGACCGGCAGTCCGGCCTCGACGCCGCGGGCGACGACGCGCCGCAGGGCGGGGCTCGCCATGGTCATCGTGTCGATGAAGGCCGGCATCAGGAGAAGGTGGGCCGGCTCCTTCGCCTGATCGTAGGCGGCGGCGGTCTCGCTGAGGAACTGCGAACGGATGATGCAGCCGGCACGCCAGATGCGCGCCACGGTGCCGAGCGGCAGGTCCCACCTGAACTCCGTCGACGCCTCCTCCATGACGGCGAAGCCCTGCGCGTAGGCGGCGAGCTTGGCGGCGAGGAGGGCATGTTCCAGGTCGCGGATGAACGCCTCGTCCGCGACGAGGCGACCGGTGGGCAAGGCGTCGGCATAGGCGCCTTGCGCCTTGAGCCGCAGGTCCCGCTCCGCCGACAGGCTGCGCGCGGCGACCGCGGTCTCGATCGTGGTGGCGGGTATGCCCATCAACTGGGCCTCGACCGCCGCCCAGCGGCCGGTGCCCTTCTGGCCCGCGCGATCGAGGATGGCGTCGACCAGCGGGCCGGCGGTGGCGCCGTCCGATGCGCGCAGGACCTCGGCCGTGATCTCGACGAGGTAGGATTCGAGCGGGCCGGAATTCCAGCGCTGGAAGATCGTCGCCATCTCGCCGGCCGATAGGCCCGCACCGTCGCGCAGGAGGCCGTAGATTTCGGCGATCATCTGCATGTCGGCATATTCGATGCCGTTGTGGATGGTCTTGACGAAGTGGCCGGCGCCGCCCTCGCCCAGCCACGCGGCGCAGGGCTCGCCCTGAAAGCGCGCGGCGATGTCGGTGAGGATCGGTTCGATCTGTCGCCACGCCTCCTGCGCGCCGCCGACCATGATGGACGGGCCGTGGCGCGCGCCTTCCTCACCGCCCGAAACGCCCATGCCGACAAAGGTGAGGCCGGAGCCTTCGAGTTCGCCGAAGCGGCGGATCGTGTCGCGGAAATTGGCGTTGCCGGCGTCGATGATCATGTCGCCGGCTTCCAGGTGCTCGCGCAGCGCGGCGATCTGCTCGTCCACCGCCTTGCCGGCCTGGACCATCAGGATGACCGGGCGCGGGGGGCGTATCTGCGCGACGAATTCGGCGAGCGTCGCGCAGGGCACGATACGCTCGCGCAGGTCTGCGGCGTTCTCGAAGAAGGCTCCCGTCTTCGACGCCGTGCGGTTGTAGACGGCGACGGCGTGGCCCTTTTCGGCAATGTTCAAGGCGAGATTGGAGCCCATCGTTCCAAGCCCGATGAGGCCGATATGCGCTTTGGTCATGTCCATCCCTAGAAATATTCTTGATTGTTGCCGCCATTCACGCAGCGGAAGCGAAGGTGTCGCGCCGCAGCCACGGACGGTCAACAGACGAGACGGAATGCCTGCCATGCGCGGGGAACATTGTTGGCGCCGCCGTTCTTGACCCTTTGCGTTTCAATCCAAAGTGATTAAGACAGCCGCGAAGGCTTCAAAGAGCAGGACGCGATGACCCCCGTCACCCAGATTCCTCCCCTCGTCACCATCATCGGCGGCTCCGGTTTCGTCGGCCGCTACGTCGTGCGCGCGCTGGCAAAGCGCGGCTATCGCATCCGCGTCGTCAGCCGCAATCCGAACACGGCGCATCATTTGCAGCCGCTCGGTAATGTCGGCCAGATCCATGCCGTGCGCGGCAATTTGCGCAATCGCGCCTCGCTCGACAAGGCCGTCGAGGGCGCGGGCTGGGTCATCAATCTCGTCGGCATCCTGTCGGAAAGCGGCGCGCAGACCTTCGACGCGGTGCAGGCCGCCGGCGCGCGCATGGCTGCGGAGGCCGCGCGCGACGCGGGCGCGCGGTTCATCCAGATGTCGGCGATCGGCGCGGATGCGTCGTCGCAATCCGACTACGGCCGCACCAAGGCCGAGGGCGAAGCGGCGGTGTTCGAGACGCTGCCGGACGCGATCGTCTTCCGGCCGTCCATCGTGTTCGGTCCCGAGGACGGGTTCTTCAACCGCTTCGCCGCGATGGCGCGCATTTCGCCCGCGCTGCCGATGATCGGCGGCGGGGAGACGATGTTCCAGCCGGTCTATGTCGGCGACGTCGCCGAAGCCTTCGCGCGCGCCGTGGACGGCCCGGTCGCGGGCGGCAAGGTCTATGAACTTGGCGGACCCGAGGCGCTTTCGTTCCGCGACTGCATGAAGCTGATGTTGAAGGTCGTCGACCGCAAGCGGATGTTCGTGCCGATCCCGTGGAAGATCGCCGAACTGCAGGGCGCGATCCTCGGGCGCATGCCGAAGCCGCTGTTGACGCGAGATCAGGTGGAGTTGCTGAAGAGCGACAACATCGTCTCGCCGGCAGCCGAAGCGGATGGCCGCACGCTGGAGGGCCTCGGCATCCGCCCGCAGGCGATGGAGGCGATCCTGCCGACCTATCTGTGGACCTACCGCGCGGCCGGCCAGTTCACACGTCCGCAGGGCATGTAGGCAATTGGAGGCGATTGCCGGCCTTCTTCCCGATGGATTGGCAATCTGGGCGGCGGGGCTTCTCGTCGTCGCGAGCTTCTTCACTTCGGCGCTGACGGCCGCATTCGGCGTCGGCGGCGGGGTCGCGATGCTGGCGCTGATGGGGCTTTTCCTGCCGGTCGCAGCGTTGATCCCGGTTCACGGCGCGGTTCAGCTCGGCTCCAATACCGGCCGGGCCTGGCACCAGCGGCCCTTCATCCGGCACGACATCTTCGCGCCATTCCTGATCGGCTCGCTCATCGGCGCGGTGGCCGGCGCCTTCGTCGTCGTACAGGTGCCCGATGCGCTCATGAAGCTCGTCCTCGGCGGCTTCATACTGATCATCACATGGGGGAAGATCCCCGGCTTCGACCGTCTGGGGCGGATCGGGCTGGCAGTGGGAAGTGCGGCGACGGCACTGCTGACCATGATGGTGGGCGCGACGGGGCCGCTGCTCTCCAGCGTCTTCGCGCAGATCATTCCCGACGACCGCAAGGCGCTGGTGGCGACGCACGCCGCGGGCATGACGATCCAGCACGCGCTGAAGATCGTCGTCTTCGGACTTGCCGGTTTCGCTTTTGCCGCCTGGCTGCCGCTCGTCGCGGTAATGATCGCGTCGGGCTATCTTGGAACCGTGTATGGCTCGCGCTGGCTGGAGCGATTGCCGGAGGCGCAGTTTCGCCGCTGGTTCAGGATCGGTATCTCGCTCCTGGCGCTCGATCTGTTGCGGCAGGGCCTTGGCGCGCTGACGTGAACTGGCTTGGTGGTTGGCGCGCTCTGGCGCTGACGGGGCGGACGGCGGGCCGCTAACCAAGGGTCGAGGAGAACCCGATGGAACCCATTCCCGCGCCCGGCGCCGGTCTCGACCGCATCAGCCAGATCGACGGTCGCTACGCGTGGACGCGGCTCGTCATGTCGGTGCTGATCGCGACGATCGGCTCGGTCGGCATGTGGTCGGTCGTCGTCGTCATGCCGGCGATCGAGGCCGAGTTCGGCACGATGCGCGCGGCATCCTCCCTGCCCTACACGATGACCATGGTCGGGTTTGCCATCGGCAACGTCTATATGGGCCGGTTCGTCGACAAGGCCGGCATATTGCTGCCCGTCATCGGCTCTGCATTCGCGCTCGGCATCGGCTATGCGGCCGCGGCGCTCGCGCCCTCGATCTGGGTGTTCGCGGTCGTCCAGACGCTGATCGGATTCGGCGCGGCGGCGACGTTCGGCCCGCTGATCGCCGACATCTCGCACTGGTTCGTCAAGCGCCGCGGCGTCGCGGTGGCGGCGGCGGCGAGCGGCAATTACTTCGCCGGCGCGATCTGGCCGCTGGTGATCCAGGCCGTGCTGCCGGACTGGGGCTGGCGGGCCACCTATTTCGGCATCGGCACCTTCGCCCTCGTCACCATGGTTCCGCTGGCTTTGACATTCCTCAAGGCGCGCGCGCCCGACCTCGGCTCCGGCGCCCATGCCGTGGCGCCGAAGCCGGTGCGCTCGATCGACCTGTCGCCGCGCCAGCTCCAAATCCTGCTCTCGATCGCCGGGCTCGGCTGCTGCGTCGCCATGTCGATGCCGCAGGTCCACATCGTCGCCTATTGCGTCGATCTCGGCTTCGGCATGTCGACGGGCGCCGAAATGCTGTCGCTGATGCTGATCGGCGGCGTCGTCAGCCGGCTCGCGTCGGGCTTTTTGGCCGACCATATCGGTGGGGTGAAGACGCTGCTCATCGGCTCGGTCTTTCAGATGCTGGCGCTCGCCGCCTACATTCCGTTCGACGGGCTCGCGTCGCTCTATGTCGTGTCGCTCGTCTTCGGCCTGTCGCAGGGCGGCATCGTGCCGAGCTATGCCATCATCGTGCGCGAATACCTGCCGGCGCACGAGGCCGGACAACGGGTCGGCCTCGTCATCATGGCGACGATCATCGGCATGGCGCTCGGTGGCTGGCTGTCCGGGCTGATCTACGACATTACCGGCTCGTATCAGGCAGCGTTCCTGAACGGGATCGCGTGGAACATGATGAATGTCGTGATCATGGCGATGATCCTGTGGCGGACGCGGTTGCGCGGCACGCGGACGGCATAGATCCAGACGCGCGATGCGGAGCGCGACACATGCAACAACACGCATTGTTGCACTCGCATCCGCCGCGCAAACTCTCTACATAGCGTCAGGTTTACCCATCCGGCCGGAGAGATGATGCAAAAGACACTGGTTTTGACCGGCGCGAGCCGGGGCATCGGGCACGCGACGGTCAAGCGCTTCTCGCGCGAGGGCTGGCGCGTCATCACCTGTTCGCGCAATGCCTTCGCCGAAGATTGTCCCTGGCCGCAGGGCCCGGAAGACCACATCAAGATCGATCTTTCGGACCCAGAGGATGTCGGATCGGCGGTGGCGAACATTCGCCACAGGCTCGAGGAAACCGGCGGCCAGCTCCATGCGCTGATCAACAACGCCGCCATTTCGCCCAAGCTCGACAAGGGCGGGCGGATGAACTCGATCGAGACGCCGATGCATGTCTGGCGCGACGTCTTCCAGGTGAACTTCTTCGCTCCGATCATGCTCGCACGCGGCCTCTTCAAGGAACTGGCCGCCGCCAAGGGCTCGATCGTCAACGTTACCTCGATCGTCGGCAGCCGCGTCCACCCCTTCGCCGGCACCGCCTATGCGACCTCGAAGGCGGCGCTGTCCTCGCTGTCGCGCGAGATGGCCGCCGATTTCGGCCCGCATGGCATCCGCGTCAATTCGATCGCGCCGGGCGAGATCGACACGGCGATCCTGTCGCCGGGCACCGAGAAGATCGTCGAGACGATCCCCCTGCGCCGCCTCGGCTCGACGGCGGAAGTCGCCGACACGATCTTCTTCCTGTGCTCGGACCAGTCCTCCTACGTCACCGGCGCCGAAATCCACATCAATGGCGGCCAGCACGTTTAAGGGAATCTGTTTTTTTAGGCTGACCGGTCTGAGGGTTGTGCATCTCGATCCAAGCACCCCCACTCCGGTCCTGCGGACCACCTCTCCCCCTGCCCGGGGGAGAGGAAAAGGCTGCCGTGATCGCAGCGCCTCTCCAGCTTGGATTCCTCTCCCCTTTTGAGGGGGAGAGGTGGTCCGCAGGACCGGAGTGGGAGTATGGCTCAAGTTCTCCTCATCCTGAGCTCGTCGAAGGACGTACACCCTTGCCGCTAATGCTAATGCGGCATCGAGCTCAGATGCGACAAGAGTTCGGCAACGTTGGCGGCGCCGCACTTCTTCAACAGCCTTGCGCGGTAGGCCTCCACCGTGCGCGGTGAGACGTCGAGCATGCGGGCGATCTCCTTGGAGGTGCGTCCTTCGCCAAGGTGCATCACGATCTGCCGCTCGCGCGTCGAGAGCGCGAGGACCTGGCGCACCTGCGACAGGTCCGCGAAGCTCCAGACGGCGCGGCCGAGGGGGTCGTCGTCGCGCGTCAGCGAATGGCCGCGCACGCGGCACCAGAACAGCGTGCCATCCTTGCGCGCCATGATGCGCTCATCGGAATAGCGGTTGTCCTTCTTGAGGGGTTCCACGCCGACATCGCGGATACGCACGAACTCCTCCTGGCTCGGATAGAGGAAGGCGAAGGACTGGTCGACGAGCTCGTCGATCCGGTAGCCGAACATCGCCGAAAAGGCCGGATTGCAGGCGCGGATGACCCGGCTTTCCGTGACGACAAGGCCTACGGGCGCGTGGTCGAAAGCGAGTTTTGCGTAGTCGGGAATGGCGTCTGTCATGCGTATTTCTACGATATTGCGGAAAAACCGGGCTTTCGCCGATAGTTTGGGCAGGATTGCGAGATGTCGGCCGGCCACGGCCTGCTGCACCGTGATCCGGGAGGACAGTCGCGAGTGCCGGGCCAAAAATCAACCGTGATCGGCGGTTGCGGTCGCGCTTTGCCGAATTTCGACACGGTCAATCGCTTTCGGGAGGAAGTCACATGAAGAAATGGTTCGCCGCGCTGGCCCTGTCCTGCGCCGTCATCTTGCCGGCAGGAGCTCAGGACGACCCGGTCAAAATCGCGCTTCTGCACGGCCTTTCGGGCTCGCCGCTCGAGGCCTATTCGAAGCAGACCCAGACCGGCTTCGAGATGGGTCTCGAATATGCGACCGACGGCACGATGGAGGTCAAGGGCCGCAAGATCGAGATCATCAAGAAGGATACGCAGTTCAAGCCGGACGTCGCGCGCGCGCTGCTCGCGGAAGCCTATGGCGACGACGACGCGCTGATCGCGGTCGGCGACACGTCGTCGGGCGTGGCCATGGCGCTTCTGCCGGTCGCCGCCGAGTACGAGCGCATCCTCGTCGTCGAGCCGGCCGTCGCCGACGGGCTGACGGGCGCCGATTCCAACCGGTACGTTTTCAAGACCTCGCGCAATTCGTCGATGGACATGCAGGCGCAGGCGCTCGCGCTCCAGCCCGACGAGGATCTCTACGTCGCCACGCTCGCGCAGGACTACGCCTTCGGCCGCGACGGCGTCGCCGCCTTCAAGGCTGCGCTCGAAGGCACCGGCGCCAATCTCGTCGCCGAGGAATACGTTCCCCAGCAGACGACCGACTTCACCGCCACGATCGAACGCCTGACGGCGGCGCTGCGCGACCAGCCGGGCCGCAAGGTCATCATGATCTACGTCGCCGGCATCGACGCCATGACGCCGCTCGCCTCGGCCAATCTCGACCGCTACGACATCGAGCTGTCGACCGGCGGCAACATCCTGCCCGCGCTCGTCTCCTACAAGCAGGTGCCGGGCATGGAAGGCGCCATCTATTATTACTACGAGCTGCCGGAGAACCCGGTGAACGACTGGCTGGTCGAGCAGCACATGGAGCGTTTCAACACGCCGCCGGACTTCTTCACGGCCGGCGGCATGGCCTCGGCCATGGCCATCGTCAAGGCGCTCGAGACGGCCGAGGACTGGGACACCGAGACGCTGATCTCGACCATGGAAGGCATGTCCTTCGACACGCCGAAGGGCGAGATGACCTTCCGTCCGGAAGACCACCAGGCGCTGCAGTCGATGTACCACTTCAAGATCAAGGTCGAGGACGGCGTCGAATGGGCCGTGCCGGAACTGGTTCGCGAGATCCCGGCCTCGGATATGGATATTCCGGTCGGGCGGAATAACCAGGAGTAGCCTGTTCGATCGTTCCCGGCCTCGGCCGGGAACGCATCACCCCCACTCCGTCGCGCTTCGCGCGCCACCTCTCCCCCTGCCCGGGGGAGAGGAACCCAAGCTGGATTAGCGCCGGCATGGCGGCAGCGCTTTCCTCTCCCCCGGGCAGGGGGAGAGGTGGCCCGAAGGGTCGGAGTGGGGGTGCTTCTTCCAGATGGGAAAGACATTGACCCCTTCCATCCGCACTGAAAACCTGACGATCCGCTTCGGTGGCCATGCGGCGGTGAACGACGTCACCTGCGCGTTCCAGCCAGGCGAACTGACCGTCATCGTCGGGCCCAACGGCGCCGGCAAGACGACATGGTTCAACCTCGTCTCCGGCCAGTTGAAGCCGACGGCAGGGCGCATCTTCAAGGGCGAGACGGAGATCACGCGGCTGTCGGCTTCGGCCCGCGCCAAGGCCGGCATCGGCCGCGCGTTCCAGTTGACCAATCTCTTTCCCAAGCTGACCGTGCTCGAAAACGTCCGGCTGGCCGTGCAGGCGAAGGCGGGGCAAGGGCCCTCGGCGCTGCGCAATGCGGCGAGCCTCACCGATCTTGCGGAAAAGGCAGCGCGCGTTCTCGAGCAGACACGGCTTTCCTCGGTCGCGCATCTGCCCGCCTCCGCCCTGCCGCATGGCGACCAGCGCAAGCTGGAAGTGGCGATGCTGGCGGCGATGGAACCGGACATCTTCATGTTCGACGAACCGACCGCAGGCATGTCGGTCGACGAAGCGCCGGTGATCCTCGAACTCATTGCCGACCTCAAGAAGGACCGGTCGAAGACCATCCTCCTCGTCGAGCACAAGATGGACGTGGTGCGCGCGCTCGCCGACCGCATCGTGGTGCTGCACAATGGCGAGCTCGTCGCCGACGGCAAGCCGGCGGAGGTGATGGCGCTGCCGATCGTGCGCGAGATCTATCTCGGCGTCGGCGCGGAGGAGGTGGCATGACCAACGCCATCCTGCGGCTCGACGACGTCCACACCGACATCGCGCAGTACCACATCCTCTACGGCATCTCGCTCGACGTGCCGGAAGGGGGCGTCCACGTCCTGCTCGGCCGCAACGGGGCCGGTAAGACGACGACGCTGCGCAGCATCATGGGCCTGTGGAAGGCGAAGGCGGGCGCGATCGTCTTTCGCGGCCGCGACATCACCGCCATGCACACCTCCGACATCGCCCGCCTCGGCATCGCCTTCGTACCGGAGAACATGGGCATCTTCGGAGGGCTGACGGTCGAGGAGAACATGCGCCTTGCCGCCACGCATGGCCGCTTCGACAAGGCCCGGCTTGACCGCGTCTTCGCGATTTTCCCGGCGATGGAAAAGTTCTGGGATCGTCAGGCGCACGCGCTCTCCGGCGGCCAAAAACAGATGCTCGCCATCTCCCGCGCCATCATCGAGCGCCGCGACCTGATCCTGATCGACGAACCCACCAAGGGCCTCGCCCCGGCGATCATCCGCAACATGATCGACGCGTTTCGCGAGATCGGCGAGGAGACGACGATATTGCTGGTCGAGCAGAACTTTCTGTTTGCGAAGGCGCTGGGGCGGACGGTGGCGGTGATCGACGACGGTCGGATCGTGCATCGGGGCGGGATGGCGGCGCTTGCGGCGGATGCGGAATTGCAGGCGCGGTTGTTGAGCTTGTCGCTGGAGGCGCATTGATGGAAGCGTACTCGCCCTACGTTGCCCCCCTCTGTCCTGCCGGACATCTCCCCCGCATGGGGGGAGATCAAGCGCTCCGATCTTTGCGACTAGCCAATCTCCCCCCTCGTGGGGGAGATGTCCGGCAGGACAGAGGGGGGCGCGACGGAATGCCGACATCGCAGAATTCGCGGAGCCTCGCCCCATGAAATCCCTCTCCGCCACCTTCACCCGCTTCGGCGGCGTCATGCTGCTGCCGCTCATTCTCGCGCTCGTCGCCTTCGTCCTCATCGGCCGGCCGTCCTCCTGGCTCACACTCACCATCGCCGGCCTTGCGATGGGGATGATGATCTTCCTGATGGCGTCAGGCCTGTCGCTGATCTTCGGCCTGATGGACGTGCTCAATTTCGGCCATTCCGCCTTCGTCTCCTTCGGCGCCTTCATCGGCGCGACGGTGCTCGCGGCGCTTGGCATCTGGGTGCGCGGCGACAGCGCGTTTCTCAACATCGCGGCCCTCGTCGCCGCCATTGGCGCGGCGACCGCATTCGGGGCGCTTGCGGGCTGGTTCTTCGAGCGCGTCATCATCAAGCCGGTCTATGCCGACCATCTGCGGCAGATCCTCATCACGGTCGGCGCGCTGATCGTCGCGGAGGAGATCCTGCTCGTCATCTGGGGCGGCACGCCGATGCCCGTCCCGCGCCCCGCGATCCTCACCGGCTCGTTCCTGATCGGCGACGTGGCGGTCGAAATCTACCGCATCTTCGCCTTCCTGCTCGGGCTTGCCGTCTACGTCATCTTGCACCTGACGCTGAACCGCACGCGCATCGGCCTGTTGATCCGCGCCGGCGTGGAAAACCGCGAGATGGTCGAGGCGCTCGGCTTTCGCATCGACCGGCTGTTCGTCGGCGTCTTCATGGCGGGCTCGGCGCTCGCGGCCATGGGGGGCGCCATGTGGGCGGGATATCAGGGGCTGATCACGCCCGCGCTCGGCTCCGAGCTCATGGTGATGGTCTTCATCGTCGTCATCATCGGTGGCCTCGGCTCCATCCAGGGTTCGCTCCTCGGCGCGCTGATGGTGGGGCTGACCACCAATTACGTCGCCTTCCTGTTCCCCAAGCTGGCGCTCGCCTCGACCATGATCCTGATGATGATCGTGCTCCTGTGGCGTCCCTGGGGCCTCAAGCCTGCCGTGAAGGGGTGAGGACATGACTTCTACGGTAAAGCACCCCCACTCCGTCCCTTCGGGCCACCTCTCCCCCTGCCCGGGGGAGAGGAACAGCTGCCGCGGCGGCGGCGCATCTCCAGCTTGGGTTCCTCGCCCGCCATCGGGGGGAGAGGTGGCGAGGGCGAAGCCCGAGACGGAGTGGGGGGATCGCGCTCTCCAAGCAAGGAGCGCCGCCCGATGACCGCATCGACCATCGCAACTCCCACCCCCATGCGCACCACATCCACCCGCGTCACGGTCGGCCGTGTGATCGTCTATGGCTTTGCCGCCATCGTCGGCCTGTGCCTGCTCTTCGCGCCGTTCCTGTTTCCCGACGTGCGGGCGCAGGAAGTCGCCGCGCGCATCTGCGTCTTCATCGTGCTGGTCGCGAGCTACGATCTGCTGATCGGCTATACCGGCATCGTTTCCTTCGCCCACACCATGTTCTTCGGCCTCGGCGCCTATGGCACCGCGATCGCGCTCAAGACGATGGGCCGCGGCTTCGACGCCATCCTCGTCGGCGGCTCGCTGGGCGTGCTCGCGGCCTTCGTGCTCGCGGTGCTGATCGGTCTTTTGTCGCTGCGCGTGAAGGCGATCTTCTTCGCAATGGTCACGCTGGCCGCCGCCTCCGTCATGATGGTGCTCGCGAGCCAGTTGTCGAACCTGACCGGCGGCGAGGACGGCATCACCTACGAGATCCCGCGCTTCTTCTCGCCGGCGAACCGGCTGGAAGATGCGAATGGCGACCAGATCCGGCTGTTCGGCGTACCCGTCAACGGCCGGCTCTATCTCTATTACTTCGTCTTCCTGTCCTCGCTCGCCCTGTTCTACCTGTTGGTTCGCATCGTGCGCTCGCCGCTCGGCACGGTGCTCCAGGCGATCCGGGAGAACGAGATGCGGGCCGAGGCGATCGGCTACCGCGTCGTTTCCTACCGCACCTCGGTATTCTGCATCGCCGCCGTCATCGCCGCGCTTGCCGGCGTCCTGCGCGCCGTCTGGCTGCGCTATACGGGCCCGGACGTGACGCTCTCCTTCGACATCATGATCGACGTTCTCCTGATGGTCGTGATCGGCGGCATGGGCACGATGGTCGGCGCGATCGTCGGCGTCGTCATCATGACGCTGGCGCAGTTCTACCTGAAGGACCTGATGGGCGCGGGCGCTGAGGCGACGGCAGACCTGCCGATCCTGCCGGAACTTCTCAACCCGGATCGCTGGCTGCTCTGGCTCGGCGTCCTCTTCATCCTCCTCGTCTATTTCTTTCCGTCGGGCATAGCGGGAACGCTGCTCGGCAAGGGTGGCCGCAAATGAAGCCTACATCGACCTATGTTCCGGCTGCCGGATTCGAGCTCCACGTCACCGAATGGGGCGACCGGGAAAAGCCGGCCCTCGTCATGTGGCACGGGCTTGCCCGAACGGGGCGCGATTTCGACGAGGTCGCCGAGGCGCTCGCCGACACCTATTTCGTGATGTGCCCGGATACGCTCGGCCGTGGCCTGTCGAGCTGGGCGCGCGATCCGGCGACCGACTATTCCTACGCCACCTTCGGCGCGACCGCGAAGGCGATGCTCGACCATTACGGCGTCGAGACGACGCGATGGATCGGGACGTCGATGGGCGGGCTGATCGGCGTCACGCTCGCCGCCGGCATGCTCGAAGGCCGCATCAGCCATCTCGTCATCAACGATGTCGGCCCGGATATTCCCAAGGCCGGCACCGGCCGTATCGTCGACTATGTCGGCAACCCGCCGGTCTATGACACGGTCGGCGAACTCGAAGGCTGGTTTCGCAAGAACTACGCGCCATTCGGCGAGAATACGCCTGCCTTCTGGCGGCGGATGGTCGACACGTCGATGCGCCGCACCGACGACGGCCGCGTCACGGTGCACTACGATCCGCAGATCGTCGCCCAGTTCACCCATCACGCCGCCGACCTCGACATCTGGGCGTCCTATGACCGGCTGGCGATCCCGACGCTGCTGCTGCGCGGCAGGACGTCCGACGTGCTTTCCGCCGAGACCGCCGAGGAGATGACGACGCGCGGGCCGAAGCCGCGTCTCGTCACCTTGGACGAATTTGGCCATGCGCCTACACTGGCGAGCGAGCGCGAGATCGGGTTGTTGCGGGCGTTTCTTGCGAGCTAGATGGTTCGGGCGATCGTGTCTGTCTCGTACGCGTAGGTTTTGTGAAGGGGACCCCCACCCTTTATCCCTCCCCACAAGGGGGAGGGAGTTCGTCGGCGGCGCGGTTCCCTTGCAACGTGTAGCTAAACTTGGAGCGATGTTCTGGAGTTGGTAACCGTGTGGGAACCCGCTCAGTTGTTGCCCATGATGATGTCCATGATGGAGCCGATCGGGCCCGATCGCTGGGGCTGCTGGCCGACTTCCGCCGGTGGGGCGATTGAGCCGGTGGTGTCGCCGGCGGGGTAGGCCGCCTGCTGCGGCACGCCGCGGTCGCTCGCCAGCAGGTCCTCGATGCGCTGGAACGTATCGGGTGTCCAGCGGCCCGGCAGCGAGGCGACGGGGACGCCGTCATGGGCGCCTTCCATGAAGATCTTCCACGCCTTGGCCGGAAGCTGGCCGCCGGTGATGTTCTTCATTGGCTTGCCATCGTCGTTGCCGAACCAGACGCCGGTGGTCAGTTCCGCCGTGTAGCCGACGAACCAGGCGTCGCGCGAGTTCTGGCTGGTGCCGGTCTTGCCGGCGGCGGGCCAGCCGAAATCGGCGTTGCGGCCGGTGCCGGTGCCGACGGTCTCGGACATCATGTAGTTCATCATGCCGATCGTCTCGGGACGGGTGACCTGCGTGCCGGCGGAGGCCGGACGCTGGTAGAGCACTTCGCCGTCGATGGTGGTGACGCGCTCGACGAAGTAGATTTCCGGGCGGACGCCGCCGGTGGAGAAGGGCACGAAGGCGGCGGTGAGTTCGAGCGGGGTAACCTCCGACGTGCCGAGCGAGATCGACAGGTTCGGCTGGAGGTCGGATTCGATGCCCATGCGCCACGCCGTCTCGACGATGGCCGAGGGGCCGACTTCGTGGGCGAGGACGGCGGCGATCGAGTTCGACGAGCGCGCGAGCGCCTGCGACAGCGTCATCGGGCCGGCATATTTGTTGTTGAAGTTCTGCGGCGACCAGTTGCCGATCTTCACCGGGGCGTCGTTGCGGATCGTATCGGGGAAGAGGCCCTGCTCCATCGCCGCCATCCAGACGAAGGCCTTGAAGGCGGAGCCGGGCTGGCGCTTGGCTTCGGACGCGCGGTCGAACTGCGAATTGGCGTAATCGTAGCCGCCGACCATGGCGCGCACGGCACCGGCGGGATCGATCGAGACGAGCGCGCCCTGGGAGACGTCCAAATCGGCCTTGTTCTCGTCGACCATCTGGCGGACGGCCTTTTCGGCGAGGTCCTGCAGGTCGAGATCGACGGTTGCCTCGACGATCATGTCCTTGGTGACGTCCATGCCGATCAGCCGCGGAAGTTCGCCCATGATGCGGTCGGCGACGTAGTTTTCCGAACCCGTCCAGTAGGCGGCGGCGCGCACCGGCGGGGCGGAGATGGCGGAGGCGAGTTCGCTGTCGCCGATCATGCCCTGGTCGCGCATGGCCGACAGGACGAGCTGCGCGCGGTTTTCGGCCGCATTCGGATCACGCGCCGGCGAGAGGCGCGAGGGCGCGACGAGGAGGCCGGCGAGAAGCGCGGATTCGGACAGGGTCACGTCGCGCGCGCTCTTGCCGAAATAGCGCTGCGATGCGGCCTCGACGCCATAGGCGCCGGAGCCGAAATAGACGCGGTTCAGGTAGAATTCGAGGATCTGCTCCTTGGAATATTCATTCTCCAGCCAGAAGGCCATCAAAACTTCGCGGATCTTGCGATCGTAGGAGCGCTCATTGGTGAGGAAGAGGTTCTTGGCGAGCTGCTGGGTCAGCGTCGAGCCGCCCTGCACCACGCGGCCATTGACGGCGTTTTCGTAGACGGCGCGGGCAAGGCCGAGCGGGTCGACGCCGAAATGCGAATAGAAGCGGCGGTCCTCGATGGCGACGACGGCCTGCGGGATATAGGGCGACATCTCGTGCAGCCCGATCGATTCGCCGCCCATCATGCCGCGATTGGCGACCTGGCGGCCCTCGACATCCATGATCTTGACGTTGGGCGGACGGTCCGGGATCGCCCAGGTCGAGGCCGAGGGCATCTGCGCGGCATAGAAGACGAGAACGCCGGCAGCGGCGACGCCGCCCCAGATGGCGAAGACGAAGGACCAGTAGGTCGCCTTGCGCAGGAACCCGAACAGGCCGCCGCCCGAGGAACGGCGTGACTTGCCGCGCTTTTTGCCGCGCGATTTCGGTTCGGATTTGCGCGACGACGCCTTCGTCGAACCGCGCTTCTTCGGCTGCCCCACGACCCGATCCTCCTCGCTCACGAAAAGGCCGGAGCCCTCATCCGATGCCGCCCCGCCAAAGGTCGGCTCGATACGTCTGTCGCCCATCGCCCCTGATGCCCGCTTTGTCTGCCTGATGGTCGCTGTCGCTGAAGATTAAATGCGGCGCTTTAAGGGAGCGTTAAGGGTGGGCGCCAGGCGAAGAGGCTATTCCTGCAACCACGAGTTTAACAATTATCTTACAGTTGGGATGATTAAGTCGAGTATCGCCGGGGGGCTCATGAGCGCGCATCTATTGTTGTCGGCAATCGTGCCGATCGTATTCTCGGCTTTTGCCGTCACGTTTCTCGTCGTGTGGCAGCATGTCCGGAAGGGCTCGCATATCCGCGACTGGGCGCTCGTCTATCTTCTGGCAGCGGGTGCGTTCATCATCCAACTTCTGCAATTGCGGATTTCTCCCGAGACGGAGGCGTTCGCAGCCAATGCGTTACTTGCGCTTGCCGGAGTCTTCACAGCGCGAGGGATGGCGACCCGCTACGGATCGCGGATCGGCAAGCATTGGCTTTGGTCGATATTTGCCGCGACCATGCTCGGCGTCGCCGTAGCTTCTTTCGTAATCCCCAGCATTATTGCCCGCAGCTTTGCGATCAATGTCGGGATCGGAGCAATGCTGATGTTCGGCGCAACTGCCATTGTGACGCGAGGCAAGCCCACCGCAATCGACAGCGCCATTGCAATTCATGCCTTGGTCACATCGCTGCTTCTTTTTGCGCGGCCCGTGTCGACGATCGCTCTCGAAATCCCGATGAATTCGTCAATCGTCGATCCGAGTTCTTTCTACATCGTCACCCTGAAACTGTTGGCGCTTACGGGTTGGCTCGGGTTTGCAATTCTGTTTCTCGTCAGGGTCGCAGTCGATATCATCGTGGAACTGAGGGACCAGGCGTTAAGCGACCCTTTGACCGGTCTTTTGAATCGGCGTGGCTTCTTCGAAAACGCGCAAGCCGAACTTGCCGGCAGGCCGGCCGGCATACAATGCTCCGTGCTGCTGATCGACATCGATCACTTCAAGCAGATCAACGACAGGTTCGGCCACGGCGTCGGCGACGAGGTGATCCGGGCGGTGGGGACGATCCTGTCGCGCCTGCCCTTCCACCCGATCGCGGCGCGGATCGGCGGGGAGGAATTCGCCATCCTGCTGCCAACGACCCCGCTTCGCGCCGCCAAACTGTTCGGCGAAGGCATCCGCACCGGCATTGCGGCCTGGCATGACGGCCAGATGCCCTATGGATTGCGGATCACCGGGAGCGTGGGCGTCGCGGAATTCACCGCCGGGGGCGACGTCGCCGACGCCCTGCGCCGCGCCGACATCGCACTTTACGCCGCCAAGCGGAGCGGCCGCGACAAGGTGTGCTGCGAAGACGACGTGCTTGCTGTTCAGGGAACAAAGCGCGCCTGACATACATTCCCCCTCCGCGGACCAACAACCGGGAGATGCGGAATGAAGACCTTAGTGACAGCGGCGACGGCCATCCTGATGATGTCGGGGGCGGCTCTTGCGCAGGACGAGGCGGAGCAGGCCGCACCCGCCGAGACGACCAGCGCCAGCGCCGGTTTCGTCGACATGGAGGGCGCGGAGAACGGCACCGCGACGCTTACCGGCACGCCGAACGGCGTTCTCATCGAACTCGAGGTTTCGGGCCTGCCGGCGGGAGAATGGCTGGCGTTCCACGTTCACGAGACCGGCACGTGCGACCACGAGAGCGACCATGAATCGGCCGGCGGGCACTTCAACCCGACCGATGCAGCGCATGGCTATCTCGCCGAAGGCGGACCCCATGCCGGCGACATGCCGAACCAGTATGTCGGCGAGGACGGCGTGCTGCGCGCACAGGTATTCAACCACATGGTGACGCTCGGCGACGGCGGCGAGGCCGACATTGCCGGCCGCGCGCTGATGATCCATGGCGGCACGGACGATTACGAGACGCAGCCGACCGGCGATGCCGGCGACCGCCATGCGTGTGCGGTGATCGAGTAGCTATCGGGCGGTCGACCAGATCAGCCAGACGGCGACGAGGGCCAGAAGGGCTGACAGAATACGCCGGGTCGCGATTTCGCGGCCCGGCTTTTGCGTGAATGCGGTCAGCGCTCCGGCAAGCGTGACGATGCCGGCATGGACGATGGTCGCGACCGACACATATACCGCCGACAAAGCGAGTGTCTGGCCGAGCAGCGGGCGGGCGGGATCGAGGAAAGTCGGCAGGACCGCGACGTAGAACAGTGCCGCCTTCGGGTTGAGCAGGTTGGTGACCAGACCGCGCAGGAAGTACGTGCGGTCCGAGCCGTCGCCGGTCTTCACCACGTCACCATCGCCGCGCCAGCCGTCCCAGGCGAGATAGAGCAGGAACAGGCCGCCGGCCCAGCGCAGGATCTCGTAGGCGAGCGTCGAGCGCTGGAGGAGTTCGGCGACGCCGAAGGCGGCTGCGAGGCCGAGCGCGGCCAGTCCAAGCGCAACGCCTGCCACCGCCGCATAGCCCGCCCCGGCGCCCCTCGCCGGCCGCGACGAGCGCAAGCCAGGTCATGTTCGGGCCGGGGGTGAGCTCGATCAGGAGCGAGGCGAGCGCGAAGGAGAGGAGCGGGCCCGCCTCCATGGCGCGTTCAGTGCGCCTCGTCCCAGTTCGACGCCGCGCGCGCGTCGACCTGCAGCGGTACGCGCATGGAGAGTGCCGGCATCGCCGCGTGTTCCATCGTCTCGCGGATCACCGGGATCGCCGCCTCGACCTGCGCCTCGGGCGCTTCGAAGATCAGTTCGTCATGGACCTGGAGCAGCATCAGCGTCTCGGACAGGCCGGCTTCGGCGAGACGGTCTTCCATGCGGATCATGGCGCGGCGGATGACGTCGGCTGCGGAACCCTGGATCGGCGCATTGATGGCGGCGCGTTCGTTGAAGGCGCGTACGGACGGGTTCGGCGAGCGGATTTCGGGATAGTGGACGCGGCGGCCGAAGATCGTCTCGACATAGCCGTTGTCGCGCGCATAGGCCTTGGTCGCGTCCATGTAGTCCTTGATGCCCGGGAAGCGCTCGAAATATTTGCGAATGTAGCTGCCTGCCTCCTCGCGACCGATCGACAACTGGTTGGCGAGGCCGAATGCGGAAATGCCGTAGATGATACCGAAATTGATCGCCTTGGCGCGTCGGCGCACGTCGGAAGGCATCCCTTCCACCGGAACGCCGAACATTTCCGAGGCCGTCATCGCGTGGATGTCGACGCCGTCGGCGAAGGCCTGCGTCAGTTGCGGGATTTCGGCGACATGGGCGAGGACGCGCAGTTCGATCTGGCTGTAGTCGGCCGAAATCAGCCTGTGGCCCGGCTCGGCGATGAAGGCCGTGCGGATCTTGCGACCCTCTGCGGTGCGGATCGGGATGTTCTGCAGGTTCGGTTCGGACGAGGACAGGCGGCCGGTCGTCGTCGCTGCGAGCGCATAGGAGGTGTGGACGCGCTTCGTTTCGGGATGGATGTAGCCCGGCAGCGCGTCGGTATAGGTCGATTTGAGCTTGGTGAGCTGGCGCCAGTCGACGATCTTGCGCGGCAGTTCGTGGCCCTCGGCGGCGAGGTCTTCCAGCACGGAGGCCGATGTCGACCACTGGCCGGTCTTGGTCTTGGAGCCGCCGGGCAGGCCCATGCGTCCGAACAGGATGTCGCCGAGCTGCTTCGGCGAGCCGATGGTGAAGCGCTCGCCGGCAAGTTCGTAGACCTCATCTTCGAAGCCGGCAGCGCGTTGGGCGAGTTCGCCGGAGAGGCGCGAGAGAATCTGCCGGTCGACCGAGATGCCACGGCTTTCCATGCGCGCGAGAACCGGCACCAGCGGGCGCTCCAGCCGCTCATAGACGGCGTTGAGGCCCTTGGCGGTGAGGCGCGGTTTCAGCACGTGCCAGAGGCGCAAGGTTACGTCGGCGTCCTCGGCGGCATAGGCGGTCGCCTTTTCCAGGTCTACGAAGTCGAAGGTGATCATCGACTTGCCGGAGCCGCAGACATCCTTGAACGGGATCGGCACGTGGCCGAGCCAGCGTTCGGAAAGCGAATCCATGCTTTGCGAGCCCGAGCCGCCATCGGTGACGTAGGAAAGCAGCATCGTGTCATCGCAGGGGGCAGCGTCGATACCGTGGCGCAGGAGAACGAGGTAGTCGTATTTCAGATTGTGCGCGATCTTGAGGACCGAGCGGTCCTCCATCAGCGGCTTGATTGCGGCGAGCGCCTCGCGGATGGGAATCTGGTTTTCGACCAGCCCGCCGCCGAGCAGGTCGCCCGCGCCGGATTTGTGGATCAGCGGCACATAGGCGGCACGGCCGGGTGCGGTGGCGAGCGAGAAGCCGCAAAGCTCGGCCTGCATCGGGTCGAGCGACGTCGTTTCGGTGTCGAAGGCGACGATGCCCGCCTCGCGCGCCTCGGCCACCCAGGCCTGAAGCGTCGCAAGATCGCGGATCGTGACATAGGCGCTGCGGTCGATCTTGGCGGCGACGGCCGCATCGGCGCGGGCCTTGGCAAGATCGGCGGGCGTCGAGGGGCCGGTCTTCGGCTCGGCGGCGACGTCGCCCTCCTCGCCGGGTGCGACGGTGGCCGGGTGCGGCACGTCGAGGTCGGGACCATGCGCGGACGAACCCTTCTGAACCTCGACATGCATCGGCTCGATGTCTGCGGCTTCCGCCCCCGTCGCCTCGGCGACGCGGCGGGTGAGCGAGGTGAACTCCATGGCCTTCAGGAAGCCGATCAGCTTCGGACCGTTCGGCGGCTGGAGTTCGAGGGCCGACAGCGACTCGGGTACGGTGACGTCGTCGCGCAGCCGCACGAGTTCGCGTGACAGGCGCGCCATCTCCGCGTGTTCGATCAGGTTCTCGCGGCGCTTTTGCTGCTTGATCTCGGAGGCGCGGGCAAGGAGCGTATCGAGGTCGCCAAATTCTTCCAGAAGCTGCGCGGCGGTCTTCGGACCGATGCCGGGAACGCCGGGCACATTGTCGATGGAATCGCCCGTGAGCGCCTGCAGGTCGATCATCTTTTCGGGCGGCACGCCCCATTTCTCGATTACCTCCGGGACCTTGATCTCGCGGTCCTTCATCGGGTCGTACATCGTTACTGTGGGACCGACGAGCTGCATCAGATCCTTGTCAGACGAGATGATGGTCGTGTCGCCGCCCGCCTCGCAGGCCAGCTTCGCATAGGTCGCGATTAGATCGTCGGCCTCGAACCCCTCCATCTCGATGCAGGGCAGCTCGAAGGCGCGGGTCGCGTGGCGGATGAGGCCGAATTGCGGGACGAGGTCTTCGGGCGGCGCGGTGCGGTTCGCCTTGTACTTATCGTAGAGTTCGTTGCGGAACGTCTTCGAGGAATAGTCGAAGATGACCGCGAAATGCGTCGGCGTGACGCCGACTTCCGTGTCGCGCGCATTCTGCATCAGCTTCCACAGCATGTTGCAAAAGCCCGACACCGCACCGACCGGCAGCCCGTCCGATTTACGCGTCAACGGAGGCAGCGCGTGATAGGCGCGGAAGATGTAGCCGGAGCCATCGACGAGGAAGAGGTGATCGCCTTTTTTCATGGGCAATGAGGTAACGTCTGACGCCTGCCCTGTCCATGCCAAACGCCGGTGCGCAAAGGGCTGCTGACAGGGGCTCCGCCAATCACGCTGACGTTACGCACTTGTAATGTTCGTGCCCTTGAATTGCCACGTTCAAATTCTCAGATAATCACTATCGGCGACACATAAGCCGAGTCCGGAACAAGGCCCGTCCCCCGCCTAACCGGACACCCAGTGCGGCAGCCTCATCCCCCCTCTCCGGGCTGCCGCATCGTTTCGAGTAGAGCCGCCGTGGATTCCCCCTCCCCACGGCGGCTTTCTTCGTTTTTGGGGCTCCTGAATGCGCATCGGCTCTAGCGAAAACCGGCGTTCAATTTTCGGGCCGATGCGGCCTAAAAAGCCTTGAAGGTGAGCGTCGTCAGCGAACGGACGATGCCGGGGACGTTGGCCACGTTTTCGGAGACGAACTTGCCGATGTCGGTCTGGTCGTCGATGTAGACCTTCAGGAGAAGGTCGTAGTCGCCGCTGGTCGAATAGAGCTCGGACGCGATCTCGCGCTTGTAGAGTTCGTCAGCGACCTCGTAGGTCTTGCCGGGGACGCAGCGGACTTGCACGAAAACGGGTCTCATCAATTATGCTCCGATTGGTTGCCGCAAGACTCGGATGCGGTTCTCACCCTGTCAACAAGGTTCGCGTCAAGGCGTGATCGGGGTCGGCAAGGCCGTCGATGACGTCGAAATGGTGCCGGTCGGGCTCTTCGACGCAGGAGGTTACGGCACCGAGGCCGGTCCAGATGTTGGCGAGGAGCGCGTTCTGACGGCGGAACTCGGCGCGCTCAGTGCCGCCGACCCAGCAGGTGACGCGGGCGTTGTCGAGCGGGCGAAGCAGCGCCGGGCTCTCGGCGAGCGCTTCTGCCTCGTCGATCTTCAAATCGGCATTCATGGCGGTGCGCATCATCGGGCGCAGATCGTGGACGCCGGCGATCGAGACCGTATTCGCGATCCGGGCGCGGGTGGCATCGGAGAGCGGCGACATGGTCGTGACCATGCGCGTCGCCAGATGCCCGCCGGCGGAGTGGCCGGTAAGGCGGATCGGACCTTCGACAAGCGACGCCACAGTCTCGATTGCGGCCCCCACTTCCTGCACGATGCCACTGATGCGGATATCCGGGCAGAGCGTGTAGGACGGCATGGCGACGGCGTATCCGTGGGCGAGCGGACCGGCGGCGAGGTGCGACCAGAAGCTTTTTTCAAGCCGCAGCCAGAAGCCGCCATGGATGTAGACGACGAGGCCCTTCGCCGAGCCTTCCGGCAGGAAGAGATCGAAGCGGTTGCGGGGGCGCTCGCCGTAAGGTTGGTCGAGCCTGGCCCGCCCGTCCGCCTCCAAGGCGTTGCGAAACTCGGCCGCCGGTTCGACCCAAAGCCCCGGCCAACGCTCGCCCCGCGCGATATTCGGGCCGTTGGCGTAGGCGTCGTCGAAATCCGTCACTTGATGGAAAAACATCGTTATCTCCCCCGCATTCGCACCGCATCATCCGTGCCGCGGTGCAATATTTCAACCTTGAAATTTCATGCTTGAAACAAAATCGCTTAGGTGCAATCCTGCCATCTAACGATAAGAAATGGGAGTGCGCGGCGATGAAGATTGCGGTGCTCGGCGCCGGACCGGCAGGTCTTTATTTCGCGATCAGCATGAAGCTGCGCGACGCCGCCCACGATATCACCGTCTACGAGCGCAACAAGGCCGACGACACGTTCGGCTGGGGCGTGGTCCTCTCCGACGAGACGCTGGACAACCTCGCCGAGAACGATGCGAAGAGCGCCGCTGCGATCCGCGAGCATTTCGCCTATTGGGACGACATCGCCGTCATCCACAAGGGCGTGCGCACGGTTTCGACCGGCCACGGCTTTTGCGGCATCGGGCGCAAGAAGCTCCTGATGCTGTTGCAGGAGCGGGCGCGCGAACTCGACATCAAGCTGGAATTTCAGAGCGACATCGCCGACCCGCGCCCCTTCATGGAGAGCCATGATCTGGTGATCGCGGCGGACGGGCTGAACTCGCGCTCGCGCGCGGCCTTTGCCGACCATTTCGAGCCCGACATCGACACCCGCAAGTGCAAGTTCGTCTGGCTCGGCACGCACCAGAAGTTCGACGACGCCTTCACCTTCATCTTCGAGAAGACCGAGCATGGCTGGGTTTGGGCGCATGCCTACCAGTTCGACCCTGACACGGCGACCTTCATCGTCGAATGTTCGCAGGACACCTGGGACCGGTTCGGCTTTGGCAATATGAGCCAGCAGGAATCGATCGCGGTCTGCGAGAGGATTTTCGAGAGGCATCTTGGCGGCCATGCGCTGATGACCAACGCGAACCACATTCGCGGTTCGGCCTGGATCAACTTTCCGCGCGTTCTGTGCGAGCGCTGGTCGTTCCAGAACCTCGCGCTGATGGGGGACGCGGCGGCGAGCGCGCATTTCTCGATCGGTTCCGGCACCAAGCTCGCGCTCGAAAGCGCGATCGCGATGGCGGATTACGTTCAGTCCGAGCCGACGCTCGAAAAGGCGTTCGCGAAATACGAGGACGCGCGGCGAACAGAGGTCCTGAAGCTCCAATCGGCGGCGCGCAATTCGCTCGAATGGTTCGAGGATGTGGAGCGCTATCTCGGGCTCGACCCGGTGCAGTTCAACTATTCGCTCCTGACCCGCTCGCAGCGCATCAGCCACGAAAATCTGCGGTTGCGCGACGAAAGATGGCTCGGCAGCGCCGAGGAGTGGTTCCAGAATCAAGCCGGTTCTACCTCCCATCGCCCGCCGATGCTGGCGCCGTTCAAGCTGCGCGGGATGGAGCTGAAAAACCGCATCGTCGTCTCGCCGATGGCGCAGTACAAGGCGGTCGACGGCACGCCGACGGACTGGCATTTCGTCCACTATGCCGAGCGCGCAAAGGGCGGCGCGGGGCTTCTCTATATCGAGATGACCTGCGTCTCGCCCGAAGGCCGCATCACGCCCGGCTGCCCCGGCTTCTACAAGCCCGAGCACGAGGCGGCGTGGAAGCGGCTGGTCGATTTTGTACATGCCGAGACCGAGGCCAAGATCTGTGCGCAGCTTGGTCATTCGGGCGCGAAGGGCTCGACCCAGCTTGGATGGGAGGATGCCGACGCGCCACTCAAGGAGGGCAACTGGCCGCTGATGGCGGCGTCCGCGGTTGCATGGTCGCCGGAAAACCAGGTGCCGAAGGCGATGGACCGCGCGGACATGGACAGAGTGCGCGACCAGTTCGTGGCGTCTGCCGAGATGGCGGAACGATGCGGCTTCGACATGCTGGAGCTGCATTTCGCGCATGGCTATCTCCTGTCGTCGTTCATCTCGCCGCTGACCAACAAGCGCACCGACGCCTATGGCGGCAGCCTCGAAAACCGGATGCGCTATCCGCTGGAAATCTTTGCCGCCGTCCGGGCCGTGTGGCCTGAGGGCAAGCCGATCTCGGTGCGCATCTCGGCCAATGACTGGGTCGGCGACGAGGGCGTGACGCCGGAAGAAGCGGTCCGGATCGCGAAGATATTGCAAGGCGCCGGCGTCGACATTTGTGACGTTTCGGCGGGGCAGACATCGAAGCGCGCGAAGCCGGTCTATGGCCGCATGTTCCAGACGCCGTTTTCGGACCGCATCCGCAATGAGACCGGCATGGCGACCATGGCGGTGGGCAACATCTTCGAGCCGGACCACGTGAATTCGATCCTGATGGCGGGTCGCGCGGACTTGGTGTGTCTGGCGCGTCCGCATCTGGCCGACCCGTATTGGACGCTGCATGCGGCGGCGCAATTGGGGGATCGGCATGTGAAATGGCCCGATCCCTATCTGCCGGGGCGGGATCAGTTGTATCGCTTGGCGGAGCGCGCGCAGGAACAGATGACGGGGAAGGTGTGAGGATGACGCGCCAGACCCCCACTCCGGTTCGCTGCGCGAACCACCTCTCCCCCTCAAAAGGGGAGAGGAAGCGCGCCAGGCGTCTCCGCTTTCCTCTCCCCCGGGCAGGGGGAGAGGTGTCCCGAAGGGACGGAGTGGGGGTGCTGCCCTGCGCGATGCTGGAGATGGACGCATGACCCACGCACTCGTCACAGGCGGCGGCACCGGCGTTGGCAAGGCGATTGCGCTCACACTCGCAGACGCCGGGCATGAGGTGACGATCTGTGGTCGCCGCGCCGACGTGCTGGACGAGGTTGCAGCCCTGCACTCGGCGATCCACGCCGAAACGGCTGACGTGACGGATGAGGCATCGGTCGCCGCGCTCTACGAAAAGGCGACGGCTGCACGTGGCGCCTTCGGCATCGTCGTCGCCAATGCCGGCGCGGGCGAGAGCGCGCCGGCGCACAGGACCTCGCTCGATCTGTGGCAGCGCACGCTCGACGTGAACTTGACGGGCTCGTTCCTGACCGTGAAGCCGGCCATCGAGCCGATGAAGCGGGCCAAGGCGGGGCGGATCGTGTTCATTGCGTCCATCGCGGGATTGAAGGGTGCGGCTTACGTCTCGGCCTATGTGGCGGCCAAGCATGGCGTCGTCGGGCTGACGCGCTCGCTGGCCGCTGAACTCGCGAAATCCGGCGTGACCGTCAACGCCGTCTGCCCCGGCTATGTCGAGACGCCGATGCTTGAGCGCACACTCGCCAACATCATGGAAAAGACCGGCCGCAGCGAGGCGGAGGCGCGGGCGGAACTTGCCGGCGACAACCCGCAAGGGCGGATCATCGAAGCTGCTGAAGTCGCGGCCGCCGTGCTCTATCTCGTCGGTGAGGGCGCGCGCTCGGTCAACGGGCAGGCGCTGGCGATCTGCGGAGGCGAGACATGGTGAGCGCGCCGCTCGACACGATCGAACGCCCGAGTGCGGCCAAGGAACGGCTGCGGCTTTGGATTCGGCTCCTGCGCGCCTCGCGGCTAATCGAGGGCGAACTGCGCGAGCGGCTGAAGCGCGACTTCGATTCGACGCTGCCGCGCTTCGACGTGCTCGCCGCGCTCTATCGCCAGCCCGACGGGATGCTGATGAGCGATCTGTCGCGCTTCCTGCTCGTCTCGAACGGCAATGTGACGGGCATCATCGAGCGGCTGGTCAAGGATGGTCTCGTTTCACGCGCGGCGCGCGAGGGCGACCGGCGCGCCTCGATCGTCAAGCTGACGGCGACGGGCGAGCGGCGGTTCACCGAAATGGCAGCCGCGCATGAAACATGGATCGAGGAATTTCTGGGCGACGTCTCGCTCGGCGACGCCGAAAGACTGTCGTCGACGCTGAAGACGTTCCGGAGCAATTGGGAGGACGGGCATTGACCAGAATGGCGGAACTGAAGCCGCAGCATTTCCTGTGGCGCATGGAGGGACGCGTCGCGGTCATCCAGCTCGACCGGCCGGAACGTAAGAATCCGCTTACGTTCGAGTCCTACGCCGAACTGCGCGACACGTTCCGCGACCTCGTCTATGCCGACGACGTCGACGTGGTCGTGTTCCTGCCCAATGGCGGGAATTTCTGCTCGGGCGGCGACGTGCACGACATCATCGGTCCGCTGGTCGACATGGACATGAAGGGCCTTCTCGCCTTCACGCGCATGACGGGCGATTTCGTCAAGGCGATGCTGAATTGCGGCAAGCCGATCATCTCGGCAGTCGACGGCGTGGCGGTCGGCGCGGGCGCGATCATCACGATGGCATCGGACATCCGGCTGGCGACACCGGAGGCGAAGACGGCCTTTCTGTTCACCCGCGTCGGGCTTGCGGGCTGCGACATGGGGGCGTGCGCGATGCTGCCGCGGATCATCGGCCAGGGGCGTGCTGCCGAACTCCTTTATACGGGGCGCTCGATGAGCGCGGAGGAAGGCGAGCGCTGGGGGTATTTCAACCGGCTGATTCCGGCGGATACGTTGGAGGCCGAGGCGATGAAGCTGGCGCAGCAGATCGCTTCGGGGCCCACCTTTGCGCATGGGATCACCAAGACGCAGCTCAACCAGGAATGGTCGATGGGGCTGGACCAGGCCATCGAAGCGGAAGCGCAGGCGCAGGCGATCTGCATGCAGACGCAGGATTTCTCGCGGGCGTATCACGCGTTCGTGGGGAAGCAGCGCCCGGTGTTCGAGGGGAATTGAGGTGAATAGCGTGCGAAGCACCCCCACTCCGTCGCGCTGCGCGCGCCACCTCTCCCCCTGCCCCGGGGAGAGGCAGGGCGCCAAGCACGGCGAGTTTCCTCTCCCCCGGGCAGGGGGAGAGGTGGCCCGAAGGGCCGGAGTGGGGGTGGTTTCAACGCCAAAGGGAGGCGCCAATGCCTGACCGCTCCTTCCTCGACTGGCCATTTTTCGAAGATCGGCACCGCGCGCATGCGGAGCGGCTGGAGGCTTGGTGCGCGCAGAATTTGCCGGTTGACCACGACGACGTCGATGCCGCCTGCAAATCGCTGGTCGCCAAGCTTGGCGAAGCCGGCTTCCTGAACCCCTCCGCCATCGACCCCACCAATCCCGCCCCGCTCGACGTGCGCACGCTGTGCATCACGCGCGAGACGTTGGCGCGGCATGACGGGCTGGCGGATTTTGCGTTTGCGATGCAGGGGCTGGGGACCGGGGCGATCAGCCTGTTCGGTACGGCGGAGCAGCAGAAGTGGCTGGAAAAGACGCGGGCTGGCGAGGCGCTATCTGCTTTCGCGCTCTCCGAGCCGCGCTCGGGCTCCGACGTCGCCAACATGGAGATGACGGCGACGCTTGACGGCGATGAATATGTGCTGTCCGGCGAGAAGACGTGGATCTCGAATGGCGGCATCGCGGATGTCTATACCGTCTTTGCGCGGACCGGCGAGGCGCCGGGGGCCAGGGGGATTTCGGCGTTTGTGGTGCCGGCCGATGCGCCCGGCTTGAGCGTCGCTGAGCGGCTGGAGGTGATTGCGCCGCATCCACTGGCGCGGCTGGCGTTCGACGATGTCCGGGTGCCGGCGTCGGCGCTGATCGGCAAGGCGGGTGACGGGTTCAAGATCGCGATGTCCGTGCTCGACGTGTTCCGCTCGACGGTGGGCGCCGCGGCGCTCGGCTTTGCGCGGCGGGCGCTGGACGAGACGATTGCGCGGGCGGGCTCGCGGCAGTTGTTCGGTGCGCCGCTGTTCGATCTGCAGATGGTTCAGGGGCATATCGCGGACATGGCGCTCGATATCGATACGGCGGCGCTGCTCGTCTATCGCGCCGCGTGGACCAAGGATTCGGGCGCGCCGCGGGTGACGCGCGAGGCGGCGATGGCGAAGCTTTTTGCGACCGACAGGGCGCAGGAGGTCATCGACAAGGCCGTGCAGATTCATGGTGGCGACGGTGTGAAAAAGGGACACATCGTCGAAAGCCTTTATCGGGAAATCCGTGCGTTGCGGATCTATGAGGGCGCGTCAGACGTCCAGAAGATCGTGATTGCGCGGCAGGTGATGGGAACGTGAGGATGGCAGTCGCGGAATGTTCGGGCGAAGTAACCCCCACCCTTTATCCCTCCCCACAAGGGGGAGGGAGGGCACCGGCGTGGAGCGGCATCCTTCAGGCCGGGTGGTGCATTGACGGGTCAGGCGGGACGTCTGCGACCTCCCTCCCCCTTGTGGGGAGGGATAAAGGGTGGGGATATCTGGCGGGAGCGTCTCGATGACCCTCGGCCCCACCGCCCACACCGACACCTTCGCCCGCGACAATCTTCCGCCCGTCGACCAGTGGCCAGACTTTTTGCTCGACGGCTTCGACTATCCGGACTTCATCAATGCCGGCGTCGAGCTAACGGACCGGCTCGTCGAGAAGGGCCTTGGTGATCACACAGCGCTGATCGGAAACGGCCGCCGGCGCACCTACAAGGAACTCGCCGACTGGACGAACCGGCTGGCGCGGGCGCTGGTCGAGAACTATGGCGTCCAGCCCGGCAATCGCGTCCTGATCCGCTCGGCGAACAATCCGGCAATGGTCGCGTGCTGGCTGGCGGCGACGAAAGCGGGGGCGGTGGTGGTCAACACCATGCCGATGCTGCGCGCAGGCGAACTTGCCAAGATCGTCGACAAGGCGGAAATCACGGTCGCGCTCTGCGACACGCGGCTGATGGACGAGATGGTGGCCTGCGCCAAGGACAGCGCGTTCCTGACCAAGGTGATCGGCTTCGACGGCACGGCGAACCACGATGCCGAACTCGACCGCGCGGCGCTCGACAAGCCGGTCACCTTTGAGGCTGTCAGGACTGGCCGCGATGACGTCGCGCTGCTTGGCTTTACCTCCGGTACGACGGGGGTGCCGAAGGCGACGATGCATTTTCACCGCGACATCCTGATCATCGCGGACGCCTATGCGAAGGAAGTGCTGGAGGTCACACCGGACGACGTGTTCGTCGGCTCGCCACCGCTTGCCTTTACGTTCGGGCTCGGCGGTCTAGCCGTTTTTCCGCTGCGTTTCGGCGCAGCCGCGACGCTTCTCGAAAGCGCGACACCGCCGAACATGATCGAGATCATCGAGAAGTACAAAGCGACGATTTCATTCACCGCGCCGACCGCCTATCGCGCGATGATGAAGGCGATGGACGAAGGCGCTGATCTTTCCTCGCTGCGCATCGCGGTTTCCGCCGGTGAGACGCTGCCGGGGCCGGTGTTCGAGGAATGGACGAAAAAGACCGGCAAGCCGATCCTCGACGGCATTGGCGCGACGGAGATGCTGCACATCTTCATCTCGAACCGGCTCGAAGACATGGCGCCGGCGACGACGGGCCGCCCGGTCGGGGGATATGAGGCGAAGATCGTCGATCCAGACATGAACGAAGTGCCGCGCGGCGAGGTCGGGCGGCTTGCGGTGCGCGGGCCGACCGGCTGCCGATACCTCGCCGACGACCGGCAGGGCGAATATGTGCAGGGCGGCTGGAACCTGACGGGCGACAGCTTCGTGCAGGACGAGGCGGGGTTTTTCCACTTCGCCGCGCGCTCGGACGACATGATCGTTTCGGCTGGGTACAACATCGCCGGGCCGGAGGTCGAGGCAGCGCTCTTGGCGCATGAACACGTGCTTGAATGCGCGGTGATCGGCGTCGCCGACGAGGCGCGTGGGCAGATCGTCGAGGCGCATGTGGTGCTGGTGGAGGGAGCCGTTGGCGATGCGCTGATGGTGAAGATCTTGCAGGATCATGTGAAGGCGGCGATCGCGCCGTATAAATATCCGCGGTCGGTGAAGTTCGTCGCGGCGCTGCCGAAAACGCAGACGGGGAAAATCCAGCGGTTTCGGTTGAAGGAGGGGGCGGAATGATGAGCGGCGTAAAGCACCCCCTCTCCGCCTCGCTTCGCTCGGCACCTCTCCCCCTGCCCGGGGGCGAGGAATCCGCTGCCGTTGTCGCAGCGCCAATCCAGCTTGGGTTCCTCGCCCCCGGGCAGGGGGAGAGGTGGTCCGAAGGACCGGAGAGGGGGTGTTTTGCGCCGCTTCCGGGAGAGAACGCATGACCGACCTCTTCGCCCGCACCCGCGCTCTGTTCCACATTCCCGACGGCGTCATCTATCTCGACGGAAACTCCCTCGGACCGCTGCCGAAGGCCGCTTCCGCGCGCGTGGCCAAAACCATCGAGGGCGAGTGGGGGGAGATGCTGATCAAGGGGTGGAACCTTGCCGGCTGGATGGACATGCCGACGCGGATCGGTGACCGGATCGGGCGGTTGATCGGGGCGGCGCCGGGTTCGGTGGTGATGGGCGACACGCTGTCGATCAAGGTCTATCAGGCGCTGGCATCGGCGCTGGAGCTGAATCCGGATCGCCGGGTGGTGCTTTCGGACAACGGCAATTTTCCAACCGATCTCTACATGGCGCAGGGGCTGCTGACTTCGCTCGGCAAGGGATACGAGCTGAAGGTGGTCGACCCCGAAGACGTCGAAGCCAGTATCGACGAGACCGTCGCGGCGATGATGATCACCGAGGTCGATTATCGGACCGGGCGGCTGCACGACATGAAGCGGCTGACGCAAAAAGCGCATGCGGTCGGCGCCATCGCGATCTGGGATTTGGCGCATTCGGCGGGCGCGATCCCCGTCGATCTGACAGGCGCGGATGCGGATTTCGCGGTCGGTTGCACCTACAAATATCTGAATGGCGGCCCGGGAGCGCCGGCTTTCATCTATGTCGCGCCGAATCATGCGGACGCGGTGCGCCCTGCCCTGTCGGGCTGGATCGGCCATGAGAGCCCGTTTGCCTTCGACCTCGATTATCGGCCCGCGAAGGGTGTCGAGCGGATGCGCGTGGGTACGCCGCCGATCGTTGCGCTGGCGGCGCTCGATGCGGCGCTGGATGCGTGGGATGGGGTGACGATGGAGGCGGTTCGCACGCGGTCGATCGAGCTGTCCGAACGGTTCATCCGCGAAGTCGAGACGCGGTGCCCGGAGCTCGAACTCGCCTCGCCGCGCGATCCGCAGGCGCGGGGGAGCCAGGTTTCGTTCCGCTTCCATGAAGGCTATGCCGGCATGCAGGCGCTGATCGCGAAGGGCGTCATCGGCGACTTCCGCGCGCCGGACATCATGCGGTTCGGCTTCACCCCGCTTTACCTGTCCGAAGACGACGTCGTGCGCGCGGCCGAAATACTCGAGGAGATCATGCGGAATCGCCTGTGGGACACGCCCGAGCACAAGACGCGGAGCAAGGTGACATGAGCGCCGCGCATGACGAGACGCCGGAGGGCGCCGAAACGGATTTCGCCAGGCGCATGGCCTATGGCGACTATCTGCGGCTCGACTCGATCCTCAACGCGCAGGCGCCGCTGTCGAAATCGCCCGACGAGATGCTGTTCATCATCCAGCACCAGACGTCGGAGCTGTGGATGAAGCTTGCCATCCACGAGATGCGCGCGGCGATGGACGCGATTTCGCGCGACGATCTTCAGCCGGCTTTCAAGATGCTGACGCGGGTTGCACGCATCTTCGAGCAGCTCAACAGCGCATGGGACGTGCTGCGCACCATGACGCCATCGGAATACACGCGCTTTCGCGACGATCTCGGCCAGTCGTCTGGCTTCCAGTCCTGGCAGTATCGCGCGGTGGAGTATCTGGCCGGAAACCGCAATCTCGCGATGCTGAAGCCGCATGTGCACGCCGAAAAGCGCGTCGAGCCGCTGGAGGAGATTTTGGCGAAGCCCAGCCTCTACGACGAGGCGATCCGGCTTTTGGCGCGCAACGGCTTCGATGTCGGCGCGGAAGTCGAGCGCACCGACTGGCGGGCGAAGCGGGCCGAGAGCGACAAGGTCATGGAAGCCTGGAAGATTGTCTATCGCGACCCGGAACGCTGGTGGCTGCTTTACGAACTTGCTGAAAAGCTTGTCGATTTCGAAGATTATTTTCGCCGCTGGCGGTTCAATCATGTCACGACTGTCGAACGCATTATCGGGCTGAAGCGCGGGACCGGCGGAACGGCGGGCGTCTCGTATCTGCGCAAGATGCTCGAGGTCGAGCTCTTTCCGGAACTCTGGATGGTGCGGACGGAATTGTAGGAATTCGGGGGCCGCAAGGGCGCAACAAGCCAAGCGGTCGCCGTGGGAACTGAAACGAAAAGCAATGGGAGTTTGCGAAATGAAGAAGATAGTTGCAGCGGGGCTGTTCGGCCTTTCCCTCTCGGTTTCCGGCCTCGCCATGGCCGAGCCGGTTAAGATCGGCATGATCACGACGCTGTCGGGCGGCGGAGCGGGCCTCGGCATCGACACCCGCGACGGTTTCATGCTCGCCATCGAGCAGGCCGGAAACGACGAGATCGAGGTCGTGATCGAGGATGACGGCCAGAAGCCGGAACTCGCCGTGCAGATCGCCGACAAGATGATCCAGTCCGACCAGGTCGACATCCTGACCGGCATCGTGTGGTCGAACCTTGCCATGGCCGTCGTGCCTTCGGCGACCGCGCAGGGCAAGTTCTACGTCTCGACCAACGCCGCGCCGGCCGCGCTTGCCGGCGCCAACTGCCATCCGATGTATTTCAACGCCGCCTACCAGAACGACAATCTTCACGAGGCCGCCGGCGAATATGCCAACGGCCAGTACGAGAAGATGTTCATCATGGCCCCGAACTACCCGGCCGGCCAGGATTCGCTCACCGGCTTCAAGCGCTACTTCAAGGGCGAGGTGACCAACGAGGTCTACACGCAGGTCGGCCAGACCGACTATGCCGCCGAGATCGCACAGATCCGCGATTCGGGCGCCGAGGCCGTCTTCATGTTCCTGCCGGGCGGCATGGGCATCGCCTTCATGAAGCAGTACGCGCAGTCGGGCGTCGACATTCCGGTGACCGGCCCCGGCTTCTCGTTCAGCCAGGACGTGCTGCCGGCGATCGGCGATGCGGCGCTCGGCGTCAAGAACTCGGGCCAGTGGGCGCCGGACTTCGACAACGAAGCTTCGAAGGCCTTCCTCGCGGCGTTCCAGGAAAAGTACGACCGACTGCCCTCGATCTATGCAGTCCAGGCCTATGACGCGGCGCAGCTCATCCTCTCGGCGGCCGCAAAGGCCGACGTAAAGGATGCGGATGCGTTCGCCGCAGCGATGATGGAAGCCGACATCCAGTCCCCGCGCGGCGACTTTTCCTTCAACACCAACCGCCACCCGATCCAGGACATCTACATGATGGAAGTGGTGAAGGATGGCGACGTGTTGACGAACGCGACGGTCGAGAAGGTCTTCGACGACCACGGCGACGCCTATGCGGAGCAGTGCACTCAGTAAAATCGAGATTGCCCTCTTCGCAGACAATGCGGAGAGGGCGCCATTTCTCGCGCCTGAAATCCAAACCGTAAGCGGCACCATCTTGTCCAGCGCACTTCTCATCGAACAGTTGCTCAACGGGCTGCAGCTCGGCGTGATGCTGTTTCTCATGGCGGCCGGGCTGACGCTGATCTTCGGCGTCATGGGGCTGATCAACCTCGCCCATGGCTCGCTCTACATGGTCGGCGCTTTCGCCTGCGCGTGGGTTGCGGCCGAAACCGGCTCGTTCTGGATCGGGCTCGTAGCGAGCCTGGCGGCCGCGGCGGCGATGGGGGCGATCGTCGAGATCGCGATCATTCGCCGGCTTTATAAACGCGATCATCTCGACCAGGTGCTGGCGACCTTCGCGCTGATCCTAATCTTTTCGGAAGGCACGCGCTGGGTGTTCGGCTCGGTGCCGCTCTATCTCAACGTACCGTCGCAACTCGCAGGCTTCGTCACCCTGCCGGGCGGCTCGCGCTACCAACTCTACCGGCTGGCGATCATCGGCGTCGGTGTCGCGGTTGCGCTCGGGCTCTATCTCCTCATTTCCAGGACGCGGCTGGGCATGCGCATCCGGGCGGGCGAGAGCGACCGGGAGATGATCGGCGCGCTCGGCGTCGACATCCGCACGCTCTACACGATCGTCTTCGCGCTCGGCGCGGCGCTGGCCGGCTTTGCCGGGGCGATGGTCGGGGCGCTGCAATCCGTGCAGGTCGGCATGGGCGAGCCGGTGCTGATCCTCGCTTTCGTCGTCATCGTCATCGGCGGCATCGGCTCGATCAAGGGCGCGCTGGTCGGCGCGATCCTCGTCGGGTTGATCGACACGATGGGCCGCTTTTTGATGCCGCAGATCTTTTCGCTCTTCATGGGCACGTCGCAGGCGGCGACCGCCGGTGCCGCCGTCGCCTCCATGCTGATCTACATCGTCATGGCCATCATCCTCGCGGTGCGCCCGCAGGGCCTGTTCGCGAAAGGATGAGCATGAGCCGCGAAACCATCATCAATATCGCGCTGGCGCTCGTGCTGCTGGCGATCCCGTTCATCGCGACGCAAGTCGGCTCGCCCTTCTACGTGACACTGGCGACGCGCATGGCGATCCTCGCGCTCGCCGCCGTCGGGCTCAATCTCGCGCTCGGGCTGGGCGGGCTCGTCTCGTTCGGCCACGCGGCGTTTTTCGGCGTTGGCGGCTATGCGGCAGGCATCCTCGCCAGCCACGCCTTTTCCATGCAGCCGATCAATCTGGGTTTTGCGAGCTTTGCCGGCACGAACTCCATGCTCGTCATCTGGCTGGTGGCGATCGCGGCGGCGGGGCTGTTGGCGTTGTTCATCGGCGCGGTGAGCCTGCGGACGTCGGGCGTCTACTTCATCATGATCACGCTCGCCTTCGCGCAGATGACCTATTATTTCGCGATCTCCTGGCCCGCCTATGGCGGCGAGGACGGGCTGTCGATCTTCGTGCGCAACACGTTCCCCGGCATCAACACGATGGTGCCGATGAGCTTTTTCCTGCTCTGCTACGGCGTCTTGATGGTTGTGCTGGTGCTGTTCGCGCTGATCGCCCGCTCGCGCTTCGGCTCCGCGCTTCAGGCGGCGCGGCAGAACGAGGTGCGCGTCGCCTCCGTCGGGATTGCGCCGTTCCGCATCCGCCTCGCAGCCTTCGTCATCTCCGGCATGATCACGGCCCTTGCCGGCGCGCTCTATGCGGATTTGAACCGTTTCGTCAGCCCCTCCATGATGTCGTGGCACATGTCGGGCGAGTTCATCGTTCTGATCATCCTCGGCGGCGTGGCGCGGCTGTTCGGCCCGGTCGCCGGCGCGATGATGTTCGTCATGGTCGAATACCTGCTCGGCGGCATGACGGATCGCTGGCAGTTCTTCCTCGGCCTCGCGCTCCTCGCCGTCGTGCTCTTCGCGCGTGGCGGGCTGATTGGGTTCCTGGCCGGAAAGGTGCGTCATGGCTGAGCCCGTCCTGTCGATCCGCAACCTTTACAAGAGCTTCGGCGCGCTGAAGGCGACCGAGGACGTCTCGATCGACCTTTATCCCGGCGAGATCCACGCGCTGATCGGCCCCAACGGGGCCGGCAAGTCGACGCTGATCCACCAGATCGCCGGCACGTTGAAGGCCGATTCCGGCGAGATCGTCTTTCTGGGCAACCGCGTGAACGACCTCTCCGTTGCAGAACGCGCGCGGCGCGGGCTTGGGCGCTCGTTCCAGGTATCGTCGCTGGCGACGGAATTTTCGGCGCTGCGCAATGTCATGCTGGCGGTGCAGTCGGTGCAGGGATCGAGCTTCCGCTTCTTCAAGCCTGTCATGGGCGATGCCTCGCTGACCGAGCCCGCCCGCGCGGCCTTGGCAAGGGTGGGGCTTGGGGATCGCGCGGACGTGCCGGCGGCGGAGCTTTCGCATGGCGAGCGCCGCCAGCTCGAGATCGCCATCGCACTGGCGCTCGGTTCCAAGGCATTCCTGCTCGACGAGCCGATGGCGGGCATGGGACCGGAGGGCTCCAAGGCGCTGACGGGGTTTCTGTCGGAGTTGCGGAAGGAAGCGCCGATCCTGCTGATCGAGCACGACATGGATGCGGTGTTCGCGCTGGCTGATCGGATTTCGGTGCTGGTCTATGGCCGCGTGATCGCGACCGGGACGGTCGATGAGATCCGGGCCAATCCGGAAGTGCGCCGGGCGTATCTGGGGGACGAGTGATGGGGGTCGTATTGAGGTGTGTTTGCTCCACGAATTACCCCCACCCCTTACCCCTCCCCACAAGGGGGAGGGGGATTCTGAGAGGTTTGCGCCGGACGAATATCGGGCGGCGCCGGGACGCAGACGCTGACGTCACCCTCCCCCTTGTGGGGAGGGGTAAGGGGTGGGGGTCTCACTTCGAAAGACAGGGGGGCGGCCATGCTTCTTGAGGTCGACAAGGTCGAGACCTTCTACGGGGCGAGCCAGGCGCTGTTCGGTGTCGAGCTGGACGTCGCCGAAGGTGAGGTCGTGGCGCTGATGGGGCGCAACGGGATGGGCAAGACGACGACCATCCGCTCGATCATGGGGCTGACGCCGGCGCGGTCGGGCTCGGTCCGGTTCAAGGGCAGCGCGATCGAGAAGCGTTCGCCGCATCGCATCGCGCGGCTGGGCCTCGGGCTGGTGCCGGAGGGGCGACGCTGCTTTCCGAATTTGACGGTCGAGGAAAACCTCGTCGCCGCCGCGCGAAAGGGGCGCTGGACGCTGAAATCCGTCAACGAGCTCTTCCCGCGCCTTGCCGAACGGCGCGACCAGATGGCGCGCACGCTTTCGGGCGGTGAGCAGCAGATGCTGGCGATCGGGCGCGCGCTGATGACGGACCCGGACCTGTTGATCCTCGACGAAGCGACGGAGGGGCTGGCGCCCGTCATCCGACACGACATATGGGCGGTGATCCGCAAGCTCAAGGGCGGAGGCCAGTCGATCCTCGTGGTTGACAAGACGCTGGCCGAGCTCTTGCCATCCGCCGACCGCTGCGTGGTGTTGGAGAAGGGCGCGACGGTGTGGCGCGGGCGCCCTGACGAACTCACCGCCGAAATCCAGGATCGATATCTAGGCGTCTAAACAATAAGCCGGCTTCAGACCGGCGAGAGGAAACGACCATGAGCGCATTCGTGCATGAGATTTTGCATCCGGCGAACTGGAAGAAGGCGTCGGGCTATGCGAACGGCATCGCCGCCTCCGGCCGCACCGTATGGGTTGGCGGGCAGATCGGCTGGAATGGCGATCAGGTCTTCGAGGCGAAGGACCTCGTCGGCCAGACGCGACAGACGCTGCAGAACATCGTCGACGTTCTGGCCGAGGCCGGCGCGGGACCTGAGCATCTGGTGCGGATGACGTGGTATATCACGGACAAGCGGGCCTATCTCGACAATCTCAAGGGCATTGGCGCCGCCTATCGCGATGTCATCGGACGGAATTTCCCGGCGATGGCGATGGTGCAGGTGATGGCGCTGATCGAGGATGAGGCGCGGGTCGAAATCGAGGCGACGGCGGTAGTGCCGGAGTAGGTTTCGATTTCTCGCGATGCTTGTGCCCGGTTGTGCGGGTTCAGTTTTCTTGAATTTACCCCCACCCTGTATCCCTCCCCACAAGGGGGAGGGAGTTCGCCAGCGTCGAGTTTTTCCGTCAGGTTTATCACCCGGCCGAAGGCAGGGCGCGACGTGGATGCCCTCCCTCCCTCCCCCTTGTGGGGAGAGATAAAGGGAAGGGGTCTGCGACCTCTCCACATTTCAGCAAATTCGCATGGAACATGGCGCGAGGGCTGGCGTTCACGAAGTGAATGGCCAGGGGGAAACGCGCGTTCATGTCGACTGAAAACAAGCCCGTCGTCCTGATCACCGGTGCAGCGGGAAATCTCGGCGGGGCGCTGGCTGGCGAGCTTGCGGATTGCTATCGGGTCGTCGGGCTCGACGTCGAAGGCAAGACGGCGGAGTGTCCGCTGTTCGAGGTCGACCTGACATCGGAAGACTCCACGCGCCAGGCAGTCGCCAAGGTGACTGAGGAATTCGGTGACAGCCTCGCAGCCGTCATCCATCTCGCGGCCTATTTCGATTTTTCCGGCGAGGAACATCCGCTCTATCAGAAGGTCAATATCGAAGGTACGCGCCACCTGATGCGGGCGCTGCGTGATGTTTCGGTCGAGCGCTTCATCTATTCGGGCACGATGCTGGTGCACGAGGCAGGCGAAGCTGGCGAGACGATCGACGAGGAGACGCCGATCGCACCGAAATGGGCTTATCCGCAGTCGAAGGCGAAGGCGGAGGAGGTGATCCGGCAGGAGCGCGGCATCATGCCGGTCCTGCTGCTGCATCTCGCCGGGCTCTATGACGAGGAGAGCTCTGTCCCGACGCTCGCGCACCAGATCGCGCGCATCTACGAGCGCGACATGAAGGCGCATCTTTATTCCGGCGACGTCAAGGCGGGGCAGTCCTTCATCCATCGCGACGACATGATGGCGCTGTTCAAGCTCGCGGTCGACAAGCGCAACGCGCTGCCCGAGGAATGCGTGATCCTCGCCGGCGAAGCCGATGCGGTGCCTTATGACGAGCTCCAGACGCTGATCGGGCGGCTGATCCATGGCGATGAGGAATGGGAGACGTTTTCCGTCCCGAAGCCGATCGCCAAGATCGGAGCGTTCGCAGAGGTCAAGGCCGAGCCGATCATTCCCGACGACATCGACAAGGGCGAAAAGCCGTTCATCCGCCCGTTCATGATCGACATGGCGGAGGACCATTACGCGCTCGACATTTCCCGGGCCAAGGAACAGCTCGGCTGGCAGCCGCGCCATTCGATCCGCACGTCGCTCTCGACCATCGTCGCGAAGCTGAAGGGTGACCCGGCTGCCTGGTACGAGAAGAACGGGCTGACGCCGCCGGACTGGCTGACGACCGCCGACGCGCGCGGCGAGGACCCCGAGGACATCCGCGCGCGGCATGAGGAGATGGTGCGCGACGAGCATGCGCGCTTCATCTGGGCGCATTTCGCCAATGCGGCGCTCGGCACGTGGATGATCTTTTCGCCGGCGACGATGGGCTATGCGGATAGCTGGCTCGGCTGGAGCGACATCGCGTCGGGTGTCCTCCTGTTCGCGCTCGGCCTGCTGTCGCTCTCATGGCGGCTGTCGATGGTCCGGCTCGCCACGGCGGCGGTCGGACTGTGGATCTTGTTCGCGCCGCTCGTCTTCTGGACGCCTTCGGCGGCGGGCTATCTCAACGGGACGCTGGTGGGCACGCTCGTCATGGCGCTGGCGCTTTGCGTCAGGCCCGAGCCCGGGGTGAGCCCGATCGCGCAAATGACCGGGCCCGACGTGCCGCCGGGGTGGAGCTACAATCCGTCGAGCTGGCTGCAGCGCATGCCGATCATCCTCCTCGCCTTTGTCGGGCTCTATTTCTCGCGCTATCTCGCCGCCTATCAGCTCGGCCATATCGACGCGGCGTGGGACCCGTTCTTCGGCGGAACGCGCGAAGGGCTGAACGGCAGCGAGGACGTCGTGACGTCGACCGTCTCGGAAGCGTTCCCGATTCCAGATGCCGGCATGGGCGCGGCGGTCTATCTGATCGAGATCGTGATCGGGCTCGTCGGCTCCCAGCGGCGCTGGCGGACGATGCCCTGGGTAACGATCGCCTTCGGTGTCCTGATCGTGCCGCTCGGCATCGTCTCGATCGGCTTCATCATCATCCAGCCGATCGTCATCGGAACGTTCTGCACGCTGTGCCTGATCGGCGCGGCGGCGATGCTGTTGCAGATTCCCTATTCACTCGACGAACTCATCGCGACGTCCGAGTTCCTCTACCGCAAGTGGAAGAAGGGCGAGCCGGCGATCCGCATCTTCTTCACCGGCGACACGGATGAGGGCGAAGCGAAGCCTGCCACGCGTCGCACCTTCGAGATGACGCCCGGCGAAGTCGTCTCGTCGTTCTTCGGCGGCGGGATGGGCTTTCCGTGGACGCTCGGCCTGTCGATGCTGGTTGCGCTGTGGCTGATGTTCACGCCGCTGACGCTTGGCTCCGATGGCGGCATGGCGAACGTGAACCATGTGGTCGGCGCGCTGGCACTGACCTTCGCGGTGATCGCGCTGGCGGAAACGGGGCGGTCGGCGCGCTACGTCAATGTCGCGCTCGGCGCGATCCTGATCGGTTCGCTGATCTTCGTCGAGGCGAGCGGGGCGGAGATCGCGTCGGCAATCGTTGCCGGGCTGCTGCTGATCGCACTTGCCTTGCCGAGGGGAAAGATCACGCGACGCTGGGGGCTTTATCAGAAGCTGATCGTCTGAGGGCGGCTGTCGTCGGCCGGGAAATTCGATACAGTGAAGCGGTGGGACGACCGGGGAGACCAGATTGCAACCGACGCAGATACCCTATTGCGGGCCGGCGCCGATGCCCGCCCACCTCTGGTCGAGCTGGAATTTCGACCCGTTGCTGATCGCCGTTTTCGCGGTGATGGCAGCGGGCGCGCTCGCCATGTCGCGCAAGAGCGCGGCGGAGGCGGCACGGTCGCCGTATGGCATGCTCGCCCTGCTGGTTCTGCTGATCGCCTTCGTCTCGCCGATCTGCGCGCTCGCTTCGGCGCTGTTTTCGGCCCGCATCGTCCACCATCTCCTGCTCGTCGCTGCCGCAGCACCGCTTTTGGCGCTGGCTCTTCCGACGCGGTTCGAGCGGTTGCCGCTTTCGGCGACTTTCCTTGCGCACACGCTGCTGATGTGGGTCTGGCATGCGCCGCTTCCCTATCAATGGGCGCTGTCTTCCGTGCCCTTCTATTGGCTGATGGAGCTGTCGCTGTTCTTCTCGGCCTTCGCGATGTGGCAGGGAATCCTGGCCGCGCGGGCCGGGCCGGCGCTCTCCGCCCTGCTCGGCTCGATCGTGCAGATGGGCATGCTCGGCGCTCTTTTGACGTTCGCGACGCGGCCGCTCTATGACGCGCATGCGACCACCACCCTGCCCTACGGGCTGACGCCGCTCGGCGACCAGCAGCTTGCGGGGCTCTTGATGTGGGTGCCGGCAGCCCTGCCCTATCTGGCGATGGCGCTCGTCATCGCCTGGCAGCTCTTCGGGCGTGCCGAGCCGTTCACCTCGCCGAAGACGCGCTGATGGTCTGGCTGAAATTCGTCCATCTGGCCGCGATCTCGATCTGGTGCGCCGGGCTGATCTGCCTGCCTGGTCTCTATGCGCAGCGGCATTCCGTCGAGAACGACGATGCGCTCTACCGCCTGCAGGGGCTGGTGCGCTTCGCCTATGTCTCGCTGATCTCGCCGGCGGCCTTCGTCGCGGTCGCTTCCGGCATCGCCCTGATCTTCCTGCAATCGACCTTCGTCGAATGGTTCTCGCTGAAGATGGCGTTCGTCGGGGTGCTGGTCGTGATCCACATCCTGACCGGGCTCGTCATCATCCGCCTGTTCGAAAAGGGCGAGATTTATCCGGCCTGGCGGTTCGTCGCCGTCACCATCGTCACGACGCTGGTCGTTTTCGCCATCCTCGCCGTTGTTCTGGCCAAGCCGCCGCTTCACTTCGATTGGGTGCCCGCCGAATGGATGCGCCCGGGCGCGCTGCGCGACATCGTCGGCGACTTCATTCCCTGGCTGTCACGATGAGGCCGACACCGTGATCGAACACCAGTTTTCCGCCATGCCAGCCGGCGAGCCCGGTGAAGAAGGCCGCGAGTGCCGAAAGAAGGATGCCGTGCGGCAGAATCGCGCCTTCATCGACAAGCCGCAGGCCCCAGTTCGTGCCGGCGATGGCGATGAGCGTCATGGCCGCGACGGCGTGCGTCCAGCTTGCAACGCGCATGCGGATGCCGGCGACGAGCAGGAGTTCGAGCGTGCCGACGATGCCGGCGGCAATGCCGGTGAAGAAGGCGAATCCGGCTGCCCAGATGCCGACGCGCACCCAGAACGGATCACCCGTCCACCAGTAGAACACGTCGCAGCCCAGAACGCCGAACACGAGTGCGATGGGGAAGTGAACGCTCATCGCGTGGATCGGATGGCCGGCAATGGCGACGGTGGAGGTGATCTCCTCCTCGACCACTTCCTCGATGACGGGATTGCCCCGGTCGCGCGTCTCGTTCATGCCCAGCCCTCGGTTTCATCCCCAACGGAGACGACCCTGCCCCGTTCCGCACAGACCGATTCTAGCGCGCGGCGACGCGCTGTCGAGTGGCGCCTTGCCGCGCTCGCGCCCCTGCCGCTTCTGGCCGCTTGTTCCGGGCCGCTTTCGACGCTCGATCCGGCCGGGCCGGCGGCGGGCGCGGTGGCGACGCTCTGGTGGATCATGTTCTGGGGCGCGGCGGTGCTCTTCGCGATGGTCGGGGCGCTTTATGCGCTCGCCTGGTATCGGCCGGCGCTGCTGGCGCGCTTTTCGGTCGGCCAGTGGCTCGTCGGTGGGGGGCTGGTGATGCCGAGCGTCGTCCTCGTCGGGCTCGTCGCCGCCGCGTTCATGCTCGGCGAACGCATGATCCCGCGGCCGCTGGAGGACCCGCCGCTGAGAGTCTACGCCCAGGCCTACCAGTGGGACTGGCGCTTCGGCTATGACGACAGCGATGCGACGACGAGCGAGCTCCACATTCCGGCCGGGCAACCCGTCGATGTCGTGGTGACGACGCAGGACGTGATCCACTCCTTCTGGGTGCCGCGCCTTGCCGGCAAGATCGACGCCATACCCGGCCACGAGAACGTGCTGCGGATCGAGGCCGACCGGCCGGGAAGCTATCGCGGCATCTGCGCGGAGTTTTGCGGCAGCGGGCACACGACCATGCGTTTCACCGTCATCGCGCACGCGGCCGAAGACTACGACAATGCGCGCGAGACCGCGCTCGCGGAGGCCGGCCGATGAGCGAGACGCGCAAGACCGACGCCGTGCGGCTGCACCGCGAACTCGACGAGATCTGGCACACGCCGCGTGGGCTGCAGCGGCTCGCCGCCGTCAACCACACGATCCTCGGCCGCCGCTTCATCATCGCCGCCTTCGTGTTCTTCTCCATCGGCGGCATATTGTCGATGCTGATCCGGGCGCAGCTTGCCACGCCGAACACCGCCTTCGTCGGGCCCGAGGTCTACAACCAGATCTTCACCATGCACGGCACGGTGATGATGTTCCTGTTCGCGATCCCGATGTTCGAGGGGTTCGCGATCTATCTCCTGCCCAAGCTGCTCGGCGCGCGCGACCTCGCCTTCCCGCGGCTGACCGCGCTCGGCTTCTACTGCTACATCTTCGGTGGCTCGATCCTGATCGTCGCCATGCTTGCGGGCGTGGCGCCGGATTCGGGCTGGTTCATGTACACGCCGCTGTCATCGTCGACCTATACGCCGGGGATCAATGCCGATGTCTGGCTGCTCGGGATCACCTTCGTCGAGATTTCGGCCATCGCGGCTGCAGTCGAGACCACCGTCACCATCCTGAAGATGCGCGCGCCGGGCATGTCGCTCGACCGGATGCCGATCTTCGCCTGGTATCTGCTGGTCACCGCCGGAATGATGCTGATCGGCTTTCCGCCGCTCATTCTCGGCTCGATCCTGCTCGAACTGGAGCGTGCTTTCGACCTGCCCTTCTTCGACCCGACGCGGGGCGGGGATTCGCTTTTGTGGCAGCATCTGTTCTGGCTGTTCGGACACCCTGAGGTCTACATCATCTTCCTGCCGGCAGCGGGTGCGGTCTCGACCATCATCCCCGTCTTCGCGCGGCGTGAACTGATGGGCTACCGGGCCGTGATCGTCGCGATCGTCGCCGTGGCGTTCCTATCGTTCGGGCTGTGGGTGCACCACATGTTCACCGTCGGCATCCCACATCTGGCGCTCGCCTTCTTCTCGGCGGCGAGCGCGCTGGTGGCCATTCCGACCGCGGTTCAGATCTTCGCGTGGCTGGCGACGTTGGCGCATGGGAGACCGCGCTTCGACGTTCCGATGCTCTACATCTTTGGCTTCCTGTTCGTCTTCGTGCTGGGTGGGCTGACCGGGGTGATGCTGGCCATGGTGCCGTTCAACTGGCAGGTCCACGACAGCTATTTCGTCGTCGCGCATCTGCACTACGTGCTCGTCGGCGGGTTCGTCTTTCCGATGCTGGCGGCCGCCTATTACTGGCTGCCGCACGTGACCGGGCGACTGACGATGCACAAGATCTCGGTGCCGGCATTCTGGCTGATCTTCGTCGGCTTCAACATGACCTTCTTCATGATGCACCTGACGGGGCTGCGCGGGATGCCGCGGCGGGTCCACACCTACCCGTCGGGCGTCGGCTGGGACTGGCTGAACCTTCTGTCCTCGATCGGCGGCTTCATCCTGACGATGGGCTTTGCGCTGATCCTGGTCGACATCATCCTGCAATTCCGCTTCGGCAAGCCGTATCGGCGCAACCCATGGGGCGCGCGGACGCTGGAATGGGCGCAGCCGAACCCGCCGCCAAGCTACAATTTCGCCTCGCTGCCGCTGGTCGACCGACGGGCGGACACGCTCGACCCGCACGCGATCGGCAACGAGCTTGCGGCCGGCAACGGCTATCTCGGCTTTGCCCGGAACGGATGGCAGGAGACGCTGGGCGTCGACATGACGACGGGCCGGCCGGACCAGACGATCGTTCTGCCGAACCGGACGTTCCTGCCGCTCTATACGGCGATCGCCATCGGCCTTTTCGTGCTGTGCCTTCTGTTCAAGTTCTACTGGCTGTCGCTCGTCCCCTTGGCGGTGACGCTCTTGCTCTGCCTTGCCTGGACCAATGTGACGGGGCTGCGCCACGACCATGGCGATCTCGACATCGGCAACGGCATCAGCGTGCCGCCGCATTACGAGGCGGATGGGCCGCCTTCCTGGTGGGGGATGGTGTTCCTGCTCGCCTGCAACGGGACGCTCTATGCCTCGCTGATCTTCGCGGTGTTCTTCCTCTGGCTCGTCGCGCCGGGCTGGCCGCCGGCCGAACTGGTCGAGACGGGCCTGATCCTGCCGCTGATGACCATGATCGCCGTCGTCGGAGCGGCGCTGCTCTCGCGCATGGCGGTGGCGGCCAATGCCGGAGGGGGCGGGGCGCTGCCTCTGCTCTTGTGCGCCGCCGGCGCGCATGTCGTCACGGTCGGGCTGCTGCTCTTCCTCATCAACACGGCGCTGCCCGAGCCGACCAGCCATGCCTATGCGGCGACCGCGTTCGTGACGCTCGCCTATACGGCGATCCATTCGGCGCTCGGCATCGTCTTCGCGCTCTACGGCGCATGGCGGATCATGAACGGATTCGTTTCCGCGCGGCGCAGCCTCGACTTGAGGATCGGCAAATTGTGGCACGACTATACGGCGCTGACGGGCGTCGTCGGCATTGCGCTCGTCCTCGTCATGCCGCTGATCGTCGCCATCCAGGGAGGCGCGCAATGATCGTTTCGGAACGCGTTCCGGCGAGCCGGATCATGTGGCTGCTTGCGGGCTTCATCGTCTGGTCGGCGGCGTTCGTCGCGCTTTATTCGGTGCTTTCGATCGGCTGCGCGTTCGGCTGGGACCAAGCCTATTTCGGCCCGGTTTCGGTCCAGCGAGCCATACTGGTCGCGCTGCTCGGCGTCTCCCTCGTCGCCGGATGGTGGGTGGTGCGGATCGCGGCGGAGCGGCGGCGGGCGGCGGGCGGCGCGGGCCTCGTCCTTCGCCCCTTCATGGAGACGGCGGCGTGGATGGCGGCATGGGCCGCACTGGCATCTACGCTCTTCTCGCTGGGGCCGGTTCTTTTCCTCACCGCCTGCCATTGAGCGGGTTGCTATCAAAACTTCACATTTGTTAGCTCTGCTGCGCAAACGCGCCCATTCGGGCAGTCGCCCTGTCCCAACCAACGGAACCCGAGATGGATGATGTGAGAGCGAACCTCGCTCACCCTTCGCCCGCGCAGACCGAGCTTCCGGACGCCGACTGGTGGCGCGGCGCGGTGATCTACCAGATCTATCCGCGCTCCTTCCAGGATTCGAACGGCGACGGGATCGGCGACCTTGCCGGCATCGTGCGGCGCCTGCCGCATGTCGCTTCGCTCGGCGTCGATGCGATCTGGATCTCGCCGTTCTTCAAGTCGCCGATGCGTGATTTCGGCTATGACATCTCGGACTATCGCGACGTCGATCCGATGTTCGGCACGCTCGACGATTTCGACGTGCTGATCGCCGAGGCGCACCGTCTCGGCATGAGGGTGATGATCGACCTCGTCATGTCGCACACCGCGCTGGAGCACCCGTGGTTTCTGGAAAGCCGGGTCAACAAGACCAACCCCAAGGCGGACTGGTTCGTGTGGGCCGACCCGAAGCCGGACGGCACGCCGCCGAACAACTGGCTGTCGATGTTTGGCGGTTCGGCCTGGCAGTTCGACTCGCCGCGGCGCCAGTATTATTTGCACAATTTCCTTGCCGAGCAGCCGGATTTGAACTTCCACAACCCGGAAGTTCAGGAGGAACTGCTCGACATCGTGCGGTTCTGGCTGGAGCGCGGGGTCGACGGTTTCCGGCTCGACGTCATTAATTTCTACTTCCACTCCAAGGGGCTGGAGGACAATCCGCCGCTGCACGAGGATCACCGCAACGATTCCATCGCGCCGTCGGTGAACCCCTACAACTACCAGGACCATCTCTACGACAAGAGCCAGCCGGAGAACCTCGACTTCCTGCGGCGGTTCCGGGCGCTGCTGGACGAGTATCCGGGCACGACGGCGGTGGGCGAAGTGGGGGATGCGCAGCGTGGGCTCGACATCGTCGCCGCCTATACGGCCGGCAACGAGCGGGTGCACATGTGCTACGCGTTCGACTTCCTGCAGCCGATGAAGATCACCGCGCCGAACGTGCGGCGCGTGCTGGAGGAGTTCGAGACGGTGGCGCGGACGGGCTGGTCATGCTGGGCGTTCTCCAACCACGACGTGACGCGGCACGCCTCGCGCTGGGGCGAAGGCGAGGCCGATCCGATCGCCTACAACAAGATCGTCTCGGCGCTCCTGTTCTCGCTGCGGGGCTCGGTCTGCCTCTACCAGGGCGAGGAGCTGGGCCTGCCGGAAGCCGAACTCGCCTTCGAGGATCTGCGCGACCCCTATGGCATCCGCTTCTGGCCGGAATATCGCGGCCGCGACGGATGCCGCACGCCGATGGTCTGGGAAGAAGGCGACCATGCGTCGGGGTTTTCCGAGGCCGTGCCGTGGCTGCCGGTCTCGCCTGCGCATGGACCACTGTCGGTCTCGGCGCAGGTCGGGCGGCCGGATTCGGTGCTCGAGCATTATCGCCGGTTTCTGACGTTCCGGCGCCAGCACAAGGCGCTGGTGAAGGGGTCGATCACTTTTCTCGTAGCCGAGGGGGATGCGTTGGTGTTCGAGCGGCGCGACGCGGAAGAGCGGATGCTGTGCGCGTTCAATCTCGGTTCGGGCTGGGTGTCGCTGGCGGTGGAGGATTTGAGGCTTTCCGTGCTCGACGAGCATGGGTTTGCTGGGACTTATGAGAAGGGCGAGATCCGGCTTGGGCCGTATGGGGCGTTCTTTGCATTGATCGAGTCCTAGTGGGGACCCCCACCCTTTATCCCTCCCCACAAGGGGGAGGGAGGTCGTCAGCGTCGCGCCCGACTTGCTTGATGTCGCACTGAAGGATCAACTCGACGGTCACGTCGCCCTCCCCCTTGTGGGGAGGGATAGAGGGTGGGGGTCCTCTTCGGAAAACTCGTTCAGCCCAACGAAGACCTACGCATCCCGGCGTCCCGCACCTGCGACCAGGCAAACGCCATGACGAAGACCGTCGACATGACCAGCACAATCGTCGGAGCCGGGGCGGAGTCGATGAAGAAGGAGAGGTAGATGCCGGTCGCGGCGGAGAGGACGGCGATGATGGCGCTGGCGACGACCATCGAGCGGAACGTGCGCGTCAGCAGGAAGGCGGTCGCGCCGGGGGCGATGAGGAAGGCGATGGCGAGGATGATGCCGACTGCCTGGAGGCCGCCGACGATGGTGAGCGAGAGCATCGTCAGGAGGCCGTAGTGCAGGAGGCGGACCTTGAGGCCGACCGTGCGGGCGTGGCCGGGGTCGAAGGAGAACAGCATCAGATCACGGCCGAAGATCACCAGCGCGAGGACGGTCGCGCCCGCGATGGCGCCGGTTTCGCCGATGTCGCGCCAAGTGGTGCCGAGAACGTCGCCGAAAAGGATGTGGTTCAGGTGGACGCTCGTCTCGACCGCGACGAACATGACGAGGCCGAGGCCGAACATGCCGGAGAAGACGACGCCCATGGCGGTGTCTTCCTTGATGCGCGAATTGTCCTTCAGGAAGCCGGTGGCGATGGCGCAGAAGAGGCCGGCGGCGAAGGCGCCTGCGGCCAGCGGCAGGCCGGCGATATAGGCGAGCACGATGCCCGGCAGGACGGCATGGCTGATAGCGTCGCCCATCAGCGACCAGCCCTTGAGCACGAGATAGGGCGAAAGCAGCCCCATCGGCAGGGCGACGAGCACCGCGATCAGCATCGCCTGAACCATGAAGGGGAACTGGAACGGCATCAGGAGCGTGTCGATCATTGCGCTGCCTCGCGTTCGAGACGGGCGGCGCGGCGGCCGGCGACGAGGCCGTGCTTCGGCGCAAACAGGAAGGCCGCGATGAAGACGAGCATCTGCAGGACGACGATAACGCCGCCCGTCGCGCCGTCGAGATGGAAGCTCGCATAGGCGCCGATGAAGCTCGTCAGCGAGCCTATGGCGACGGCGATGACGATGAGGCGCGGGAAGCGGTCGGTCAGGAGGTAGGCGGTCGCGCCCGGCGTCACAACCATGGCGATGACGAGGAAGGCGCCGACCGTCTGGAGCGCGGCGACTGTCGAGGCGGCGAGAAGCGTGAAGAAGACGGTCTTCAGGACGTTCGGGCGCAAGCCGATCGAGCGGGCGTGGTTCTCGTCGAAGAACACGACCATCAGGTCTCGCCATTTGGCGATGAGGATCGCGAGCGAGATGCCGGAGATGAGGACGAGCTGGAGCGTGTCGGCCGGCGTGATGGCGAGGATGTTGCCGAGGACGATGGTCTGGATCGAGACCGAGGCGGGCGACAGCGAAATCATGAACAGGCCGAGACCGAAGAAGGAGGTAAAGATCAGCCCGATCACCGCGTCCTGCCTGAGCTTGGTCTGAGCCGAGAGGAAGAGCATCGCGCCGGCGGCGAGCCCGCCCGACAGGAAGGCGCCGGCGGCGAAGGGCAGGCCGAGCATGTAGGCGCCGGCGACGCCGGGGACGATGGCATGGGAAAGCGCGTCGCCGATGAGCGACCAGCCCTTGAGCATCAGATAGGCCGACAGAAACGCGCAGGTGCCGCCGACCAGCGCGCTCACCCACATCGCGTTGAAGATGTAGGAATAGGTGAAGGGCTCGAAGATTGCCTCGATCATTCGCCCTGCCCGCGCATTTTCTTCGCCTCGTCGCCGTAGAGCACGAAGGGGCGCTCGTCGTCGGTGAGGACGGTCACGCTGCGCGCGTCGGCATCGTCGTGGAGGTCCGAGCCGCCGAGGGTGAAGTGGCGCAGCACGCCGCCGAACGCCTTTTGCAAATTCTCGTGGGTGAAGACCTCTTCGGTGGGGCCGGCGGCGAGCACGGTCTTGTTCAGGAGCACGGCGCGGTCGCAGAATTCGGGCACCGAGCCGAGATTGTGGGTCGAGACCAGCATGATACGGCCCTCGGCGCGCAATTCCTGCAGGAGCTTGATGATCGCTTCCTCGGTGGTGACGTCGACGCCGGTGAATGGCTCGTCGAGGAGGATGACCTGCCCTTCCTGCGCCAGCGCGCGGGCGAGGAAGACGCGCTTTTTCTGGCCGCCGGAGAGCTCGCCGATCTGGCGCTTGCGATAGGACGCCATGCCGACTCGCTCCAGCGCGGCGTCGACCATGCGCCGGTCCTCGGCAGAGGCGATGCGCAGGAAGCCCATATGGCCGTAGCGGCCCATCATGACGACGTCCTCGACGAGGACGGGGAAGTTCCAGTCGACCTCCTCGGCCTGCGGGACATAGGCGACGATGTTGCGCTTGAGTGCGCGGCCGGCAGGTTCGCCCATGATCGTGACGCTGCCGGACCCGGACGGGACGAAGCCCATGATGGCCTTGAAGAGGGTCGACTTGCCGGAGCCGTTGACGCCGACCAGCGCGGTGATGGTGCCGCGCGGGATGGAAAAGGAAGCGTCGCGCAGGGCCGTCTGGCCGTTGCGGTAGGTAACCGTCACGCCGGAGACGGTCAGCCCGTCAGGCGCGGCGGCGACGGGTTTTCGGCCTTCGACGTTCATTCCGACAAGCCCTTGACGATGGTTTCGGTGGTGACGCGAAGCAGGTCGAGATAGGTCGGCACCGGACCACCCTCCTCCGACAGGGAATCGACATAGAGGACGCCGCCATAGGCCGCGCCGGTCTCGCGCGCGACCTGCTCGGCCGGGGCGGACGAGACGGTGCTTTCGGAGAAGATGGCGGGGATGGAATGCTCGCGCATCGCATCGATGACGCCGCGGATCTGCTGCGGCGTGCCTTGCGCATCCGCGTTGATCGGCCAGAGATAGAGCTCCTTCAGGCCGAGATCGCGGGCGAGATAGGAAAACGCGCCCTCGCTGGTGACGAGCCAGCGGCGTTCCTCGGGGATTTCGGCCAAAGCATCGCGCATCGGCGCGACCATGGCGTCGATCTGGGCCATGTAGGCCTCGGCATTCGCCTCGTAGGTCGCGGCATTGTCCGGGTCGTGTTCGGCGAAGGCGGCGGCGATATTGTCGATGTAGATGAGCGCGGCGTCGTGCGACATCCAGGCATGGGGGTTGGGCTGGCCCTCGTAGGGGCCCTCGCCGATGCCCATCGGCTCGATGCCATCGGTCACCACCACGCTCGGCACATCCGACAAATTGGCGAAGAAGCGCTCGAACCAGAGTTCGAGATTGAGGCCGTTCCAGAGGATCAAGTCGGCATCCTGCGCGCGGACGAGATCGCGCGGCGTCGGCTGATATTCGTGGATTTCGGCGCCGGGGCGGGTGATCGATTCCACCACCGCGGCATCGCCGGCAACGTTGCGCGCCATGTCGGCGATGACGGTGAAGGTCGTCACGACCTTGAACTGGTCATCCTGCGCGTGTGCGGGGGCCGCGGCTACGAAGAGACCGGCAGCAAGGACGAGGCGGCGCAGGAGGGTCATGAGGGACTCCGGGAGATTGCTTTGGGTCATACGTAGCGTCAGGTGGAGCGGACGTCAATGCAATTGCAAATCGTTTGCAACTGAAGTGTTTAGTTGCGAACGCGTCTTTGCATCTCATTGTCAACTGACGCATAATTCGCGCCATGAACCAGACGACCCCGATCCGACCCGACTATGAAGGCGAACTGCGCAAGGCGGGCGTGCGGATCACGCGGCCGCGCAAGGTGATCCTGTCGATCCTGGCGGAAGCCGGCGACCACCCGGACGCACTGGAAATCTTCAAGCGCGCGGTGCAGATCGATTCGGGGATTTCGCTGTCGACTGTCTACCGGACGATGAAGCTCCTGGAAGGGGTCGGCGCGATCCACCGCCATGCGTTCGAGGGCGGGCCGTCGCGTTTCGAGCCGGCGGGGGTGGAGCATCACGACCACCTGATCGACCTCGATACGGGCGACGTGATCGAGTTCCATTCGCAGCGGATCGAGGAATTGCAGCAGGAGATCGCGCGCGAGCTCGGCTACGACATCGTGCACCATCGGCTGGAGCTTTATGGGCGCAAGCGGCGGGGGAAGGTTTCGCGGGGCAGGTAGGCCCGGCCGGTTGTCGCTCAACCTTCGATGCCGTCACCCCTGTGCTCGTCACAGAGTTCCATGCCTCTGTGGTGCGACTAGGTCTGAGGGAGCGGGTTCTGCATCGTTCTGCACGGCACCGCCGGCGAGGCATGGATTCCTGTGACGAGCACAGGAATGACGGCGGTCGGTACACGCTCAATGCGGCTTCCGGGATGACGCCGACGTCTTCGATCAAGCCGCCAGGCAGGTGGCGCAGGTGCCGCGGATTTCGATGGCGGTCTTGGAGGGCTTGAAGCCGTGCTCGCGCGACCAGTCGCCGAGGCGGGACTGGACGGTGGCGTCGGAGAATTCCTCGACCTGACCGCATTTTTCGCAGATCGCGAAGGCGATGCTGCCGTGGCCGTGGCAATGCGGGTGGGCGCAGGCGACGAAGGCGTTGATCGATTCCAGCCTGTGGACGAGGCCGTAGTCGAGAAGCTTTTCGAGCGCGCGGTAGACCTGCAGGGGCGCGCGGAAGCCCCTGTCGCGGAGGCGGTCGAGGATCGTGTAGGCGGAAAGCGGGCCATCGGCTGCCGACAGCGCGCCGAGCACCATTTCCTGGTTCTTGGTCAGGTCGTGCGCGGTCATTGCAGGGCTCCCGCCGGACGCCGGGTGAAGGAGAAGAGGCTTAGCAGGAAAAGAACCAGCGCGGCCACCACGATCGACGGGCCGGAAGGCGTGTCGAAGTGGAGCGAGCCGTAAAGGCCGCCGACGACGGCGACGACGCCGATGAGCGAGGCGAGGACCGCCATCTGCTCGGGCGTCGTGGAAAAGCGCCGTGCGGTCGCGGCGGGAATGATGAGCAGCGAGGTGATGAGCAGGATGCCGACGACCTTCATCGCGATCGCGATCACGAGTGCCATCAGGAGCATGAAGACGAAGCGCGAACGTTCGGGCGCCATGCCCTCGGCCTCCGCCAGTTCCTCGTTGACGGTGGCGGCCAGAAGCGGCTTCCAGAGCCACGCCATGAGGCCCAGAATGATCGAGCCGCCGCCATAGACGAGCGCGATGTCTGTGCGCGAGACGGCGAGGATGTCGCCGAACAGGAAGCCCATGAGGTCGACACGCACCCAACTCATGAAGGCGACCATGACGAGGCCGAGCGCGAGCGTGGAATGCGACAGGATGCCGAGCAGCGCGTCGGTGGACAGCGCGCCGCGCCGCTGAAGAAGCAGGAGCGCGACGGAGACGAGCGAGGCGACGAGGAAGACGCCGGCCATCAGGTTGATCTGGAACAGGAAGGCGAGCGCGACGCCGAGCAGCGCGGAATGGGCCATCGTATCGCCGAAATAGGCCATGCGCCGCCAGACGATGAAGCAGCCGAGCGGGCCGACCGTGAGCGCAAGGCCGATGCCGGCGACCAGTGCACGGGTGAAAAAGCCGTCAAGCATCGCGATGCCCATGGGAATGATCGTGGCCGTGAACGTGCGCGTGATCGTGATGGCCATCGGCGCGGTGGCAGTTGTCGGTGACCGAACCGTCCTGATGCAGGACCCGTCCGTCCGCCAGATGGGTGTGGTCGTGCCGGTGGCGGTAGATCGCCAGCGTCTCGGCGGCGCGCGCGCCGAAGAGCTTCAGATATTCCGGGCTCGCGACGACGTTCTGCGGCGTGCCGCGACAGCAGACATGGCCGTTGAGGCAGATGACCGTGTCCGTGTCGGCCATCACGACGTGCAGATCGTGCGAGATCAGGAGGATGCCGCATCCCGTACGGTTGCGGATGTTTCGGATCAGCTCGTAAAGCGCCACTTCGCCGGTGAAATCGACGCCCTGGACGGGCTCGTCGAGGACCAGGAGATCGGGCTTGCGCACCATGGCGCGGGCGAGCAGCGCGCGCTGGAACTCGCCGCCGGAAAGAGCCTGCACTTCGGCGCCGGCGAGATGGGCGACGCCGGTCGCCTCCAGCGCCTCGGCGATCTCGGATGCCGAGGGCGAGCCGGTGAGTTTCATCAGGCGCTCGACCGTCAGCGGAAGCGTCCAGTCGATGGCGAGCTTTTGCGGCACGTAGCCGATCCTGAGGCCGGGCTTGCGCGTGACCGTCCCCTCCTGCGGCTGCATGAGGCCGATCGCAGTCTTGGCGGTCGTGCTCTTGCCCGAGCCGTTGGGGCCGATCAGCGTGACGATCTCGCCGGGGCGGATGTCCATGTCCACGCCGCGCACCAGCCATCGCCCGGCGCGCTGGACGCCGGCGCCGGCCAGCCGCACGAGCGGCTCGCTTGTCCTGTCGATCGTGTTCAGCATGGGATCGTGTTCGGCATTCGTTTCGAAACGGGTTGCCAGGCCGGTATATCTGACGTTATAGCGTAACGCAATAAATGTAATATCGTAACATCGCCGGAGACCCTGATGACGAGATTTCAAGCCACGCTTCTGGCCGGGACGGCCCTCGCCGCCTGCACGGCCGGACAGGCAAGCGCATTCGATGGCGTGGTGGCCTCGATCAAGCCGGTCCATTCGCTGGTCGCGGCGGTGATGGGCGATGTCGGCGAGCCGTCCTTGCTCGTCTCCGGCGCCGGATCGCCGCACACCTATTCGATGCGCCCCTCGGAAGCGCAGATGCTCGAAAGCGCGTCCGTGATCTTCTGGGTCGGGCACGACCTCGAAATGTTCCTCGACGGCCCGCTCGAAACGCTCGCGGGCAATGCGACGGTCGTCGAGCTTGGCGAGGCGGACGGGCTGACGCGGCTTTCCTATCGCGAGGGCGGCCCATTCGAGAGCCACGAACACGAAGCCGGCGATGCCACAGACGACACCGGCGACGAACACGCCCACGAGCACGCGCATGAAGAGGCGGCAGGCGAGGAGGATCATTCGCACGACCACGCGCACGATCATGACGATGACGGCCATGAGGATGCGGGCTCCGAGGCCGCACACGATCACTCGCACGATCACGAAACGGAGCATGACGGCCATGCACATGGCGCCCACGACATGCATCTGTGGCTCGACCCCGAGAACGCCAAGATCATGGTTCGCGAGATCGAGACGGCGTTGAGCGCCGCCGACCCGGACAATGCGGGAGCCTATGCGACGAACGCTGCCGCCACGACAGAACGGCTCGACGCGCTGCTCGCGGAAACGCAGGATGCCGTCGACGCCATCGAAAATCGCGGCTTCGTCGTCTTCCACGACGCTTACCAGTATTACGAGAGCCGGTTCGGCATCGAGGCGGCCGGGTCGATCACAGTCAGCCCGGACGTGATGCCCGGGGCGCAGCGACTGACCGAGATCAAGGCGCGCGTGGAGGAGCTCGGCGCGGCCTGCGTCTTCTCCGAACCGCAGTTCGAACCCCGCCTCGTCTCCGTCATCACCGAAGGAACCGAGGCGAAGGCCGGTGTCCTCGATCCGCTGGGGGCCGACATCGAAGACGGGCCGGAGCTCTATTTCGAGCTGATCGGCAATCTCACCACCTCCCTGACGACCTGTCTTAGCCAAGGTTGAGGCAGACGTCCCTGCGCGTGGGGGCGGACCGATGGCCCGCCCCCTTTTTTGCATATCGATGTTATATTATAACAAGGAGCCTTCATGGCGCACGATACCCGCCTTCCCGTCACGGTGCTTTCCGGCTTTCTGGGCGCCGGCAAGACGACGCTCCTGAACCATGTCCTCAACAATCGCGAGGGCAGGCGCGTCGCCGTCATCGTCAACGACATGGGCGAGGTCAATATCGACGCCGCGCTGGTGCGCGACGGCGGCTCGGACCTTTCGCGGACCGAGGAAAAGCTGGTCGAGATGACCAATGGCTGCATCTGCTGCACGCTTCGCGACGACCTTCTGGCCGAGGTCGGCCGGCTGGCAGCCGAAGGTCGCTTCGATTACCTGCTGATCGAATCGACCGGGATATCCGAGCCTCTGCCCGTCGCCGCCACGTTCGAGTTTCGCGACGAGGCGGGCAAAAGCCTTTCCGACATTGCGCGGCTCGACACGATGGTGACGGTGGTCGATGCCGCCAACCTCCTGAAGGACTATTCCTCGTCGGACTTCCTGCGCGACCGGGGCGAGACGACGGGCGACGGGGACGAGCGGGCGCTGGTCGACCTTCTGGTCGAGCAGATCGAGTTCGCCGACACGATCGTCCTCAACAAGGTCGGCAGCGCACGGGCGGGCGAACTCGACATGGCGCGCAGCATCATCCGTGCGCTCAATCCGGATGCGCATGTGATCGAGACGGATTTCGGCCGTGTCGACCTCGGCGACATCCTCGATACCGGGCGGTTCGACTTCGCGAAGGCCGAAACGCATCCGCTGTGGTTCAAGGAACTGAACGGCTTTGCCGACCATGTGCCGGAGACGGAGGAATATGGCGTGCGCTCATTCGTCTATCGGGCGCGGCGACCCTTCCAGCCGGTGAAGCTGCAGGCGTTCGTCAACCGGGAGTGGCCGGGCGTGATCCGCGCCAAGGGGTTTTTCTGGCTCGCGACGCGGCCGGATTTCGTCGGCGAAATCAGCCAGGCCGGAGCGCTCGTGCGCACGCAAAAGCGTGGCTGGTGGTGGGCCGCGGTGCCAAAAGCGCGCTGGCCGCAGGACCCGGAATGGCATGCGGCGATGGCGGACTATCTCGACCCCGTCTGGGGCGACCGGCGGCAGGAGATCGTCTTCATCGGCACGCACCCGATGAACGAGGTGCGCATCCGGGCCGAACTCGACGCGTGTCTGGTCGATGCGCCGATCTTCATGCCGGACCTGTGGAAGGGCCTGCCCGATCCGTTTCCGAGCTGGACGCGGCCGGCGGCATGACGGCCGGTCAATGACATATTCTCAAACGCAATACTGGAGCACAGGTATGATACGAACCGCCCCCAAACGGGCCGCAGGGACGGCAGCCATCGCAGCGATGCTGTCCACAATTTCGGCGATGGCATCGGCCGCCGACTTCTCCGAGAGCCCGGCCGAGCCGGTCGCCTATCCCTATGTCGAGGGTGCCGGCGAAATCACGATCGGCGACGACTTCGTCGTCTCGTCCGACGATTCGGCCGGCGAGGTCAACGACCTATTCTTCGAGGGCGAGCTTGGACTGAAAGTGTTCCTGACGCCGCTTGCCGCGATCAATGTCGGGATCACCGCCGAGTCGGTCGAGGACCCGGCGCCGTTCGAAGATCGCGCATTCGGCGACATCGGGCTTTATGTCGACACGCTCAATCTCGAGCTTTCGAATGGCACGACGACATTTCTGGCGGGCAAGTTCGGAGCCGGCTTCGGCACGGCCTGGGACGTCACGCCTGGCGTCTATAAGACGGATTTCGCCGAGGACTACGAGCTTTCCGAACAGATCGGCTTCGGGCTATCACATGCGTTCGCGACGGGGTTCGGTACGCACACGCTGGGCGCGAACGTGTTCACCGCCGACACTTCGGTCCTGTCGGAGTCCGCCTTCACCAATCGCGGGCGGCTTTCCCGCTTCGACGGCGGTGCTGGAAATACGGGCCGGCTCGACAACTTTTCCGTCACGCTCGACGGCTCCGATATGCCCGGCTTCGATGGCGTTTCCTACCATCTGGGTTATCGCCACTTGAGCAGCTTCGGCGACGATCACGACGAGAACGGTTTCGTCGCCGGACTCGCGCGCGAAACCGAACTGGCGAACGGCATGACGCTCGGCATCAACGGCGAGGCGGCCTACCTGCACAACGCATTCGGCTCGGCGCACGACGCGCTTTATCTGACGTCCGGCATGTCCCTTCAAAACGGACCGTGGCACGGTGAACTGGCCGGAACCATCCGTCGCCTCGACTTTGGCGACGGCAGCGATCAGTCCGACCTCCTGGCGCAGGTTTCGGCCGGATATGCGTTCGACAACGGGTTCGACGTCAGTCTCGGCTACGTCTACGCCCGCGCTGACGAGATCGAGGCGCATGTGGTCGGCCTGCGCCTGACCAAGGAGTTCGAGTTCACGACGCGATAGGCGAAAGCGCGAGGCGGACTGCTGCCTCGCGCCATTTCACGCGTCCTCGAACCCTTGCAGGACGCCGACGGCGTTGACCGCGATTTCGGCGACGGCGTAGCCGCCTTCCATGACGAACAGCGTCGGCAGGCCGAGGGCGGCGATGCGGCGGCCGATCTTTGGATAGTCGCCGGTGGTCAGCTTGAACTTCGAGATCGGGTCCTTCTCGAACGTGTCGACGCCGAGGGGCACCACGACCACATCCGGTGCGTAGGCGGCGAGACGGCGGCAGCCTTCGTCCAGCGCCTCGGCCCATTGGTCGTAATTCGTGCCGAAGGGCATCGGGAAATTGTGGTTGAAACCTTCGCCGGCGCCCTCGCCGGTCTCGTCGGCATGGCCGAGGAAGAACGGGTATTCGACCAGCGGGTCGGCGTGGAGGTTGATGACCTGAACGTCGGCGCGGGCATAGAAGATTTCCTGCGTGCCGTTGCCGTGGTGGTAGTCGACGTCGAGGATCGCGACGCGTTTTGCACCATTGTCGAGAAACCGTTGCGCGGCGACGGCGGCGTTGTTGATGAAGCAGTAGCCGCCCATGAAATTCGAGCCGGCATGGTGGCCGGGCGGGCGGCAGAGCGCAAAGGCGGCGCGTTCGCCGGCCTGGACGAGCGCGGCTGCACTCAGCGCCGTGTCGTGCGAGGACTTGATCGCGTCCCACGTGCCTTTGACGAAGGTCGCGCCGCCGTCGAAGGAATAAAAGCCGAGGCGTGCGTCGATGGTCTTCGGCTCGACATCGCCGCGCAGGCCGCGTGTGGGCCAGGTGAAGGGCATCGCGGTGCCGGTGCGGCCGGTCTTTTCCCATTCTGGATAGACCTGCGGCAGGAAGTCGATGAAGGCCGGCTTGTGGACCTTCTTCGCCGTCGTCAGATCGTGCTCGGTGGGCTCGGATATCGGGCCGAGGCCGACCTTTTCGATGCGCGCCTTGATGAACTCGGCCCGCGACGGCATCTCGAAGGCAGGCACGATGGCTCCATCGATCAGTTCGAGATTGCCGGAATGGCCTGCGTGGCGGGGAGAGAAGATCGTTTTCATCGAGAGCCTTGGATGGGTGGTCTGTGCCGAACGTAGCGGCTCAACCGCGCCTCTGCCAGCCTAGAGCGGCCAAAGAAAAAGGCCCCGCTCGAAAGCGAGGCCTTCTGCCGGACCGGGTCCGCTCAGTTACGCGAGCGGGCCAGTCGTCGTCCGGGTGAACCCGTCAGTGGCGAGCCGACCAGTCGTCGATTTCGCGCTCGGCTTCTTCCTGCGACTTGCCGTAATGAGCCTGCAGCTTGCCTGCGAGCTCCTTGCGGTTGCCCTTGATCACATCGAGATCGTCATTGGTGAGCTTGCCCCACTGCTGCTGGGCCTTGCCCTTGAACTGTTCCCAATTGCCTTCGATCTGATTCCAATTCATGGCGTATTCCTTCCTCGTTCTGCACCTTGGTGACGGGTCGTTGCCGTCCTGCATGGCTAACGTAGAAGAGCCGGTGATGTTCCTCGCGATGGCGGACTTGAATTCGGATCGATGGCGGCGCACATTCAATAACTATTATTGGATGGAGTGTTCGCCATGGCGATCAGCGCCGAACTTGGCCCGCATATGGAGCAGTTTGTCGCCAAGCTGGTGACGTCCGGACGCTACAACTCGAAAAGCGAAGTCTTGCGCGACGGCTTGCGTTTGCTGGAGGAGCGGCAAGCCAAGCTGGAAGCGCTCGACAAGATGATAGCAGAGGGGCTGACGTCGCTGGACAGGGGCGAAGGAAAACCGGGGGACGAGGTCTTCGATCGGCTCGAAGCGAAGTATCGCTCCATGGTCGCCGACCGGTCGTGAGGATCATATTTTCGCCTGAAGCGGAAGCCGACCTCGAATCGATTGGTGATTACATCGCGCTCGACAATCCGTCCCGGGCGCTGAGCTTTACTCAGCAGATGCGGGCCGCGTGCACCGAACTCGCCGAGCATCCGAGACGCTTCGAGAGACTGGACCGATCCCGTGAGCGCGAAATGCGTAGGCGCGTATTCCAGACCTCCCTCATCGTCTACGAGGTCTTGGAAACACAGGTTTCGATCGTCCGGATCATCCATGGCGCCATGGATCAGGACGCGCCTTTCGGGGATACAGATTTCTGACATGAAAAACCCCGCCGGATCGCTCCGGCGGGGTCTTTTGTCCGTTCAACGGAGCCTTGCGGCTTAGTTGTCGGTGTTCTGCTTCTTCAGCGCGGCGCCGAGGATGTCGCCGAGCGAAGCGCCGGAGTCCGTCGAACCGTACTGTGCGACCGCTTCCTTCTCTTCGGCGATTTCGAGCGCCTTGATGGAAACGGACAGACGACGGGTCTTCTTGTCGAACTGCGTGACGCGGGCATCGACCTTCTGGCCGACCGAGAAGCGCTCGGGGCGCTGCTCGTCGCGGTCGCGCGACAGGTCCGAGCGCTTCACGAAGCTCTCGATGTCGTGGTCGACGAGATTGACCTCGATGCCGCCGTCCTTGATGGCCGTGACTTCACAGGTGACGATCGCGCCCTTGCGCAGTTCGCCGGAAGCGGCGGCGTCGCCGATCGCATCCTTGCCGAGCTGCTTGATGCCGAGCGAGATGCGCTCCTTCTCGATGTCGACGTCGAGAACCTGCGCCTGCACCATGTCGCCGCGGTTGTACTCCTCGATGACCTGCTCGCCCGGACGCGTCCAGTCGAGGTCGGAGAGGTGAACCATGCCGTCGACATCGCCTTCGAGACCGATGAACAGGCCGAATTCGGTCTTGTTCTTGACCTCGCCCTCGACGATCGAGCCGGACGGATAGGTGCGGGCGAACACTTCCCACGGATTCTCGAGCGTCTGCTTGAGGCCGAGCGAAATGCGGCGCTTCTGCGGGTCCACTTCGAGCACGACAACGTCGACTTCCTGAGTCGTCGACAGGATCTTGCCGGGGTGGACGTTCTTCTTGGTCCAGGACATCTCGGAGACGTGTATGAGGCCTTCGATGCCGGGCTCCAGCTCGACGAACGCACCGTAGTCGGTGATGTTCGTGACCTTGCCGGTGACGCGCTTGCCGATCGGGTAACGCGTGCCGATGCCTTCCCACGGATCAGCCTCGAGCTGCTTCATGCCGAGCGAGATGCGGTGGGTTTCCTGGTTGATGCGGATGATCTGGACCTTGACGGTCTGGCCGATCGACAGGATTTCCGTCGGATGGTTGACGCGGCGCCAGGCCATGTCGGTGACGTGCAGCAGACCGTCGATGCCACCCAGATCCACGAATGCGCCGTAGTCGGTGATGTTCTTGACGACACCCTCGACGACCTGACCCTCTTCGAGGTTCTGGACGATCTCGGAACGCTGCTCTGCACGGCTCTCTTCGAGGACCGTACGGCGCGAGACGACGATGTTGCCGCGGCGCTTGTCCATCTTGAGGATTTCGAAGGGCTGCGGATTGTGCATCAGCGGGGTGACGTCGCGGATCGGGCGAATGTCGACCTGGGAGCGCGGCAGGAACGCCACGGCGCCGTCGAGATCGACCGTGAAGCCGCCCTTGACCTGGTTGAAGATGATGCCTTCGACGCGCTCGCCGGCCTCGAACTTGGCTTCGAGCTTGACCCAGCTTTCCTCGCGGCGCGCCTTGTCGCGCGACAGCATGGCTTCGCCCAGCGCGTTCTCGATGCGCTCGACATAGACTTCGACTTCGTCGCCGACCTTGAGCTGGCCATCCTTGGCCTTGGCGCCGAATTCCTTCAGCGGGACACGACCTTCGACCTTCAGGCCGACGTCGATGATGGCCATGTCTTTTTCGATGGCCGTGACGATGCCCTTGACAACGGAACCTTCAGCCGAGTGGTTCTCGGAGAAGGACTCTTCGAGAAGGCTGGCGAAATCGTCACGGGATGGGTTTGCGTTTGACATTTAAGCTCCTGGAAGCTCGGGCATCGCCACGAGCGGCGCCGGGGTTGGTGTTGACAAGGCCCGCTGTCGCATCGATCCCTCAGGATCGAAAATTCGGCGCAGGATGCGACGGGGCCGGTTCTTTACGCGAAAAGCGGAATGCCCACGGTCACGACCTTTTGGAGGGTCGCGAGGCAGGCCGTCCGATCTTCAGGACTGTGCCCTGGCTGCAAGCCGATCATCGATCAGGATTTTCGCAGCCTGGAAGGCCGCTTCTATATCCATTTGCGTCGTGTCGAGCAAGTGCGCGTCGTCGGCGGGGCGAAGCGGCGAGTCCGTGCGGCCCATGTCGCGGGCGTCGCGACGTGCGATATCGGCCAGAACGTCGTCGTAGGAGACCTCCGGCGCATCCTGATGGCGGCGCAGCGCGCGGGCCTCCGGAGACGCCGTCACGTAGAGCTTCACGTGGGCATCCGGGCAGACGACCGTGCCGATATCGCGCCCATCGAGTACGGCGCCGGGCGGGGTCGAGGCGAAATCGCGCTGCTTGGCGACGAGCGCGCGGCGCACGGCCGGCATGACCGCGACGCGCGAAGCCGCCTCGCCGACGCCGTATTCAGAAAGCTGATCGCGATCGAGCGCCGACAGGTCGAGGGCCGCAGCAACCTGCTCGGCCAGGTTCTCGTCGTCGAGGGACAGATCCTCAAGCAACAGCGCGCGGGCGACGGCGCGATAGGTCAGGCCGGTATCGAGATGCGGGAGGCCGTAATGGTCGGCGAGACGACGCGCGAGCGTGCCCTTGCCGGACGCGGCGGGGCCGTCGATGGCGATGACGAGCACGTCTTCTTCCGGGCGGGTCATTCGATTTCCGCGCCGAGCGACGCCATCAGATCCATGAATTCGGGGAAGCTCGTCGCGATCATCGCGCGGTCGTCGACGGTCACCGACTTTTCGGCGGCAAGGCCCAAGATCAGGAAAGCCATGGCAATGCGATGGTCGAGATGGGTCCTGACGATGCCGCCGCCCAGGCCCTTGCCGCCCGGACGGCCGGTGACGCGCAGGAAATCGTGGCCCTCGACGCAAGGAACGCCATTGACCTTGAGACCATCGGCGGTCGCCGTCAGGCGGTCGCTTTCCTTGACGCGCAATTCATCGACGCCTTCCATCACGGTCTCGCCCTCGGCGAACGAGGCGGCGACGGCGAGGACGGGATATTCGTCGATCATGAATGGTGCGCGGGCGGGCGGCACGGTGACGCCCTTCAATTCGGAATAGCGCACGCGCAGGTCCGCGACATCCTCGCCGCCGGCGTCGCGACGGTTCATCAATTCGATCGAGGCGCCCATTTCGAGCAGTGTGTCGATAAGCCCGGTGCGCGTCGGGTTCATCAGGACGTTTTCGATGGTGATGTCCGAGCCCGGCACGATGAGCGCCGCCACCAGCGGGAACGCGGCGGAGGACGGATCGCCGGGGACGGCGATGGTGCGGCCTGTGAGCTTGCCCTCGCCGACGAGGCGGATATAGCGGACGCCCTGCGCATCCGTCTCGACGTCGAGCTCGGCGCCGAAGCCCTTCAGCATCTTTTCCGTGTGGTCGCGGGTCATGATCGGCTCGATGACCGTTGTGATGCCCGGCGTGTTGAGGCCGGCGAGAAGCACGGCGGACTTGACCTGCGCCGAGGCCATTGGGACGCGGTAGGTGATCGGCGCTGCGCGTTTGGGTCCACGAAGCGTCAGCGGCATGCGGTCGCCTTCGGCCGAGGACACGATCTGCGTGCCGAACTCGCGCAGCGGATCGAGCACGCGCTTCATCGGGCGCTTGGACAGGCTTTCGTCGCCGATGAAGGTGGTTTCCATGTCATAGGTGCCGACGAGGCCCATCGTCAGCCGCGAGCCGGTGCCGGCATTGCCGAAATCGAGAGGGGCCTCGGCCTCGAGAAGCGCTCCGTTTCCGGTGCCCCGGACGATCCACTCGCTATCCGTCTTCACGATCGCGGCACCCATCGCCTTCATCGCCTCGCCGGTGCGCAGCACGTCTTCGCCTTCGAGCAGGCCGGCGATGCGCGTTTCGCCGGCCGCAAGGCCGCCCAACATCAGTGAGCGGTGCGAAATCGACTTGTCGCCGGGCACGCGGACCGTTCCGGCAAGCGGATGGCCGGCACGGGCGGTCGCTGGGCTGGGCTGGCTTGGTGCGGACATTGGCGGCTCTTCGGGATGGGCGGGCGCGGGCGCCGGACAGATGGGATGGCGGCTTCCTAACACGCGTTTTCGCGCCGGTCATCCCTGTGCGGCCCGACGCGGCGATTGCCCGTTGACATAGGCTTTGACAGTCGGTCATTCAGTAGTTATGGGGACCGCACTTTTTCATCCGAACGCGACCGTCTTGCCCCATCCCGTCGACCGGGACCATGCGGGCGGCGTCGAAGCCCGAAGACACGATGAGGCTCACCGTGGCTAAACCCGAACTTGGCACCAAGCGAATCTGCCCCGAGACGGGCCGTAAATTCTACGACCTGAACAAGGACCCGGTCGTCTCGCCCTATACCGGACAGTCCTATCCGCGATCCTATTTCGAGAGCGGCTCGCCGGTCGAGGAAGAGGAAGAGGTCGAAGAAAAGGAAGTCGACGAGGTCGAGGAGGGCGATGCCGACACGGTTTCGCTCGAGGAAGCCGACGAGGAGACCAAGGGCGGTTCCGACTCTCCCGATGTCGACGACGATGACGACGACGACGTCGAACTGGACGACGATGACGACGACACGTTCCTTGCCGATGACGAGGACGAGGACGATGACGGTCTCGACGACATCATCGGCGTCGGCGACGACGACGAAGACCACTGACGTCAGGTCGCCTGCCCGAAGCATTCTTTCCCGCGCTTTTGGGCTTGCAATCGATCCGAGGCGGCGCTAGAAGCCGCCTCGCACCGGCAGATACCGCCGGTTTGGGGCCATAGCTCAGCTGGGAGAGCGCCTGCATGGCATGCAGGAGGTCAGCGGTTCGATCCCGCTTGGCTCCACCAATTCTCTATCTCACGGCAGTTCGCTTCGCTCACGCCTCCGATGGGGCGGGCGAAAGCTCGGGCCGCAGTCGCGGCCTGAAATCGCCCTGCAACCTTCCCATCCTCGCACTCGTCCCTTGGCACGGCTTGCGGGCGGTCGAGCCTCCATGCTTACTGATCGTCCGCATCGTAAGTCGAGGCTCGTGTGAACCGAATTCGTCCATTTCTGGCCGCTCTCATCCTGATCGCCGCTTCTGCGACCGGGACATTCGCGCAGGAGCGACCGTCCCCCGATCAGGTGCTGCACAACTGGTATCGCATGGTGCTGGAACTGGTTCGGCATACGCCGACCTATTCGCCGCCCGTCGCCAGTCGCGCCTTCGCCTATCTCGGCGTTACCGCCTACGAGGCTACCGCGAGCGGCGGCGGGCTTGCTTCGCTTGCGGGACAGTTGAACGCGCTGACGCCTGCACCTGAACGCGAGACGGGTGCGGGCTATGACGAAGCGGTCGTCATGCAGGCGGCGATGGCGTTCGGCGTGCGCAACTTCTTCGGAAATACCGGTCCGACCGGGCAGCGTGCGATGAACGCGATGGAGGCGCAACTTTCGCAACTGACGGCTGCCGACCTGCCCGAAGACGTCGTTAGGCGCAGCGTCGCCTATGGCGAAGCAGTGGGTGCGCATGTCCTTGACTGGTCGATGGAGGATGGCGGCGCCGTTGTCGAGAATATGGGCTTTCCCTTCGACCATGCACTGACCGACCGGCCGGGCGCCTGGGCGCCGACGAGCCTTGTCGTGCAGCAGCAGGCGCCGCTGCTGCCCCGATGGGGTGAGAACCGTAGTTTTGCCATGCCGAACGGCGCGTCCTGCCCCCTGCCCCCGCCGCCTGCCTATAGCGAGGAAGCCGGCTCTGATTTTCATGCCGAGGCGCTGGAGGTCTACGAGACCTCGAAGGCGCTGACGCCGGAACAGACGGCGATCGCGCGGTTCTGGTCGGATGATCCGATGCTTTCGCCGACGCCGCCCGGCCACTGGATCTTCATCGCGATGGACATCCTGCAGGCGAAGAAGGCGGACGTCGCCGAGCGCGCCGATCTTCTCGCCCGGCTCGGCGTGGCACTGGCCGATTCCTTCATCGGTTGCTGGCATGCGAAATTCGAGTACGACCTCATCCGGCCGGTGACCTATATCCGCCGCGTCATCGATTCGAGCTGGCAGCCGATCCTGATCACCCCGCCCTTCCCCGAATATCCGAGCGGACATTCGACGCAATCGGGCGCGGCGGCGGCGGTGCTGACGGCGCATTTCGGCGAGGGCTTTGCCTTCAAGGACGCGACTCACGAAGACGAGGGGCTCGCCATACGCGCCTTTCCGGACTTCTGGGCGGCGGCAGAGGAAGCGGCGATCTCGCGGCTTTACGGCGGCATCCACTTTCGCGCGGCGATCGAGCGCGGGCTCGAGCAGGGTCGCTGCATCGGCGCCCACGCGACCGCGCTGAAGACGGTGAAGTAGCCATGCGCCTAATCATCGCCCTTTCGGTCGCGCTTTCCGCCAGCGTCGCGAGCGCATATGCGCAGGCGATCCCGAGCTTCGTCGAGGAAACCGGCGCGTCAGGCATCGACAGCGTCTTTCAGGGCGAGTGGGAATATATGGTTGGCGGCGGGGTCGCCGTGTTCGATTGCAGCGGCGACGCCTTTCCCGACTTGCTTCTGGCAGGCGGGTCCGCGCCGGCGAAGTTTTATCGGAATGTCAGCGACACCGGCGGGGAGTTGCGGTTCGAGGAAGCGCAAAGCGGGGCGGAGCTCGACAAGGTGGCGGGCGCCTATCCGCTCGATATCGACGACGACGGGATCACCGATCTCGTGCTGCTGCGCGTCGGCGAGAATGTCGTGCTGCGCGGGCTCGGCGAATGCCGGTTCGAGCGCGCCAACGAGGATTGGGGCTTCGAGGGCGGCGATGGCTGGTCGACCGCTTTCGCGGCGACGTGGGAGACGGGCGCGGATTTTCCGACGTTTGCGATCGGCAATTATGTCGACCGGAACGAGCAGATGTTTCCGTGGGGGTCGTGCACCGACAACTGGCTGCACCGGCCGATGGCGGGCGAGCGCCGCTTCGCCGCGCCGCTGCCGCTGACGCCGAGCTTCTGCACGCTCTCGATGCTCTTCACCGACTGGAACCGGTCGGGCACGCCGAGCCTGCGGGTTTCCAACGACCGCGAATACTACAAGGGCGGGCAGGAGCAGCTCTGGCATGTCGCGCCCGGCGAGGCGCCGGCGCTCTACACGGCCGAGGAAGGCTGGCAGCGGCTGCGCATCTGGGGCATGGGCATCGCCTCCTACGATCTCGGTTTCGACGGCTATCCGGACTATTTCCTGACGAGCATGGCCGACAACAAGCTGCAGCGGCTCGTGCGGCCCGAAACGGGCGCGGTTCTGCCGCGATATGACGACGTCGCCTTTGCCAAGGGCGTGACGGCGCATCGGCCCTATGTCGGCGGCGAGATCCAGCCGAGCACGGCCTGGCACGCGCAGTTCGAGGACGTCAACAATGACGGGCTGGTGGATCTGTTCGTCGCAAAGGGCAATGTGTGGGAGATGCCGGATTTTGCCCAGAAGGACCCGAACAATCTCCTGATCCAGAAACCGGACGGGACGTTTTTCGAGGCGGGCGACACGGCTGGCGTTGCCAGCATGCTGACCGCCCGGGGAGCTGCGCTGGCCGATTTCAACCTCGACGGGCGGGTCGATCTCGTCGTCGTCAACCGGCACGACAAGGCGCAGATCTGGCTCAATGCGAGCGAGGATGCCGGGCGCTGGGTTCAGGTGAAGATCGAGCAGGATGGGCCGAACCGCGACGCGGTCGGCGCGTGGATCGAGGTAAGGCGCGGTGACGTGACCATGCGGCGCGAGGCGACATCCGGCGGCGGCCACGTCAGCGGACAGACGGGATGGTGGCATTTCGGGCTCGGCGACCTGGACGCGGCCGAAATCCGGGTCATCTGGCCGGACGGCGTGGAGGGCGAATGGGCGCGGGTTGCGGCGGACGGATTCTACGTGCTCGCACGCGATGCCGAACCGGTCGCTTGGGAGCCTAGCGGCCGTTGACCTTTCGCCAGGCGGCGAAGTCGGCCAGCGTCTTTTCCTCGGTCGCCGGATAGAGGCCGAGGATCGAGCGGCCGTTGCGCACCTCCTCCGTGACGAAATCCTCGAAGGCCGTCATCTCGACTGCCTCGGTGGCGAGTTCGTCGGCGAGATGAGCGGGAAGCACAACGACGCCGTCGCTGTCGCCGACGACCACGTCGCCGGGGAAGACCGGCGTGTCGCCGCAGCCGATCGGCACGTTGATGTCGATCGCCTGATGCAGCGTCAGGTTCGTCGGGGCGGAGGGGCGGTTGTGGTAGGCGGGGATGGCGAGGCCAGCGATCTCGGCCGAATCGCGAAAGCCGCCATCGGTGACGATTCCGGCGACACCACGCACCATCAGCCGCGTGAGGAGGATGCCACCGGCGGATGCGGCGCGGGGGTCCTTGCGGCTGTCGATGACCATTACCGCTCCGGGCGGGCAGTCCTCGATCGCCTTGCGCTGCGGATGGGCGCGGTTCCGGAAGACTTCGAGCCTGTTCAGATCCTCGCGCGCGGGCATGTAGCGCAGCGTGAAGGCCTCGCCGACCATCGTCGGCTTCGACCGGTCGAGCGGATGCACGTCCTGGATCAACTGGTTGCGCAGGCCGCGCTTGTAGAGCGCGGTGCAGAGCGTCGCGGTGGAGACGGTCTTCAGCTTGTCGCGGGTTTCGGTCGACAGGGCCATAGGATGCTCCTCAGTAGATCGCGGGCTCGTCCACCGGACGGCCGAATTCGGTTTCCAGAAAGTCGAAGTCGCAGCCTTCATGAGCCTGGCGGATGTGGCGGGAGAACATCCAGCCATAGCCTCGCTGGTAGCGCGGTTCCGGCGCTGTCCATGCCGCCTTGCGGGCGGCGAGCTCCGCGTCGTCGACTTCGAGGCGGATCGAGCGGGCGGGGATGTCGAGGCTTATCAGGTCGCCTGTCCTGACCAGCGCGAGCGGGCCGCCGACGAAGGATTCAGGCGAAACGTGGAGGATGCAGGCGCCGTAGCTCGTGCCGCTCATACGCGCATCTGAAATGCGCACCATGTCGCGCACGCCCTGACGCACGAGCTTTTTCGGGATCGGCAACATGCCCCATTCGGGCATGCCCGGTCCGCCGAGAGGACCGGCATTCCTGAGGATCAGCACATGGTCGGCTGTGACGTCGAGATCGTCGCTGTCGATCACCGCCTTCATCGACGGATAGTCGTCGAAGACGAGCGCGCGGCCGGTGTGGCGCTGGAAGCGCGGCTCGCAGGCGCTGGGCTTGATGACGCAGCCTTCGGGCGCGAGGTTGCCTTTCAGGACTGCGAGCGCGCCTTCGCTGTAGATTGGTTTGTCGAGCGGACGGATGACGTCTGCGTCGTGGACTTCGGCGCCGGCGATGTTTTCGCCGAGCGTGCGGCCGGTCACGGTGATGCAGTCGGAATAGAGATGATCGCCGAGCTGCGCCATCATGGCCGGCATGCCGCCGGCATAGAAGAAGTCCTCCATCAGGTATTTTTCGCCGCTCGGGCGGATGTTGGCGATGACAGGGACGATGCGGCTCGCGCGGTCGAAATCGTCGAGCCCGATATCGGCGCCGGCGCGGCGGGCCATCGCGATCAGGTGGATGATCGCGTTGGTGGAGCAGCCCATCGCCATCGCGACGGCCATGCCGTTCTCGAAGGCCTCACGCGTCTGGATGTCGGAGGGCTTCAGATCCTCCCACACCATCTCGACGGCGCGGCGACCGGAGGCGGACGCCATGCGGATATGGTTGGAATCGGCTGCGGGAATGGAGGAGGCGCCGGGCAGCGTCATGCCGATCGCCTCGACGATACCGGTCATGGTCGAGGCCGTGCCCATCGACATGCAGGTGCCGTAGGAGCGGGCGATGCCGCCTTCGAGCCCCTGCCAGTCGGCTTCGGTGATGTTTCCGGCGCGGCGTTCGTCCCAATATTTCCACGCGTCCGACCCGGAGCCAAGCACGCGGCCCTTCCAGTTGCCGCGCAGCATCGGGCCGGCGGGGACGAAAACAGCGGGAAGGTTCGCGCTCGTTGCGCCGAGGAGCAATGCCGGCGTTGTCTTGTCGCAGCCGCCCATCAGGACGACGCCGTCGAGCGGGTGCGAGCGGATCAGTTCCTCGACATCCATGGCGAGGAGGTTGCGATAAAGCATCGTCGTCGGCTTGACGTTGCTTTCCGACAGCGACAGCGCCGGAAGCTCGACCGGGAAGCCGCCGGCCTGCAGGACGCCGCGCTTCACGTCCTCGGCGCGCTGGCGGAAATGTGCGTGACAGGGATTGAGGTCCGACCAGGTGTTGATGATGCCGATGATGGGCCGGCCGGCCATCTCCTCATTGGCAAAGCCCATCTGCATCATGCGCGAGCGATGGCCGAAACTGCGCAAATCGTCCGGCGCGAACCAGCGTGCGCTGCGCAATTCGCCGGGGCTCTTCCGTTTCGTCATCATCGTCCTCCACAATGACCACTCACATTGCCTTTTGCGCTAGTATATTTGAAAGCAGTGTGCAACCGTCGAATCGCGAGTGTCCCGGATTGGAACATGTCGCGTGGAGCGCTATACCGGTTGCAAGGGGTCCCATATGCTGCAACCAGTGCGCCGCCGTTCGCTCGCCGACGAGATCTACGATCAGCTTCGCCGCATGATCGTAACGCTCGAGCTGAAGCCGGGAGAAACCCTGGTGGAGAAGGAATTGTGCGACCGGTTCGCGGTCAGTCGCACGCCGGTGCGCGAAGCGATCCTGCGGCTGGCCGATCACGGGCTGGTCGAGATCGCCCCGCAGCATGCGACCTTCGTTTCAGGCATCGACGTGCGCGCGGTAAGGCAGGCGCATTTTCTGCGCAGCAATCTCGAGATTCCGCTGATCCGCCAGCTTTGCGTCACGCCGGGCCTCGACCTGTCGCGGCCGCGCGCGATTCTCGTCGAACAGCAGGTGATGATGGCGGATACGGAGTTCGCCTCCTTCATGCCGCTCGACGATCTCTTCCATCAGTCGCTGTTCGAGCTCGGCGGCCTGCGCGAAATCTGGTCGGTGATCCATTCGCGCAAGGCGCAGCTCGACCGCATCCGCTTCCTGCAGGCGCCGCAGGGCGGCAAGGTCCCGGTGCTGGTTCAGGACCACAAGGCAATCCTGGACGCAATCGCCGCGCAGGACGCGGCCGCGGGCGAGGCGATGCTGCGCCGGCACGTGGCCGGGGCGGTGATCTTCATGGAACAGCAGCTCCTCTTGGAGCCGGACGCTTTCCAGCCCCGGACGACGCCGGGCGAGGCTGTGTTCCGCGCTCACGAACCGGGTTGACGGTGGGCGCCCATGCTGCACTAATGTATCAGCAAGCGGCGCCTTCGGAGGAACGGGATCGATGCGAGCGACGGCCCCAACCGGCGCGGAAAATGCGACGGACGTTCATGGCGACCTGCGCGCGCGCATTCTGTCACTCGCCCTGCCGCCTGGAAGCCAGTTGTCGCGGAGCGAATTGCAGGCCGCCTATGGGCTGAGCTCCACGCCGGTGCGCGACGCGCTGCTGCGGCTTCAGGAGGAGGGGCTTGTCGATATCTACCCCCAATCGCGAACCCTCGTCAGCCGGATCGATCTCGGCCAGGCGCGCGAGGCGCATTTCCTGCGAAGTTCGGTCGAACAGAGCATCGTGCGGCGGCTGGCAAGCGAACGGAATGGCGAGCTTGTACGGAAGCTTGAGCATATCACTTTCCTGCAGATCGATTGCGAAGCCGCGAACGATCTCGCCGGTTTCGCGAGCCTCGACCTGACATTTCATCGCACGCTTTTCGACGCGGCGGGCATGATGCGGCTTCATGGCGTCATCCGGCGCGAAAGCGTCCATATCGACCGCCTGCGCGCCCTGCATCTGCCGATGGGCGACAAGACGAAGCGGATTCTCGACGAGCATCGCGCGATCATCGAGGCGATTGCGGCCGGCGCGCCGGACCACGCCGACGCCGCGATGGCCTTTCACCTCTCGCAGTTGATCACCATCGCAAAGGAACTCAGCCGTTCCCGGCCGGACTATTTCGTGCCCGGCCCTTTCTGAAACCGCCCGAAAGCGGAGACGCACCATGAATCCCGCCCCCCTCGCCCGCGCGATAACAGGAATCTCAGGCATTCTCGTCGCCCCCTTCGACCGTGAGGACAGGCTGGACGCCAGGCCGCTGGGGCCGATCATCGACCGCGCCGTCACGGCCGGCATCCATGTTCTGGTCGCGAACGGAAACACGGGGGAGTTCTACGGGCTGGCGCTGGAAGAGGCCGAGGATTTCGTGCGGATGGCGGCGCAGAAGATCGACGGACGCGTACCGCTGCTGGCCGGGATCGGCCGGTCGGTCAAGGACGCCGAGCGGCTGGCGAGGACGTCCGCCGAAGCGGGAGCGGCCGGGCTGATGATCCACCAGCCGCCCGACCCATTCGCGGCGCCGCGCGGCGTGAGCGACTATGTCAAGCGCGTGCGTGACGCGGCCGGTCTGCCGATCGTCATCTATCTGCGCAACGACGCGATCGGCACCGCCGCGATTGCCGAGCTCTGTGGCATCGAGGGCGTCGTCGGCGTCAAATGGGCAACGCCCAATCCGATGCGCCTCGCCGAGGCGATGGATGCGGCGCCAGAGCACATCATCTGGGTCGGCGGGCTGGCGGAGGTCTGGGCGCCGGTCTTCTACGCCGTCGGCGCGCGCGGCTTCACCTCGGGCCTCATCAATGTCTGGCCGCAGCGCTCTATGGCGATCTTCGAGGCGCTGGAAGCATCCGACTATGCGCGCGCCCGCGATCTGATCGCCGGCATGCGGGAGTTCGAAGCCGTTCGCGCGGAGGAGATGAACGGCACCAACGTCACCGGCGTCAAGGCAGCACTGGCGCTGACCGGCAACGATTGCGGCCCATGCCGCCCGCCATCCGCCTGGCCGCTGACGGCGGTTCAGCACAAGCGCCTCGAGGCCTTCCTGGAGCGCGCGGGGCTGAGCGTCCGAAAGGCGTCCTGAAGGATGCGGGCCGTGATGGTGAAACGCGGCGAGGCTGTAAAGTGTCTTGACAACTGGTTGACCTTCATGGTGCGCTCCGGTCCAAAGCGACAACCCCGGGAGGAACGAAACCGGGGGCTGCATCTGGGAGGAAGAGCGTGACGCAACCGGGGTCGAACGTCCCCGCGGCGATCTGGCGTCGCCAGGCGGCCGACATCCTGTCGGCCTGGGGCCTGAGCGCGGACCACGCCGCCACGACGGCGGACATCCTGACCGACGCCGACCTGATGGGCATCGAATCCCACGGCGTCGCCATGCTCGCGCTCTACGAACGCCAGATCGACGAAGGCGGCGCCAATCCACGGCCGCGCATCGAGATCGTCCACGACCATGCGGCCGTCGCGCTCATCGACGCGGATGGCGGCTTCGGGCAGGTGCCATCGGCAATGGCCGTCGAGATGGCGGGCGAACGGGCGGAGAAATTCGGCATCGCGGCCGTTGCGATCCGCAATTCAAATCACTACGGGGCCGCCGGCATCTATGCGCGCAGGCTGGCCGAGCGCGGTCTCATCGGACTGTCGACCTCGTCGGTCTGGCGCTCGGCGATCGTTCCGACGGGCGGGCTGGAGCCACGGCTCGGCACCAATCCGATCGCATTTGCCGCCCCCTGCGCCGGGCAGCGCCCGTTCCTTCTCGACATGGCGACATCGACCGCGGCCATCGGCAAGCTGAAGCTTGCCGAGCGGGCGGAAAAGCCGATCCCGGCTGGCTGGGCGCTGGACCGGCAGGGCGCGCCGCTGCTCGATCCGGCACTGGCGCTGCGCGATACGCTTCTCGTGCCGCTCGGCGGCCACAAGGGCTACGGGCTCGCTACGATGGTCGAGATCCTGTCAAGCACGCTGTCAGGCGCAGCCATGACGCCGTTGCGCGGGTCACCGGCGGGCCATCACGACGTCGGCCATTTCGTCATGGCGCTCGACCCCGCGCTTTTGCGGGGGTCGCGGGAGGAATTCGCCGCCGACATGGCGCGCATGGTCGAGGGCCTTCGCGAAACGCCGCCGAGCGATGCCGATGCGCCCGTCATGGTCGCAGGCGACCCCGAATATCGCTGCGAGGACGAACGGCGCGCCAACGGAATTCCGCTGCCGCACAAGCTCGGGCAGCAGTTGCGTGACATCTGCAGGCGCGCGGACATCGCGTTCCGACTGGAAGAGGAGGCGGTGCCGGGCTGACGCTTCGCAGGCGCCCGAACAGATTCGACAGGTCCAACAGGGAGGAAGACCGACGATGAAGACCCAAATGCTGACTGCACTCACCTTGCTTGCCGTGGCGGCCGTCGCCGCACCGGCGCAGGCGCAGCAACTGAACCTGATGACCGGGCCGCAGGGCGGCGCGTGGTATCCGCTCGGCGGCGCCATGCAGGCGATGGCCAGCGATGCGGGCCTCGCCTCGATCCAGGTCCTGCCGGGCGGCGGCATCGCCAATGTCCAGGGCGTCCAGAACGGCGACGCCGATCTCGGCTTCGGCAATTCGATCTCGACCGTCGACGCCATCGAGGGCCGCGAGCCCTTCGAGGCGGAAGCCGACAATGTCTGCAACGTCGCGACGCTCTATCCGCAATATTTCCAGATGGTGGCCACGCAGGCGAGCGGCATCGCGACGGTCGAAGACTTCGCGGGCAAGCGTCTCAACACGCAGCCGGTCGGCAACACCGCCGAGCAGGTGGTGCGCGCGGTGCTTCAGACCGCCGGCCTCAGCTATGACGACATGTCCGCCGTCGACTTCGTCTCCTATTCGGACGGCGTCTCTCTGGTTCAGGACAACAATTCGGACATTCTGGCGCTGGGCACCACCATTCCCTCCTCGGCGGTGATGGACCTGGCCAACAGTGCCGACCTGACGGTGATCCCGCTCGACGAGGCCTTCGTCGAGAAGATGCGCGCGGAGATCAATCCCGGTTACACCAGCCTCATCATTCCGGCCGGCACCTATCCCGGTCAGGACGAGGACGTGAACGCGGTCGGTTACGCAACCCATATCGTCGCACGCTGCGACCTCGAGGCCGAGATCGTCGAGGGGCTTTTGACCCAGATGTGGGAAAACCGGCAGGATCTCGCCGCAATCGCGTCGGTGATGGCCGACCTGTCGCTGGAAGAGATGGCGCAGGACATCGGCGTTCCCATGCATGAAGGCGCGACCGCCTTCTACGAAGCGAACGGCGTCGCCCAGTAAATCGCGGCTGACGGGCGGACGCGGCCGAACCGCGTCCGCCCGGTTGCACATGCAGTTTCGAAACAGGCCGACGACACCGAGGAGGGTGCCCTGATGCGCTACGAATCGCTGATGAAGAAGCTCGTGACATTCGTGGCGGTGTCGATGAGCCTGTTTCACCTCTATGTCGCCTATGCGGGGCCGCCCAACGCGTTCACGCTGCGGGCGACCCATTTCGGCTTCGCGCTCGTGCTGGCCTATCTGTCGCTGCCGCTGTTCAGCCGCAATGCCGGCAAGGCGCCGGGTCCGCTCGACTGGCTGTTCGTGATCGGCGCCATCGTCGCGTGCGCCTATCCGATCTTCTACCAGCAATATTTCAACACGCGGATGGCCTATGTCGGCCCGGTCTCGACGACCGACCAGGCGATGGCGATCCTGATGATCCTGGTCGTGCTGGAAGCCGCAAGGCGCGCGATGGGACCGATCCTGCCGATCACGGCGCTCTTGTTCCTCGGCTACCAGGTCTTCTTCACCAACACCCGCATCCTGCGGCTGCTCGAATATCAATACATGACGACGGATGCCCTGTTCGGCATTCCCGCTCAGGTTTCGGCGACCTATGTCGTCCTGTTCGTCATCTTCGGCGCGCTGGCCGAGCGGATGGGCATCGGCAAGCTCTTCACCGACTTCGCCCTCGCGCTGACGGGTCACACCGCCGGCGGTCCCGCCAAGGTGGCGGTTGTCACGTCGGGCCTGTTCGGATCGGTCTCGGGCTCGGCCGTCGCCAATGTCATGACCACCGGCACGTTCACGATCCCCTTGATGAAACGCATCGGCTATCCGAAGTCGTTTTCGGGCGCGGTCGAGGCAGTGGCCTCGACGGGCGGGCAGATCATGCCGCCGATCATGGGCGCGGCTGCCTTCGTCATGGCCGAATTCATGGGCGTCAGTTATTTGACGGTCGCGACCTACGCGCTGCTGCCGGCCTTCCTCTATTATCTCGCGGTCTTCCTCGCCGTTCACTTCGAGGCCAAGAAGCAAGGTTTGAGGGGCCTTCCCAAGGCAGATCTTCCCCGCGTCTGGACTGTGCTCAGCGAACGCGGGCACCTGTTCCTGCCGCTGTTCTTCATCATCGGCGCGCTGATGATCGGGCGGTCGGCGCAATTCTCGGCCCTGATGGGCATCCTCTCCATCGTCCCGGTCGTGCTGATGCGCAAGACGACGCGGGCGGAGTTCTCGATCCAAAAGCTCGTCGACGGCCTCGAATCGGGCGCGATCAACGCCGTGATCGTCGCGCTCGCCTGCGCGGCGGCCGGCATCGTCATCGGCGTCATCGCCCAGACCGGGCTCGGCCTCACCTTCACAGGCATCGTACGCGCCGCGGCGCAAAACATGCTCCTGCCGGCGCTGCTCCTGACCATGGTCGCGGGCATCATCCTCGGCATGGGGATGCCGACGACGCCTGCCTATATCGTCCAGGTAGCGCTTCTGGTGCCGGCGCTGGTCAGGCTCGGTGTTCCGGTCGAGGCCGCACACATGTTCGTCTTCTACTTCGCCATCCTGTCGGCCATCACGCCGCCGGTCGCCATCGCAGTCTATGCGGCGGCGGGCCTTAGTCGCGGCGGCATCTGGGAAACGAGCTGGGACGCGGTCAAGCTCGGCCTGACCGGCTACATCATCCCGTTCATGTTCGTGTTCGGCCCGGCCCTCCTGATGATCGGCGACTGGCCCGACATCGTGCTCGCGGCGATCTCGGCAACGATCGGCGTCACGCTTCTGGCCGGGGCGCTGACCGGCTATTTCATCAAGCCGGCAAGCTGGATCACGCGGCTTCTGTTCTTCGCCGCCGCCCTGTCGCTGATCAAGACCGGCTTCGTGACGGACGCGATCGGGCTGGCGCTTGCGGCTGCCGGCATCGCCGTCAATTTGAAATGGCCGGCGGCCGAACTGCCGCCGCGCACGCAAAAGCAGAGCATCGGGCATGTCGAGGCGCCGGACCATTCGCCGGTCGCGCCGGGCGACATGCTCGAGGTGCCTGCCCACGCCCCGAAGGACCCCATCGAACAGGGGCGCGCATGATCTACGACCTGCGCACCTATACGTGCCGCGCCGGCACGCTGAAAAGCCATCTCGAGCTCTACGGCCAGCATGGATATCCGGTGCAAAAGCGGCATCTCGGGACGCCGCTGGTCTATGCGGTGACCGAGACGGGGCGGCTCAACTCCTACGTCCATCTCTGGGCATTCGAGAATGCCGCCGACCGTGAGGCGCGACGCGGGGCGATGGAAAAGGACCCGGACTGGATCGCCTATCGCAAAATGAGCCGCGAGGCGGTCTATCTCGTCGCCCAGGAAATCAGCCTCCTGTCCGGACCGCTCGACTTCATCGAGGCCGATCCGCGTCAGGGGTGACGCTGGTAGTCGGTCGTGCGGCTGCGCGCCTGCATCAGATGATAGTGCATCAGGACGCCCGCGCCCGACCGGTCGCGCGAGGCGATCGCGTCGAAGATCTGGCGATGTTCGGCGAGGACGCGCTCCCGGCGCGCCTGCGAGCCGACGCGGGTCAGGCTGACGGCGACGTCAATGCCGCCCAGCATCAGTTCGCGCATCGATTCGAGGAGCGCGGGAAAGATGTCGTTGCCGGTCGCCTCGGCGATGGCGCGATGAAAGGCGAAATCCTCGTCGCGGTCGTTCGCGCTGGCCTCCAGCGCGGCGAGCGCGGAGGCGATCCTTTCGAGATGATCCTCCGTGGCGCGTTCGGCGGCCAGTTCCGCGATCTGCGGTTCGAGCGCCATGCGCGCCTCGTAGCCGCGCAGCAGCCTGGCGACGTCCGACACGGCCGCAAAATCGGTGAGGCGGGCGGGTGGGCGCTGCTTGACGAAGGAGCCCGAGCCGCGCCGTGCATAGACGAGGCCATCGGCCTGGAGGCGCATCAACGCCTCGCGCACGACGGGCCGCGACACCTTGAAGGCGCGGCAGATTTCCGATTCGGAAGGCAGGCGCTCGCCTTCCTTCAGACGTCCCAGCATGATCTGCTCGAGGAGCTGGCCGTAAAGATTGTCGGCGAGTTTTTCGCGGCGGGCCGGTGTGATCTCAATCTTCATGGATCGCAATAACTCCGGGCGCGGTTCCTTTTCCTGTCATGTCGCTCCTCCTTGGCCTGCGCGGCCATCGTCACGCCGGGATCGGAATGTCCTGCGTATATTTGGGCACATGATAACCCTTTTGAACCGCCTCACGGCCGGCAAGTTCGACATACCAGCGCTTCACGTTCGGGAAATCCTCGAGGTCGACATCCTGCCATTCGTGGCGCGACGCCCAGGGCCAGATTGCCATGTCGGCAATCGTATAGTCGGGGCCGGCAACATGCGCTTCGCGTCCGAGTTGATCATCGAGAACGCCGTAGAGGCGGCGGACCTCCTTGGTGAACCGCTCTTCGGCGAAGGGCGCCTTGCCGCGATTGAACTTCAGATATTGGTGGGCCTGGCCGAGCATCGGACCGAAGCCCCCCATCTGCCACATCAGCCATTCCAGCACCTTCATCCGCGCCTTCGCCTCGGTCGGCAGGAAGCGGCCGGTCTTTTCGGCGAGGTAGATCAGGATGGCGCCGGATTCGAAGACCGACTGGCCGGTCTCCCGGTCGACGATCGCGGGAATCTTGTTGTTGGGCGAGATTTTCAGGAAGTCCGGCGCGAATTGTTCGTCCTTGCCGATGTCGATGGAATGGACCTCGTAAGGCAGCGCCATTTCCTCGAGCGCGATCGAGACCTTGCGGCCGTTCGGCGTCGTCCAGGTGTAGAGATCGATCATCAAGTGTCTCCGAATTCAAATGGGCGGGATCAGGCGAAGCGGGCGCGAAGGGCGTCGCTTCCGCGCGCGAGAAGGCCAAGATCGCTGCCGACGGCGACGAACAGGCAGCCTTCGTCGAGCCAGCGTTTCGCATCGGCCTCGACCGGCGCGAGAATGCCGGCGGCCTTGCCGGCCGCGCGGATACGGCCAATCGCCTGCGAAATCGCCGTGCGGACCGCATCATGTCCCGAATTGCCGAGATGGCCCAGATCGGCAGCAAGATCCGACGGGCCGATGAAGATGCCGTCGACGCCGTCGACCGCGGCGATCTCCTCGATGTTGTCGAGCGCGACGCGCGTCTCGATCTGGACGAGCAGGCAGACCTCTTCATTGGCGCGGGCGAAATAATCCGGCACCCGGCCGAAGCCATTGGCGCGCGTGCTGACCGATACGCCTCGGATTCCGTGCGGGGGATAGCGCATGGCCGCGACCGCCTGGCGGGCCTCTTCGGCGTTCTGGACGAAGGGGACGAGCAGGGTCTGCGCCCCGATGTCGAGGAAGCGCTTGATGGCGACCGGGTCGTTCCAGGCGGGCCGGACGATCGCGCTCGCCGTCGAATGCGACACCGCCTGAAGCTGCGCGTGGACCGTAGGCAATTCGTTCGGTGCGTGCTCGGTGTCAATAAGAAGCCAGTCAAAGCCTGCGCCCGCCAGGGGCTCGATGGCGACGTTGCTCGTCAGGCTGCACCAGAGACCGATTTGCGGCCGGCCGGCCGCCAGCGCCGCCTTGAAGCGGTTTTCCTGCATCTGCACCACGTTCCTCCTCCGCATCGAATTTCGCATAGTTATCAAGAAAGTTGACAGATTGCACGCGGCACGTCCAAATCCCCGCCATCGAAAGGAAGGCCTATGACAGCCGAAGACAGGACCGCCATCGTGACGGGCGCGGGGACGGGAAGCGGCAAGGCGATCGCCGCCGGCCTCGTGCAGGCCGGGTTCAAGGTCGCGATCGCCGGGCGCCGGGCCGACGTGCTGGAAGCGGCCGCGCGCGAAATGGGCGGCGATCCGGGCCAGGTTCTCGCGGTGCCGACCGATATCGGCGATGCCGCCGCCGTAACCCGCCTGTTCGATACGGTGGAGGCGCAGTTCGGGCGGCTCGACCTGCTCGTCAACAATGCCGGCACCAATACGCCGGCCGTCCCCATCGAGGATCTGACCGTCGACCAGTGGAACGCGGTGGTCGGCGCCAATCTCACCGGGGCGTTCCTCTGTACGCAAGCGGCATTCCGCATCATGAAGCGGCAGGACCCGCGCGGCGGGCGCATCCTCAACAACGGGTCGCTCTCCGCGACGACGCCGCGGCCGCACTCCGCGCCCTATACGGCGACCAAGCACGCGATCACCGGGCTGACCAAGGCGACGGCGCTCGATGGACGCGAATTCGGCATTGCCTGCGGCCAGTTCGACGTCGGTAACGCCGCGACGGACATGACGCAGCGCATGACCGCCGGTGTGCTGCAGGCCGATGGACGGCGCGCGGCGGAGCCGCGCATGGATGTGCGGCACGTCGCCGACGCAGTGGTCCACATGGCCACGCTGCCGCCGGAGGCGAACATCCTGTTCCTCAATGTGATGGCGACGAACATGCCGTTCGTCGGCAGGGGTTAGCGTTCATGAGCCGCGAAGACGCCATTGCCCGGGCGCGGGCGCATTTCGACGGCGGAACCTTCCGCGATGTGCTGGCGCGGCGCGTCGCCATCGCAACCCAAAGCCAGGAACCCGATGCCGCCGGCGAGCTTGATCGCTACATCGCCGAGGAAGTCGGTCCGGAGCTCGAAGCGCTCGGCTTTTCGTGCCGCACGGTCCGGCACGAGCGTGCGCGGGGGCCGTTCCTCATCGCCGAACGGATCGAGGACCAGGGGCTGCCGACCGTGCTCGGCTACGGCCATGGCGACGTGACGCGCGGGCAGGCGGAACGCTGGCAGGAGGGGCTGTCGCCCTGGGCGCTGACCGAACGGGACGGCCGCTGGTACGGGCGCGGCATCGCCGACAACAAGGGCCAGCATACGGTCAACATCGCTGCCTTGCGTGCCGTTCTCGAGACGCGCGGGACGCTTGGATTCAACGCAAAGTACCTGATCGAGATGGGCGAGGAGATCGGCTCGCCGGGATTGCGGGAGCTTTGCGGAGCCGAGAAGGATGCGCTCGGCGCCGACCTCCTGATCGCGTCAGACGGGCCGCGCCTTTCGGCGGACCGGCCGACGCTGTTCCTCGGCTCGCGCGGCGGCATTTCGTTCGACCTCAGGATCAAGGCGCGCGAGGGCGCGCATCATTCGGGCAATTGGGGCGGTCTTCTGTCGAACCCCGCCGTGCAGCTTGCGCATGCCATCGCAGCGCTGATCGGACCGGAGGGCCGCATTCTGGTGCCGGAGCTGAAGCCGACCGAACTGCCCGCCAGCGTGCGCCAAGCGCTTGCCGACTGCCCGGTCGTCGACGCTGCCGGCGGCCCGCGCATCGACCCGGACTGGGGCGAGCCGGGGCTTTCGGCGGCCGAAAAGGTGTTCGGCTGGTGCGCGCTCGAAATCCTCGCCTTCGAGGCGGGCGAGCCCCGTGCGCCCGTCAACGCCATTCCGGGCCATGCCTTCGCACGTCTGCAATTGCGCTTCGTCGTTGGCGTCGATCCCGAAGGTGTCGTCCCGGCGGTCAGACGCCATCTCGAAGTGGCCGGTTTCGGCCAAGTCGAGGTCACGGTCGCAGACGAGGAAATGTTCCGCGCGACGCGGCTCGACCCTGCCGATCCGTGGGTCGGCTTCGCAGCTCGCTCCATCGAAAGGACGACGGGTCAGCGCCCGGCGATCCTCCCCAATCTGGGCGGATCGCTGCCCAACGACGCCTTTGCCGACATTCTGGGCCTGCGGACGATCTGGGTGCCGCATTCCTATGCCGGCTGCTCGCAACACGCCCCGGACGAACATCTGCCGCCCCATCTCCTGCGCGAAGGGCTGGAGATGATGGCCGGGCTCTACTGGGATATCGGCTCCGGCGAGACGCCGCCTAGGGTGCGCGCCTAAATCGGCAACCGCAAGGTGCATTGCCGCAGCGGCTCGGCGGGCAATGTTTCGCCGGGACTCCAAAAGTGTTCGCGCGAGGGTTGTGCCACCCCATCGGCGCCCCATTCGCCTCCTACCCGCCATAATATCTTCAACGGGTATGGACCACCGACATGACGGCTCGCTTCCTCCGCTCCTCCGGCATTGCGCTGGCTGGCACGATCGCTCTTGGCCTTTCGGCCGGCATCGCCAATGCCCAGTGCGGCAGCGCTTCCTGGTACGCGCTGACTTCCAAGACGGCCTCGGGCGAGCGGATGAATCCTGATGGCATGACCGCGGCGCATCGCAGCCTGCCTTTCGGCACCAAGATCAAGGTGATCAACCAGCGCAACGGCAAGGAAGTCGTGGTGCGCGTCAACGACCGCGGTCCGTTCACCAAGGGCCGTGTGCTCGACCTGTCGCGCGGCGCGGCCAACAAGCTCGGTTTCATCAATGCCGGCCATACCAAGATCTGCCTGGAAGACGTCGGCTGAGACGTTCCGTCAGGTCCGCTTCAGCGAGGCGAGCCTGCGGCTTTCCCGCAAATGGATGAATTCGGCCGTGGCGAGGGCCGGCTCGGCACGACCATAGAGAAACCCCTGTCCCATGCGGCAGCCGAGTTCGGCGAGGCGCCTTGCCTGCGCCCTCTCCTCGATGCCTTCGGCGACGGCCCCCATGCCGAGCCCGGTGCACATGGCCAGGATCGCCCTAACGATGTGTTCCGATGCGCGATCTTCCATGATCGAGGCGATGAAACTGCGGTCGATCTTGAGCTTGTCGAAGGGGAAGTCGCGCAGCCGCCCGAGCGACGACTGGCCGGTGCCGAAATCATCGAGCGCGATCCGGGCGCCGGCGCGCTTGAATTCGCCGATGATCGCTGCCGCCGTCTCGGGCTGCGACATCAGGCCGGTTTCGGTGATCTCGACTTCGAGCCGGCGCGGGTCGAGCCCGGAGCGGGCCGAAATCTCCAGAACCTCGCGTGCGGTGGACTGGTCGACGAGTTGCTCGGGGGACAGGTTGAAGGCGAGGAAGAGATGGCGCGGCCAGTTGCGCGCCGCATCGGCCGCCTTTCCCAGAACCAGACGCGACAGATCGGGCATGATGCCGCGCTCTTCGGCGAGCGGGATGAACAGGCCGGGCGAGACCGGCCCGAGATCGTGGTCGGTCCAGCGGGCAAGCGCCTCGAACCCCAGAAGATGGCCGCTGTCGAGGGCGACGATGGGCTGGAAATGGGGCTCGACTTCCCCATTCGACACGGCGCGGCGCAGCGCCTGCTCGATGCGGGTAACGGAATGCGTCGCCTCCACCAGTTCGGGCGAATAGACGACGACGCGATTGCGCCCCGTGCGGCGCGCCTCGTAGAGCGCCGTCTCGGCCTTGCCGATCAACGCTTCCGTCGTCTCGTCCGCATGCTCGTAGATCGACGATCCGACCGATGCAGTGAGCCGGACGGACCGCGCACCGATATCGTAGGGCGCCGACAGGACCTCGATCAGCGTGGAGGCGAGATGCCGGGCAGCGGCCGCGCTGAAGACCAGCGGCGCCAGAACGGCAAACTCGTCGGCACCGAGCCGCACGACCATCGAGGAATCGTCGATGGCGGCGCGCAGTCGAAGCGCTGCCTGCTTCAGGATGCCGTCACCGGCCGTGCGGCCGTATAGGTCGTTGATCGGCTTGAAGCCGTCGAGGTCGATGATGGCGATGGCAAAGGGTGCGGGGTCCTCTTCACGCTCGGCGATCAGACGTGCGATCTTGTCCTCCAGACGCGCGCGCGTGCCGAGGCCCGTGAGCCGATCGGTCATCTGTCCGGTCGATCGCGTGGTTTCCGCCCTGTCCGCCAACACGGTCGCCGTTTCCCCCACTTGCCTTGTCGTCGTGCGGGAAACTGCCACGGAAAAGCTTTCGGAAAGGTATCATGCCCGCCCTTTGTCGCCGGGCCGATTGGCAAGGCAGCGCGAAGCGACTAGATGCAAGGACCAGCCCGCCTGCAGCGCCCCCGACCGGAGCCTTCCATGAGCCTGAAGATCGCCTTCCAGATGGACCACGTCTCGACCGTTTCGATTGCGGGGGACACCACATTCGCGCTGGCGCTCGAGGCGCAGCGGCGCGGGCACGAACTCTTCCACTACACGCCGGACCGGCTTTCCATGCGCAATGGCGAGGTCACCGCGCGCGTGGAGACGATGCGGGTGGACGACGTCAAGGGCGCGCATTTCACGCTCGGTGAACCGCAGCGCGTGAACCTTGCCGAGATGGACGTGGTGCTTTTGCGCCAGGACCCGCCCTTCGACATGAACTACATCACGACGACGCATCTGCTCGAACGCATCCACCCGAAAACGCTGGTGGTCAACGACCCGGCCTGGGTGCGCAATTCGCCCGAAAAGATCTTCGTCACCGAGTTCGCCGATCTGATGCCCGAAACGCTGATCACCAAGGACCCGCAGGAAGTCGCCGATTTCCGCCGCGAGGCCGGCGACATCATCGTCAAGCCGCTCTACGGCAATGGCGGCGCGGGCATCTTCCACCTGCACGAGGCGGACCGGAACCTCGCCTCGCTGCTCGAAATGTTCGGCCAGATGTTCCGCGAGCCCTACATCGTCCAGCGATATCTCAAGGACGTGCGCAAGGGCGACAAGCGCATCATCCTGATCGACGGCGAGCCGGTCGGCGCGATCAACCGCGTTCCGGCGGAGCACGATTCCCGCTCCAACATGCATGTCGGCGGACGGGCGGAGAAGACCGAACTGACGGCGCGCGAGCGCGAGATCTGCGCCCGCATCGGGCCGTCGCTGAAGGAGCGCGGCTTCATCCTCGTCGGCATCGACGTGATCGGCGACTACATGACCGAAATCAACGTCACCTCGCCGACCGGCGTGCGCGAGGTGAAGAAGTTCGGCGGGGCCGATATCGCGGCGCTGTTCTGGGATGCGGTTGAAGCCAAGCGGGGCTGATGTTCCGCCTGCACAACCCGACACAACCCGACCACAACTTATGCTCCATTTTGTTCGCTTCATGTTCTTGATTTGATCTCGAAACCATGCTTGTGTTTCCGCAAGGAGAGCAAGACATGGTTTCACGGGTCCGCACGATCGCGTTCCAAGGCATCGAAACGGTGGCCGTCGATGTCCAGGTGATGGTCGCGCCGGGCAAGGTCGGCATGAACATCGTCGGGCTCGGCGACAAGGCGGTCGCGGAAAGCCGCGAGCGCGTGCAGGCTGCGCTGCACGCCTCCGGCCTCTCGATGCCGGCCAAGAAGGTGACGATCAACCTGGCGCCGGCGGACCTGCCCAAGGAAGGCAGTCACTACGATCTTCCGATCGCGCTCGGGCTGATGGCGGCGCTGGGGGCGATCCCGTCCGACGCGCTGGAAGCCTATGTGGTGCTGGGCGAACTCGCACTCGACGGAACCATCGCGCCGGTCGCCGGCGTGCTGCCCGCGGCGATGGGCGCGAACGCCATGGGACGCGGTCTGATCTGCCCGTCGGCCTGCGGATCGGAGGCGGCGTGGGCGGGCGCCGAGATCGACATTCTCGCGCCGCGCAGCCTGATCGCGATGGCCAATCATTTTCGCGGCACGCAGGTGCTCGGCCGGCCCGAGGCGATGATCGAGCCGCAATCCGGCAACCTGCCCGATCTCGCCGATATCAAGGGGCAGGAAAGCGCCAAGCGCGCGCTCGAAGTGGCCGCTGCGGGCGGGCACAACCTCTTGATGATTGGGCCGCCCGGCTCGGGCAAGTCGATGCTGGCACAGCGCCTGCCCTCGATCCTGCCGCCGCTCGCGCCGAAGGAACTGCTGGAGGTCTCGATGATCGCGTCGATCGCCGGGGAACTGGCTGGCGGCAAGCTGTCGGATCGGCGGCCCTTTCGCAGCCCGCATCATTCGGCCTCGATGGCGGCGATGGTCGGCGGCGGATTGCGGGCGCGGCCCGGCGAGGTCTCGCTGGCGCATAATGGCGTTCTCTTCCTCGACGAATTTCCGGAATCCAGCCGGTGGTGCTCGATTCGCTGCGCCAGCCGATCGAGAACGGCGAAAGCGTCATCGCGCGTGCCAATCACCGCGTCTCCTATCCGGCGCGCATCCAGCTCGTCGCGGCGATGAACCCCTGCCGGTGCGGCATGGCGGGCGAGCCGGGCCATCGCTGCGCGCGCGGGCCGCGCTGCCAGTCCGACTATCAAGCGCGGATTTCCGGACCTCTCCTCGACCGCATCGATTTGAGGATCGACGTCCCCGCCGTCAGCGCCTCCGATCTGATCGCGCCCGGACGGGCCGAGAAGAGCGAAACAGTGAGGACGCGCGTTGCTGCCGCGCGCCGTCTGCAGGCGGAGCGCTATGCCGCGCTCGGGATATCATCGGCGACGACGAACGCACATTGCAGCGCCGGCCTGATCGAGAGCGTCGCCGCACCTGACGCAGCCGGCGCCGCGCTGTTGCGAGACGCAAGCGAAAAGCTCAACCTTTCGGCGCGCGCCTATCATCGCGTGCTCAAGGTCGCACGCACGCTGGCCGATCTCGACGGCGCCGAGACGGTCGCGCGCATCCATCTGGCCGAAGCGATCTCCTACCGGATGGCGGGGGAAAGGCTCGCGGCTGCGGCGTAGGCGGCGGCTGTTGCGGTATCGAGGAAGGATAGAAGCAGGATAGGGTTGCTGAGAGGCGTACATCCCGAAGGGTAACCGGCTAGCGTCGCGCTGCGCGAGCGAAACCCTTGGTGCTCGTGCTGGTTCGTCCAGATCACGCGGTCGATGGAGACTTACTGCTGCTGTGTCCTGGAGGGCAGACGCACCGGCCCAGAGCGGCGGGTTTCGTGTTTGGCGGATGTGCCGCAATGCGATGCCGCTATCAGCAGATGGCCATCGAGATCAAGGACCCGAAACTGATTGGTTTCGCGGCGCGCGGTCAGGACGGATAGCCGGCATGGCCAGCCCGCATCATCGGATGGCGCTTGCTGGACGCCGTCCCGGGCAAGCGCCTTATTGCAGCGCGCCGACCAGCATGTTGCGGTCTTCGCGCAGCGTGACCCAGTGGCCGGTATGGTTCGACGCCTGGCGCTTCAGGAACTTGTAACCCGTCGAGTACCAGGGGCGCAGGTCGTTGTTGAGATTGTCGAGGATAAAATCGCCGCGATCAGTCCGCACCGTCAAGACAGCATGGCCTTCGCCGTCGGGCTTGCGCACGACGGTCAGGAGGATGTTGGACAAGGAGACGCCAGCTTCGGCCAGACGCTTGCGCTTTTCCAGCGCGTAGTCTTCGCAATCGCCGACGCCGTTGACCGGATAGGCCCACCATTCGTCGCGCCCGTAGATTTCGAGGTCGCTGCGCGGCGATACGGCTTCGTTGACCGAGCGGTTGATGTGGTCGATCTTGCGCCACAGCGCATTGTCGACCGGCAAAGGACCGCGATCGATCGGACGGATCGAGCACTCGCCGGGGCTGCGCTGGCACAGATCGTAGTGGCCGATCGGCTGTGAAGTCAGGCCGCCGACCTGCATCGCGGCGCCCGAACCGGGCATCGCCGATGCCGACAGGGCCGGCGCCATTGCGCCCGCCAGAATCGCGACCGCAAGCAATCGCAGTGATCTCGAAGATCCACCCATTCGCCCAAAACCCCGATTGCGCACGTTTTTCGCGTCGTTAACAAAAGGTTAAGGTCGGGTGATCGGTGCTGTCAATCGACGCGCGCATTACCCACATCAGGGACTGGCCCGCTGTGACAATCCGCACACACAATATTGCCTGCAAACCGGGCATTGCCACGGGTTAACGGTCGTTAACCATATGAGATGATTGCATGCTCGAATGGTCGCCGACAAATGCCTTCCGACCATGGCTGGCTAAGCACACTTGCGCCTTGGGGCGGGAAAGCCCGCTAGGTTGGCCGAAACCAAATGGCAAAAAAGCCGCGCCCTTATCGGACGCGGCTTCTGATTCGTGGCCAATTGCCTGCTACCCCTACCGGGTCCGGCAGAGGTTACGGTCCTATTGCGGCCAGCCGGCGACGGCCTTGACTTCAAGGAAGTCTTCCAGCCCGAACTTGCCGCCTTCGCGGCCGAGCCCCGACTGCTTGTAGCCGCCGAAGGGCGAGCCGGAAGCGCGGCTTGTGCCGTTGACCTGCACCATTCCGGCGCGCAACTGCCGCGCAACGCGGCGGGCGCGTTCGGCGTCGCCGGTCTGCACGTAGCTCGACAGGCCGTAGGGCGTGTCGTTGGCGATTGCGACCGCCTCGTCTTCGCCTTCGAACGGGATCATCGCCAGGACCGGGCCGAAGACCTCCTCGCGGGCGATGGTCATCTCGTTGGTGACGTCGGCAAAGATGGTCGGGCGGACATAGTAGCCGCGGTTGAAGCCCTCGGGACGGCCCGCGCCGCCGGCGACGATTTTCGCGCCCTCCTTGATCGCGACGTCGATCAGTCCCTGCACCTTGTCGAACTGCGCCTGCGAGACGAGCGGGCCGATATGGTCGCCGTCTTCGGCCGGATTGCCGACCTTGACGGTCTTGGCGTGTTCGCCGGCCAGCTCCACGGCGCGGTCATAGACCGAGCGCTCGACGAGCATGCGGGTCGGCGCGTTGCAGGATTGGCCGGTGTTCTCGAAACAGTGATCGAGGCCGCGCACGATGGCGGCTTCGAGGTCGCTGTCGGCGAAGACGATGTTGGGCGACTTGCCGCCCAGTTCCAGCGTCACGCGCTTGACCGTGTCGGCCGCCGCCTTGGTGACGGCAATGCCGGCGCGGGTGGAACCGGTGAAGGACATCATGTCGATGCCCGGATGACGCGACATCGCCTCGCCCACCGTTGGTCCGTCGCCATTGACCATGTTGAACACGCCGGCGGGGAAGCCTGCCGCATCCATGATCTCGGCGAAGACGATGGAGGAGAGCGGCGCGACCTCGGAGGGCTTCAGGACGACCGTGCAGCCGGCGGCGATCGCCGGCACGACTTTCAGCGTGACCTGGTTCATCGGCCAATTCCACGGCGTGATCAGGCCGCAGACGCCGATCGGCTCGTGGACGATGCGTTCCTGCGGATTGCGCTCGTCGAGCGCGTGCTCGAACTCGAAGTTCTTCAGGGTGCGGATGAAGGTCTTGATGTGGCTGACGCCGACGGCCGCCTGGCTTTCCATCGCAAGCTTCATCGGCGCGCCCATCTCGTCGGAGATCGCCTTGGCCATGTCCGCGACGCGGGCCTTGTAGGCTTCGAGCAGACGCTCCAGTGCGGCGACGCGCTCTTCCTTCGTCGTCGCGCTCCAGGACGGGAAGGCGCGGCGCGCGGCGTCGACCGCCTTGTCGACATCGGCGGCCGAGCCGAGCGAGATGATGGCGAAAGGCTGCTCGTCGGCGGGATTGATCACGTCGAGGGTCTTCGGCGCGCTCGGCGCGACCCAGCGTCCATCGATGTAGAATTCGGTCTTCTCGATCATCTTCGTCTCCTTCGATCGCTTTCGTGTGCTCCAGATAGCGCGAGGGTGCGCGCCGGCGATAGCCGCAAACCGGATTGTTGCGATGTATATTGCAGCGCGAAAAGACCAGCGCGCGACGCAAACAGGCAAACTGGACCAAGCAATGCTGGCCACTGTTGCAATTTGCCCGGATATGGTGATCCTAGGGTCAAAGCAAAGACTGTCCGGTCATGAGGCCAAGGACAACAGGGGAACAGTTGAGTTCATGGTAAGCGTCAGCAATGGCGCGGACGAGCCCGGATTCGTTCGCTTCCAAAACGTCCAGAAGAGCTATGACGGCGAAGTTCTGGTCGTCAAGAATTTGAACCTCGACATCGCGCAGGGCGAATTCCTGACCATGCTCGGGCCATCGGGCTCGGGCAAGACGACCTGCCTGATGATGCTCGCCGGTTTCGAGAGCGCGACCCACGGCGAAATCCGGCTCAAGGGCGAGCGCATCGACAACGTGCCGCCGCACAAGCGCGACATCGGCATGGTCTTCCAGAACTATGCGCTGTTTCCCCACATGACGGTGGCCGAGAACCTCGCCTTTCCGCTCAAGGTGCGCTCCAAGCCGAAGGCCGAGATCACGGCGCGGGTCAAGCGCGCGCTCGACATGGTCAAGCTCGGGCAGCTCGGCAACCGGATGCCGGCGCAGCTTTCGGGCGGGCAGCAGCAGCGCGTCGCGGTGGCGCGCGCCCTCGTCTTCGAGCCGACGCTGGTGCTGATGGACGAGCCGCTCGGCGCGCTCGACAAAAATCTGCGCGAGCAGATGCAGTACGAGATCAAGCACATCCACGACGATCTGGGCGTCACCGTCGTCTACGTGACGCACGACCAGTCCGAAGCGCTGACCATGTCGAACCGCATCGCGGTCTTCGAGGACGGCGTGATCCAGCAGCTCGCAGCGCCGGCCGATCTCTATGAGCGGCCCGACAATGCCTTCGTCGCCTCCTTCATCGGCGAGAACAACAAGCTGGCCGGCAAGGTCGAGGCGATGAACGGCAAGAGCTGCGCGGTGCGGCTGACGGACGGTTCTCTGGTGCAGGCGCTTCCCGTCAACGTCGCGGGCACCGGCGAGAAGACCACCTTGTCGCTACGTCCCGAACGGGTTCGCATCGCGCCGCCCGAAGGCCTCGCCAACAGCTTCGACGCGCGAGTCGAGGAACTCATCTATCTCGGCGACCATATCCGCACGCGCGTCAGCGTGTGCGGCAATCCCGATTTCATCATCAAGGTGCCCAACGCCGCGCGCAACGACCAACTCGCCACCGGCGAGACGGTTCGCGTGGGTTGGGCCGCGGAAGATTGCCGGGCGCTCGACGCCTGACAAGAAGCGCCGCCTTTGCGGCGTGGACAAGAATCGCCGTCTGGAACGGCGTGGAAGAGCACGAAGCCGATGCAGGAACCATCGGCGAAACCAGAGGAGAACGTCATGAAGCATCTACGTTTCAAGGTCGTCGGCGCGGGAGCGGCGGTCAGCCTGCTCGCGCTCGGCGCCTACGCGCAGGACCCGACTTCGCTCACCGTCGTCTCGTGGGGCGGCGCCTATTCGGAGAGCCAGCAGCGCGCCTATCTCGACCCCTACATGGAAGAAAACCCCAGCATCCGCTTCCTCAACGATGACGGATCGGCCAACGCGCTCGCCTCGCTGCGCGCCCAGTCGCAGGCCAACAACGTCACCTGGGATCTCGTCGACATGCTGCCGTCGGACGCGCAGCTCGCCTGCGACGAGGGCATCATCATGGAAATCGACGCCGACGAATGGCTGGCGCCCGCCCCTGACGGCACGCCGGCCTCGGAAGACTTCCTGCCCGGCTCGCTCGGCGACTGCTTCATCCCGCAGATCGTCTATTCGACCGTGATCGGCTACAACACCGAGATGTTCGACGAAGGCAAGGAGCCCTCGACGATCGCCGACTTCTTCAATCCCGAAGAGTTCCCCGGCAAGCGCGCCATCCAGGACCGCCCGGCCGGCAATCTCGAATGGGCGCTCTATGCCGACGGCGTGCCGCTCGACGAAATCTACGAGACGCTCGAGACGCCGGAAGGCGTGGACCGCGCCTTCGCCAAGCTCGACACGATCAAGTCGGACCTGATCTTCTGGACCGAGGGCGCGCAGGGCCCGCAGCTTCTCGCCGACAAGGAAGCCGCGTTCGCGACGAGCTATAATGGCCGTCTCTTCGCCGCCGCCGAGACCGAGAACCAGCCCTTCGAGATCATCTGGGACGGCCAGCTCGTCGAGTGGGACGGTTGGGTCGTGCCGGCCGGCACCAGCAATGTCGAAGCCGTGAAGGAGTTCCTGTTCTGGGCGACCGACACGCAGCGTCTTGCCGATCAGGCCAAGTACATCTCGTACGGCCCGGCCCGCGCCTCGTCCGCGCCGCTCGTCGGCCAGCATGAGGATCTGGGCATCGACATGGCGCCGCACATGCCGACCAACCCGGACAACTACACGGCTCCGATCGTGCTCAACAACGACTTCTGGACCGACTACGGCGACGAGCTGCGCGAGCGTTACGCGAGCTGGATGCTGCAGTAGACAAACCAGCGGGCGGGCGCTTCGGTGCCCGCCCGCCTCCCTTCCGACGAATGACGCGGCTTGTCGCCGCGAGGAGTTGCATTCCGATGGCACAGGCAGCGCTCGCTCCGGCCGCCTCTTCCCCGGACCCGATGGCGCGGGACATGGTGACGGCCGATGGCGTGCCGCTGAAGACGTCGCTGAAGCGCGCCGAACGGCGCCGCAAGATCACCGCCTTCCTGCTCGTCGCGCCGCTGCTCGCCTTCATCCTCATCACCTTCATCATCCCGATCGGCCAGATGATGTGGCGCAGCGTCGACAATCCGGTGATCGTCGCCGTCCTGCCGCAGACCATGGAAACGCTGTCCGACTGGGACGGCGAGGACCTGCCCGGCGAGGAAACCTATGCCGCGCTCGTCGCCGATCTTGCGACCGCGCAGGAAAACCGTTCGGTCGGCCAGCTCGCGATCCGGCTGAACTACGAACTTTCGGGCGCGCGCAGTCTCGTCGCCGGCCTTGCCCGGGGCGCGGACGAGCTCGAGGCGCCCTTTCGGGAGGCCGTGATCGACGACAATCGCCGCTGGGGCGAGATGCAGATCTGGAACATCCTGAAGCGGGAGGGCCGGCCCTACACGACCGCCCACTACGTCTCGGCCATCGACATGCAGTACAATGCCGAAGGCGAACTCGTCAGGCAGCCCGAGACGCAGCGCGTCTACGTGCAGCTCTTCCTGCGCACGCTCGCACTGTCCGTCGCGATCACCTGCACGACGCTGCTGCTCGGCTACCCGATCGCGTTCCTCCTGGCCTCGCTGCCGATGCGCACGTCGAACCTCCTGATGATCTTCGTCCTCCTGCCCTTCTGGACCTCGCTCCTGGTCCGCACGACGGCCTGGATCGTTCTCCTGCAGCAACAGGGCGTGATCAACGAATTGCTGGTCTGGTCCGGCATCATTTCCAACAGCGGCCGGCTGCCGATGATCCACAATGCCGTCGGCACGATCATCGCCATGACACACGTGCTGCTGCCCTTCATGGTGTTGCCGCTCTACAGCGTGATGAAAGGCATCTCGCCGTCCTATATGCGCGCGGCACGCTCGCTCGGCGCGAACAACTGGACGGCGTTCTGGAAGGTCTACGTGCCGCTGACGGTTCCGGGCATCGGCGCGGGCGCGATCCTCGTCTTCATCATCTCGATCGGCTATTACATCACCCCGGCGCTGGTGGGCGGGCAAAGCGGCCAGATGATCTCGAACCTGATCGCCTTCCACATGCAGAATTCGCTCAATTGGGGCCTCGCCGCCGCGCTCGGCACGATCCTGCTTGCCGGCGTCCTGATCCTCTACTGGGTCTATAACCGCATCGTCGGCATCGACAACGTGAAGCTGGGCTGAGGACGAGACGATGGCACTTCCCACCTATGCCGGCCCGCTCGAACGCACCTGGTACTACGCGTTTCGCATCTTCTGCGGCCTGATCTTCTTCTTCCTGATGGCGCCGATCCTCGTGATCATCCCGCTGTCCTTCAACGTGCAGCCCTACTTCACCTACACGCGCGAAATGCTGACGCTCGACCCGGCCGGCTATTCGCTGCGCTGGTACAACGCCTTCTGGAATTCCGCGGCGTGGATGACGGCGATCCGCAACTCGCTGGTCATCGGCGTGTTCGCGACGCTGATCGCGACAGTGCTCGGGACGCTCGCCGCGCTTGGCCTGTCGCGCCGGGAAATGCCGTTCCGCGGCCTGATCATGGGGCTTTTGATCTCGCCGATGATCGTGCCGCTGATCATTTCGGCGGCGGGCATGTTCTTCTTCTATTCGAGCGTCGGCCTTGCCGGAACGCTGCCGGGCGTCATCATGGCCCACGCCGCGCTCGGCACGCCCTTCGTCATCATCACCGTGACCGCGACCCTTGTCGGCTTCGACCATTCGCTGACGCGCGCGGCCGCAAGCCTCGGCGCCTCGCCGGCGACGGCCTTTCGCAAGATCACCATGCCACTGATCCTGCCCGGCGTGATCTCGGGCGCGCTGTTCGCCTTCATCACCTCCTTCGACGAGATCGTCATCGTGCTCTTCCTCGCCGGCGTCGAGCAGCGCACGATCCCGCGCGAGATGTGGTCGGGCATTCGCGAGCAGATCAGCCCCACGATCCTCGCCGTCGCGACCGTGCTGGTGCTGTTCTCGATCGCGCTCCTGACGACGATCGAACTCCTGCGCCGCCGCTCCGAGCGGATGCGGGGGATGACGCCGCACTGACGGCAGCGGGGATTGGCATGCGGGTTGCTCGGCCGATGGCGACCAGCCACTCCCGCCGCGAGCGCGACTTGACCATGATCCGCACCGACCATCCGGCCCTCCAGCGCGTGCGCGCGACCGGGCGGCTTTCGGTCAAGCATTCCGATGGCCGGACGCGGATCGACCGGCTGTTTCAGGAAGGCGCGGCGAAAATCCGCTTTCCTGCACCCGAAAGCCCAGCGATCGAGGCCGTGCTGATCAATACGGCCGGCGGGCTGACAGGGGGCGATACCGTCGACTGGACCGTCGACGCCGCAGCCGGGACCCGTCTGACGCTGACCACGCAGGCCTGCGAGAAAGTCTATCGCGCGGCCGCGGGACACGCCAAAATCTCCGTGTCGTTGAAGGCCGGCGCGGATGCCCGGATCGCCTGGCTGCCGCAAGAGACGATCCTGTTCGACCGTTCGGCGCTGCGGCGCCGGCTCGACGTCGATCTTGCGCGAGGCGCCGGCATCCTCCTCCTCGAAGCCACCATCTTCGGCCGCCAGGCCATGGGCGAACATGTCGAAACGGCGATGTTTTGCGATCGCTGGCGGGTGCGCGTCGAGGGCTCGCTCGTCCATGCCGAGGATTTCCGGATCGGCCCCGACATCGCGACACAACTTGCGCGGCCGGCGGTAACAGCAGGCGGGCGGGCCGTCGCGACGCTCCTGATGATCGGCGACTCCGCTGAGCGGATGCTCGAACCGGCACGCGCGATCATCGGCGAACATGGCGGGGCGAGCCACTGGCGGGTCGGGCCGACTGGCAAGCTTCTTGCCAGACTTGTCGCGACCGACGGCTACGCCCTGCGGACGCGGCTGATGCCGCTCGTCGGTCTGCTTAACGGACAGGCAGGCCTGCCCAAGATTTGGACAAATTGAGAGCGACGCGATGAACCTCACCCCCCGCGAGAAGGACAAGCTGTTGATCGCCATGGCCGCGATCGTGGCTCGCAAGCGTCTCGAGAGGGGCGTGAAGCTCAATCACCCGGAGGCCATCGCGCTCATCTGCGATTTCGTGGTCGAGGGCGCGCGCGATGGACGCTCCGTCGCCGACCTGATGGAGGCCGGCGCCCACGTGATCACGCGAGATCAGGTCATGGAGGGCATCGCCGAGATGATCCACGACGTGCAGGTCGAAGCGACCTTTCCCGATGGAACCAAGCTCGTGACGGTTCACGAGCCGATCCGCTGAACCGACGACGCAACAAGGACGACGGTCGATGCCGACACGCTTTTTCGCCACCCTGTTCCTCATCGCCGCGGCCACGCCGGCGCTCGCCCATCCGGGCCATGCGAGCGGCGCCGACCACGCATTCCTCTCAGGCCTTCTGCATCCGATCACCGGGCTCGACCACATATTGGCCATGGTGGCCGTGGGGCTCTGGGCGGCTTCGCTGGGCGGGCGCTCGATCCTGTTGGTTCCGGCCGGCTTCGCCGGCTTCATGGCCGCCGGTTTTGCGCTGGCGGTGGCAGGCGTGCCACTTCCCTATGTCGAGCCGATGATCCTCGGTTCCGTGGTCGTTCTCGGCCTCCTCGTCGCCGCCGCGATCCGCCTGCCGGCTGTGCCGGCAGCCCTTCTCGTCGGCCTGTTCGCGATCTTCCACGGCCATGCGCATGGTTCGGAAATGGGCGAAGCGAGCGCCTTGGCCTATGGCGCCGGGTTCCTGATCGCGACGATCGCGCTGCACGCGGCCGGCATCCGGCTCGCCTCTGCCCTGTCTCGGCTCGACCAGCGCGACCTGCCCGTCCGCGCCCTCGGCGCCGTCACCGCCTTTACCGGCGCCCTCGTATTCGTCGCAGGCTAGGAGCGCTCCATGATCCCCGGAGAAATCATCCCGGCCGCAGGCGAGATCGAGCTCAATTCGGGTGCGCAAGCGGTCGTCATCAAGGTTGCGAATGCCGGCGACCGGCCGATCCAGGTCGGCAGTCACTATCATTTACATGAGGTCAACGAAGGGCTGGTGTTCGACCGTCAGGCCGCGCGGGGCATGCGGCTCGACATCGCCGCCGGAACGGCAGTGCGGTTCGAGCCTGGCCAGGAGCGGGACGTGATGCTCGTCCCGATTGGCGGAAGCCGGCGCATTTTCGGCTTCCAGCAGAAGATCATGGGCGATCTGTGATGGGCAGACCTCAGTCCGTCGTGCCGCTTTCCGCTTCCGAGGGGGCCGCTTCCGAGGGCGCCGCTTCGTCGTCCCCCGCATCCGCTTCGGGCGCCGCGCCAGCCGGAGCGGCCCCTGCGACGAAGATGGTCACCGTGCGGTTTTCGTCGCCGAACTCGACGGCGACAATGTCGCGCACGAGGATCTGGCGGGAATCCACCGCATGGTAGAAAATGGCGCTGCCTTCGATCGACTGCTGAAGCTCGACGATCTGGTCGGCGAATTCCTCGCGCTTTTCGGTGATGCCGCTGTCACCCTCGCCGACCTCGGGAAGAAACACGATCTCGACCTCGTCGATGTTGAACGCACGACGCACGAGCTGCGCATTGTCCATCGTCGCCTCAATGGCGGCGATGACGCGCTCGCTTTCGTCGACGGCGCTCTTTTCGCCGGTCTTCACGTCGCTGCCGACGATCGTATCGATGGCGCCTTCGCTGTCGAGGCCCTGAGCCAGGGCCGGGAGGGCCGCCAGTCCGACCGCGCCGGCCAGAACGAGTGCCAGAGGCCTGGAATTGCGGAACATCTGAGCCATCTTGAACGGTCCTTTGGTCTGGCTGCGGATCAGGGTCGGAATCGGGTTGCTGCGGGAATTTGGCTTGCCAGAGCCTCTACCGCAACTGCGAAGCGCGTTCTCCCTAGCACAAAAAAACGGCGCGGGTCCAAGCCCGCGCCGCTTTGTCGCTACTCGAAGTACGCGTTACTCGACGTAGATCACCAGTTCGCCACCGGCACCCATCTGGGCCGCGACGACCTCATCGGCCGAAACGTCCTCGGCTTCGAGCGCCGCAGAGACGGCCGTGTTGGCTTCGAGAGCAGCCTGAAGCTCGGTGATCTCGGCCTCACGCTCGGTCGTCGCCGTTTCCAGCGCGGTCATGTCCGCGCCTTCCAGCTCGCCGATCTTAACCACCTCGACGCTGCCGACTTCCGTCATCGTGTCGATTGCGGCGGTGCTGGTGGCGTTGCCCTCGATCGCCGCCAGGGCGCCGTCGAAGGTGGCATCAGCGCCGATCGCGGCAGTCGTGCCGGCATCGGTTTCGGTGTCGGTCATCGTGCCGGTGGTCGTATCGGCACCCGCGCTGCCGCTGGCACCAGCATCGACATCCGCTCCGGCACCACCGACGCCGCCGGTAACGCCGGTCTCGGCATTGACACCGCCAGTTGCGCTGCCGCCGACACTGGTCTGGGCAACCGCGGGGGCAACCATCATCGAAGCGCCCATCAGGGCAGCGGTCGTCAGTCCAATAATCCGTTTCATCGTGAAAGTCCTTTTCGGTTCGATTTGAAATCTGTCCCCTTGCTCACGATCACCGCTCTCAGGCGGCTGGAAGGGAAATGTCGAACCGGGCGCTCGGTTGCGCGCCGATCGGGGTCATTCGCTGGTCATTTCGTGGCCGGAAGATGCGCAATGTGACGCGAGCATGTCCCGGCCGCGCCAAGTCCTTGGCATCATTGAATTCGCAGGAGCCATCCATGCCTAGCCGCCTCTCGCGCGCCGCCTATGCCCGCATGTTCGGACCGACAACCGGCGACAGGGTTCGGCTCGCCGACACGGAACTCTTCATCGAGGTGGAGCGCGATTTCACCGTCTATGGTGAGGAGGTGAAGTTCGGCGGCGGCAAGGTGATCCGCGACGGCATGGGCCAGAGCCAGCTCGCGCGCAGCGAAGGCGCGGTGGATACGGTCATCACCAATTCGCTGATCGTCGATCATACGGGCATCTACAAGGCCGATATCGGGCTCAAGGATGGGCGCATCCATTCGATCGGCAAGGCGGGAAATCCCGACACGCAGGACGGGGTGACGATCATCGTCGGGCCCGGCACGGAAGCGATTGCCGGCGAGGGCAAGATCCTCACGGCGGGCGGCTTCGACGCGCATGTCCACTTCATCTGTCCGCAGCAGATCGAGGAGGCGCTGACGGCGGGCATGACGACGATGCTGGGCGGCGGCACCGGGCCGGCGCATGGCACGCTCGCCACCACCTGCACGCCGGGACCGTGGCACATGGCGCGGATGATCCAAAGCTTCGACGCGTTCCCGATGAATATCGGCCTGTCCGGCAAGGGTAACGCCTCGCGGCCGAAGGCGCTGGAGGAAATGGTGTTGGGCGGTGCCTGCGCGCTCAAGCTGCACGAGGACTGGGGCACGACACCGGCGGCGATCGACTGCTGCCTGACGGTCGCCGACGATCACGACATCCAGGTGATGATCCACACGGACACGCTCAACGAAAGCGGCTTCGTCGAAAACACGATCGACGCGATCAAGGGCCGGACGATCCATGCGTTCCACACGGAAGGCGCAGGCGGCGGCCATGCGCCGGACATCATCAAGGTGTGCGGGTTCGACAATTTCATCCCCTCCTCCACCAATCCGACACGGCCCTATACGGTCAATACCATTGCCGAGCATCTCGACATGCTGATGGTCTGCCACCACTTGTCGCCGTCGATCCCCGAGGATGTCGCCTTTGCTGAAAGCCGCATCCGCAAGGAGACCATCGCGGCCGAGGACATCCTGCACGACATGGGCGCGTTCTCGATCATCTCGTCGGACTCACAGGCCATGGGCCGCGTCGGCGAGGTGCCGATCCGCACCTGGCAGACGGCCGACAAGATGAAGCGCCAGCGCGGGCGACTGAAGGAGGAGACGGGCGACAACGACAATTTCCGCGTCCGTCGCTACATCGCGAAATACACGATCAACCCGGCCATCGCGCATGGGCTGTCGAAGGAGATCGGCTCGATCGAAATTGGCAAGCGCGCCGATCTCGTGCTCTGGAACCCTGCCTTCTTCGGCGTGAAGCCGGACATGGTGCTCGTTGGCGGAACGATCGCAGCGGCGCCGATGGGCGATCCCAACGCCTCGATCCCAACGCCGCAGCCGGTGCACTACCGGCCGATGTTCGGCGCCTTCGGCAAGGCGATCACGAATTCCTCCGTCACCTTCGTCTCGAAGGCCGCGCTCGACAGTGGCCTTCGGGAAAGGCTCGGCGTCGAGAAGGAAATGATCGCCGTCGAGAACACGCGCGGCGGGATCGGCAAGCGCTCGATGATCCTGAACGACGCGACGCCGCATATCGACGTCGATCCGGAGACTTACGAAGTGCGCGCCGATGGCGAGCTTTTGACCTGCGAGCCGGCGACAGTCCTGCCGATGGCGCAGCGGTACTTTCTGTTCTAGCTTCCCGGTCGAACAAGGGAGGTATCATGATCTACGTCTTCGCCACGCTCACCATCAAACCCGGCGCGCTCGCCCATCTGCGCGCGCCGGCGCGCGCCTGCCGCGAGGCGACGCTGAAGGAGGATGGCTGCATCGCCTACGACCTCCACGCCGACATCGCCAACCCCGAGCGGCTCGTCTTCGTGGAGAAATGGGAGACGCGCGAGGCGCTTTCCGTTCATGCCAAAAGCGCGCATGTGGCCGCCTGGCGCGAGGCGAGCGCGCCGCATCTGATCGAGCGGAAGATCGAGATCGTCCACCCGGAAAAGGTGGAGAACCACTGATGTATCAGGCTGTCGGATCACCGGGCTCGCGGCTGACGCGGGTCACATGGATGCTGGAAGAACTCGGCCAGCCCTACGAGATCGTCAAGGCGAAGATGCATACCGAGACGATGCTGCGCTTCAATCCGAGCGGCAAGATGCCGGCTCTGGCCGATGGAGAGGTGGTCATCACGGATTCGGCCGCGATCGTCTTCTATCTGGCTGACAAGCACGCCGATCAGGGTATGGGCGGCACCACGCCGGCGGAGCGCGCAGAGATCGCCTCGTGGATGTTCTTTGCGCAGGCCGAACTCGAAGCGCCGCTCTGGAACCGCCTGAAGCACGCCTTCCGGCTGGACGAAGAGTTGCGCGCCGAGGTCGGACCCTGGTGCAAGGCGGAATTCGCGACGGAGATCGGCAATTTCGACAAGCGTCTCGGCGACCGCGAATTCGCGCTCGGCGACCGTTTCACGGCTGCCGACATCATCCTAGGTCATTGCGGGCAATGGGCGCGCGGGGCGAAGTTCGAAATCGGCTCCGACCGCGTGAACGCCTATTTCGACCGCGTTCTGGCCCGGCCGGCACTGGCGCGCGCACAGGCCCGCGAAAAGGAGGCTGCCACCGCATGATGTATCGGGCGAACGGCGTGGTGGAGGCGAAGGCGCGCGGCGACCGAAACGTCGTCGGAAGGGTCGCGCTCGCACATGACGAGCGGCATCTGCGCCGCAAGCTCCTGATCCTTCAGAACGGCGCGCGTGTGCTGGTCGACCTGCCGCAGCCTGTCGCGCTTCATGCCGGCGACTGCCTGCTGCTCGACAATGGTGCGCTTGCCGAAGTGACGGCGGCTGACGAAGACCTGATCGAGATTCGCCCGCGCGACCGGCTGCATCTCGTCGAACTCGCCTGGCATATCGGCAACCGCCATCTGGCCGCGCAGATCGACGAGGACCGTATCCTCATCCTGCGCGACCATGTGATCGAGGCGATGCTGGAAGGGCTCGGCGCGACCGTCGCCCATGTGCGAACGGGCTTCGAGCCGGTGCGCGGCGCCTATTCCGGCAAGGCGCATGGGCACGACCACCAGCATTCACATAGCCACGACCATGGCTGAGGCGGCGCACGCGCTACGGCTGATGGCTTGGCTGTCGCCGGCCTTTCCAGTCGGCTCTTTCAGCTACAGCCACGGGCTTGAGCAGGCAGTTGCGGACGGGCATGTCGGCGATTTCGCCGCATGGCTCGACGGGCTGATGCGGCACGGCACCGGCTGGAACGACGCGGTGCTGGTGTCCGAGGCGTGGCGGCGCGGGCGCGATGGCGGCGATCTTGGCGAGTTGGCCGAACTCGCCGAGGCGATGGCAGGCTCGGCGGAGCGGCATCTGGAGACGATGGGGCAGGGACAGGCCTTTGCGAAGGCCGTTGCGGGATGGTGCGAGGGGCTCGCCCTGCCGGCGACCTCACCCTATCCTATCGTCTTCGGCGCATCTGCGGGCTTCAATGGTCTACCACTTGAGGAGACGATCGCGGCCTATCTGCAGGCCTTCGTCTCCAACCAGATTCAGGCCGGAATCCGGCTTTCCCTTCTCGGCCAGGAGCGCGGCGTGACGCTCTTGCGCGAGATGGAGACGACGATCCTCGATGTCGCCGCGCGGGCGGTCGGGTCCACGCTCGACGATCTCGGCGGTTCGGCCTTCATCGCCGAAATCGCCGCCATGAACCACGAAACGCAATATTCGAGGCTGTTCCGCTCATGACTTCTTCCAACGGACCCTTGCGGGTCGGCATCGGCGGGCCGGTCGGCTCCGGCAAGACGACGCTGACCGAGAAATTGTGCAAGGCGATGCGTGATCGCTACTCGGTGGCGGTCGTGACCAACGACATCTACACCAAGGAGGACGCCATGGCGCTGGTGCGCCTGCAGGCGCTGTCCGAAGACCGCATCGTCGGCGTGGAGACGGGCGGGTGTCCGCACACCGCCATACGCGAGGATGCATCGATCAACCTGCAGGCGATCGACCAGCTCACCGCGCGCATTACCGGCCTCGACGTCGTCTTCATCGAATCGGGCGGCGACAATCTGGCGGCCACCTTCTCGCCGGACCTTGCCGACCTGACGCTCTACGTCATCTCGGTCTGCCAGGGCGGCGACATTCCGCGCAAGGGCGGGCCGGGCATCACGCGCTCGGACTTCCTCGTCGTCAACAAGGCCGATCTCGCGCCTTACGTGAATGTCGACCTCGAACAGATGGAGCGCGACGCGATCAAGGCGCGGGCGGGCAAGCCGTTCGCCTTCACCGATCTTTCGCGCGGCAAGGGCGTCGATGAGATCGTCGATTTCCTGATCGAGAATGGCGGATTGGACCAGTTGCGGCAGGCTTCCTGACGGTTGCGCCTTGCGGCGGGGCGCGACATGCTGCGGCCTTAACAACGATCAGGAGCGCGCCCGATGAGCGTCACCCAACTGGCCGACACCCGCCGTCCGAACCTGCCCTTCTACGAGGAGCGTTGCGACCTTGCCGCGGCCTTCCGCTGGACGGCGCGGCTCAACATGCACGAGGCGGTGGCGAACCATTTTTCGCTCGCCGTCGACGAGGGCGGGACGCAGATCCTGATCAACCCGAACCTGATGCATTTCTCGCGCATCAAGGCGAGCGATCTGCTGCTGATCGACGCCAACGATCCCGAGACGATGAAGCGGCCCGACGCGCCCGACCCGACCGCATGGGGCCTGCACGGAGCGATCCACCGCAACGTTCCGCATGCGCGCTGCGTCATGCATGTCCACTCGGTGCACGCGACCGTGCTCGCCTCGCTGGAGAGTTCGCTCCTGCCGGCGATCGACCAGAACTCGGCGATGTTCCATGGCCGCCAGGTCGTCGACGCACATTATGGCGGGCTCGCCTTCGAGGAAGAGGGCGAGCGCTGCTCGCGGCTCTTCGCCGACCCGAAAGCCAAGGTCATGGTGATGGGCAATCACGGCGTGATGATCATCGGCGAGACGGTGGGCGACACGTTTGACCGGCTCTATTATTTCGAGCGCGCCTGCGAGACCTACGTCAAGGCGCTGTGGACCGGCCAGCCGATCCGCCATCTGTCGGACGAGATCGCCGAGCGCGTCGCGACGCAGATGGACAATTATCCGGTCGCGTCGGCCAAGCGGCATCTGGAGGAATTGAAGTCGATCCTCAACGAGGAAGGATCGAACTTCCGGAACTGATGGAGAAGGGCGTCATCCCGGCCGAAATCGAGCGGAGCGAGATGAGAGCCGGGACCTATTCCGTTAGGCCGAAGGTCACGGAATGGGTCCCGGATAAACGCACGCCGCTTCGCGTCGCGCATTTTCCGGGATGACGCCGGTGATGGAATGAAAAAACCGGCCGCGATCGCTCGCGGCCGGTTTTTTGTCGGCGTTCGAGATCAGGAGCCGAGGTGCTTGGCGATCATCGCGCGGGCGTCGTCGACCATGGCGTTGGCGTCCATACCCTTGCCGTTCATCTCCTCGATCCAGGCGTCGATGAGCGGCGCGGCAGTGTCCTTCCAGCGCTGGGTCTCCGCCTCGTCGAGGGTGATGATGTTGTTGCCGAGATCCTCAGCGATCTTCAGGCCCTTCTCGTCGCCCGAATCCATGACACGGCCGAACATGGCGGCGGCCTCGATGCCCGAATTGGCGTCGATGACGGCCTTCAGGTCATCGGGAAGCGCGTCATAGGAAGCCTGATTCATCGCGAAGACGAAGGTCTGCGTATAGAGGCCCTCGTCGCCGGTGAAGCCGGTGTGGTTCTTGACGAGTTCGGAAACGCGCAGCGACGGCGTCACTTCCCACGGAATGGTCGTCGCGTCGATGACGCCCTTCGACAGCGATTCCGAGACGGCCGGAACCGGCATGCCGATCGGCGTCGAGCCCAGTGCTTCGAGCATCTGGTTGATGACGCGCGAGCCGCCGCGGATCTTGACGCCCTGCATGTCCTCAAGCGTCGCGATCGGGTTCTTCGAATGGATCAGACCTGGACCATGCGCGTGCCAGGCGATGACCTTCATGCCCGAGAATTCCTCGGTGCAGTACTTCTCGCAATATTCGTGGAAGGCCTTCGACGTCGCTTCGCCGGTCGTCACCATGAAGGGAAGCTCGAATGCTTCCGTCGACGGATAGCGGCCGGGCGTATAGCCGATGACGGTCCAGATCATGTCGACGACGCCGTCGGTAACCTGATCGACGAGTTGCGGCGGGGTTCCGCCAAGCTGCATCGCGTCATACTGCTCGATCTTGAGGCGTCCGCCGGACTCCTCCATCACCTTTGCCGCCCAGGGCTTCAGGGCCTCGGCCGGGATGGTCGCCTGCGGCGGCAGCATCTGGTGAAGGCGCAGCGTCGTCTCCTGCGCGGCGGCAACGGTGGTAAAAGCTGCCACGGCAACGGCGCCGGCAGCCAGTGCTTTCCAATTCAACATGGGTTCCTCCCTGCATGTCCCGTGATTGTTATACGATAGAACTTTCCGCCATGGAAGCGGCTGGCCGACACCACTTTCGCATGGTAGCCAAGCGCGCCCAGGATTTGAAATTGGAGGACTGCCATGACTGCGACAGCCAACCCGCCCTTTCGTGCCGACCACGTGGGAAGCCTCTTGCGGCCCCAGGCGGTCAAGGATGCGCGCAAGCGGTTCTACGAGGACAAGGCGATCGCCGCCGAGGAACTCGAGGAGATCGAGAACGCCGCGATCGACGAAGCGATCCGCATGCAGGAGGAGGCCGGCCTGCCGACCGTCACCGACGGCGAAATCCGCCGCTCGTTCTGGCACTATGATTTCATGGGCGGGCTTGAAGGGTTCGACATGGAAGAGCGTGCGCCCGAAAAGGGTGTCGCCTTTGCCGGCGTCAAGCTGAGACCCGTCTTCCCGACGATCACCGGCAAGCTGGACTTCCCCGACGATCACCCGATGCTGGACCATTTCCGCTACGTGGCATCGAAGACGAAGGTGATGCCGAAGATTTCGATCCCGGGCCCAAGCTGCTGCCATTTCCGCACGGCCAAGGACGACATTCACCCGAAGGAATATCGCGACGACCCCGAAGCGCTTTTCGCCGACCTGGCCAAGACCTACGCCAAGGCCGTGAAGGCGTTCTACGATGCCGGTTGTCGCTATCTGCAGATGGACGACATCTTCTTCGCCTATCTGTGCGATCCGAAGCACCGCGCGGCGCAGAAGGAGCAGGGCACCGATCCCGACTGGCTGATCGAGCAGTATGCGAAGATGATGCATGACGCGATCAAGGATCGTCCGGACGACATGGTCATCGGCATGCACATGTGCCGCGGCAATTTCCGCTCCACCCATGCCGCCGAGGGCGCCTACGATCCTGCTGCGGATGCCGTCTTCAACCAGACCGGCGTCGACATCTACTTCATGGAATATGACAGCGAGCGCGCCGGCGGGCTCGAGCCGCTGCGCCTGTTGCCGAAGGGCAAGAAGCGCGTGCTGCCCGGATTCATCACGACCAAGACCGGTGAGATGGAGAAGGTCGACGACCTGAAGCGCAAATTCGACGAGGCGGCGAAATATGCCGATCTCGAACAGCTCGGCATCGCGCCGCAATGCGGCTTTGCCTCGACCGAGGAAGGGAACTCTATTTCGTTCGACGACCAGCGCCGCAAGCTCGACCTCGTCGTCGAGACCGCCGAGGCGATCTGGGGCGGGGTCGCGAAGTAACGTCATTCTTCATTGCCGCTTAACCATGCCTCGTGCAGAACGATGGTACGGGGACATGGTTTTGCGGGAGCGTTTTTGATGGGCGGGTTGTTGAGGCGTGCGTTCGGGTCGCCCTTGGCGGCGCTTCTCGCGCTGGCGGTGATGGTTTCCGCCTGCTCGACCTCGGTCCTGCCCGAACCACCGCCGCCGATCCCATCCGAGAAATACGCCGCCATCGTCGTCGATGTCAGTACGGGACGTTCGCTTTATTCCGTCCACGCCGATCAGCTTCGCTATCCAGCCTCGCTGACCAAGATGATGACGGTCTTCATGCTGTTCGAAGCGCTGGATTCCGGGCGCATCGGCAAGCAGACGCTGATCCCCGTTTCCGACAATGCGCGCGGCCAGGTGCCGACCAAGATCGGTTTTCGTCAGGGCGAGGCGATCGATGTGGACACCGCGATCCGCGCCCTTGTGATCCGTTCTGCCAACGACGTCGCGGTTGCGACGGCCGAGCTCCTTGGCGGGACGGAAGCGAATTTCGCGGCCCTGATGACCCAGCGCGCGCGCCAGATGGGCATGAATTCCACCACGTTCCGCAACGCGTCCGGCCTGCCCGATGCGGGCCAGCAGACGACGGCGCGCGACATGGCTCTGCTCTCCATCGCGCTCAACAAGCGCTTCCCGCACCACTACCACTATTTCGCCAATCGCGAATTCAGCTATGCGGGCAAGACCATCCGCGGCCACAACGACCTGCTTGGCCGCGTGGCCGGCGTCGACGGGCTGAAGACCGGCTACATCCGCGCATCGGGGTTCAACCTGGCCACGTCCGTCGAGCGCGGCGGGCGCCGGCTTGTCGCGGTGGTGATGGGCGGCGAGACGGCGAAGAGCCGAAACTCGCACATGGAACAGCTCATCGAGCAGTACATGCCGATGGCGGGGTCCGTCGCGACCACGGCGGCGCCGCGACCGGTGCCGCAGCAGGCGCTGCTCGCACCCATGCGCTGAGCCACCGGAGCCGAAAGGCACGTTGCGGCGGCGCGGCCCCAATTCGCGCCGCCGCAACGGAGCGCCTCCCTTGGGAGGACGCTCGATCCGATGATCAGCGAGCGGCGTCCATTTCGGCGAGCTTGGCGACCCGGCGGCGGAAATCCTCGTCGGTCGAGAATTCGGCCTTCAGATAGGATTCGACCAGATCCTTGGCGAGCCAGGGTCCGACGATCTGCGCGCCGATGCACATGACGTTGACATCGTCATGCTCGACCGACTGGTGTGCGGAATGGACGTCGTGGCAGACAGCCGCGCGAATGCCCTTGACCTTGTTGGCGGCGATCGATGCGCCGACGCCGGTGCCGCAGACCATCAGGCCGCGCTCTGCCTCTCCGGCGTTGATCTTGTCCGTCACCTGCCGCGCGATGTCCGGGAAGTCGACGGGATTCGGGTCGAACGAGCCGACATCCTGGACCTCATGGCCGAGCGATTTGACATATTCCACGATGGTCGACTTGAGCGGGAAGCCGGCGTGGTCCGAGCCGATAACGATGCGCATGTGAACTCCAGTTTTGATCTTAACGAAGCATCGAGGGAAGCCACAGGACGAGGCCTTCCCAGAAGGTGATGATGGCGAGCGTGGCGAGAAGCGGGACATAGAACGGCACCAGCGCGCGCAGCAACTGCCTGAGCGAGACATTGGCGATGCTCGACAACAGGAACAGCGACAAACCCATCGGCGGGGTGAGCAGGCCGAACATCAGATTGAAGATGGTGATGATGCCGAGGTGGACCGGATCGATGCCGGCCAGAACCATGGGCGGCGCGATGACCGGCACGACGAGCAGCGTCGCGGTGGTGGAATCGAGGAACATGCCGGCGATGAAGAAGATCAGGTTCGCGACGATCAGAAGCACGATCGGATCGGTCGAGAACTGGAGAATCCAGCGGGCGAAATCCTGGGGGATCTGCTCGACGGCAAGAATCCAGCCGAACATTGCCGCCACCGCGACGATGATCAGGATCGCGCTGGTGCTCTTCACGGTCAGGATCAACGCCTGCCAGAGATGCTCCAAGGTAAGGTCGCGATAGAAGATCGCGCTGATCGCGAGCACGTAGACGACGGTCACCGCGGCGGCCTCGGTCGGCGTGAACAGGCCGAGCAGCATTCCGGCGATCATCAGGACGGGCGCCAGCAGAGCGGGCAGCGCCGGCAACAGGTCGCCGCCGAGTTCGCGCAGGGTGGGCCAGCGTTCGGCGCGCGGCAGGTTGTACCGGTAGGACAGGAAGACGGTCGTCAGCATCAGCAGCGCGACGCAGACCAGCGCCGGGACGATGCCCGCAAGAAGAAGCTGGACGATCGAGACGCTGGTGACCGATCCGTAGACGATCAGCGGAATCGAGGGCGGAAAGATCGGCCCGACGACGGCGGACGCGCCGGTTACGGCTGCCGAGAACGGCGCCGTGAAACCCTTCTTTTTCATCGCCGCGATCTCGATGCGGCCAAGCCCGCCGACATCGGCCAGCGCCGCACCCGACATGCCCGAAAAGATGAGGCTGGAGAAGATGTTGACCTGCGCGAGACCGCCTGGAAAGCGACCCACTGCCGTGTCGGCAAAGCGGAAGATGCGATCGGTGATGCCGGCCGAATTCATCAGATTGCCGACGAAAATGAAGATCGGGACCGCGACCAGCGGAAAGGAGTCGAGCGCGTAGGTGATGCGCTGGACGAGCAGCCCGTAAGGCAGGCCTTCGATCAGCACATAGGCGATCGAGGGAATGAGAATGGCATAGACGACGGGAAAGCCGGCGATGAACAGGACGAGGAAGGCGCCGATGACTGCAAGACCCATGTCAGAGCACCTTGGTTTCTTCGCGCGGCGGATGGCGCAGGTCGATCAGATGGCCGAGCGTCGCGGCTGCGAAGCCGAAGAAGGTCGCGCCGAGAAACAGCCAGAACGGAATCTTGAGCGTCGGGGTCGCATTGTTGAGATTGCGGAAGATGGTCTGCCAGGCGACATAGGCGACGAAGGCGGCGGCAGCGACGGCCACAGCCGTGATGACGAAGGTCAGCGTCTTGCGCAGCAATGTCGGCATCGCGTCCAGGAACTCGGCCATGACGATGTTCTCGTGATCGAGCACGACCAGCGGAAAGGCGGTGAAGACGAGCACGATCAGCAGGAAGCGCGTGAACTCCTCCGCGCCGATGATCGCCGCGCCGAATACATCGCGCATGATGACCTGCGTGAACGGCACGGCGACCAGCGCGACGAGCACGAGCACGCAGAACGCGCCCAATGCGCGTTTGACGATGACCATTTCCTCAATCCTCCCGAAGAGCCGGCGGCGATCGATGCCGCCGCCGGCACGACTTCAAGCGCGCCTTACTCGACGGCGGCGATCTGCTCGATATACGTCTCGTAGGACGGGAAATCGGCTCGAATCTGCTCCAGCACCTGGGTGCGGAAGGCTTCGAGATCGAGACCTTCGGCTTCGGTAATGACGGTCATTCCGTGTCCCTTCACCTCTTCGACCAGTTCGACCTCGGATTCGGTCGCCATGACGAGCGATTCCTGCGCCTCGCGCTCCAGAACCTCGGTGATGGCCTGGCGCTGCTCTTCTTCCAGCCCCTGCCAGACTTCCTCATTCACGAAAACGGCGAGCACGGCCTGCATGTGGCCGGTCATCGCGATGTGCGACTGCACCTCATAGAGCTTGTTCGCGGTGATCATCGTCAGCGGGTTTTCCTGGCCGACGACCAGACCCGTCATGAGCGCAGTCGGCAGTTCGGCGACCTCGACCGGCGTCGGCGTCGCACCGAAACCCTTGACCATCGACACCCAAAGATCGAGCGGCACGGCGCGGAACGGCTTTCCGGCCAGATCCTCCGGCGACTTGACCTCGAAATTCGACGAGATGTGGCGCGCGCCGCGATAGATGCGGCCGATGATCCGGACGCCGCCTTCGGCGACCAGCTTCTCGTTGATCGCCTGCAGGGCGGGCGAGGTCTGGGGATCGGTCGCGGCCAGAGCATGCGCGCCATCGCGATAGATGAACGGCGCGTTGAATGCGGCGACCTCGGGCACGATGCGCGCGAGCGACGCGAAATCGTGGTGGCCCATGGAGATCGAACCCATGCGCACGCCGTCGACCATCTCGGCGACGCCGCCGAGCTGGCTGGCGGGATAGACCTGGACGGTGACCGCATCGCCCGTCGCCGCGGCAATGCCGGTCGCCGCCTCGGCGGCGAAGATGGTCTGGATGTCGCCTTCGGCGCCGACATGGGCGTAGCGCAGCTCGGCGGCGTGGGCGGATGCCGCCACGCCGACCGCGACGGCGGTCGCTGCAAGCAGTTTCAGGATACGCGTATGGAACATTGGACTTCCTCCCTAGATGGTCTTGTCTCGACTGGTCGCCGCAGACTGCGTGAACGCAGCGATGTAGCTCTTGCGGCGGAGCTCATCGCCGATGGCGAAGTGATCGCGCAGGCGGCGGTCGGCGGCATCGCCGTCGCGCTCGACGATCGACAGGAACACCTCGCGGTGTGCCTCGAACAGCGAATCCCGGATGTCCGGCACGAACGCCGTCTGACGGCGCCGCTGGACGTGGCTTCGGCGCAGCAGTTCGGAAATCGACTGGTAGAGCATGATCAGCGCCGGGCTGCGTCCGGCCTCGACCAGCGCCATGTGGAAGGCGAAATCCGCATCGGCGCCGGCGACCGGATCGTGCAGCGTCTCGCCCAGCGTCTGCAAAAGTCCGCCGATCCGCTCGACGTCGCTGGCGCTCGCGCGCTCGCAGGCGAGGCGAATGGCTTGGCATTCGATCGCCACCCGCGCTTCCATCACGTCGTCGAGGATGTCGGGCTGCTGGGCGAGGCAGAAGGTGAAGAAATCGGTGAGCACCGACACGTCCGCATGGCGCACATAAGCGCCTTTGCCGTGCCGAATGTCGAGAAAGCCGAGCATGGCGAGCGAGCGCAGCGTCTCGCGAAGCACCGGGCGTGAGACGCCCAGCCGCAACGCCAGTTCGCGCTCGCCAAGCAGGCGATCGCCGGCATTGAGCGCGCCGGACAGAAGCTGTTCGCGAAAATAGGCGAACACCTTTTCCGTGCCGAGCAGTTCCTCCGCTCCCTCCGAAAGCACCTTGTTCCTCCCAGTGGCCTTACAGTGGTCATACCACTTGTGGCGCGATTGCGCCGTGCCGTCAAGCGGCATGGTTCAAGGCTTTCGAAATCGCTCCACCCAGCTTCGGTCGATCCGGTCCTTCAGCCACCAGACGAAGCGGCCCGACACATGGAGCCTGCCGCGGGTGGCGATGGCGTGTTTGGGTCCGGTGGCAAGCATGGCCAGATGCGTTGCCTGGGGCGACCAGGGTCGAAGCGGCCGACCCAGCGCGCGGGCGCGCAGATTGGCCGCGAGAGGTGGCCCCGCACGAACGGCAAAGACACCCGCCTTCGGGCGGGACACGCCCTCGATTTCGGCGCAGTCGCCTGCGGCGAAGATGTCCGGATCGGTCACGGTTTGCAGGGTCGGATGGACGGCGACGAACCCGCTCGGCAGTGCAAGGCCGGTCGCCGTGAGCCAGGATGGTGCCGCGGCTCCGGTCGCGAGGATCGTCAGGTTCGAGGCGATCGGCGGGCATCCGGCGATGCCGACATGGTCCGGAGCGATGCGGACGACCTCGGCGTTCTCGTGCAGCACGATGTTGCGTGCCGCCAGGATGCCGCGAACCTGCCTGCGCACGGAAGATGGTTGCGATTCGAGAAGGTCGCCGCCGGAAACGAGCACAATCGCGGTCGCCTCCTGCCGATGTCGAAGCGCCAGCGCGATCTCGACGCCCGCCGGACCGCCGCCGACGATGGCGATGTGCCGGGAGGCCGCGTCGACTGCACTGTCGAGATTCCCGAGGAACGCTCCGAGCGGCTTGACCGGCAAGGCACGGTCGCGCGCGCCTTCGATATCGTCCACGGCCGGGACGCTGCCGACGTCGAGCGATAGAAGATCGTAGGGAAGCCACGTGCCGTCGTCGAGCATCAGCCGCTTTTGCCGTCGGTCGATGCCGGCGGCACGTGCGCGGCGATACCCGACGCCATATGCTTCACACAGGCGCGGCAGATCGATTTCGCTCTCGTCGCGGCGGTAGTGCCCCGCAATGATGCCCGGAACCATTCCCGAATAAACGACCCGGGTTTCGGGCGAGACGAGCATAATCTCCCAGCCGGGAGGGGACGCCCGACCAAGGTCTTCCACGACATGGAGATGGGCATGCCCACCTCCCACCAGCACGATCCGTCCCGCCAATTCTGCCTCCGCCGTCCGAGCCAGGGTGGCCGACGCGGCCGGCAAAGGCCAGTCGTCTTTGCGTGCGGACGATTACATCGAGGCCGTATAGTAGAAGATGTGGCTGCCGACCTTGCCGGTCTTCTGCAGCTTCTTCGACCAGAACGGCGCGACATAGTCGGCATGGTAGTGCGTCGACTGGGCAATGTCGCCGCGCGAAGCCTTGCAGGCGTCGTCGCAGTTGAAGGCGAACACCGCTATCTTTTGCGCCATGCGGTGCGCGGCACGCTCGTTGAATTCGTCGGCCAGATCATCGCAGGCGAAGGAGAACTGGCAGGCATTCTTGCGATGGGCGTTCTGGTAGACGACATCGCAGACCGTATCGGGATAGAAGCTGCTCGCGACGCGATTGAGGACGACCTGGGCGACCATGTTCTGACCGCGGACGGGCTCGCCACGCGCTTCGAAATAGATCGCCGCAGTCAGGCATTCGATCTCCTTGTTGTAGCTTCGATAGGTCGGGGCCTCGGTGGCAATTTCCGGCTTTTCGGGCAGCGGGGCTGCGTTGGCGCGCGTAAGGGCGCTGAAGGCGGCGATGGCGATGAGGATCGCCGCTGCGAACGGTCGGTGCATGGTCGCTCTGGTTTTGTTGATGACGCGGCGCTTTTGTCAGGCCAATGCGTCCGCAATCCGAACCCCAGGTGACGAAAACGTGACGAACCGGAAGGTGCACGCGGCGTTTCGACGCGCCGGGCACCCAACATCCGCTGTTCGGTGGACGAATTCGGCCGCCAATCATCTGTTGAAGCGCGCGACCGGTTCGGCTATGACCAACGCGTCCAGCGGCGCCGCGCGCGCCGCCTGGCACCCGTAGCTCAGCTGGATAGAGTGTCGCCCTCCGAAGGCGAAGGTCACAGGTTCGAATCCTGTCGGGTGCGCCATTTCCTCCAATCAGATCAGTCGTCCGGGGTCGGCGTTTTGCCAGCGCGAAATTCGGCCAAGAGTTCGTCGATCCTGTCGAGAAAATCGCGTTGCTGGTCGAGCGTCTTCAGGCGCTTTTCCGAGCTCAGCAATGCCGCGCTCTGGCGATCCAGTTCGTCGGCCAGTCTGGCGCTCGAAGGTTTTCGGTCCAAGGCGTCGAATGCGAATGCCGCATCGTCGCGACGCTGCTCGTAGCGGCGACGCAGGCCGTCACGTTCCTGCACGACTTCCTCGCGAAGGGACGCGATCGCCGCCGAAAGACGGTCGAAGCGCTGCCTGTCCGTGTCGTCGTCACGCGAGGCCGATCGGCTGCGGAAGGGTTTGAACAGGTTCATATGCACTTTCCCTCTTGCTTCGAGATCATCGTATCTGCGGAGCGACCGATTTGCGATCTGCGGCAGGCCTGCCGGCACTCGCTGGCCGCTTGCCGGCATTGAACAGAAATGCCGCCGGCGCGAAACGGCTGACGAGCTGCAGGCCGATGATGGCGGCGACGATGGCGAGGACGGGTTGCAGGAAGAACGAAACCGCGAACAGATCGGAGCCGTAATTTCCGAAGACCCGTCGCAACAGGATGCCGCCGAAGGTGAACAGGATCGCGTGGCTGCAGAAGAGGAAGAACGCGTAGGGCTCGAACCGGATCAACAGCGATCCGATGCGCGAGCGGCGCAGAACGTCCGTCAGAAGCCAGCATCCGGCGGCCATGGTCACGCGCAGCAGCGTGTCCAGCACGATGCGCAGCGTCTCGTTCATCTCACCGATCGACACGCGCCCGATGCGCAAGGCGAGAAAGATCGCCACCATGATGGCGAGGCCGGCCAGGAGCGGCCGCAGCGCGCGGTCGAGCGACCATTCGCCGATATCGGCCAGGCGCAGCCACATGCCGATGGCGAAGAACAAAAGCAATTGCGGCCGCTGCATGAAATACCAGTCCGTGCCGAACAGCGTATAGGCGGCCAGCATCGCGAACACCGCCGGCGCCGAACGGCGCAGGCCGATCAGCAGAAGCGGCGAGACGAGACAGCAGACGAACAGGTCGCGCAGGAACCAGAGCGGGACGACCAATGGCCATTCGGTCAGCGCGAGAAAGGCATTGGCGATGCCGAGCGGCGTCGCCTGCGGCATGTCGCGCCAATTGTCCGAAAGCACGCCATAGGCGACGAGCAGCGCAAGCATCAGCGTGTTCCACGAAAGAAGCGGAACGACGAGGGTGCGCAGCTTAGCGGAGACGACGCGCGCCGGGCCCGCCTTGACGAGGCTGGAAACGATGAAATAGCCCGAGACGATGCCGAGCAGGGAGACGGAACTCAGGCCGATCAGCCGCGTGAGGACGAAATAGACGATGTCGAAAAACCCGGCCTCGCGATCGTAGACGTTCTCGGCTATGCCGGGCTGCACGTGGACGAAGGTCATGAAAGCGATGCACAGCGTTCGCGCGATCGCGACACGCTGCGACATGGAGTTCGAAACAGGTGGAACGACGTAGGGTAGAGGATGGGTCGGCAACATCGACTTCTCCGGTCTTGTATGGGCCAGCCGCGCCTCAGGCTGAAGCGGACGTGTCCGGGCGCGAGTTGAGGGCATGACAGGCTGGAATCTGCCAAAGCTGTTCTCTTCCGGGTCTTCCGAAACGGGTCAGAGGCGCGGTCCGGCGCGGCTTCGCCTCGATATCGACGGGCTCGTCGTCTACGCCGTCGGCGACGTGCATGGCTGCCTCGACGAATTGCTGGCGCTGGAGGCGGTCATCGCCGATGACGCATCGCGGCTTGCCGGCGAAAAGCTGATCATCATGCTCGGCGACTATGTGGATCGCGGCCCGCGCTCGCGCGACGTGATGGAGCATCTGTCGCGGCCGCCGCCGCCAGGCTTCAACCGCATCTGCCTGATGGGCAACCATGAGCGGTTCATGCTCGATTTCCTCGACGACCGCATCGCGCTCGCCGACTGGCTGACGGTCGGCGGGTTGCCGACGCTTGCCTCCTACGGCATCGAAGCCGGCGATTTGCGCGCGCTGGGTTCCGATCCCGCACGCATCGCCGCCAGGGTGCGGGCGGCCGTCCCGGCGCATCACACGGATTTTCTGCGCGTGATGCCGATCCTGATCGACACCGGCCATTTCCTGTTCGTTCATGCCGGCATCCGGCCCGGCGTCGCGCTCGAGGACCAGCGCGACGAGGATTTGCTCTTCATCCGCAAGGCGTTCCACGAGGCGTCGCACCGTCTGCCGCGCTATGTCGTCCACGGACACACGCCGGTCGACACGGCCGAGCGCACCGGCCGCCGGATGAATCTCGATACCGGCGCATTCAGAACCGGGCGCCTGAGCGCGCTGCGCATCTGGCAAAACCGCGGCCGCTTTCTTTCGAACCGCCACTAGCCGCTCTGCTCGCCATAATAGGCGGCATAGCGATGGAAGTAGCGTTCCGCGCCGCCTGCCGAACCGTATTTGGGCAGGCGCTTCATGTCCGTCTTGTTCAAGATGACGCCCATCGTCCTGGCGGCGATCTGCGGTTCGCCCTGCAGGGTCTGCCGAACGAGCGCGCGAGGGGTCCCGCCCCATTCGGTGACGAACAGGAAGCCGTCGGCGAGCGGCGCGAAGGCGCGGGCGTCGATCACGGGACCGAGCGGCGGCAGGTCGATGACGATATAGTCGAAATGACTGCGCATCTCCTCGAGCATCGTGCCCATCGCCTGGCCGGAGATCAGTTCGCTGGTATGGGACAGCCTTCCGCGGAGGACCGCCGGCAGGATCGACAGGCCCGTCTTCTGGTCCGCCAGAAGCGCATTCTGCCAGGCAACGCGCCCGACGAGCGCTTCGACCAGTCCCGCCTTGGGCTGCGATCCGAGCCGGCGGCTCAGGCCCGGATTGCGCAGATCGCCGTCGATCAGGACCGTGCGAGCGCCATTGGCCGCAAGCAGTCCGGCGAAGTTCGCGGCCGCCGTCGTCTTGCCCTCGCGCGGCAGAACGGACACGAAGCCGATGACCTTCGAGGGCTTGTCATGCAGCACCACGTCGCTTGCCAGCTTGGCGCTGCGCAGGGTGTCGGCGAAAAGCGAGGCGGGGGAAAAGACGGCGATCCTCAAGAGGCTCGAACCGGTATGGTCGAGCGCGCTCGGCTCGCCGGTCGGCGTGCTGGGTTGCGCCCGCGTCGATCGGGTCGAGCCCAACAGCGGCAGGTAGCCGAGAAAATCGAGGCCAAGCCCGTCGCGGACGTCGTCGCCGGTGCGCAGGAAGCGCTCGCGGAATTCAAGCAATCCGCCGATGCCAGCCCCGGCCATCAGGCCCAGCGTCGCGAAGAGACCGAGGGCGAGCGTCTTGCTGGGGCTAGAGGGCGAAACCGGGTTGTTCGCCTGCGAAATCACACGGGCCTCGGCGATGGGGAAGGATTGCTGCTGCGAGGCCTCCTCGTAGCGGGCGAGGAACGTCTCATAGAGCTTTCCAAGCGCGGAGGATTGCTGCTCCAATTCGCGCAGCTTGACCATCGACTGGCCGGTCGCCGAACTCTGGCCGCTCATCGTCCCGACATTTTCGCGCAGCGAAGCCTCACGGGTGCGCGCCACCTCAAATTCGGTCCGGTAGCTTTCCGTGACCTGGCGCAGCTCCTGGAAAATCTGGCGGCGGAGCTCGCCGCCCTGATTGCGCAGGGCAACGGCCTGCGAATGATCCTCGCCGAACCGCGCCTCGATCTCCTGTGCACGTTCGGTGATCGACAGGTAGCGTGTCTTAAGGTCGGTCAGGACAGAATTTTGCGCCAGGTCCGTGGGGATGATCGCGTTGTCGACAGCGTTCTCCTCGCCGCTGTCGATGATCGCCTTGTACTGGTCGTAGCGGGCGCGCGCATTGGCCGTCTCGGCCTGCGCCAGGACGAGCTGATTGTTGAGGTCAGACAATTGCTGTTCCGAAACGAGTTCGCCGCGGGCGGCAGTCAGGCCGTTTTCCGCACGAAATTGTTCGGCCGCCATCGAGGCGGACAGCCAGTCGGTGCGCAGCTGATCGAGACGCCCCTGGAGCCAGGTGACGGCAAGCTGCGTTGCGTCGAAATTCGCGTCGAGCTGGTCGGACAGATATTGTTCGGCATAGGCGCGCGCGACCGATCCGGCGATCTCGCGATCCTTGGCGCTGTACTTGACCTCGATGACGAAGCTGCGCCCGACGCGTTCGGCAACCAGGTTCTGCTGGAGGATCGCGGCAGCACGCCCGATGCGCGCCTCTTCAGACGGTTCGCCGGCACTTCCACTGCCTGAAAGCAGGCGTGCGAGCGAGCGGACCTGACTGCGCAGCCAGCCCTGCGGAGACTGCGGCGGATCGAGAAACGCGGGATTGTCGTGCAGGTCGAGCGTTTCGACGACCACGCGGGCGAGACGTGCCGATTTCAGTATCTCGACCTCGCTGGCGACCATGGAATCGGCCTGGCTGGGCGCCGGCCGGGCTTCCCGTTCCTCGGTGAATTTGGTCAGGTTCTCGTCGAGCAGGATGCGGGTCGCGGCCGTGAAGGTGGGCGGTGTCACCAGCAGGAATACGCCCCCCAGCACCAGTCCCAGCGCCGCACAAATCGCGACGAGGGACAGGCGTCGGCGCGCCATCGCAAGCAGACGATCGAGATCGATGAACTGGTCGGAATCCGCCGGCCTTGTCAGCCGGCGGGTATCCAGGGGTGTATTGCTGTGGTGCATAAGGGGTCGCGCCTGCGGCGCGTCTCGCTTTCTGGCCCGGCTCAGGCCGAGCGGTTGATGCGGGAAGCTTCGCCGGCATGGGAGGCGACGAGTTTCGCGATCGGCCCGAGGACCAGATCGCGAAGATCGTCGCGCGCCAGCGCCATCGCCACATTGGCCTCGATGAAGCCTGCCTTGGAACCGGTGTCGAACATGCGTCCGCTGAAGGGCGCTGCATGGAAGGGCTGGACGCGCGCAAGGCGCGCCATGGCGTCGGTCAACTGGATTTCGTTGCCCGCGCCGCGCTCCTGCGTTTCCAGCAGATCGAAGATTTCCGGCTGTAGGATGTAGCGGCCGTTGATGTAAAAGTTCGACGGCGCCTGCGACGGCTCGGGCTTTTCCACCATTCCGGTGATCGCGAAACCGGCGCCGACGGGACCGCCCTTGCCGACGATGCCGTATCTGGCCGTCTCGAGCGGATTGCACTGCTCGACCGACAGCACGTTGCCGCCTGCCTCGCGGTATAGCTGCATCGCTGTCGCAAGGCAGCCGCGCACACCGAACGAGACCATGTCCGGCAGCAGGAGGGCGAAGGGCTCGTCGCCGATCAGGTCTCGCGCGCACCAGACCGCGTGGCCGAGGCCGTGAGGCGCCTGCTGGCGCGTGAAGCTGACGCGGCCAGCATCGAGTTGAAGCGCTTCGATCGCGGCCAGTTCGGCGCTCTTGCCGGCCCGGGTCAGCGTTTCGATGAGTTCGGGCTGGATATCGAAGTGATCCTCGATGACGTGCTTGTTGCGACCGGTGACGAAGACGATGTGCTCGATCCCCGCCTCGCGCGCCTCGTCGACGGCGTATTGCACGACGGGACGGTCGACGACGGTCAGCATCTCCTTCGGCATCGCCTTCGTCGCGGGCAGGAACCGCGTGCCGAGGCCGGCAACCGGGATCACCGCTTTTCTGACTTTTTTCATCTGGTCTTCCATTCCATCGGTTTGAGCACCCCGCCCCTTTCGTCGCCCTCGAACTCCTATCCGTCCGCCGCCATGGCGTAACGTCGCCCGGCCAGGCGCCGCAGCCGTGCCATGATCGGCATCTTCAGGAGGCGGATCGCGGCCGGATCGGAAAAAGCCGCCTGCACCGCTCGATGCGCCGAGCGCGCCTTAAGATGGGCGACGATGTAGAGAAACGTGGCGGCTTCTCGAAGACTGCGCGTACGGCGCGCCTGGGCGGCCTTGGCCTCGTCGTCGAGCGTGTGGCGCGACAGGAAGCGTTCGTCGCCTTCGAGGATCGCCGCGACGTGGTGCGGCTTCAGCACGCGCGAGACCGAACCGTCGACGAGGTGATACCGGTAGCCGGGCTCGGGCTCGACGATGCAGCGCGCGCCCCGAGCGAGCGCGTCGGCCACGAGCAGGTAGTCCTCGCCAATTCGCAGCCCTTCGTCATAGACGATGCCATGCGCGCGCATGAACTCGCGCGCGAAGACCGGCTTTAGATAGCCGAGTGAAAACTCAGTGTCGAACATCAGATTGCCGGCGATGAACGAGGCGAGCGTTACGGTCGGCTGCGCCTCGAGCCGTTCGCGGCCGAACATCGGGCGCGACGAAGGTTGCGCGCCGCGCTCGTCGATGACGAGCAGGTCGTCGAGCACGATCTGCGCTCCGGCATCTTCGGCGCGCCCAAGGAGACGTGCGCTGCGATCCGGCGCCACGGCATCGTCCGCGTCGAGCACGGCAAGGTAGCGGCCTCTGGCGAGCGCGAAGCCGGCATTGCGCGCGGCGCCGGGTCCACCATTGATGCGCTTTTCGACGAGGACGATGCGCTCGTCGGCGATCGCTCGAACGCGCTCGCGCGTGGCATCGGCCGACGCATCGTCGACGACGATGATTTCGACCGAGACGTGTTCCTGTGCAAGCGCACTTTCGACCGCGCGCGAGATGGTCTGCTCAGCGTTGTAGGCAGCGATCACGAAACTGACGTCAGGCTGCATGGTCCCGCTCCCTTTCGATGCCGGCGGAAGCGTCGCCGTAGAGGGTGATCTCGCGCACGCCGAGAAGGCCGCTGACCACGCCGCCATGCATGATCGAGCGCAGCGCGTATCGATTGCGCGCGACGGGCCGAAGCCCGGCCAGGACCGCGCCACCGGCGCAGAAGGCAGCCTTGGCTGCGGCGAGCGCGACGGCCCTGCCGCTCGTGCCGCCGCTGGTTTTCGCGAGCAGCCGTCCGTGCGTCTGACCGGTGCGGAAGCGTCGCTTCGCCAACCAGCCGAACTGCGCTCGGTCGGCGGGGACGGGTTCGCTCGCCAGCGCCGCCTCGGCAAATGCAAGGCGTCCGCCATCGCGCACCATGCCGGTGAAGAATTCGGTGTCCTCGCCGCCGGTACGGCCTAGAGCCAGGTCGAACCGTCGGCCCTCGAGCGACGGAGCCGCGACGTTCATCAGGACGTTGCAGGTGTAGCCGGTCAACAGTTCGCCGCGAACGAAAACGGGATTCGTCGAATGAAAGTCGCCGCGCCGCATCCAGGCGGGCGCCGCGTCGCCATAGATCGCGGCGACCGGGCCCAGAACCGCGTCGGCCCCCGTCCGGCGCGCCATGGTGACGAGCGCAGCCAGCCAGTCCGGCGACGCGCTGCAATCATCGTCGATGAAGGCCAGCCATTCCGCCTGCGAATGGTCGAGGCAGGCATTTCGGGCGAGCGAGATATTGGACGCCGGGCAGTGAACATAGTCGACGGGGAACGGCAACTTCCCGGCCATCTCGCCGACGATGCGCTCGGCGCTCGGCGCGATGTCATTGTCGGCGACGATCAACCGGAGCGCCACCCCGTCCGGAACCGTGAGCGCGCCGAGCGAGCGCAGTGTCTCGGCAAGCTGCGGACGCCTGTAGGTGCAGACCGCGATGTCGATGCGCAAGGTTCCGGTCATCGGGCACCCGATCGTTTGCGTTCGGGCGAGACGAGTTGAAGCCAGAAGCCGGCCGACCAGGCGAGGTGCATGACCATGGCCGAGACACCTGCCAACACCCCGTTTCGTTCGCCGCGAAACAGCGCGAGCCAACCGCCATAGGCAAGGCAAGCCGCCATCCAGACGAAGGCCGGCACGATGGCCGCCAGGCTGACGACGGCCAGCAAGGCTCCAGCCACGGCCGGTGCCACCAGAAGCGGGATCATCTGGCGGATCTTCGGGACCGATCGATGCTTCAGCACGTTACGGGCGCGCCCGCGCCCGTAGGCAAAATACTGCCTGAAAAGCGCATCCGGCGTCGCGCGCGGAAAATAGGTCATAAAGGTGCGGTCGGTCATCCAGATCTGGAAGCCGGCGACGTTCAGCCGGTGGTCGAGTTCGGCGTCCTCATTGTGGCTGAAACTCTCGTCATAGCCGCCGACGGCGCGGAACGCGGCGACCGACATCAAGGCGTGGTGGCCATGGTCGATCCAGCGGCCCGTCGCGCCCGCCCTGTGCTTCGAGCCGCCATTGCCGAGCGGTGAGTTCTGCGCCAGCGCCGTCGCCTGCTGGAAGGGCACCTCGCCGGCCGTCTTCATCGCCACGACGACCGAATCTGCGCCGGTACGCACCGCTTCCTCGACGAGCCTGTCGCAGTAGTCATCCGGGTAGCCGCCATGGGCGTCGATGCGGATGAAGTAGTCGTAGGTCTCGCCATGATCGGCGACCGCCATGTTGATTGCGGCGCTCTGGATGCGGCGTGGATTGTCGATCAGCCGGACGCGCGGGTTGCGCGCTGCAAGGTCTTCGACGAGGCTCACCGTGCCGTCGCTGCTGCCACCGTCCACCACCAGGATCGGCATGTCCAGACGCTCGGCCGACGACATCAATGTCGCGATGAGGTCGGCGATATGGGCGGCCTCGTTGAGGCACGGGATGACCACCATCGTGCGTGGCATGTCGGCGCCGAGCTCATCGGTCATGACGCGCTGCTCCAGTTCCTGGAAAGTCATGCCGCCGCTCGCAGTTCCGGTTGCGGACGAAGGCTGGACAGGCGCGCGACGAGGGCTTCGCAGTCGCTGCGCGTCGCAGTCCATGTCGCCGGATCGATGGCGTCGAGCCGTGCGCGGTGAGCCGCAAACCCGGCCGCGCCGAGGTTGGAGAAAACGGCCACCAGTTCGTCTGCGGAGCATGTGTCGAGCACGACGCCGATGCCGCGACCGGTGAGAAACCTCGCGGACTCCGTTCCGGCGCGCGCAATGGGGATCGCGCCGTGGCGGCCGCCTTCATAGAGGCGGTTCGGCAGGAGCCATTCGGAGTTCAGGCCTTCCTCGAACAAGTCGATGGCCCAGTTGAAGTGAACCTCGCCATAGATCGCCGCGAGATCGTCCGGATTTCGATAGGGGCCGTGGAAGGCGACGTGAGGCGCGGCTTCGACCAGCGTGTCGAAATCGGGAATGGCGTCATAGGCGGGGCGACCGCGCAGGACGAGCTCGACACGGCCATCCAGACGGCGCGCCAGATCGATCAGCGTGTCGAGCGAGCGCGCGCAACGCAGCGCGCCGAACCAGCCGATCCTCCAGGGCTTGCCACTCGTGGGTACCGGCAGTCGCGATGCTTTTGCAGGCGACCGATCGTCCAGATCGAGGACCTTGTTTTCAAGCAGCAGCGTCGGAGCGTCGAGCTGGCCATAGGGCTCGAAATAGCCACGCAGGAAGGCCGGCGAACTCGTCAGGAGAAGTTGCGCGTGCCGTGCGAAACGGCGCTCGGCGGCGCGCATGGTACGGCCGAATGCATTTTCGGCCAGAAGCAGGCGGTGGATGTCGAGGCTCTCATAGACGATGGCCGGACGAGTGGGGAAAAGCCCCTTCGCGCGGTCTGCCAAGGCCAGCATTTCCAGATGCCGGGCGATGATAATCTCAGGCTGATCGACGCCGCCAAGCCTTGCGCGCAAGGCCAATGCAGCGGCGGCGACGGCCGCGATGCGCTGGGCGAATTTGCCATCGCGCGTGACGCCGAGATCGATCGGGGCGGACACGCCAAGCCGTGCCGGCGACGTGCGGTCGTCGCGCCGGAACCCCGCGACGGCCACACGCGCCCCGCCCGCCTCGAGCATCGCCACGCGTCGGCTGACGGCAGGATCGGTCAGATCATGAACGAGATAGAGCACGTGAAGCATGCCGGTTTCAGTCCGCGCAGACGACGGATTCGGGGAACTGGCATTCATCGCCGGGCGCGGTGAACGCGACGCGCTCGATTTCGGCCGCCACCGGCTTGCCGGGCGCTTCGAACGCACCCATCCAGGATGTCAGCGTGTCCGAGCCCCAAAGGCTCAGATAGATCTTGGACGCGTGGCTGGGCAGCTTGTCCGGATCGGTCGCTTCGTGGACGAGTTCGCCATTGACGTACCAGGCGATGCGGCCTTCCTCCCAGACGAAGGCGTAGTCGTTGAAGTCGTCGGCCGCGCCGCCGGTCACTTCGACCAGTTTCTCGTCGCCGACATTCTCTCCATCGACATACTGGTTCACCTGAACCTTCGAGGGGTCCTTGCCGAGCACCTCGAAATCGATCTCGTCATGCGGCTGGTCGTGGACGGGGCCGATATAGGTGAAGAAGCCGGTGTTCAGGCCCGACCCCTCCACCGCCTTCATCCGCACCTCGTAGGTGCCGTAGCCGAAACGTTCATTCGTCTGCACTTCTCCGCAGACGTTCTCGCGATCCTTGTAACGCTCGGCAGCGAAGCCGAGCCGCAGGACGCCATCTTCCACCGCGACCTGATCTTTCGACCAGGTGCAATTCTGATGATCGCCGTTGGACCAGCCATCGGAAACGTACCAGCGTTCGGAAGTGAGATCGTCGAATTCCTCGACGAAGGAGGCGCCACCTTCGACGGCATGGGCAATGGTCGTGCCTGACGCGAGCGCGGCAATGATCGTTGAAGCAGCGATGGTGCGCAGCCGGGTCGGTTCGTGAGCCATGGGTCCTTTACCTCTTCGTTCGCCGCCCCCTCCCAAGGGCCGCTGCGGAAACCTCCCGATGAAGCGTTTGCTGCAATGCGAATAGCTTCGCGAACGGATGAGAATGTGGCTGCACGCCCAAAAGCAGCGCCGGCCGGGATAACGAATTGTGAGGCCGCGTTAGTATCGCCCTCTGCCGGCCACGCGGATTGTCGGCTCAAATCCAGCATCCGCATGCTGCACTGCGACATGCGTCCGGTAACGTGAATCAGGATGCCGGGTCGGGTTGCGCCCGATTGCGGAATTTGGCGACCATGGCGAACAGTTCGCGCAACAGCGCCCGTTCCGTAAGGAGAACGAGCATGGCGTAGATCATGGCGCCAGCGGCGCCGCCGATCGCGATCTGGACGACGGGACCGAAATCCGACTCGCGCAGTCTGTCGACGAGGAACCGGACCGCGACGGCCATGGCGAGGGCGCTTGCCATCGGCCGGCAGGTGACGAGAAAGTTGCGCAGAAAGGGGATCTCGTCGGTTCGGAAGACGGTCCAGCAATAGAAGACGAGCGTTACGGCATTCGCGATGCACAGCCAGATCATCGCCTGGACGAGCCCACCCGAAATCGCACCATAGGCCACTGCCGCGCTGACGAGCACCGCGCGCGCGACGGCGACCCACCAGAGCACATGGCTTTTGCCGACGCCCTTCAGATAGGGAATGTAGGTGCTGCACGGCGCCAATATGCCTTTCGACAGCGCCAGCAGGCCGAGCACCGGCCAGGCCCAGGCCCATTGCCGGCCGAAGATCACATACATGCCCGGCTCCGCGATCGCCCAGATGCCGAACATCATCGGCGCGAGGACGAGGCTGCAGACCTGCGTCGACAGGAAAAGCGCACGTGTGCGCCGTTCCCGGTCGTCGGCGATGCGGCTGAAGGTCGGGAAGAGCACGCCCATCAGCGCTGCCAGGACGACCTGGTTCGGAATGCTCGCAAAACGGTTCGCGGCCGAATAGGCCCCCGCCTCCGCGATGCCCAGAAAGCGCGACACGATCACGAGCGGCGACTGGAACGTGATGAAATTGAAGATTTCGGACCCCATCAGCCCGGCGCTGTACCCCCAGAGGGTGCGAACCCGGGCAAGCGAGAAGATGAGGCGCGGCCGGTAGCCGGTGGCGTAGAAGAGACCTCCGAGACGCAGGATCGCCGACAGGAACAGTTGAGCGACCAGCGCCCACATGCCCCACCCCGCCAGCGCCAGCGCGACGGCGCACAGCGCCCCGGCAGATTCGGACAGGACGCTCCAGAACGCATCCTTGTCGAAGGCCATGCGGCGGGCGAGCAGCGCATAGGCGACATCGCCGCAAAGCAGGATCGGGATGATCAGCGCCATGATTCGGACGACACCGCCGCCCCCCGGCGCGCCCATCATCGCAGCCAGCGGTTCGGCGAACACGAAAAGCGCCAGCGCCATGGCAATCGCCATCGCGAAATTGGTCCAGAAAACCGAATGCACCGTCGTTTCGTCATGGGTGCGCTCGACCACCAACGCGGCAGCCAGACCGGCGCCGCCGACCATGGTCAGGAACAGGACGACCAACTGCGCGACGGCGACGATGCCGAATTCCTCGGGGCTCAGAAGCCGGGCCAGGATCGGAACCGTGACAAACTTCAGCCCGAAAGTGCTGGTCTTCGAGAGGATGCTCCAACCGACATTGTTGGTCACCGTTCGCAGCGAGATCACTGGCGCCATCGGCAATTTCTCTTTCGTGCTGGTCGTGGGACCAGTCAGGCAGGTCCGGTGAAATCGGCATCCAGACGCGGCCAGATCGCTGCGTCGTGCGAACCTTCCATCGTCAGAAAAGGCACGAAAAGATGACGAAGTGCAGCGTGGTCATTCCCTATTACCAGCGCGAAGCGGGCATATTGCGCAGGGCATTGGGATCGGTGTTCGCGCAGTTGCATACATGTTTCGACATCATCATCGTCGACGACGAATCGCCTTCTCCGCTCGAGCCCGAACTCGCCGTACTCAGTGCCGAGGAACGCCGGCGCATCCGCGTCGTGACCCAGAAGAATGCCGGCCCGGGCGCGGCGCGAAATACCGGCCTCGACGCCGTTTCGGCCGACAGCGACTATGTCGCGTTTCTCGATTCCGACGACGAATGGACGCCCGATCATCTCAAGATCGCCGTCGAAAACCTGTCACGTTTTGAGGCGGACTGTTATTTCGCGTCGATTTCGGGCGGCGAGGCCTTCCACTATCATTTCGGCGTCTCCGCGCTTGCGGACGTAACGGAAATCACCCGCCTCAGCGACGATCCGCCTGTCGTGGAAATTCCCGACATCGCCAGCGTGATGCTGCGCAACTGGAGTTTCATGCACCTGTCTGCGATGGTGATCGGCGCGCCGCTATTCCGCTCCACGCGTTTCGAGGCCGCCCTGCGGCTAGCGGCCGAGGACGTGCTCTTCTTCTACGAATGCGTGCGCACTGCCCGACGCACCATCCTGTCCGACGCCATCGGTGCGACGCGCGGCGAAGGCGTCAACATCTTTCACGGCGTCGACAGCGGCTCGCCGCACTTCCTCAAACAGCAGTTCAATACCTGGGTCGCGCTCGACAGGCTCGAGACGCGGTTTTCGCACGATGCGCAGGATCGCGCGTCGATCGCGTCTTACAAGCAAACCGCCCGGCAGCAGGCATTGTGGGGACAGGCGCGGTTGCTTCGCGAGCGCAAGACGCCGCAATTTCGCCAGCTCGCCGGCTGGGCCTGGCGCGACCCGCGCATCGTGACCAGTGCGATGCGACTTGCCGCCGGCAAGTTTCTGCCGAAGGCCGGCCAGCGATGACCCCGTTCTACTGGGAATCCGCGCACGGCAATTTCGGCGACGATTTGAACCTGTGGCTTTGGGATTTTCTGCTGCCGGGCTTTCGCGACGTCGCCGACGAGATCCTCCTCGTCGGAGTCGGCACGGTGCTCAACGCAAAGCTGCTGCCGCCCTCCGGACGAAAGCTCGTGATCGGCAGCGGTTTCGGCTATGGCGAAATGCCGGACATGTCCGGTCCCGATTGGGACATACGCGCGCTACGCGGGCCGCTGACTGCGCAAAAGCTCGGCCACGACCCGTCGCTCGGGATCATCGACCCGGCGGTGATGGTGACCGAAATGCCGGAGTTCCGGTCGATCGAGAAGAGTGGCGGCACGGTGTTCGTGCCGCATTGGGAATCGACCATTGGCGGGCTGTGGCCGCAACTTTGCGACCTTGCCGGAATTGGCTATGTCGACCCGTGCGGGGAGGCGAAGCATGTGATCAGGCAGATCGCCGGTGCCGATCTGGTCATCGCCGAATCCATGCACGCAGCGATCCTCGCCGACGCATTCCGGGTGCCGTGGGTCGCCGTGTCGACATCGGCAAGCATCAACAGCTTCAAGTGGAACGACTGGGCGCGCTCGCTCGAGTTGACCTATGCGCCGCGCCGCATCGCGCTTTCCTCCCGCGCCGAGGCGATCACCAAGGGCGCGCGCTTCTGGGGTGTCGACTATTCGAGCTTGGCGCACGACGCACCAGGTGGCGGCGGCGATCTCCTGCTCGCAGAACGGCAGACAGCCGAGGCAACGGGCCTGCGGTCTCTGGCGAAGAACCTGCTCGGGAGCCCGGCCGCGCTCGGGCTGTGGCGCGCCGCCCGCGCCAAACCGCGACTGAGCGACGGCGCTATCCTTCAGGCCCGCAAGGACCGGCTCGTTTCCGTTCTCGACGAGGTCCGCCGCGACTACTTCTGAGAGGCCTTGCGGGCCGGCAGCAGGAAACGGGGTTGCTCGACCTGCGCCGACGCCCGCATCGCTCCGCCGCTCCGCGCGGCCTGCCATTTGTCGGATGCGATGCCGCCGACGACCGCCGGGATGGCCGATGGTCGGGCGAGCAGTTCGAGCCCGGCACGCAAGGGACCGGCCTGACCCTTCCGATCCAGGAAATTGCGCAATTCATAGCGGCCGCGGATATGGCGCTCATGATGGCGCAACGCCTGCTCGTCGGCCGCGCCGAGGCGGATCGAGGCCAAGATGCCGCGATCGGCCTCATAGAGATGCTTCAGTTCCAGTGTGCGGTGCCGTCCGCTGAGCGAACCGGCGCGCACGACGGCGCCGTACCCGCAATGGCGCACCACCTTATAACGCGCGCCGAGCGACAATGCGCGCGCATAAAGGTCGAAATCCTCGCCCAGCCGCAGGGTTTCGTCGTAGCGCAGGCCATGCCGGTCGAGAAAGGACCGCCGCATGACCGGTTTCAAGAACCCGATCTCGCCCCGCTCGGCACCCTTGCGGGAGATGTTTCCGTCGACGAACGCCTTGAACCCGATGAAGCTCGGCTCGGCGTGGAAGGCTGGGATTTCGGGCAGGCTTCCCGCCTGACCCTCATCGACGAAAACGATGTTGTCTGCGACGAAATCCCAATCCTCTCCGTCGAGCATTTCGTCGAAGCGGCCGGCGATGAAAAAATCGTCGGCATCGAGGATCGCAAGGAAAGGCGCCTTCGAACGGGCGATCGCGACGTTGCGCGCGTGAGCGGGCCCCCGATTTTCGTCCAGCCGAATGACACTGATCCGACCGGTGCCGTCGTCGGTCGCCTGCGCCGCCCGAATTGTCGCATCATCACGCGATCCGTCATCGACGATCACGATCTCCTTCACCCGCGGTTCGTTCAGTGCGGAAGAAACCGCGCGGCCGATCGTGGCCGCCGCATTCATGGCAGCGATGACGACGCAGACATCGGCAGCGATCGGCTCGTTGGGGCGCGACGGCATCAAATGCTCACCTCTCGTTTCATTCGAGGGCGAGACATCGGTCAGAACTGTGGCGAGACGGTGCTGCCAGCGGGCGTCTAGGACGAACGTTAAGGGTGTCGCGAGCCCGGGACACTGCCGATGCGCCCCGGCTTCTTGGAGGATGCGGGATCGAGGCCGGGCGAATCGGCCCGCTCATCCTGGGCGTCATTGGCCAGTCCGGCTTTCGTGCGCCCAACCATCCAAAGGACGCCGATCACATAGCCGATCTGGATCAAGGCCGCGCAGATGATCGTGTTGATGACCGTCGTCCAGACGGACTGCGTCAGGAAATACGTAACGACCGCAAAAATTGCGATCGCTACCAAGAATCCACGCAGGAACAACGAGAACGACATCGACGACCCCAAGAAGCCAAGCCGACATGCAACGCGGCGCAGGGCCCCTAGCCTGATTTGGCACCAAGCCTCTTGCGCGCCCCCGCATGCCTTGATCGTCTATAGTCACTTCGTCGAGGCCATGCAATGAAAAGCGCCGGATGCGCCCGAACTATGCTGCATTGCGATAGATATTTCCACGCTGGCATCGAACACAATATCGGTATTGATTTACGGTTTTCGCCGGGTGACCGCAAAACCGGAAGTACAAGTCGATATATAGATTATGATGTAAGGCGCCTGATTTATATCAGTTGGATGGTTTCAATTTTCGGTTGCGACTTTCTATTTCCGGAATGCCTTACAATATCCTCACGTCACAAATTATGATTCAATATTTGCCTGCCGTCCGATTGTGGGCACACAACGCGCTTATCTCCACTCCCATGTTTATGGTGCAATGCGAAACAGGCTTTCGCATGTTCGTGCATTTGGAGATCCGTATGAAACTCGCTTCATCCACGGCCAACAGGGAAGAAAAGCGGCGGCTTGGCAGCGACGAGCCGCCTGCCATCGGCGGCGCGTGGAAGCGGGTCTTCGACGTCTTCGGCGCGCTCGCCGCGCTTGTCGTGTTCAGTCCGCTCTTCCTCATGCTCGGCATGCTGGTCAAACTGTCGGATGGCGGCAGCGTGTTCTACCGCCATGGGCGAATCGGCCGAAACGGGCGGGTCTTCGACTGCCTGAAATTTCGCACGATGGTGCCCAATGGCAAGGAGGTCCTCGCAGCGCATTTCGCCCGCTGTCCCGAGGCGCGGGACGAATGGTTGGCAACCCGCAAGCTGAAGGACGACCCGCGTGTCACGCGCGTCGGAATCGTCCTGCGAAAGCTCAGCCTCGACGAGCTGCCACAAATCTACAACATCCTCATCGGCGACATGAGCATCGTCGGCCCGCGCCCCGTCGTGAAGAAAGAGCTTGAGCTCTACGGCAAGGCGGCGAGCTACTATCTCAAGTCGCGTCCCGGTCTCACCGGCCTGTGGCAGATCAGCGGCCGCAACGACGTCACCTACGCCCAACGCGTTGCCTACGACATGCACTATGTCGAAAACTGGTCGATCGTCTTCGACATGAAGATCATCCTCAGGACCGTGCCCGTCGTGGTGGCGGCGCGCGGAAGCTATTGATCATGATGCGCCTCTCGATATTCCGCGGCCTTGCCGGCGCGCTTTGCGTCCTTTCCGGTTCGGTCACTTTCGCGACCGCCGAAGGCTACACGCTCGGCACGATGGACAAGCTCAATATCCGCATCGTCGAATGGCAAACGGCCGAAGGCGCCGTTCGCGACTGGTCGTCGATCAGCGGCGAATATGTCGTCGGCCCCGCCGGTGTCATCTCCGTGCCCATCGTCGGTGAAGTCGAGGCCAATGGGCGCACCACCGCGGACGTCGCGACGGAGATCGGCGACGCGTTGCAGCAGAAGCTCGGCCTCATGGATCGCCCGGAAGCCTCCGTCGAGCTTGCCGAGTACCGGCCGTTCTTCCTGGCGGGAGACGTGGCGACGCCGGGTCGCTATCCGTTCGATCCCAACCTCACCGTGCTGAAAGCCGTCAGCATCGCGGGCGGCATGCGACGTTCGGCCGAGACGGGGCAGCGGATCGAGCGCGACTTCATCAATGCCAGCGGCGACGTCGACGTGCTCAGCGCCGACCGGATGCGGCTGATTGCGCGAAAGGCGCGGCTCGAAGCCGAGACTACGGGAGGCGCCGAGATTCAATTCCCGGAGGAACTGAGCGGCACCGAGCAGGGCCAGAAGCTGATCGGGGACGAAACCGCCTTCCGCGATGCCCGCGCCGAACGGCTCGAGCGCCAGCTCGCCGCGATCGACGACCTCAAGGAACTGCTCGAAAACGAGATCGTAGCACTCGAACGGAAGATCACCAGCCAGAACGAGCAGATCGAGCTGTCGCGCGAGCAGCTTGCCGGCATCGGTGACCTGGCCGATCGCGGTCTCGTCGTCAACGAGCGCGTGCTCTCCATCGGCCGTTCGGTCGCCGATCTGGAGGGCCGGGTGCTCGACATGGAAACCGCCGCCTTGCGCGCCAAGCAGGACATCGCGCAGGCGACGCAGGACGCCAACGCGCTGCGCAACGACCGCGACGCGGAAGTCGCGCAGGAACTCCAGCAGGCCGAAGCCAATCTGGAGGCGGCCAATCTGAAAATCCTGACCAGCAACAGCCTGATGCAGGAAGCCCTGTCGATCGCGCCCGAGGCCGCCGGTGCGGTCGGCGCCGCCGAGCCCGACATCAGCTACGTCATCGTACGCGAGATCGATGGCGAGCCGCAGGAAATGCCCGCGCAGGAGCACACGCCGGTCCTGCCGGGCGACGTGGTCAAGGTGAAGATCGAGCCGGTCGCGGCTGCCGCAGTCGAGCAGCCAAGCTAGGGCAAATGCGGGTCGCCAAGGCATCCTTCGTCTCGCCGGAGCGCAATTTCGCCTATGGCGCCGTGGCAGTTTCGCTGTCGGTGTTCGTCTTCGCCTACTCGACTCGCTTCGGCCCGGCTGCCGTCCTCGCCTATTACGCATTGTGGCTGCCGCTCGTCCTCATCGACTATCGCCGGGTGCTCGGCAACTACGCGCGCTATCACTGGATACTGGCGTTCGGCGTGCTCGCCTGCCTGTCCACCTTCTGGTCGCTGGCACCCGGGACGAGCGCGCGGGCGAGCGTGCAATATGCCACGCACATCGTCTGCGCGCTGATCGCGGCGCGTGTCATCGGGCCGCGGACGCTGAGCTTCGGCGTCCTTGCCGGTGCGGCGCTGGTGCTTGCCTATTCCTTTGTCTTCGGCGGCTATCATTTCGATCCGCTCGACGGCACCTACAGTTTCGTCGGAGCCTTCTCTTCGAAAAACCAGCTCGGTTTCTACGCATCGCTCGGCGTCTATTTCGCCTTCGTGGCGGTGTTCCTGCTCGACGCGGCCGTCGTCACCCGGCTCGTCGCGACGGCGATTGGCGGCGTCTCGGCCTATGCGCTCGTCGCCTCGCAATCGGCGACGTCGCTCATCGGCATCGTGTTGACGCTCACCGCAATGCTCGGCATGCGCGCGGTGCTCCTGTTCTCGCCTGCCGCACGCAAGGTGCTCTTCATCGCCCTTGCGATTGTCGCCACCGGGGGTATCGTCGTCGCCCTCAATGCCGGCGCGCTCGATGCGGTGCTGGCAATCTTCGGCAAGGATGCGACGCTGACGGGGCGGACCTATCTGTGGTCGGAAGGGCTCGCCTCGATCGCACAGGCGCCGGTCTTGGGCGTCGGCTATCAGGGCTATTGGGTGCAGGGTTTCGGCGAGGCCGAGCGGCTTTGGGCCGAATTCTACATCGCAACGCGGACCGGCTTCCACTTCCACAACACCTATATCGAGGCGCTTGTGGAACTCGGCGCGGTCGGATTCGCGCTGATCTGCGTCCTTGTCGGCGGCGTGCTATTCGCCCATCTGGGCCGCCTTCTGTCACGCGCCAGCGATCAGGCGGCCTACATCCTCTTCGGGCTGGCGGTCCTGCTTCTCATTCGCTCCTTCGTGGAGGTCGACATCCTCTATCCCTATACGATCGGCTCGTTCCTGATCTACCACGCGGCAGGCCAACTGACCGTCCGCCATGCGAACGTGCATGGCAGGACGGATACGGAATTTCTCGTGGCGGCCCGTTAAACGCGCAGCGCCTTCTGGCTCGTCATCACGAGATAGGCTGTCAGAAACATGATGCCGAGAAGCTTGAAGCTTTCCTCGATGAAGACCTGTCCGCCGAAATCGACCGGGTAGACGTCGACCGCCATCGAAAGACCGAAGGCGCAGACGCAGGCTGCGAGCAGCAGCCAGGGCGTTGCCGATCGGAGCGGCCAGGCCTGATGGCACAGCATCGCCAGCAGCAGGGCGTGCGGCACGAGGACGACGATTTCGGGGATGCCGAACGTCGCGATCGATTCGTGCAGCATGAAAAGATCGTCGAGCCCCATCACGACGGAGAAGGCGCCCCCGAAGAGCAGGAGGCTGCCGAAATTGCGGCCGGGTCGACCCTTCAACGCCGCGTGTGCCTGCAACGCGCCGACAGCGCCGACCATCCACAGGACGATGCCGAGATTTGAGACGAGGCCGAAATAGTTGGGGTTGTTGGCGATGGCATTGGGGTCGCGGACAAGATCGTAATGGTCGATCCCCCACCACTGGTCTGCGGCCAGCACCGCAAGACTTGCCATCGCTCCCACCGCCAGGATGATCGCTGCGACCTTCAACTCGCGGGTCGGCAATAGCAGGCGCGCGGACGCGCCGGAGGATGTGGAAATCGTCATAGGCCGCGATCTTCTCTTAAATTCGACGCGCCCCAGCGATCGTGATCTTGCCGGGTTTTATGACACTTCTATGACGACGCAGCGTTGCGGGCCTGGGGTCAGTAGACGGCCCGTCCGCCCGAGATATCGAATACCGCACCGGTCGTGAACGAGCAGTCCTCCGAGGCGAGCCAGGCGATCATCGCCGCCACCTCGGCAGGCTCGACGAAACGGTTGAGCGGAATCTTGGCGAGCATGTAGTCGATGTGTTCCTGCGTCATCTGGTCGAAGATGGCTGTGCGGGCGGCGGCAGGCGTCACGCAGTTCACCAATATGCCCGATCCCGCCAGTTCCTTGCCGAGCGACTTGGTCAAGGCGATGAGGCCCGCCTTCGAGGCCGAATAATGCGACGCATTGGGATTGCCTTCCTTGCCGGCGATCGATGCGACGTTGATGATCCGGCCATAGCCCGAGCCCATCATGAGCGGCACGAGCGCATGGCAGGTCAGATAGGGAGCGACAAGATTGACCTCGACCGTCCGCCGCCAGACATCCGGCGCAAGGTCCCAGGTCTTCGCATTGCCGCCGGTGATGCCCGCATTGTTGACCAGAATATCGACGGGCCTCGCCTCGAAGCTCCTGCGCGCGGCGGCGGCGACTGCGCTCTCATCGGTCAGTTCGACCACCGCGCCACTGGCCTGTCCGCCAAGCGAACGGGTGGCCTCGTCTATGGCTGCCGCATCGATGTCCCACAATTCGACGGCCGCCCCGCTGGCGATCATCCGCTCGGCAGTGGCAAAGCCTATACCGCGCGCTCCGCCCGTGACGATGGCCTTGCGTCCCTCAAGATCGATGCGGTTCATGCGCGGTCGCTTCCTTCCTTGGGAGTGATGCCGTTCAATTCGGCGACGATGTCGGCAAGCATCGGCACGTAGTCGTCGCCCCGTCCGATCCCTTCGGCGGTGGCAAAGCTGTTCTTGACGCTGGACGCCATATGCGAGGCAATGCCGCTTTCGCTGGCAAGGCCGGTCAGATAGCGCATGTCCTTGTGCGCGTTGCGCAAGGTGAATTTGTGCGCGTCGCGGTTTCGGTCGACCGCGTACTGCATGAAGGTCTGGAAGAAGCCGCAATCCATGCGGCCGCCATCGATGATGCCGCGGAAGGTCGCGGCCTCGACGCCGTTCCTGGCCCCGATCGCCAGCACTTCCGCGTAGAGCGCAGCGTAGCCGAGCGCAACGAAATTGTTGAGCAGCTTGACCGTGTGGCCGGCCCCCACATCTCCGACGCGCATGATGCGCCCCGCCCAGCATTTCAGGATCGGTTCGACGCGGGCGAAGTCTGCCTCGCCTGCCCCCACCATCGTGTCGAGCTGGCCTTCCCATGCCTCCTTGGGCGTGCGCGCCAGCGGCGCATCGACGAAGGCGATGCCGACGTCATTGCAGGCCTTGGCAAGGCTGCGCGTCGATACGGGGTCGCAGGTCGAGCAGTCGACGATCGTGTGAACGGCGCCCTTGTCTTTCAATATCTGCGTGACGACGGCCTCGACCTGCGGGCTGCCCGGAAGACACAGGAAGACGATGTCGCTGACGGCCGCCAGTTGGGTGACCGTGTCCGCCTCGCCTGCTCCGCGCTGGCGCATATCCTCGATCGGGGCGCGGTTGCGATGCCCCATGACGGTCATCGGATAGCCGGCCTCGATGATGTTCTTGGCGATGCCGTGCCCCATCAGTCCGACGCCGACGATGCCGATCCGTTCACGTGTGCTGGTCATGCAGCATCTCCTTCGGTCGCCTGTTTTCGGGCGTGTTCGTCGGCGATGTGCGCCTTCACGATCGCAGCGAAATCGGTATCGGCCACGAAGCCCACTGATGTCGCCCGTTCGGCCGAAAAGTCGCGCGGCCAGCCGGCGACGATCTTGACGATCGCCGCGTCCGGCCTGCGCTTGATCAGCGCCGCGGTGTCCGCGCCGGCGATCTCGCGCAGCGTCTCGACCATCTCGCCCACCGTGATCGACAGGCCCGGCATGGTTAGCGAGCGTCGGTCGCCCAGAATTGCGGTATCGAGCGTCGCGGCATGCAGCAGGAACCCGACCGCCGCGGCCGGGCTTGCCACCCAATGCCGGACGTCGTCGCCGACCGGAAGCACCGCCTCGATGCCGGCGAGCGGCTCGCGGATGATGCCGGAGAAGAAGCCCGACGCCGCCTTGTTGGGTTTGCCGGGACGAACGACGATGGTGGGCAGGCGGATGCCCACGCCATCGACGAAGCCCTTCCGGCTGTAATCCGACAGGAGGAGTTCGCAGATCGCCTTTTGCGTTCCGTAGCTCGTCAGCGGTGCATGAAGAAACGTGTCGCGGATCGGCTCTTCGAACGGCGCGCCGAAGACGGCGATCGACGAAGTGAAGACGAGGCGCGGCCGATAGTCGTCACCTGCATGGCGGATCGCCTCGAGCACATTCTGCATGCCGACCAGATTGATCCGGTAACCTTTCTCGAACTCGACCTCCGCCTCGCCGGAGACGATCGACGCCAGATGGAAGATGACGTCAGGCCGGGCCGCGACGAGGCTCGAGATCGTCGCGGGATCGGCGATGTCGCCGGCACTGGTCGAGACCAGCGGTGACGGCGCCCCTGCATCGACGACGTCGAAGGAATGGATCGCCTCGATCCGGCGTCCGCCGAGTTCGCCGCCCGCCACGAGCGATTCGACCAGCCGCCGCCCGATCATGCCCGCGCCGCCAAGAACCAGTATGCGCATCGGCGCTCTCCTTCGTTTCGACCGATCAGTGATTGTCGCGCGGGACGAGCGGCTGCTTGCCGTCGACACCGCCCTGGGCGAGCCGGCGATAGGCGACAGCCGGCTCCAGGACCATGCCCGTCTCGAGCTGCGAGACGAGGCCGCGCTGGATTTCCTGCCACGGCGTTTGGTGGGCGGGTATTTCATATCCGCCACGGCGGGCGAGTTCGGTGCGGCGATCCTGCAGTTCGGCATCGTCGACGAGCATGTCGGCCTTGCCGTTCTTCAGGTCGATCCGGACGCGGTCGCCGGTTCGCAGCAGCGCCAGCCCGCCATTGAGCGCCGCTTCCGGCGAGGCGTTGAGAATGGAGGGCGAGCCGGACGTTCCCGACTGCCGCCCGTCGCCGATGCAGGGCAGGGCATGAATGCCGCGCTTGATGAGGTAGTCCGGCGCGCGCATGTTCACCACCTCGGCGGCGCCCGGGTAACCGATCGGGCCCGCGCCACGCATGAACAGGATGCAGTTTTCGTCGATGCCGAGCGCTGGATCGTCGATGCGGTGGTGATAGTCCTCCGGTCCGTCGAAGACGATCGCCCGGCCCTCGAACGCCATCGGTTGCGCAGGATCGGACAGATAACGGTCGCGGAATTCCTGGGAGATCACCGACATCTTCATAATGGCGCTGTCGAACAGATTGCCGCGAAGGACGCGAAAACCTGCATTGGTCTTGAGCGGCTTGTCGAACGGCCGGATGACGCGGTCGTCCTCGATCGCGGCCTCGCGGCAGTTTTCGCCGATCGTCCGTCCGTTGACGGTCATCGCGTCCGCGGCGATCAGGCCGTTGGCCATCAACTGCGCGACGACGGCCGGCACGCCGCCGGCGTGGTAGTAGTCCTCGCCCAGATACTCGCCGGCGGGCTGGAGGTTGACCAGAAGCGGCACTTCCTCGCCATAGGTCTGCCAGTCTTCGATCGTCAGCTCGACGCCGACATGGCGCGCGAGAGCGTTGAGATGGATCGGCGCGTTGGTCGAGCCGCCAATGGCGGAATTCACGCGGATGGCGTTGATGAACGCGTCGCGCGTCAGGATGTCGGACGGTTTCAGATCCTCCGCGACCATCGCCACGATGCGCTTGCCGGTCAGGTAGGCCATTTCCTGGCGATCCCGATAGGGTGCCGGGATCGCGGCAGAACCGGGAAGCTGCATGCCGAGCGCCTCGGCAAGGCTGTTCATCGTGGTTGCCGTGCCCATCGTATTGCAATAGCCGGTGGATGGCGCCGAGCTGGCCACCAGTTTGATGAAGCCCGCATAGTCGATCTCGCCGGCCGCCATCATCTCGCGCGCCTTCCACACGATGGTGCCCGATCCGGTGCGCTCGCCGCGGAACCAGCCATTGAGCATCGGGCCGACCGACAGCGCGACGGCCGGGATGTTAACGGTCGCAGCGCCCATGAGCATGGCCGGGGTCGTCTTGTCGCAGCCGATATTGAGGACGACACCGTCGAGCGGATAGCCGTAGAGCACCTCGACCAGGCCGAGATAGGCGAGGTTGCGGTCGAGCGATGCGGTCGGCCGCTTGCCGGTTTCCTGGATCGGATGGACGGGAAACTCGATCGCGATGCCGCCCGCCTCGCGAATGCCCTCGCGCACACGCTTGGTGAGTTCGAGGTGATGTCGGTTGCAGGGCGACAGGTCGGACCCGGTCTGCGCGATCCCGATGATCGGCTTTCCGGACTGCAGTTCCTCCTGCGAGAGGCCGTAGTTCAGATAGCGCTCGAGATAGAGCGCCGTCATGTCCGGGTTCAGCGGATTGTCGAACCAAGCGCGCGACCTCAGCTTTGCACCTTCACCCGTCGTCATGATCGAACCTCCCCTTCACTGTCGCCGGCAAGAACTGCCGGAGCAGTTTTGGCAGCGCTGCCATTCGTACAATGCGTAACACGTCGACACAACACCCTTGCGTCCTCAAGTCGCCTCTGCCCGCCTGCCGCGGAACGTCGTGTAGATTACAGAAACCCAGATCAGAGCCAGCGCGACTGCCAGAATAGCGGCGATCGGACGGTTGACGAAGGTCAAGAGCGAGCCGTCCGACTTGATCATCGTCGTGATGAAATTGTGCTCGAGAATGGGGCCTATCACGATGCCGAGGATGCAGGGCGCAATCGGGATGTCGTTTTCCTCCATGAAGAAGCCGAGCAATCCGAAAACGAGCATGATGACGATGCCGTAGGCCGCGTTGTTGGAGGCGAAGGCGCCGACGATGCAGAAGACGAGGATGATCGGCATCAGGATCGAACGCGGCGTGCGCAAGAGACCTCGCGCCAGCTTGATCACCATCCAACCCAGCGGGATCATCAGGAGGTTGGCGAGAATGAAGATCAGGAAGACGGCGTAGATCGTCTGCGGGTTGAAAAGGAAAAGCGTCGGCCCCGGATTGAGGCCTTTCACGTAGAGGACCCCGATCACGATCGCGGTGATCGTGTCGCCGGGAATGCCGAAAACGAGCGCGGGCACCCAGGCGCTCGACAGCGAGGCATTATTGGAGGACGTCGCCTCGACGATGCCCTCGACATGGCCCGTGCCGTATTTTTCCGGCGTCCGCGAAAAACGCCGGCTGACGGCATAGCTCACATAGGCCGCCACATCCGCCCCGGCGCCCGGCAGGATGCCGATGGCCGTGCCCGTCACATTGCCACGGACCTGCTGGCGCCAGTAGCGGGTCAGCATGCCGCCCCAATCGCGAAAGATGTTGCCGACCCTGACCTGAACATTGTCCCAGGACGGCGCGCCGGCCGCCATGGTCCGCATGACCTCGGAGACGGCGAAGAGGCCGATCATGGCCGGTATGAAGTCGATGCCGGCCATCAGGTCGGTCGAGCCGAAGGTGAAGCGCGGCACGCCCGATGCGTTCTTGAGTCCGACCGTCGCGACGAGCAGGCCGATCAGGAGGCTGACCATTCCCTTGACCGGCGATGCGGCGCCGATGAAGGTCGCGCAGGTCAGGCCGAGCATCGCCATCCAGAAATATTCCTGGGACGAGAAGTTCAGTGCGAATTCGGCCAGTGCGGGCGCCGCGAATATGAGCACCAGCGTGCCGAAGAGGCCGCCGATCGCCGAGAAGAGGACGCAGGCGCCGAGAGCGGTTTCCGCCTCGCCCTTGCGCGTCATCGCATAGGCTTCGTTGGTGTAGGCGGCGGAAGCGGGGGTTCCGGGCATGCGCAACAGCGCGCCGGGAATGTCGCCGGCGAAGATCGCCATCGCCGCGCAGGTCACCATCGCGCCGACCGCGGGGATCGGGTCCATGAAGAAGGTCAGCGGCACCAGAAGCGCCGTCGCCATCGTGGCGGTCAGGCCCGGCACCGCGCCGACGAGGAGGCCGAACAGGGCTGCGGCCGTGACGGTCGTCAAAACCTGCCAGGTGAAGACGAGCCCGAATGCCTGGAGTATCGCGTCCATGTCGACCTCCTCCTACCAGGGCAGCCGCGGCATGACGCCGAACGGCAATGGGACCAGCAGCAGGCTGCGGAAGACATAATCGGTGACGAGCGTCGCCGCGACGGCGAAGAAGATCGCCTTGCCCCACGAGACCGACAGCAATCGAAAAAGGACGAGCAGGATCGCGAAGGAAACCGGCACGAAACCGACAGGGCGGGCTAGGAAGATATAGGCGATGACGCAAACGACCGTAACGAAAACGGCGAGCAACGCGCCCGGCTGACGGGTCCATTCGGTACGTGTGACGAGCGCCACGCGCCCCTGCTGCCAGCCCTTGGCGAACAGGACGAGTGCGCATGCGACCATCGCGAGCCCGATCAGCGTCGGGAAGGCCGCGGCGCCATATTGCTGTCCCGGCACGGCGGGCAAAGTGCGCGCATAAACCGCTATCGCGGCTCCGAGAAAGAGGAGCACGGTGCCGAGCATCGTGTCGCTGAACCGCATGAAGGTCTCCACCGGATCGATGGGAAGCGTGGCGATCGCCTGCCGACCGATGGCCGGCAGGCTTTCGTCGATCGGATTACTGGGCGAGACCGACGGCCTCCATCGTTTCGCCAAGTGAGGCGTCGGCCTGTTCCATGAAGGTGCCGAACTCATCACCACGTGCCCAACGCACGCCGTAGCCCTGGGCGGCCATGAAGTTCTGGTAGTCCTCGCTGTTGTAGACCGCCTCGAGCGCATCCATGAGGCGGGTGGCGACGTCCTCCGGCAGGTCTTGCGGGCCGACGATCCCGCGCCATGCGCCGATCTGCCAGTCCGAGCCGATGGCCTCGGACAAGGTCGGCACATCGGGGAACAGGTCGGCGCGTTCGGGCCCCATCAGGCCGAGCGACTTGACGCGGCCCGCCTCGATCAGGCCGCGCGCCTCGACGAGCGAGACGGGGACGAGATTGACGCCGCCTGCCATCAAATCCTGAAGGCCGGACGCGGCGCCGTCGCTCGGCACCCACGGTACGTTCGCCGGATCGATGCCGCGATCATTGAGGAGCCCCGCGATGGCAAGATGCCAGATGCCGCCCTGGCCGGTTCCCGAGGCACGGAAGGTGCCGGCGGGTGATCCGGCGATCGCCTCCAGGAGGCTTTCGAGCGTGTCGTATTCGGAATCGGCAAGCACCTGCACCCCTGCCGCATCCTCGTTCATGAGTGCGAGGGGCGTATAATTCGCGTAGGTCAGTTCCGTCAGGCCCTGCCAGTGCATCATGCCGATCTCGACCGTGGCGATGCCGATCGTGTAGCCGTCCGGTTCTGCCTCGGCGATGGCCGAATGGCCGACTACGCCCGATCCGCCGGTGCGGTTGACGACGCTGACCGGCTGGCCGAGCTCGCGTTCGAGGCCCGCGCCGATGATGCGCGCGGTGGCGTCGGTGCCGCCGCCCGCGCCCCACGGCACGATCAGGGTCAATGGCCTGTCCGGATATTGCGCGGCTGCATGGGGAATGGTCCCCGCCGACGCGGCGAGCGCGACGCCCAGTGCCAGAACGGTTCTTGCGATCATCTTGGTTTCCTCCCTTGTGATGATTCGGATGCGCCCGATGCCTCCCCGCATCGACCGCTCAGGTCGTGGCTCCCCTGACAAGTTCGAACGGAACGTCGACGACCTTCGCGCCTCCCGGCTCCATCACCATGCGGGCGCCGATCTCGCCGATCTCGGTGCGCGGCGTGCGCAAGGTCGTCAGCGGCTGCGGTGCGAAGCGGCCGATGTCGAGGCCGTTGAAGCCCATGATGGCCAGTTGCGAGGGCACCGAGATGCCGTTGGCGAAACAGTGGAACAGGCCGCCCACCGCGAAGTCGTCATTCGAAAAATAGACCGCGTCGAGATCGGGAGTGCGCGCCAGCATCCGTTCGAGCGCGGCACGGCCAGCTTCCGTCGAGGATGTCCGGCCGATGAGTTCCGTTTCCACGACGCTGGCGCCCGCCTCGGCGAGGACCTCGCTGAAGCCGGCAAAGCGTTTTCGCGCCCGCGGGTCGCATGCGAATTGCGGGCCGACATAGCCGATCCGCCGGTAACCGCGCTCGACGAGATGGCGTGCGCTCACGGCCCCCGCCTCGCGCTGCGAGAAGCCGACGACGATGTCGATGCCCTCGCCATCGGTATCCAGCAATTCGGCGATGCGCACGCCGCTGTTCTTCAGCATGGCGCGCGTGCGCGGCGTATGCTCCAGGCCGGCCACCAGGAAGGCGGCGGGGCGCCAGGCCAGCATCGACTGGATGACCTTCTGCTCCTGGTCGAGATCGTAGTCGGTGACGGCGATGACCGTCTGGAAGCCGATCGGATCGAGCGTCACCGCCGCGCCGCTCAGCAGGTCCGGAAAGACGATGTTGTGCAGGGACGGGATGACGATGCCGACGAGGTTGGAGCCCGAGGAGGCAAGCGTTCCGGCGATCCGGTTCGGCACATAGCCAAGCTCCTCGACCGCCTTCATCACCCGGTCCCGGGTCGCCTGCGAGAAGGAGCCGTGATTGCGCAGGACCCGCGAGATCGTGCTCATTCCAAGACCGACGGCCGCGCTGACTTCGCGCAGCGTGACCTCGTTCCGGTGCTTGTGATCGTCGTCCTGGTCCATGGTGGCGACACCCTAACCGCAACGTCCAGGCACGGCTACCACTATTTGGCAGCGCTGCCAAAAATTACTTGCCAGCAATTTGACGATGCGTTACCCGTTTGCTCCAGGTTGCCCGCCCGCACATTCGTGAACGGTCAGGTTGTACCGGGAGGAGTGCCATGACACCGACAGTGCGGGTTTTGCCGCATGGTTAGCCATGACCGGAATTCCTCTTCAGTCGCGCTGGTAACGGGCGGCGGAACTGGCGTCGGCCTTGCGATCGCGACGGCCCTGGCGGAAGCCGGATGGCAGGTGGTCATCACCGGCCGGCGCGGCCAGATCCTGGACGACGCTGCCGCGCGGCTGGTCAGCGAAGGCCTGGCGGTCACCGGCATCGTGGCGGACCTCGCCGATCCGGCCGCGGTCAAGAATCTCTTCGCGGACATCGTCTCAGTTCACGGCAGGCTCGATCTCCTGGTCAACAATGCCGGGATAAATGCTCCGCCTTTGCCCTTGGAAGAGGTCGACTTTTCCGACTGGAACGCGGTCGTCGCCTCCAATCTCACATCGGCATTCCTGTGCACCCAGCACGCGGTGCGCCTCTTCAAGGCGCAATCGCCAAAGGGCGGGCGCATCATCAACAACGGATCGGTTTCCGCCACAACGCCACGCCCGAACTCGGCGCCCTATGCGGCGACGAAGCACGCGATCACCGGGTTGACCAAGGCGACGTCGCTCGAAGGGCGCGCGCACAACATCGCCTGCGGCCAGATCGATATCGGCAATGCGGCGAGCGAGATGACCGACACGATCTCGAAGGGCGTCCTGCAGGCGGACGGCAGCATCAAGGCCGAGGCGACGATCGACCCGCGCAATGTCGCCGATGCGGTCGTCTACATGGCCGGTCTGCCGCTCGGCACGAACGTACTGACCTTAACCGTCATGGCGAACGCCATGCCGTTCGTCGGACGCGGATAGCGCGCCCGCGGAACAGGCAGGCGCAACGGGACATCAGGGAGGATCTCCAAATGGCGTCAGTCGAAATCGACGACGTACGCAAGTCTTTCGGAAATCACCCCGTCATCAAGGGCGTCAGCATCGATATCGAGGACGGCGAATTCGTCATCCTCGTCGGCCCGTCGGGCTGCGGCAAGTCCACGCTTCTGCGCATGCTGGCCGGCCTGGAGCACATCACGTCCGGCGAGATCCGCATCGGCAACAGGATCGTCAACGACCTGCCGCCCAAAGAGCGCGACATCGCCATGGTGTTCCAGAACTACGCGCTCTACCCGCACATGACCGTCGCCGACAACATGTCGTTCTCGCTCATGCTCGCAGGAGCCTCGAAATGCGAAATCGAGGAACGGGTGAAGCCCGCAGCCGAAATCCTCGGCCTGTCGAACCTGCTTCACCGCTACCCGCGCCAGCTTTCCGGCGGGCAGCGCCAGCGCGTCGCAATGGGCCGGGCGATCGTGCGCGATCCGCAGGTCTTCCTCTTCGACGAGCCGCTTTCCAATCTCGACGCCAAGCTGCGCGTGTCGATGCGCACCGAGATCAAGAACCTGCACCAAAGGCTGACCACTACGACCGTCTACGTCACGCACGACCAGATCGAGGCGATGACAATGGCCGACAAGATCGTCGTCATGCATGACGGCATCGTCGAGCAGGTCGGCGCGCCGCTCGACCTCTACGACAATCCGGCCAACCTCTTCGTCGCCGGCTTCATCGGATCGCCGGCGATGAATTTTCTCAACGGTCGTCTCGACGAGGCAGACGCGGCCCGCTTCGTCACCGATGACGGCGTGGCGCTTCCTGCGCCCGCAGATCTCGCTTCCGCACGCGGAAAGGCGCTGGTCTACGGCATCCGGCCGGAATCCTTTTCTTTGGGCGGTCCTGTCGAACTCAAGGTTCAGGTCATCGAGCCGACCGGCTCGGAAAGCCAGATCGTCGGGCTCATCGGGCAAACGCAGGTGACCTGCGTCTTTCGCGAGCGGGTGATGCTTGCGCCGGGCGAAACGCTGAACGTGTCGATCGATCCGCGCACGGTGCACCTCTTCGACGCGGGCAGCGGGATACGACTTAGGGACTGAGGCAGAGGAGCGGGCGAGAAGGGCAGAGGTCCCGATGCGTCCGAAACAAGAAGGAGGAGATGACATGACGTTCAATCGCAGACAGATCATGACAGGTGCCGCCGGACTTATCGGAACGGCCGCGCTCGGCGGCATAACCATGCCGCGGCGCGCTTTCGCCCAAAACGCCATTCCCACCTACACGCCCGAATCCGGCGCGACGCTGCGGCTCCTGCGCTGGGTTCCCTTCGTCAAGGCCGAGGAAGAGGCGTGGAACGCCAACACCCGCGCCTTCACCGAGGCGACCGGCGTCGAGGTCCGGATCGACCAAGAAAGCTGGGAGGACGTGCGGCCCAAGGCGGCAGTCGCCGCCAATATCGGCTCCGGCCCCGATCTCGTCATGGGCTGGTTCGACGACGTGCACCAATATCCCGACAAGCTGGTCGACGTGACCGAACTCGGCACCGCGCTCGGCGAGGCGCATGGCGGCTGGTATCCCGGTCTCGAGGGCTATGCCCGTCGCGACGACAGCTTCATCGCCCTGCCGCTCTGCGCCATCGGCAACGCGATCTGCTATCGCGCAAGCCAGGTCGAGGCGGCCGGGTTCTCGGAATTCCCGAACGATACGGCCGGCTTCCTAGAACTCTGCACAGCGCTGCAGGCCAATGGCACACCAGCAGGCTTCCCGCACGGCAAAGCCGTCGGCGACGGCAACAACTACGCGCACTGGCTGCTGTGGAGCCATGGCGGACGCATGGTCGACGAAAGCGGAGCGGTGGCCATCAACAGCCCGGAGACGCTGGCTGCCATCGAATATGCGCGGGCGCTCTACGCGACCTTCATTCCCGGCACAGAAAGCTGGCTCGACATCAACAACAACCGCGCCTTCCTGGCCGGACAGTGCTCGCTCGTCGCCAATGGCGTGTCGCTCTACTACGCAGCTCGCAACGACCCGGCCATGCAGGAGATCGCCGACGACATCCGCACCACGACGCTGCCGGTCGGGCCGGTCGGTGAATCGGTCGAGTTGCACCAGACGTCGACGCTGGCGATCTTCAACCACACGCCCTATCCGGAAGCGGCCAAGGCCTATCTCGCCTTCATGTACGAAGCCGACAACATGAATGCGTGGATCGAGGGCGCCAGCGCCTATTGCTGCCAGCCATTGCGGGCATACGAGGCGAACCCGGTCTGGACGTCCTCGCCGATCCACGAGCCCTATTCGAAGGCGTCAGCGAGCCTGCGCCCGAATGGCTGGCCCGGCCCGCTCGGCTATGCGTCCGCGGCGGTGATGGCCGACTATGTCCTCGTCGACATGTTCGCCGAAGCCGTGACCGGCCAGCGCACGCCCGAAGACGCGATCGCAAACGCCGAACGGCGCATCAACCGCTACTACCGCGTCTGACGCGGCCGGCACCGGGCTCGCGTGAGCCCGGTGCTTCCCATTCGGGCCAAGTCGACCCTGTGACGGAGATCAACGGCCAATGTCCACGACCCTGGAAGGCGGAAAAGTCGCCGTATCGCGACCCAGAACATCGATGCTGACGCGGCTCAGCGAAAGCCGCAACGGGCTCGGCCTTCTGTTCATGCTGCCAGCGGCGGCCTTTCTCCTGTGCTTCCTGACCTATCCGCTCGGCCTCGGCGTCTGGCTCGGTTTCACCGATACCTCGATCGGTCGACCAGGCGTCTTCATCGGCCTCGAGAACTATGTGTGGCTGTGGAACGACAACGTCTTCTGGCTCTCGGTCTTCAACACGCTGCTCTACACCTTCGTCGCGACGGTTCTGAAGTTCGTACTGGGCCTCTGGCTCGCGCTCGTCCTGAACCAGCATCTGCGGTTCAAGAACTTCTTTCGCGCCATCATCCTGCTGCCGTGGGTCGTGCCGACTGTGCTGTCGGCGCTCGCCTTCTGGTGGATCTTCGATTCCCAGTTCTCGATCATCTCCTTCGTCCTGATGGACTGGGGCCTGATCGAGCGCCCGATCAACTTCCTCGGCGACCCCAACCTTGCGCGCGCGTCCGTCATCGCCGCCAATGTCTGGCGCGGCATCCCCTTCGTCGCGATCTGTCTCCTGGCCGGTCTGCAGACGATCCCGCAATCGCTGCACGAGGCGGCCGCGCTCGACGGCGCCAAGTCCTGGCAGCGCTTCCGCTATGTGACGCTGCCGCTTCTGACGCCGATCATCGCGGTCGTGATGACCTTCTCCGTGCTGTTCACCTTCACCGACTTCCAGTTGATCTACGTTTTGACGCGCGGTGGGCCCGTCAATGCGACGCATCTGATGGCGACGCTCTCCTTCCAGCGCGCCATACCCGGCGGCCAGCTCGGCGAAGGCGCGGCAATCGCCGTCGCCATGATCCCGTTCCTGCTCGGCGCGATCCTGTTCAGTTTCTTCGGCCTGCAACGCCGCAAATGGCAGCAGGGCGGAGCCGATTGAGGACATGACCATGACCGACAAGGCAATCGAGGCCAAAGCCACAGAAGACGATATCGTCGGCATGAACCAGTACGACACGCTGCTGCGCCGCATCGTCGTCGTCTACCTGCCGCTCTTCGTCTTCGTCTTCGTCTTGCTGTTCCCGTTCTACTGGATGGCGGTGACGGCGGTGAAGCCCAACCACCAGCTCACGAACTATCGCGACTACAGCCCGTTCTGGGTCGTCGGACCAACGCTCGACCACATCAAGTATCTCCTGTTCCAGACCTCCTATCCGGGCTGGCTGTGGAACACGATGATCGTGTCTGTCTTCTCGACGATCCTTTCGCTGGCGGCGTCCGTCTTCGCCGCCTATGCGATCGAGCGCGTCCGCTTTACCGGCGCGCGGGTGACCGGGCTGATGATCTTTCTCGCCTATCTCGTGCCGCCTTCGATCCTGTTCATCCCGCTCGCCTTCATGGTGTTCCAGTTCGGCATCTACGACACGCGACTGGCCCTCATTCTCACCTATCCGACCTTCCTGATCCCGTTCTGCACCTGGCTCCTGATGGGGTATTTCCGGTCGATCCCGTTCGAGCTGGAGGAAAGCGCGCTCGTCGACGGCGCGAGCCGCTGGCAGATCCTCACCAAGATCGTCCTGCCGCTGGCCATTCCCGGCCTGATCTCGGCCGGCATCTTCGCCTTCACCCTGTCGTGGAATGAGTTCATCTACGCGCTGACCTTCATCTCGTCTTCGGAGAACAAGACCGTTCCGGTCGGCGTCCTGACGGAACTCGTGCGCGGCGACGTCTATGAATGGGGGGCGCTGATGTCCGGCGCGCTGATCGGCTCGCTGCCGGTCGTCATCCTCTATTCGTTCTTCGTCGACTACTACGTGTCGTCGATGACGGGCGCCGTGAAGGAATAGGCTTCCTCCCAGGAGAAGCGGCGAAAAGGCCGGTGCATCCCTGCACCGGCCTTTTCATTCACGCGGGGTTTCGTCCCGGTCAGTCGGCCGCCGTCACCTGACGCTGCTCGCCCAGCCCCTCGATGCCGAGCCGCATCGTCTGGCCGGCCTTCAGATAGACCGGCGGCTTCTGGCCCATGCCGACGCCAGGCGGCGTGCCGGTGGCGATGACGTCGCCGGGGTGAAGCGTCATGAACTGCGACAGGTAGGAGACGAGGTGGGCGACGCCGTAGACCATCGTCTTCGTCGAGCCGTCCTGGTAGCGATGCCCGTCGACCTCCAGCCACATGCCGAGGTTCTGCGGATCGGGTATCTCATCGGCAGTCACCATCCACGGACCGATCGGCCCGAACGTGTCGCAGCACTTGCCCTTGTCCCAGGTGCCGTGGCGCTCGAGCTGGTATTCGCGTTCCGACACGTCGTTGACGACGCAGTAGCCGGCGACATGCGAAAGCGCGTCGGCTTCCGACACGTATTTCGCCGTCTTGCCGATGACGATGCCGAGTTCGACTTCCCAATCCGTCTTCACGGACCCGCGTGGAATGCGAACCTCGTCGTTCGGCCCGACGATCGCCGAGCGCGGCTTCATGAACATGATCGGCTCCGGCGGAACCTTGGCACCGCTTTCGGCCGCGTGGTCGGCATAGTTGAGCCCGATGCAGATGAACTTGCCGACATCACCGACGCAGGGGCCGATCCGCGGATTTCCGTCGACCTGCGGCAGGCTTGCCGGATCGATCTTGGCAAGACTTTCAAGCCCCGACGGCGTCAGCGCGTCGCCCGAGATGTCGGCGATCTTGCCCGACAGGTCGCGGATGCGACCGTCCGCATCCAAAAGCCCCGGCTTCTCCTTCCCCGGCTCGCCATAGCGCAGCAATTTCATGCGTCGTTCCCTTCCCTTTTGTTCAAATCGCCCAGCCGCCGTCGATCAGGTGGATCGCGCCGGTCGTATAACTTGCCGCCGACAGATAGACGACGAGATTGGCGATCTCCTCAGCCGTTCCGATACGTCCGATCGGCTGGCGCGCGATGAAGGCCGTGCGCGCCGCCTCGTAGTCGCCCTGCGCCCTCAGCCTTTCGTGCAGCGAGGGGCTGTCCACCGTTCCCGGACAGATCGCGTTGCAGCGGATGCCTTGCGCCACATAGTCGGCCGCGACCGATTTCGTCAGGCCGATCACCGCCGCCTTGGAAGCGCTGTAGAGGCATCGGTTGGGCACGCCCTTCACGCTCGAAGCGACCGACGCCATGTTGATGATGCAACCGTCGCGGCGCTCCAGCATGCCCGGCAGCACCGCCTTGATCATGCGGATCTGCGCCTTGACGTTGAGCGCGAAGGCGAAGTCGAACTCGTCTTCCGTGCAATCAAGAACCGTGCCGGCATGGACCACGCCGGCGCAGTTGAACAGGATGTCGACTCGGCCGATCTCACCAGCCAGCGCCGTGATGGCACCCGGGTCGAGCACGTCCAGCCGACGCGCGGTAGTCCGCGGCAAGCCGTCGAACGATGCGAGCCCCTCGGGATTGATGTCGGTGGCAACGACCGTCGCGCCGGCCCGCGCCAGAGCAAGCGCGCTCGCATGGCCGATGCCCTGCCCGGCGGCCGTCACCAGCGCCGTTCGACCCGTCAGATCGATCATCGTGACCTCCCCTCCTGCTTTCCACCCTCGTAACATCGCAAGGAGGCGATGGAAACCGATAATTGGCAGCGCTGCCAAGCTGCGCAACGCCGTCCATGACATGTCTGGCCCTAAAGCCGATCCGGTCTCGCCCTTGAGGCCTGCCCGGTTAGATGCGACAACGAGCCTGTCGCGAACCCCGAGGCCTGCAATGCTCAAGACCCCCTATCTCCTTTTCCTGGGCGACGCGCCCGATCCACTGGCAGCCAAGGTGGCCAATGGCATCAAGGACTGGCGTCCCGACCTCTCGGTCGGTCAGTTCCGCATGGACGGCTGCAAGGCCGATCTCGGGCTGACGGACATGACGATTGCCGAAGCGAAAGCCGCGGGCGCGAAGACACTCGTCATCGGCGCGGCCAATCGCGGCGGTGTCATCTCCAAAAGCTGGATCGCGGTGATGAAGGAAGCGATCGAGGCCGGCATGGACGTCGCGTCCGGCCTGCACGATCTTCTTGCCGAAGTGCCCGAACTCGTCGAAGCCGCCGAGCGCCACGGCACGAAGCTGATCGACGTGCGCATTCCGACCGTCGACTACCCGATCGCCAACGGCGTCAAGCGCACCGGCAAGCGGTGCCTCGCCGTCGGCACTGATTGCTCCGTCGGCAAGATGTATACGGCGCTCGCGATGGAAAAGGTCATGCGCGAACGCGGCCTCAAGGCGACCTTCCGCGCCACAGGCCAGACCGGCATCCTGATCACCGGCGAAGGCGTGCCGCTCGACGCGGTGATCGCCGATTTCATGGCCGGCTCGATCGAGTGGCTGACGCCGGACAACGATGCCGACCACTGGGATCTGATCGAGGGACAGGGCAGCCTGTTCCACGCTTCCTATTCGGGCGTGACGCTGGCGCTGATCCATGGCGGCCAGCCCGATGCGCTGGTGCTCTGCCACGAGCCGACGCGCGATCACATGCGCGGCCTGCCTGGCTACAAGCTGCCGTCGCTGGAGGCGCTGCGCGATCTCGCGCTGACCATGGCGAAGATGGTCAATCCCGGCTGCAAGGTGGTCGGCATCTCGATCAACACCGCGGCGATGTCGGAGGCCGACGCCCGCGCCTACCTCACCGAGGTTGAGGCGAGGCTGGGCCTGCCGGCGGTCGACCCGTTCCGCGACGGCGCGGAACGGCTGGTCGAGGCGCTGGAGGGGTAGTTACCCGTCATAGCCTTCCATGATGGTCATCTCGGCATCCGCCACTTCCTGGCGGATCGCCTTGGCGGCCTGGTATTCGGCCGAATTGTAGCAGTCGAGCGCGTCCTCGATCGAGGCGAACTCGATGACGACGTTGCGGCTGCGACCCTGGCCCTCCATGGCATGATAGGTGCCGCCGCGCGCCAGGAACTTCGCGCCGTAGCGCTCGAAGGCCGGCTTGGCGGTCGACACGTAATCCTTGTAGCGCTCGGGATCGCGGACATCGACATGTGCGATCCAGTAACCCTTGGCCATGTTCATCTCCCTTGGATGGTCTTCATTTCATCGAGAATGGCGATCGCCGCGGCGCGGCGGTCGGATGCGGCGATGATCGGGCGCGCGACGACCAGATGGCTCGCACCGGCGCGCAAGGCGTCGGCAGGCGTCACGACACGCTTCTGGTCGCCATGGTCGGCGCCGGCCGGGCGGATGCCGGGCGTGACGACCGCCATCGAAGGGCCGACGATACTGCGCACCCGAGCCGCCTCGGCAGCCGAGCAGACGATGCCGCCCATGCCTGCGTCACGCGCCTGCTCGGCGCGTCGGGCGACCAGCGTCTCCGGGTCGTCGCGATAGCCGGCGTCCGTGAGATCGGCGGCGTCCATCGAGGTCAGCACCGTCACGCCGAGAAGGGTGAGATCGCTGCCCCGCGCGGCTTCCACCGCAGCGCGCATCGCCTTTGGGTAGGCATGCAGCGTCAGCATCGAAACGCCCATCTTCGCGATGTTCTCGACGCCTTTCGCCACCGTGTTGTCGATGTCGAGCAGCTTCATGTCGAGGAAGACCTGTCTTCCGTCGGCAGCGAGGTCGCGTGCGAATTCCAGGCCGCCGGCGAAGACGAGCTGGTAGCCGATCTTGTAGAAGCCGACGATCCCGTCGAGATCGCGCACAATCCGCTCGGCGTCAGCGATCGTCGGCACGTCGAGACCGACGATGAGGCGGTTGTCGATTGTCGTCATCTCATCCTCGGCGACAGCAGGCGCGCGCGATCGATCAGCGTGCGGCAGACATTTTCCATGGCCTTGCGGGTGCGCTCGTCCTTGAAGCGGCCATGTTCGTCGAACGCCTCGCCCGCCCGCGCGACGGAGCATTGCGGCGTGACGATCTCGACACCGCAATTCATCAGGACGGCGCGCAGATGGTAGAGCCCGCGAATGCCGGCAAAATTGCCGTCGGACGACGAGCAGAGCCCGGCCACCTTGCCCGCATAGGGCCGAAAAGGCTTGCCGTTGTCGGAATGGACGCGGCTGACCCAGTCGATGGCGTTCTTCAGCAGAGGCGGGATCGAGGAATTGTATTCGGGGCTCGCGATCAGCAGCCCGTCATGCGCCGCGATCTGGCGCGCGAGCCGAAGCGCGTTTTCAGGAACGCCGTGCTCGCGCTCCAGATCCTGGTCGACGATCGGCATCGGGTAGTCGGCGAGCGAGAGGCGGGTGACGTCGGCGCCTTGCGCGCCGAGTTCGGATTGCGCCACGTCGGCCGTCTGGCCGCTATAGGCGCCGGTTCGGATCGACCCGGCGAAAACCAGGATTCTGGGTGCTGCCTGCATGCCGCCTCTCATCGCTGACAAGGCGATTAAAGCGCCCATCGATGCTTGTCAAAGTGTCAGGCGAGGGGACGTCGATAGAGCCAGAGCTGGCTGGGCGGGAAGTTGCGGAACACGAAATCGTGGTGTTCGACCGTATAGTTGCCGCGGCCGGGTGGAACCGGCGACTTCGGCCCGTAGCTGATCTGCACGATCGGGCGGCCGTATGGAATGCGCCTCAGCAGGTCTTCCACGTAGGCGACGCGGTTCGGCACCGGGAAATTGAGAAGCGGGACAGCCGAGACGATCGAATCGAAGACCAGATCGCGCTTGTCGCCGAGCGTGGCATCGAGGTCGAAGGCGTCGCCCTCGATGATGTTGACCTCGGGAAACTCGGCTTCGAGATGTTCGACGAAATCGGCCGAATACTCGATCGAATAGAGGTACTGCGGCGCGACGCCGCGCTCCAGGATCGCCTTGGTGATGACGCCGGTGCCGGGCCCGAGTTCGAGAACAGGCAGGCCTGATTCGGGGTTGATGACCGAGGCCATGCGCCTTGCGGTGACAGAACTTGTCGGAAGCATGGCGCCGACGGCGCGCGGCTGGTCGATCCAGCCCTTGAGGAACTTCAGTTCTTCGTCGAAATGGCGCGTCAGCTTCTGCAGCCCGGTCTTCATCGCGGCGTCGTCCCTCCATTTGACAGTGGCGGGAGACTACAGGCTAAGCGTGACCGAACAAGGACAATCATGTCGCTCACACGGGATCGTGTGTCGCAATTGCGCTGAGCCTAGTTGCCGAACGATTCGAAGAAATCCTTCATGCGGCTGAAGAAGCCGGAGGATTGCGGGCTGTTTTCGGTCGAGGAAAGCTCCTCGAACTCCTCCAGCAATTCGCGCTGGCGCTTGGACAGGCTTTGCGGCGTCTCGACAGCCACCTGGATGTAGAGATCGCCGACGTGGTTCTGGCGCAGGATGGGCATTCCTTTGCCCTTCATGCGGAACTGGCGGCCATGCTGGGTGCCCTCGGGCACCTTGACGCGCGTCTGCGTGCCGTCGAGCGTCGCGACCTCGAACGCGCCGCCGAGCGCGGCCGTCGTCATCGAGATCGGAACCTTGCAGTAAAGATCCGCGCCGTCGCGCTGGAAGAATTCATGCGGCTTCAGCGAGAGGAAGATGTAGAGGTCGCCCGACGGCCCGCCCCGCAACCCGGCCTCGCCCTCGCCGGCAAGGCGAATGCGGGTGCCGTCCTCGATGCCCGCCGGAATGTTGACCGACAGGGCGCGCTCCTCGGTGACGCGGCCCTGGCCGGCGCATTTGCGGCACGGGTCCTGGATCGTCTGGCCGCGCCCCTGGCATTGCGGGCAGGTCCGTTCGACGGAGAAGAAACCGCCCGTCTGCGCCCGAACCCGGCCCGCGCCGCCGCACATGGAGCAGGTGACTGGTTGCGTCCCCGGCCGTGCGCCGGAGCCCGCGCATTCGTCGCAGGCCATGGAGGACGGCACCCTGATCTGGGCGGTCTTCCCGGCGAAGGCTTCCTCGAGCGTGACTTCCATATTGTAGCGCAGATCGGCGCCGCGATTGTTGGCGCCGCCGCGTCGGCGGCCGCCCATCATCTCTCCGAAGATGTCCTCGAAGATATCGGCAAAACCGCCGGCCTGACCGAAGCCCGCTCCGCCGCCGCCGAAACCGCCCTGTTCGAACGCGGCGTGGCCGAAGCGATCATAGGCAGCGCGCTTCTGCGGGTCCTTCAGCGCTTCATAGGCTTCGTTGATGTCCTTGAACTTCTTCTCCGCCTCGTGATCGCCAGGATTGCGGTCGGGATGATACTGCATGGCCAGCTTGCGAAAGGCGACCTTCAATTCCTTCTCGTCAGCGCCCTTCTGCACTCCGAGGGTCTCGTAATAGTCGGCCTTCATGGTCATCCCTGGTTCAGTCTCACGATTGGGCGAAGGAGCGGCGCGACCGCTTCGAGCCGAAGCGCGGCGCCTAGCTGCCCGATTTAGGAAGCCTGCGGCCGGTATGCCATAGGCGGCGCCGTTCTCCATGCGCATTTCGGCAACAGCGCGCAGCTAAAAACGAAGAAACCCGGCGCACGGCCGGGTTTCCGCTTCGTCGGCCGATCAGGTCAGGCCGACTTCTTCTTGTCGTCGTTCTCGTCGATTTCCTCGAAGTCGGCGTCGACCACGTCCTCGCCGCTCTTCTGGGCATCGGCCTTGGCATCGGCTTCAGCGGCTTCCGCCTGGCTGGCCTCGTACATGGCCTGTCCGAGCTTCATCGAGACTTCCGCCAGATGGTTGGTCTTGGCGGTAATCGCCTCGGCATCGTCGCCTTCGGTCGCGCTGCGCAAATCCGCGATGGCGTCCTCGATCGCCTTGCGGTCCTCGGCCGAGACCTTGTCGCCATAATCCTTCAGCGACTTCTCGGACGAGTGCAGCAGGCTTTCGGCCTGGTTCTTCGCCTCGACGGCAGCACGGCGCTTCTTGTCCGTGTCGGCATTGGCCTCGGCGTCCTTGACCATCTTCTCAATGTCGGCATCCGAAAGGCCGCCCGACGCCTGAATGCGAATCTGGTGCTCCTTGCCGGTGCCCTTGTCCTTGGCCGAGACGTTGACGATGCCGTTGGCGTCGATGTCGAACGCGACCTCGATCTGCGGCACGCCGCGCGGTGCGGGCGGAATGCCGACGAGATCGAACTGGCCGAGCGCCTTGTTGTCGGCGGCCATCTCGCGCTCACCCTGGAAGACGCGGATCGTCACGGCCGACTGGTTGTCCTCGGCCGTCGAGAAGGTCTGCGCCTTCTTGGTCGGGATCGTCGTGTTGCGTTCGATCAGGCGCGTGAACACGCCGCCCAGCGTCTCGATGCCGAGCGACAGCGGGGTCACGTCGAGCAGCAGCACGTCCTTGACGTCGCCCTGCAGGACACCCGCCTGGATCGCCGCGCCCATGGCAACCACTTCGTCCGGGTTGACGCCCTTGTGCGGCTCCTTGCCGAAGAACTGCTTCACGACCTCATGCACCTTGGGCATGCGCGTCATGCCGCCGACGAGGACGACCTCGTCGATCTCGCCCGCATTGAGCCCGGCATCCTTGAGCGCCGCCTTGCAGGGGCCGACGGTGCGCTGCACCAGATCGTCGACGAGGCTCTCGAACTTGGCGCGCGTGAGCTTCATCGTCAGGTGCTTCGGACCGGTCTGGTCAGCGGTGATGAAGGGCAAATTGATCTCGGTCTGCGCGGACGAAGACAGCTCGATCTTGGCCTTCTCGGCCGCTTCCTTGAGGCGCTGAAGGGCCAGCTTGTCGCCCTTCAGGTCGATGCCCTGTTCCTTCTTGAACTCCGCCGCGAGGTATTCGACGAGGCGCATGTCGAAATCCTCGCCGCCGAGGAAGGTGTCGCCATTGGTCGACTTCACCTCGAAGACGCCGTCGCCGATCTCAAGGATCGAGATGTCGAACGTGCCGCCGCCGAGATCGTAGACGGCGATGGTCTTGCCGTCCTTCTTGTCGAGACCGTAGGCGAGCGCGGCCGCAGTCGGCTCGTTGATGATGCGCAGGACTTCAAGTCCGGCGATCTTGCCTGCGTCCTTGGTCGCCTGGCGCTGGGCGTCGTTGAAATAAGCAGGGACCGTGATGACGGCCTTCTCGACCTTCTCGCCAAGATACGATTCGGCGGTTTCCTTCATCTTCTGAAGGATCATCGCGGAAATCTGCGAGGGGGAGTAATCGGTGTCGCCCGCCTTGACCCAGGCGTCGCCATTGGCGGCCTTGACGATCTTGTAGGGCACCATGCCCTTGTCCTTCTGCGTCGTCGGGTCGTCGAAGGTGCGGCCGATGAGGCGCTTGATCGCAAAAAGAGTGTTCTCGGGGTTCGTGACCGCCTGGCGCTTGGCCGGCTGGCCGACGAGGCGCTCGCCGTCACCGGTGAACGCGACGATGGAGGGCGTCGTGCGCGCGCCTTCTGCGTTCTCGATCACCTTCGCGTCCTTGCCGTCCATGACGGCGACGCAGGAATTGGTCGTTCCAAGGTCGATACCGATTACTTTAGCCATTTTCTTTCTTCTCTCCGCTTAAGCAGGCCGTCTGGACCCAATGCGAGGCGTTCCGGACGACGGCCCCTGTTCGTTGGAAAATGCCGCGCCCGAACCTTTGCGAAGGCCCGGTGCGACCGTGCGGCGTATATAAGAAGGGGTCATTTTTGGCGCAAGTGACGCCGACCGGCGATTTTCGATACAGCGAGGTGATCCTCAGACTTTCGACCAGCCATCCGCTTTGCCGGCCTCGAATACGGCGTCGATCACCTTTTCATTGCAGACCGACTCCTCCAGCGTGAACACCCGGCCGGCGCCGCCGGATGCGACCCGCGCGAATTCCTCGACCTCGAGCCGGTATTGGCGGGTGCCGGGAAAGCGGAAGACGCGCGCCTCCACCCGCCGCTGGTCGTGCAGTTCGATCCGGTGATGATCGAAATCTCCAGCATTGAACGGCGCCTGGACCTGGATGAAGCCCTCCTCGCCGTGAAACACCATCTCCTGTCGCAATGCCATCTGCGTCGAACAGTAGAAGGACAGGTCGAACGCACCGAAATCGGCGGTGACGTTCGCATAGATGTCGGTGCCGAAATCGCGGTCGCGCTCGACCGTCGCGCGCACGCGAAGCGGCTCGTTGCCGGTCGCGATCCGCGTCGTGACGACAGGATAGACGCCGATGTCCAGCAGCGCGCCGCCGCCCAGTTCCGGCTTGTTGCGCATGTTGCCGGGGTCGCGGTTGAAATAGGAGAACGCGCCCTGGACGTGCCGCAGCCGTCCGATGGCGCCCGCCGCGATCAGCTCGCGGATTTTCGTCCATTGCGGGTGGTAGAACACCATGAAGGCTTCCGAGACGATCACTGCATTGCGGTCCCGCGCATCGATCACCTGCTGGATATCGCTCGCCCGCAGCGCCAGCGGCTTTTCCACCAGCACATGCTTTCCGGCATCGGCCGCCCTGATCGCCCATTCCACGTGATCGGACGTCGGCAGCGGAATGTAGACGCCATCCACCGTGTCGGAGGCGAGCAGCGCTTCGTATGAACCGAAGGCGTGCGGGGCTCCAAACCTTTGCACGAGGGCGCGGGCGCGCGCCTCGTCGCGGCTGGCGATGGCAGCCAGAACGCCGTTCTCGGATTCGAGGATGGCCGGGATCACGTGATCGCGCGCGATCTTTGCCGTCGACAGGACGCCCCAGCGAAACATCGCATTCTCCTTTGCGGTCGGGAATAGACGCGAGCGCCTTTCGTTACCCTTCCGTTAACGGAGTGGGTCCTCATGCGAAACCGAAAAACGCTCGTGCTTGCCGCGCTGGTCGCAATGCTTTTCCCGTTCAGTCCCGCAGCGGCGAACCCTGGCTATCATGCCCGTGCCGCCGTCTCGGCGCTCGATATTCCGATTGCCAAGCGCCGGCCGACGGCTGACAGGACCTGTCTGGCCCAGGCCATCTACCACGAGGCACGCGGCGAAAGCGTCGCCGGCCAGATCGCGGTTGCCCAAGTCATCATCAACCGCGTGAAGAGCCGCGCCTATCCCGATACGGTCTGCGACGTCGTCTACCAGAACAAGCACCGGCGGAACGCCTGTCAGTTCTCGTTTGCGTGCGACGGCATCTCGGATCGTCCGCGCGAGAGCGCGACCTACGCGCAGTCGAAACAACTCGCCAGCGAGATCCTTTGCGGCTCGGATTGCACCGCGACGCGCAAACTGGTCCGCTTAGCCACACTGACGGGTGCCGTCGCGCGTGCCACCCATTATCACGCGACCAGCGTGATGCCCGCCTGGGGCGCCCGTAAGACACGTCTGACCAAGATCGGCCGCCACATCTTCTATACCAGCCGACGCGTCACCAAGACGATGTGATCACGTCCTCAAGACACCGCCCGTGGTCTTCTCGACATTGGCGACGATTTTCGCCGCGAGCGATTCGAAATCCTCGTCGGTGAGCGTGCGATCGGTCGGCTGGATCGCGACTTCGATGGCGATCGACTTCTTGCCCGAGCCCACGGATGCTCCCTCGAAAATGTCGAAGACGCGCACGTCCGTCACGAGTTTCTTGTCGGCGCCGGCGGCCGCCTTGACGATGGAAGCTGCCTCAACGCCCCGGTCGACGACGAAGGCGAAATCGCGCTTCACGCCTTGGAAAGGCGAGAGATCGAGGCGCGGTTTGGTCCGCGTCGGCTTCGCCTTCGGCTCGGGGATCGCGTCAAGATAGATTTCGAAGCCGGCGAGCGGCCCGCTCGCGTCGAGCGCTTCCAGCGTACGTGGGTGGAACTCGCCGAACGTTCCGAGCACGATCTTCGGCCCGAGTTTGATCGTGCCCGAACGTCCGGGGTGATACCAGTCCGGCCCGCCCGCCTCGACCTGCAGCTTGTCGACCGGCGCGCCGGCAGCTTCCAGCGCGGCGAAGGCGTCGGCCTTGGCGTCGAAGACGCCGACGGCTCCGGCGTTGCCGGCCCAGTGGCGACCCTGACCATCGAGCTTCGCCGTCCCGCGACGAATGCCGGCGGCGACGCGGCGCTGCTGGTCGGCGCCATCGCCCTCATAGATGCCGGAGACCTCGAACAGCGCGACGTCGCCCATGCCGCGATCGGCATTGCGCTGCGCGGCAGCGATGAGCCCCGGCAGGAGCGAGGGCCGCATGTCCGACATGTCGGCTGCGATCGGATTGGCGAGCTTGAGCGCCGGCCGGCCACCGCCGAACAGCTTCGCGTGCGCCTCGGGGATGAACGACCAGGTGACGGCCTCCATCATGCCGCGCACGGCAAGCGCGCGCTTGGCGGAGCGGGTGCGAATCTGGATCGTCGTCAGCATCTTGCCGTTGACCGCTCCGAAGGTCGGCAGCGGTGCCGGTGCGATCCGGTCGACGCCGTGAATGCGCATGACTTCCTCGACGATGTCGGCCTTGCCGTCGACATCCGGCCGCCAGGAGGGCACCGCAACCTCGATGGCGTCGCCCTTATCCTGCGGCGCGAAGCCGAGCCGTTCGAGGATCGAGACGGATTCGGTCTTCGCCACGTCGAGCCCGGTCAGGCGTTTGACTTCGGCAACCGGCATCGAGATGCGCTTGGCCTCATAGCCCGCATAGCCGACGACTTCGGTTTCGCAGGGCGTTCCGCCGCAAATGTCGAGGACCAACTGAGTCGCAAGCTCGATACCCGGCACCATGAATTCGGGATCGACGCCGCGTTCGAAGCGATAGCGGGCATCGGTGATAATGCCAAGTTCGCGCCCTGTGCGCGCGATGTTGAGCGGCGACCACAGCGCCGATTCGATCAGCACGTCGGTCGTCGCCTCGTCGCAACCCGAATGCTCGCCGCCCATGACGCCGGCGATGGATTCGACGCCGTTGTCGTCCGCGATGACGCACATCGAGGCGTTGAGCCCATATTCACGGCCGTCGAGCGCGAGCACTTTCTCGCCGTCTTTCGCTGCACGCACCGTGAGGTTTCCGGCGACCTTGGCGGCGTCGAAGACGTGCAGCGGGCGGCCGCGATCGAAAGTCATGTAGTTGGTGATGTCGACCAGCGCGTTGATCGGCCGAAGACCGATCGCGATCAGGCGCTGCTGCATCCATTTCGGCGACGCGCCGTTCTTCACGCCCTTGACGAGACGCAGCGCGAAGCCGGGGCAAAGGTCGGGATCGGCGATTGAGACCTTCACCGGCGTCTCACCCTGGCCGGCAACTGGAGCGACAGGCTGCGTCTTCAGCGTGCCGAGACCGGAAGCGGCCAGATCACGTGCGATGCCATGGACGCTGGTGGCATCGGGCCGGTTCGGCGTCAAATTGATCTCGATCACCGGGTCGTCGAGCTTGGCATAGGTCGCGAACGGGGTGCCGACCGGCGCATCGGCCGGCAGGTCGATGATGCCGTCATGCTCGTCGGAAAGCTGCAATTCACGCTCGGAGCACATCATGCCGTGGCTCTCGACGCCGCGGATCTTGCCGACCGACAGCGTGACGTCGATGCCAGGCACGTAGGAGCCGGGTGCGGCGAACGCTCCGACGAGACCCTCGCGCGCATTGGGCGCACCGCAGACGACCTGGATCGGCTTCCCGTCACCGGTGTCGACCATCAGCACGCGCAATTTGTCGGCGTCAGGGTGCTGGACCGCGCTCACCACCTTCGCGATCACGAACGGCTTCAGCGCCGCCTTGTCGTCGACGGCCTCGACCTCGAGGCCGATCATGGTCAGCCGCTCGCAGATGTCAGTCAGCGAGGCGTCCGTGTCGAGATGGTCCTTGAGCCAGGAAAGCGTGAATTTCATAGGTCTCGTCCAGTTGGGTCGTCAGCGTTCGATCGAAAAGCCGTCGAAGCGCGGAAGGTCGTCGGATATGTGGAGAAACGGCAGCCGCCGCTTCTCGAAGGCGTGCATGGTGGGCGCATAGCGCTCCGGCTCTTCCATGAAGCCCAGCGAGAGATAGGTCTCGCCCGGCAGCTTGTCGTCGCGATAGCCGATCTGGCTGCCGCAATGCTCGCAAAAGCGCCGCTCCACCCCGCCGGCCCGCCATGTCTTCGGCTCGCCGTGCCATGTGAGCTCATCGTCGCGGAAGGCGACGAAGGCCATCACCGGAGCGCCGGTCTGCTTTCGGCAGTCGCGGCAATGGCAATAGGAGCGCCAGAAGGGGTCTGCGCTCGCCTCGGCGGAGATCAGGCCGCAACGGCAGGAGCCGGAGTGAATTGTCATTCTTTCAGGCGACCTTCTGCGGAGCACGTGCGCCCAGCGCCTTGGAGCCCAGAAACATGCTCTTGACCGAGATGCCTTCGTCGACGGCCGTCCACCAGATGCCCTCGAACATCAGCTCGATGTCGTTAAGCTGCGCGTGGTCGAGGCCGGCCAGAAACGGATACCACCACAGCGGCGTCGCGATGGAGCGGCCGTCGGCAAGCGTGACATGCACCTCTTCATCCGTGCACCACGCCCTGACCGGGCGCATCTCGTCTGTCTCAAATGCCAAAGAAGTCATTCCAAGCACCAATCCAGTCGTCGCGACGCTCGGCAACGACGTCGAGCAGTCGCGCCCACTTCGCGTTCATTGTATCCCTTGTTCGTCGCGATCTCCAAGCTTTGCAGCCAGACCTTCAGGGATTTGCCGTCCTTGACGATGTGAACATGCGGCGGCTCGTCGACATCGAGGGCATAGAAGCGAAACTTGTAGCCGTGCCAGATCAGAAGCGTCGGCATCGCTTAGCTCGACAAACCCCCAAACAGCGTCGGCATGTCGAGCGGCCTGAATCCGTAATGCGACAGCCAGCGCGCGTCGGCATCGAAGAAGGCGCGCAGGTCCGGCATGCCGTATTTCAGCATGGCGATGCGATCGATGCCCATGCCCCAGGCGAAGCCCTGATATTCGTCCGGATCGAGCCCACCGGCCCGCAGCACGTTCGGGTGAACCATGCCGCAGCCGAGGATTTCCATCCAGTCATTGCCCTCGCCGAAGCGCACTTCGCCAGGCCGCGAGCGGTCGCACTGGATGTCGACTTCCATCGACGGTTCGGTGAACGGAAAGAAGGACGGGCGGAAGCGCATCTTGACGCTCGGAACCTCGAAGAACGCCTTGCAGAACTCTTCCAGCACCCACTTCATGTTCGCCACATTCGCGGTCTTGTCGACGACCAGCCCTTCGACCTGATGAAACATCGGCGAGTGCGTGGCGTCGGAATCCTGCCGGTAGGTCTTGCCGGGGATGACGATGCGGATCGGCGGCTTCTGCGCCTCCATCGTGCGGATCTGCACCGGGGAGGTGTGCGTACGTAGCAGCTTGCGCTCCCCGGCCTCGTCGGGCTGGAAAAAGAACGTGTCGTGCATCTCGCGCGCCGGGTGGCCGTCGGGGAAGTTCAACGCGGTGAAGTTGTAGTAGTCCGTCTCGATGTCCGGGCCTTCGGCGATTGCGAAGCCCATGTCGCCGAAGATGGCCGTGATCTCGTCGATCACCTGGCTGATCGGATGGATGCGGCCGCGCTCGGCCGGCGCCTGGCGGACCGGCAGCGTGACGTCCAGCTTTTCGGCGGCCAGACGGGCATCGATCGCGGCGTCGCGCAACTCGCTCCTTCGTGCGGTGATCGCGTCGGTGACGCGAAGCTTCAGCCCATTGATCGCGGGGCCCATCGTCTGGCGCTCGTCCGCGCTCATCGCGCCCAGCGTCTTCAGCTTTTCCGAGATCGAGCCCTTCTTGCCGAGTGCCGCGACGCGCACGGCCTCGATCGACTGCTCGTCGGACGCCGACGCGATGTCGCCCATCAGGCTCGTTTCCAGGGATTGCAGATCGCTCATCTTGAATTCCAGCTCGAAAGGAGGCGCAGACGGGCTGCACAAAGAAAAACCCGCGCAGGCGTTGCCAGCGCGGGTTCCCGATATCAGGTCGAACGAGTTCGGGAAAGACGCTAACGCTTAGGCGACAACGCTTTCAAACTGGTTCGGGGTCGTGTCCTTGAGGTAGTCGAGCGAGGCCTTCGACTTGACGACGAGCGCGGCGAACGCCTGCGGCTCGTGGATCGCCATGTCGGACAGCACCTTGCGGTCGATCTCGATGCCGGCCTTGTTGAGGCCGTCGATGAAGCGGCCATAAGTCAGGCCGTGCTCGCGGACGGCAGCGTTGATGCGCTGAATCCAGAGCGCGCGGAAATTGCGCTTGCGGTTCTTGCGATCGCGATAGGCATACTGCAGCGACTTCTCGACTGCCTGCTTGGCGATGCGGATGGTGTTCTTGCGGCGGCCGTAGAAACCCTTGGCGGCCTTCAGAACCTTCTTGTGCTTGGCGTGGGACGTAACGCCCCTCTTGACGCGTGCCATGTCATGATCTCCTTAAATTCTTCGGTCCGAGGGCCTTAGAGGCCGCCGCCATTGGGCAGATAGTTGCGGGTCACCTTCTTGGCGTCGGGTTCCGCGAGAACCATCATGCCGCGTGCGTCGCGGATGAACTTGTTGGAACGCTTGATCATGCCATGGCGCTTGCCTGCGGCAGCCGCCTTGACCTTGCCAGTGCCGGTTATCTTGAACCGCTTCTTGGCAGAAGACTTCGTCTTCATCTTGGGCATTTTGCTTCTCCATCATTGTGCGCTCACGCCCGCCGACTTGCGTCGGCAGCTCCGCGAGGGCGTCGAATGGTCGACGGCAGCCGGTCGGCTGCTTCTCGCTTCGCTCGATATGGGTGAGCTTCAAGCATTTCGAGCCGACACGGCATGCCCTGCCGGACGGCTCACGAACGCGCGGTCTATAAACGCGCGGCGAAAAAAGCGCAACGGAGATTCGTCACAGCCTCCGCCGCGCCTTGTAATCGATCAGCGCGGCGCCAGAACCATCATCATCTGGCGGCCTTCGAGCTTGGGCTCGGCCTCGACCTTGGCGATCTCGGTGACTTCCTCGCGAACGCGGTTCAGAAGCTTCATGCCGAGTTCCATATGCGCCATTTCGCGGCCACGGAAGCGCAGCGTGAGCTTGACCTTGTCGCCTTCCTCGAAGAAGCGGCGCACGGCTCTCATCTTCACCTCGTAGTCGTGGGTGTCGATGTTCGGACGCATCTTGATCTCCTTGATCTCGATGGTCTTCTGCTTCTTGCGGGCTTCGGCCGCCTTTTTCTGGTTGGCGTACTTCATCTTGCCGAGATCGGTGATCTTGCAGACGGGCGGCGTCTGGTTCGGCGAGATTTCCACGAGATCCATGCCCGCTTCCTCGGCGAGGATCAGGGCTTCATTGATCGACACGACGCCACGATTCTGGCCTTCGGCATCGATGAGCTGCACCTGCGGTACACGGATGTCACGGTTGGAGCGCGGGCCTTCCTTGGTCGGCGCCGCGGCTTTGAACGGTCTGCGAATGGTCGTAGTCTCCTCAAATCATTGACGTTCGGGGTCTGAAATCATCTGTCGCGGACAAGCTTGCGCTTCTGTCGCCGCGCCACGGGGCGTGTCAATAGCACAGACGGCGCGAAAAATCACGGGGGTCGCGAAAAAGTGGCGGCGGCGTCTTCCCATGCTATCAGATGGCGCGAAACGGCCGGAAATCAAGGAGACGACCATGGAGCGCCCCGCGCCAGCCACGCTGCAAGTCGACGGAATCGACATCGCCTACCGTCGCCGTCCGGGCCGCGCGCCGGGCATCGTCTGGCTGGGCGGATACCGCTCCGACATGCTCGGCACCAAGGCCGAAGCCCTCGACGCGTGGGCCGCCCAGGAGGGCCGCGCAAGCCTGCGCCACGACTATTCCGGCCATGGCGAATCCGGCGGCGAATTCACAGACGGCACGATCTCGAAATGGCTGGCCGAGAGCCTCGCCGTCTTTCGCAGCCAGACCAAAGGCCCGCAGGTTCTCGTCGGCTCGTCGATGGGCGCCTGGGTCGCGTTGCGCATGGTGCAGGAATTGCAGAGGACCGGCGAAGGCGGCCGCATCGGCGCGCTTCTTCTGCTTGCACCCGCACCCGATTTCACCATCGAGCTGATGGAACCCCAACTGTCGAAGGTGCATCGGCGCGACCTCGAGACGAAGGGCTATATGGAAGAACATTCCGAATACTCGCCCGAGCCCAACATCTACACCCGTGCGCTGTTCGAGGACGGGCGCGCGAACCGGGTGATGACCGGCATGATCGACACGCATTGCCCGGTCACGATCATCCAGGGCCTCGCCGATCCCGACGTGCCGCGCACCCATGCGCTGAAGCTGGTCGAGCATCTGCCGGCCGACGACGTCACGCTGTCGCTCGTCAAGGACGGCGACCATCGCCTGTCGCGCCCGCAGGACATTGCGCTGATCCTGAAGGCTGCCGAAGGCCTCTGCGAGCGGATTTCCGCCTGATGCGGCTTTCGGTGGTCGTCTCCTCCTTCGTCGCGGCGATCGTCGGCTTCGGTTCGACGCTGGCGCTCGTCATCGCTGCCGCTGCTGCGGTCGGTGCGACGACTGAACAGACCGCCAGCATGGTCACCGCCGTCTGCCTCGCCAAGGCTGCCGAGGCGGCGTTTCTCTCCTGGTGGACGCGCATGCCGGTCATCACCGCATGGACCACGCCGGGCGCCGCGCTTCTGGGCGCCAGCGCCGGCTTCACCATGGCCGAGGCGGTCGGCGCGTTCATCGGCGCGGCGCTGCTGCTGACGCTGACGGGCCTCGTGCGCCCGCTGACGCGTCTCGTCTCGATGATACCGTCCTCGGTCGCCTCGGGTATGCTCGCCGGCATCGTCGTCGCCTTCGTCATGGGCGCCGCGCGCGCCGTCGGCATGGATGCGGTCCTCGTCCTGCCGCTCCTGCTCGCCTTCTTCGTCCTGCGGCTCTTCAATCCGGCGCTTTCGGTGCTGGCCGTGCTCGTCGGCGGCGGGGCGCTCGCCCTTGCGCTCGGCCGCGTCGGCAGTTTGCCACCATTCGAGCTTTCAACGCTCGTCTGGACATCGCCCGACTTCTCGCTGACGGCTTTCGTCGGCCTTGCAGTGCCGCTCTACCTCGTCACGATGGCCTCGCAGAACCTTGCCGGCATCGCCGTCCTGCGCGCCGCCGGCTACAGCCCGCCCACCGGCCTCCTGATCGGAACGACCGGCTTCGTCTCGCTCCTCTCCGCACCCTTCAACGCGCTGACGACGAACCTCGCTGCCATCTCGGCGGCGATCTGCACGGACCCCGACGCCCATCCCGATCCGGCCAAGCGCTGGCTCACCGGACCGTTCTACGCGCTCTGGTATGTCGTCTTCGCGATCTTCGGCGCCTCGCTCGTCGCGCTGTTCGACGTGCTGCCGCAAAGCCTCATCCTGCTCGTCGCCGGCATCGGGCTGCTGGCCCCGCTGACCAACGCACTCGGCCTTGCTATGGCCGACCCGGCCGAACGCATCCCCGCCATCGTCGCTTTCACGGTCACCGCATCGGGTCTCACCATCGGCGGGATCGGTGCCGCGTTCTGGGGCCTCCTCGCCGGGCTGTTCGTGCTCGTCCTCGACCGGATCGCCGCGCGCGGCAAGCGAAGTTGACCGCGCCATGTCCGATTTTCCTTGAAGTCGGTTTGGCCCGTTCCCATCTCGAAATGAAGCAGCCGGATGGGCTGCGAGCCACCGAAAAGGAACGGGTGACGATGACGAAAGCACTGATCCGTCCTGCATGGACGCCTGCCACCATCGCCTTGATGGTCATCGGCTTCATGGTGTTCTGGCCGCTCGGCCTCGCCATGCTCGCCTACATCATCTGGGGCGACCGCCTCGACGCCTTCAAGGGCGACGTCAATCGCGCGACGGACGGTTTCTTCTCCTCCTGTCGCAAGGCTTCGTACCGCACGGGCGCGCCGCGCACCGGCAACGTCGCCTTCGACGACTGGCGCACCAAGGAACTCGACCGCCTCAATGAAGAGCGCCGCAAGCTCGACGAGATGCGCGACGAATTCGACGAGTACGCCCGCGAACTGCGCCGCGCCAAGGACCAGGAAGAGTTCGACCGCTTCATGGCCAAGCGCTCGCGCAACACGCCGGACAAGCCGCAGGACGGCGAAATCCTCAACCCGGCCTGATTGGCCGCGATTGGGATGACATCGAAGCGGCGTCGCGCAAGCGGCGCCGCTTTTGCATTTGGTGGTTCAACCCGCATCGAATCATCTAGGCTCTCACCATGGTTCTCGGCCTGTTCAAATCCCGCCCCCGTCCACCAATCGCTCCGATCGAGCGCATGCACGCGATCGGCGCGCGCTCGCTGCCATTGCGCATCGTCGAGAATGCGCGCGCCAAACGGCTGACGCTCAGGATCGAGACAGGCGGCAAGGGGCTGCGGGTCACCGTGCCGCCGGGCATCGATCCGCGCGAGGTCGACCGGTTCCTCGATCGGCATCGAGGCTGGCTCGAAACGCGACTGGCGAAACTGCCGGACGACGCGGCCTTGCGTCCCGGCGTCAAGCTGCCGGTTCGCGGCGTCCCGCATCTGATCGTCCACCAGCCGGGCCGCGGCACGGTGACGGTCGGCGCATTGGAGGGCGAACCGGCCCTTATCGTCCATGGCGATGGCGCCCACCTGCAGCGGCGTCTCGCGGATTTCCTGAAGCGCGAAGCCAAACGCGACATCGAGATTCTCGTCGCCAAGCACACGACCTCTGTCGGTCGCCGCGCGAAAACCGTACGCTATCGCGACACGACGAGCCGCTGGGGCTCCTGCACGTCCGACGGCACGCTCTCTTTCTCCTGGCGGATCATGATGGCGCCGAAGACGGTGATCGACTACCTCGTCGCGCATGAGGTGGCGCATCTGAAGGAGATGAACCACGGCCCGAAATTCTGGGCGCTCTGCCGCGAGCTCTGCCCCCGTACCGACGAGGCCCGCGCCTGGCTGAAGAAGAATGGCGGCGCGCTGCAGGCGATCCGCTTCGAATAGCGCCCGCTCCTCGACTTCGCCGCGATTCCATGGCACTTGCCCGGCCATGACCCTCGACATCAAGATTTGCGGCTTGAAGACGGATGAAGCCGTCGATGCGGCGCTGTCCGGCGGCGCTTCGCATGTTGGCTTCATCTTCTTCGAAAAGAGCCCCCGCCATGTCAGCCTCGACGAGGCGGCGCGTCTGGCTGCCCGCGTCAGGGACGAGGCGAAGTCAGTCGCCGTCACGGTCGACGCCGACGATGCCACGCTCGACGCGATCGTTTCCGCAATGTCGCCCGACATGCTCCAGCTTCACGGGCATGAGACGCCCGCGCGCGTTGCCGAGGTCAAAGCGCGCTACGGCCTGCAGGTGATGAAGGCCTTTTCGGTCAGAGATGCCGCTGATCTCGACGCTGTCGCGCCCTATCGCGGCATCGCCGACCGCTTCCTCTTCGATGCCAAGCCGCCCAAGGGCTCCGACCTTCCCGGCGGCAATGGCGTCTCGTTCGACTGGCGGCTTCTCGCCGCCCTTGACCCCGGCCTCGATTACATGCTTTCCGGGGGCCTCAACGCTGGCAACATCGCCGATGCGCTGCGGCAGGCGAACCCGCCCGGCATCGACGTATCGTCCGGTGTCGAAAGCGCTCCGGGCGTCAAGGACCCGGCGCTGATCGCGAAATTCTTCGAGGCGGTTAAGGTCGCCCGCGCCGGTCTGCCGGCTTCAAGGGAGTTGACGACATGAACAGTCCCGTTGCGCCCAATTCCTTCCGCGCGGGCCCCGACCCGGAAGGCATGTTCGGCATTTTCGGCGGCCGCTTCGTCGCCGAGACGCTGATGCCGCTGATCCTCGATCTGGAAGAGCACTGGAAGGTCGCGCGCACCGATCCGGCCTTCAAGGCCGAGCTCGATCATCTCAACACACACTATACGGGCCGGCCCTCGCCGCTCTATTTCGCAGAACGCCTGACGGAGCATCTCGGCGGCGCCAAGATCTACTTCAAGCGCGACGAGCTGAACCACACCGGATCGCACAAGATCAACAACTGCCTCGGCCAGATCCTTCTGGCGCGACGCATGGGCAAGACGCGTATCATCGCCGAAACGGGCGCCGGCCAGCACGGCGTCGCGACGGCCACCGTCTGCGCCCGCTTCGGCCTTCCCTGCGTCGTCTATATGGGCGCGACCGATGTCGAGCGGCAGGCACCCAACGTCTTTCGGATGAAGCTGCTCGGTGCCGAAGTGATCCCCGTCTCGTCCGGCCACGGCACGCTCAAGGACGCAATGAACGAGGCGTTGCGAGACTGGGTCACCAATGTCGAGGACACCTACTACCTGATCGGAACGGCCGCCGGCCCGCATCCCTATCCAGAACTCGTGCGCGAATTCCAGTCCGTCATCGGCAAGGAACTGCGCGAACAAATGATGGCCGCCGAAGGCCGCCTGCCGGACCTTCTGGTCGCAGCCGTCGGCGGCGGCTCGAACGCCATCGGCCTGTTCCACCCGTTCCTCGACGACGCATCGGTGAAGATCGTCGGCGTCGAAGCCGGCGGCAAGGGCCTCGACGGCGAGGAACATTGCGCCTCGCTGACCGCCGGCGCGCCCGGCGTCCTGCACGGCAACCGCACCTATCTGCTGCAGAACGAGGACGGCCAGATCAAGGACGGCCACTCGATCTCGGCCGGCCTCGACTATCCCGGCATCGGCCCCGAGCATTCCTGGCTGAAAGAGACCAACCGCGTCGAATACGTGCCGATCATGGATGACGAGGCGCTGGAGGCTTTCCAGCTCCTCACCCGGCTCGAAGGCATCATCCCCGCCCTCGAACCCGCCCACGCGCTGGCCGAAGTCGTCAAGCGCGCGCCGAAGATGGGCAAGGATCAGATCATCGTCATGAATCTCTGCGGCCGCGGCGACAAGGACATCTTCACCGTCGGCAAGATCCTGGGCATGGGGCTCTAATCAAATGACCACTCGCATCGACCGCCGCATGGCGGATTTGAAGGCCGAAGGCCGTCCCGCCCTCGTCACCTATTTCATGGGCGGCGACCCGGACTACGACACCTCGCTGTCGATCATGAAGGCACTGCCGAAGGCCGGTTCCGACATCATCGAACTCGGCATGCCGTTTTCCGATCCGATGGCCGATGGTCCCGCGATCCAGGCGGCTGGCCTTCGGGCGCTCAAGGCCGGACAGACTCTGAAGAAGACGCTGCAGATGGCGTCGGATTTCCGCAAGGATGACGATGCGACGCCGATCGTCCTGATGGGCTACTACAACCCCATCTACATCTACGGCGTCGAGAAATTTCTGACTGATGCCAAGGCGTCCGGCATCGACGGCCTGATCGTCGTCGACCTGCCGCCGGAAATGGACGGCGAACTGTGCATCCCGGCGCTGAAGGCCGGCATCAACTTCATTCGCCTCGCGACGCCCACCACCGACGACAAGCGCCTGCCCAAGGTGCTCGAGAATACGTCGGGCTTCGTATACTACGTCTCCATGCTGGGCATCACCGGTTCGGCTCTGCCGGATACATCGAAGGTCGCGGGCGCGGTGGCACGCATCAAGGGCCACACCGACCTGCCGATCTGCGTCGGCTTCGGCGTCAAGACGGCCGAGCAGGCGCGCGCGATCGGTGCGTCGGCGGATGGCGTCGTGGTCGGCACGGCGATCGTCAACGCGGTCGCCAACGTGCTCGGTCCGAAAGGCGAGAAGACCGCCGATCCGGCCGAAGCCGTCGCGACCCTCGTGTCCGGCCTCGCTCAGGGCGTTCGCTCCGCGCGCCTTGCACAGGCCGTCTGACACCCCATTTTCCAGATAGAACGGAAGGCTCCGCGATGAACTGGATCAACAATTACGTCCGCCCGAAGATCAATTCGATGCTCGGCCGGCGCGACATGCCCGAAAATCTCTGGATCAAGGACCCGGAGAGCGGCGAGATGGTGTTTCACAAGGATCTGGAGAGCAACCAGTATGTGATCCCGTCCAGCGGACATCACATGAAGATTTCCGCCAAGGAGCGCCTGCGCTATTTCTTCGATGACGGCCACTACGAGACGATCGAAAACCCCAAGGCCGTCGTCGATCCGCTGAAGTTCCGCGACGAGAAGCGCTATACGGACCGCCTGCGCGACGCCAAGACCAAGACCGGCATGGACGATGCGATCGTCAACGCCACCGGCACGATCGACGGCCTGCCGATCGTCGCGACCGTGCAGGATTTTGCCTTCATGGGCGGCTCGCTGGGCATGGCCGCGGGCGACGCGATCATTCGCGGCTTCGAGACCGCCGTCGAGCAGCAGCGCCCGCTGGTGCTGTTCGCCGCTTCCGGCGGTGCGCGGATGCAGGAAGGCATCCTGTCCCTGATGCAGCTTGCCCGCACGACCGTTGCGGTCGACCGGCTGAAGGAAGCCGGCCTGCCCTATATCGTCGTCCTGACCAATCCGACGACCGGCGGCGTGACTGCCTCCTATGCGATGCTGGGCGACGTCCACATTGCCGAGCCGGGCGCACTCATCGGCTTCGCCGGCCCGCGCGTCATCGAGCAGACGATCCGCGAAAAGCTGCCCGAAGGCTTCCAGCGCGCCGAGTATCTGATGGATCACGGCATGGTCGACATGGTCGTCTCGCGACTGGAACTGAAGGCGACCATCGCCGGTCTCCTGAAAATCCTGACGCATGCGCCCGCCGCAGACATGCCGGCGCTGGCCGACATGACGCCCCCGGCGGCAGAACTCGCCGACAGCCGCGCCCCCGCCTGATCCTCCGGTCCGGAGACCTGCCATGACCCTCCTGACCGCCGGGCAGCAGATCGAGCGGCTGATGTCGCTGCATCCGAAGGGCTTCGACCTGTCGCTGGAGCGCATCCGGCGGCTGCTCGAAAAACTGGACAATCCGCAGGATCGGCTGCCGCCGGTCATCCACATCGCCGGCACCAACGGCAAGGGCTCCGCCGCGGCATTCTCCCGCGCGCTTCTGGAAGCCGCCGGACGGCTCGTCCACGTCCATACCTCGCCGCATCTGGTGCGCTGGCACGAACGATACCGGCTGGGCGAGGCGGGCGGCGGCCAGTTCGTCGACGACGCGATCTTCGCCGACGCCATCGCCCGCGTGGCCGAGGCCAATCAGGGCCAGACGATCACCGTCTTCGAGATCCTGACGGCGGTCGGCTTCGTGCTCTTCTCCGAGCATCCGGCCGACGCGGCGATCCTCGAAGTCGGCCTCGGCGGCCGCTTCGACGCGACCAACGTCATCGCGCGGCCGGCCGTCTCCGTTATCATGCCGATCTCGCTCGACCACGAGGCCTATCTGGGCGACCGGGTCGAGCTCATCGCGGTGGAAAAGGCCGGGATCATCAAGCGCGGCGCGCCCGTCGTCATCGGGGCGCAGGAGCATGACGCAGCGCGAGACGTGCTGGTCGACACCGCCGAGCGGCTCGGCTGCCCGCTCCTCGTCTACGGCCAGGATTTCATCGCCTACGAGGAAAACGGGCGGATGATCTACCAGGACGAGGGTGGCCTTCTCGACCTGACGCCACCACGCCTCGTCGGCCGTCACCAGTTCGCCAACGCCGCGACTGCGATCGCTGCAATCAAGGCTGCCGGCTTCGACGGCTCGCTGCGCGTCGCCGATCGCGCGATGAAGAAGGTCGAATGGTCGGGGCGGATGCAGAAGCTGACCGACGGTCATCTTGTCGATCTTGCCCCTGCCGGCTCCGAAATCTGGCTCGATGGTGGTCACAATCCGGGTGCCGGAACGGTCATCGCCGAGGCCATGGCCGAGCAGGAGGAGAAGCGCCCGCGCCCGCTCTTCCTGATCGCGGGCATGATCAACACCAAGGATCAATCCGGCTATTTCAGCGCCTTTCACGGCATGGCGCGGCACGTCTTCACCGTTCCGGTGGCACATTCGGATGCCGGCGTGCCGAATGACGAGCTTGCCGCACGCGCCATGGAGGCGGGCTTGTCGGCCGAGCCGGTCTCGTCGGTAGAAAGCGCACTCAGGCTTCTCTCCGAAACCTGGAACGGGCTCGAGATCCCGCCGCGCATCCTGATCTGCGGCTCGCTTTATCTGGCCGGCGAAGTGCTCGACAAGAACGGCACGCCTCCGCACTGAACGGCGCCCGCAACGAAAAAGCCCGGCGCTTGGCCGGGCTTTCGAAAACTCTTGCCGATCGATCAGACGTTGCCGCTGATCCAGGACGACAGTGCCGTCTTCGGCGCTGCGCCGACCTTCATGTCGGCCACTTCGCCGCCCTTGAAGATCATCAGCGTCGGAATCGAACGCACGCCGAACTGGGCGGCGAGTTCCGGGTTCTCGTCGATATTGACCTTGGCGATCTTGACCTTACCGCCCATCTCGCTGGCGATCTCGTCGAGCGCCGGCGCGATCATCTTGCACGGGCCGCACCATTCCGCCCAGAAATCCACCACCACGGGCTCAGCGGCCTGCAGGACGTCTGCCTGGAAGTTGTTCTTGTCGATCTTGACCGTGGCCATTTGGGGTCTCCTTGGAACCGTCGTTGAACCAGATGTGGTGCGCCGCGTAGCCTGCTTCAAGCCACAAGCGTGCGGGGAATCGCCTGCCAAAAGTCACAGCACAATTCCGCCCGCCATACAAACCCGGGCTGCAGTCCTGGTCGGGAGCATAACGAGTGCCGCGTTCGCGGGCTGACTTCGACGATTTCAAAATGCGAGGAAAGGAAGCTGCGCTATCGCCTGAAGCGGCCCATTCGGCCGGAATTCCGAACGATTCGATCGCAGGATTTCCGCCGCTTCGACCACCTTTGAAGAAAGGTGGTGCCCAGGAGAGGACTCGAACCTCCACGCCTCGCGGCACACGGACCTGAACCGTGCGCGTCTACCAATTCCGCCACCTGGGCAAGTGACCGCGTGAACAGCTTTGAAGGGCTCGAAGCGAAGGTTCATGCGTGGTGCGCCGCCGATGTAAGCGGCAGCGCGCATTGTGTCAATGGGTATCTGGCGACAAAGTCTGCAATTGCGAAAAATCCCTGCACAGCTGTGTTGCCGCGCTCGTTAAGAGCGGGGCGCAGCCGGGTCAGCCGGCCAGCACTTCTTTCGAGGCAACCGTCGAATCTGCGTTCAGGCGGTAGATGATCGGCACACCCGTCGCGAGCTCGACATTGATCACCTCTTCGCGCGAAAGGCCTTCCAGCGCCATGATCAGCGAGCGCAGCGAATTGCCGTGAGCGGCAACGAGAACGGTCTCGCCGCGCAGCACGTGCGGCTGGATCGTGTGCATGTAATAGGGCCAGACGCGCGCGCCGGTATCGCGCAGGCTCTCGCCGCCGGGC
>JAEWET010000045.1:0-101046 GCA_023389195.1 Pseudomonadota bacterium
TGTCGATGACGAGCGCGTCGGGATGGGCGATCTGCACGCCGAGTGCCGCCGGAAGGCCATAGCCCATCGTGCCGAGGCCGCCTGAGGTCATCCAGCGGTTCGGTTTCTCGAAACCGTAGTGCTGGGCCGCCCACATCTGATGCTGGCCGACTTCGGTGGTGATGTAGGTGTCGCGGTCCTTCGTCAGCTCGTAGAGCCGCTGGATCGCATATTGCGGCATGATGATTTCGTCATTCGGCCGATAGGCGAGCGAATCGCGCGCGCGCCACTTTTCGATCTGCTCCCACCAGGGCGCGAGCCGCGCCTTGTCGGTCCGCGCGGTCGCCCGCCACAGGCGCACCATATCCTCCATGACGCGCCCGACATCGCCGATGATCGGCACGTCGGCCGGCACGTTCTTGTTGATCGACGACGGGTCGATGTCGATGTGAATCTTCTTGGAATTGGGCGAGAATGCGTTGAGCCGCCCGGTGATGCGGTCGTCGAAGCGCGCGCCGATGCACAGCATGACGTCGCAATCGTGCATCGTCATGTTGGCCTCGTAGGTGCCGTGCATGCCCAGCATGCCGAGCCAGGCCGGCCCCGAGGCGGGATAGGCGCCGAGGCCCATCAGCGTCGAGGTGATCGGGAAGCCGGTCAAGTCCACCAGCTCGCGCAGCAGGTGACTGGCTTCCGCGCCCGAATTGATGACGCCGCCGCCCGAATAGATGACCGGGCGCTTTGCATTCGCCATCAGTTCGACGGCCGCCTTGATCGCCTCCATGTCGCCCTGGACTTTCGGATGGTAGCTCGTGCGCGGCGCGGTCTGCGGCGGCGTGTAGATGCCCTTGGCGAACTGAACGTCCTTCGGGATATCAACGACGACCGGGCCGGGACGGCCGGTGGTCGCGACATGAAAGGCCTCGTGCAGAATGGCAGCGAGCTCGTTGACGTCCTTCACCAGCCAGTTGTGCTTGGTGCAGGGCCGCGTGATGCCGACCGTGTCGCATTCCTGGAAAGCGTCGGAGCCGATCAGCGAGGTCGGCACCTGGCCGGTGATGCAAACGAGGGGGATCGAATCCATCAGCGCGTCCTGCAGCGGCGTCACCGCATTCGTCGCGCCGGGGCCGGAAGTGACCAGCATGACGCCCGCCTTGCCGGTCGAGCGGGCATAGCCCTCAGCCGCGTGGCCCGCGCCCTGCTCGTGTCGCACGAGAATGTGCTGGACGTCTTCCTGCTGGAAGAGCTCGTCATAGATCGGAAGGACCGCGCCGCCCGGATAGCCGAAAATATGCGCGACGCCGTTGTCGCGGAGGGCCTGGACGACCATCTCCGCTCCGGTCATTTCGCGTCGTCCGCTGTCATGTGTGGCGCTGTTCATGGGGCTGGTCCGTCGTCTTTGTCTGTGGTCGGGGGCTTGGGTTCGGGAAACAAAAAAGGCTCCCGTGGGGAGCCTGCGTGTTGCGCATGGGGTGCTTTCGCCCGGCGGTTACACCGCCTTGCCCACGCGCCTTCCTACTACGAGAATGAGTGCCGTCTTCAACATGGGCGTGAGATTAGGCAGAGCACGTATCGACTGTCAATGCCGCCGGCGACGCAATTTCCTTGCGCACCCTGCCGCGACTTAACCCGGCGTGAACCATCCGCCCGAACGCGACCTTAACTCCACCCGCTTAGCTTGGTTCGGTAATCGGGGATCTGTGCGCGATGTATGTTGAGCGAACGGGACATGAGGGCGATGCCGTCAGCCAGGAACGGCGCGACACGCTTCAACCGGAATCGCGCGTCCTTGGCCGTGTCATCCAGTGCGACGGGGCGCGCGCGACCGTCGCGGCCGTAGCCGACGGCATGCAGACCGCCAGCGATGGATTGTGGGCCGTCGGCCGCATGATCTCGATTAATCTCGGCGCCGCCCGCACCGTCGGTCTCGTCTATGCGATCGAGACGCCGCATGCGGAGTGGAACGACAATGCCGACAACACGCTGATCGTGCGGATCGAGCTCGTCGGCGAAGTTCGCGACATTGCCGGCAAGCCGCATTTCGACCGCGGCATCACACTTTATCCGCATGTCGGCGCCATCGCCCACCGCATCCGCTCGCGCGATCTCGAGGCTGTCTACGATCTGGGCGGCCGGCAGGCGGTGTCGATCGGCAGCCTCAGCCAGGACCAGCAGATTCTCGCCCGCATTTCGATGGACACGACGCTCAGCCGGCATTTCGCGGTTCTCGGCACGACCGGCGTCGGCAAGTCGAGCGCGGTGGCGCTCCTGCTGCGCAAGGCGGTCGACGCCAATCCCGAACTGCGCGTGCTGATCCTCGATCCGCACAACGAGTTCCACGCCGCCTTCCCCGACCGTTCGGTCCGCATCGACACCAATTCGCTCGACATGCCGTTCTGGCTGTTCCGGCTGGAGGAACTGACCGAGGTGCTGTTTCGCGGCCGCGAGGCGGTTGCGGAGGAAGTCGACCTCCTGCGCGACCTCATCCCGGCCGCCAAGAGCCGCTATCATCGCCCCTCTTCGTCCGCGACGCTCCTGCGACGCGGCGCCGATACGATGTCGCTGACCGCCGATACACCGGTTCCCTACCGCATGGTCGATCTCATCAAGCTGATCGACGAGCGCATGGGCATGCTCGAATCCAAGATCGAGCGGCCGCATTGCCGCGCCTTGCGGGCACGCATCGAATCCGCCCTGGCCGATCCGCGCTACCGCTTCATGTTCGCCTCGCGGCTCATCGAGGACAATCTGCACGAGGCGATCGGAAAGATCTTCCGCGTGCCCCATCATGGGAAGACGATCACCTGTTTCGAACTGGCGGGCCTGCCCTCCGAAGTCGTCAATTCGGTCTGTTCGGTCCTGTCGCGCCTCGCCTTCGACCTCGCTGCCGGCTCGAAGGGCCGGCTGAAGCTTCTCGTCCTGTGCGAGGAAGCGCATCGCTACATGCCGGCCGACCCGCGCCTCGGCTTTGCCCCCACACGCCATGCACTCTCGCGCATCGCCAAGGAAGGCCGCAAATATGGCTGCTATCTCGGCGTCGTGACCCAGCGCCCCGGCGAACTCGACCCCACGGTCCTGTCGCAGTGCTCCACCATCTTCGCCATGCGCCTCGCCAACGAGCGCGACCAGGAGATCATCCGCTCGGCGATCGCCGATTCGTCGGCCTCCACCCTCGCCTTCCTGTCCTCGATGGGCCAGCGCGAGGCGATCGCCTTCGGCGAAGGCGTCGCGACCACCATGCGGATGAAGTTCGAGACGCTGAAGCCAAGCGAACTGCCCGGCCGGCCGCAGGAAGTGGCCGATGCCGCCGCCCATCCAGGCGAAATCGACCTCCATGCGCTGATCCAGGGCCTGCGCGGCGAAGGTCCGGCCTTCGTTCCCGACGATTTCGGTCCGATGATCGGCGACGATCCGTTCGAGCGCCTTGCCGCCGCGCTCGATTCCCCGCCGCCGCGCGCATCGCTCGCCAGCCTGCGCCGCCACGGCGACGACGAGGCCCTGCGCCGGCTTTATGAAGACTGATTAGGGGCGAGGAGAGTTTCTACCTTATGCGCAGACGCGGTTCCGGCCCAGCCCCTTGGCCTGATAGAGCCGCTGGTCGGCGCGTCGGTATAGCTCTTCCGCGTTTTCCTTGCCGTTCCAGACCGCCAGCCCGACGCTCGCGGTGACCTTCAACCGGATGTTGCCGTTGACGACGACGAGTGCGGACACTGCCTTGCGGATGCGCTCGGCAAACGCGATCAGCCCCGCATCGTCCAGATTGGCCGCGACGATCGCAAACTCCTCGCCGCCCAGCCGCGCGACGACGTCATGGTAGCGGGTCAGTTCGCGCAAGGATGACGCCACTTCCTTCAGGACCTTGTCGCCGATGTCGTGGCCATGCGTGTCGTTGATCGCCTTGAAGTGATCGAGATCGATGATCATCAGCCCGATCGGCCGGTCGATCCGGCCGAAGGCGTCGAGATATTCGCGCAGCGCTTCATCGAAGAACCGCCGGTTCTGCATGCCCGTCAGGCTGTCGGTCAGCGCCGCCTGTTCGAGCGTCACCGAACGCGCGCTCAGCGTTTCCGTCATGGCGCGCAGCTTGCCCTGCTCCTGCACCTGATGGCGGATCAGGGGATAGATGAAGAAGGCGCCGAAGAAGATGGCGGTCGCGAGCAGCACCCCGATCGCAAAGAGCAGGCGCGCCAGATAGGCGATGTCTTCGCCGACCGGCTCGGCTGCCAGCGCCTGCAGCACGCCATAGGCGTGCAGCGTCGTCACGCCGGCGGCAAGGACGACCGCAATGAAGACAAAGAAAGCCGATTCGGCTTGGTGAAACCGCATACCGTTCCCGATACTGACGCCAAGGCCTCAGTTTCCGCCAGCGCTCCCTTATCGCAGGTTAACGCGCCTTAGTATTTTCGAGCTAGTCCACACGGGGATGCACCCGTTGCCACTCGGGGCCAAGCTGGTTGCGAAACCACGTGTCCTGCCGCTTTGCATATTGCCGCGTCGCGGCCTTGGCGCGCGTGATCGCCGCGTCCAGCGTCACCTTGCCGCGCAGATGCTCGGCAAGTTCCGGCACGCCGATCGCCTTCATGGCGGGCAGGGTCGGCGCGAGGTCGAGGGCGAGGATCGCACGCACCTCGTCGAGCGCGCCGGCATCGACCATCGCGTCGAAGCGCCGGTCGATGTTGGCGCGCACGAATTCACGTTCGGGAGCAAGGACGATCAGCGACGCCGACAGCGCATCGACGAGCGGCACCGACCGGTCACCCTGCCAGTCGAGGATCGAGCGGCCGGACGCCTCGACCACTTCCAGCGCACGCACGATGCGCTGCCCGTCATTCGGGCGAAGCCGCTCGGCCGCGCCTGCATCCCGCTCGCCGAGCTGGCGGTGCAGCGCCTCGGCGCCCTCCTCGATCAGCGCCTGCCGCCATCTGCGGCGAAGCTCGGCGGGAATGTCGGGCATGTCCGAGAGCCCCTGCGTCAGCGCGCGGAAATAGAGCCCGGTGCCGCCGACGAAGACGAGCTTCCTTCCCGTCACATCCGGTGATTTGAGCAGCGCCTGGACGTCCGCCAGCCATTGCGCCACCGAATAGGCGACTGCGGGGCTGACATGGCCGAAAAGGCGATGCGGCACGCGTGCTTCGTCCTCCACGGTGGGCCGCGCGGTGATCACGCGCAGCACGTCATAGACCTGCATCGAATCGGCATTGACGACGATCCCGCCGGCCTCGCCGGCGATCTCCATCGCCCGCCGCGACTTGCCGCTCGCGGTCGGCCCCGCTATCAGGACCGCATTCTTCAGCACGCCCTGCCCCGTTTCAGAAAGTCCGCCATGTCGCTCATCGCCGTCCTGATCTCGCATCCGGCCGAAAAGGCCGTGACCATCGATCTAGCGAATAGGGCGGCAAGGGCCCTCGGTGCAAGCGCGAGCGTTACCTGGCTCGACGACGGCATCGCCTGCGAATTCGCGGTTCGTGCGGGGTTGGAGGCTCAGGAGGCGTTGGCGCTCCTGCGCGAAACGGTCGCCGGAACCCCGGTCGATGTCGCGATCGTCGAGGCTGAAAACCGTCGCAAGCGCATCCTGATCGCCGACATGGATTCCACCATGATCGACCAGGAATGTATCGACGAGCTCGCCGACATGGTCGGCATCAAGGACTATGTTGCCGCCATCACGGCGCGAGCGATGAATGGCGAGATCGCCTTCGAGCCCGCCCTTCGCGAGCGGGTCGCCCTGCTGCGCGACCTCGACGCCGCCGTGATCGACCAGGTGATCGCCGAGCGCATCACCCTCGCCTCGGGCGGCAAGGCGCTGGTCGCGACAATGAACGCCAATGGCGCGACGACCGCGCTCGTCTCGGGCGGCTTCGAAAGCTTCACGGAAAAGGTCGCGGCCAAGCTGGGCTTCGCCGAACACCGCGCCAACAAGCTGCTGGTGGAGAACGGCAGGCTGACCGGCAAAGTCGCCGAACCGATCCTCGGCAAGGAAGCGAAGGCCGCCTCGCTTCTCGATCTCGCGGCCCGCGCCGGCATCACGCCGCAGGACGTGATCGCGGTCGGCGACGGTGCGAACGATCTCGACATGATCCGCATCGCCGGCATGGGCGTCGCGCTTCATGCCAAGCCCGCCGTCGCTGCGGAAGCCGGCATCCGCATCGACCATGGCGACCTGACGGCCCTCCTCTATCTCCAGGGCTATCGCGGGTCGGACTTCGCCGCCTGACGCAACGAAAAAGGGCGGCCGAAGCCGCCCCGATCGTTTCGTATTCGCCAGACCCTATTCCATCCGCAGCGTGACGAACCGCAGCTCGCCCGTCGGCGAGGCGAGCATCAGGAGGGCGTTGCGCCGTCCCTGACCCTCAAGCGCGGCGATGCGCTCCTGAACGTCGGCAGGCGTGGCGACGGCTTCCTGAGCGATCTCCGTGATCACCTCGCCGGCGACGATGTTGCGCTCGGCGGCTTGCGACCCCTCCGCGACCTCCATGACGACGACACCGGTGATGTCCTCGCCGATGCTGAAGGATGCGCGGGTTTCCTCGTCCAGTGCGGCAAGCGTCATGCCGAGGATTTCGGCCGTCTCGACGTCCGCATCCGGCGCCGCCTCGTCCTCGTCCATCTCGACGCCGGCCTCCGCCTGGCGCTCGCTGTCTTCCAGCCGCCCGAGCGTCACGCGCACGGTCTGCTCTTCGCCGCGGCGCACGATCAGCACGTCGACCTCCTTGCCGACCGGGCTCTCGGCGACGACGCGCGGCAGGTCGCGCATGGTGCGGACCGGCTTGCCGTCGAACGACAGGATCACGTCGCCAGGCAGGATCGAGCCGTCGTCGACCGGCCCGCCCTCGATCACGCCGGCCACGAGCGCGCCCGTCGCACGGTCCATGCCGAGGCTTTCGGCGATGTCGTCGGTGACCGGCTGGATGCGCACGCCGAGCCACCCGCGACGCGTCTCGCCGAATTCGCGCAACTGGTCGATGACGTTGACGGCAAGCTGGGAAGGAATGGCGAAACCGATGCCGATCGACCCGCCGGAGGGCGAGATGATGGCCGTATTGATACCGATGACCTTGCCGTACATGTCGAACAGCGGCCCGCCCGAATTGCCGCGATTGATCGCGGCGTCCGTCTGGATGAAATCGTCATAGCGCCCGGCATTGATGTCGCGGCCGCGCGCAGAGACGATGCCCAGCGTCACCGACCCGCCAAGCCCGAACGGATTGCCGATCGCCATCACCCAGTCGCCGATCCGCGCTTCCTGCGAATCGCCGAATTCGACCGCCGTCAGTTCGCGCAGGGTCGGGTCGACCTTGAGCACGGCGAGATCGGTTTCGGGATCGGCACCGATCAGTTCGGCCGGCAGCGTGCCGCCATCGGAGAAATTGACCTCGATCTCGTCGGCATCGGCGATGACGTGATTGTTGGTGATGACGATGCCTTCCTCGGCATCGATGACGAAGCCGGAACCCAGCGACTGCATTGGTCGTGCCGACGGTCCGCCCGGCTGCTGCTGGTTGAAGAACTCGTCGAAGAATTCCTGGAAGGGCGAGCCTTCGGGAAGCTGCGGCACGGGCACGTTGCGCTGCGCCGGATTGTTGCGCGCGGCGTTCTGCGACGTGGCGATGTTGACGACCGCGCCGAGAAGGCCGTCAGCCAGGTCGGCGACGGAGGCCGGTCCCTGCTGGCGAGGTTGCGCACTGCCGGGAGCGGGCTGGGCGTCGGTCTGGGCCTGCGCGAAAGCCTGCATGGCCGGCGCCGAAAGGCCCGTCAGTCCAAGCGCGGCGATCGAAAGGCCGACGGTCAGTTTCCGGCGGATCGAAATTCGGGTCTTCATCAGGCACTTTCTCCCAAGGGGCGCGTTCTGCGGCGCATTGATCCGCTCGAATGCGGCGTGTTTGCGGCCCGGATCGACTTTGCAAAGCCTGCGGGCGACGTCGCGGACACAATCGCAACGGCGTGCGCGGGACGCAAGCCGCTCGCACGCCTGTCCGGCATTTGTGAAAGCATGGCGGCCAAAAGAAAAGCCCCCGGACCGTCGCGCGACCCGGGGGCTTGGTTCAGATGGACCGACGCTGCGTCAGGGCTGCGTCGAACCGGTCGTCACGTCTGCGCCGGCAGCCGGCGGCGTCTGCGCCGGGGCGGCCGGCTGTTCCGCCTGCGTCCGGCCCATCGGGTTGCCAAAGAAGCGGAAGAACTGCGAATCGGGCGACAGGACCATTGTCGTCGCATCGCCGTTCAGCGCCGCCGTATAGGCAGCCATCGAGCGATAGAACTCGAAGAATTCCGGATCGCGCGTGAAGGCGTCGGCGAAGATGCCGTTCCGTTCGGCCTCGCCCTCGCCTCGCAGGATCTCCGATTCGCGGCGCGCATCGGCGACGATCTCGACGACCTCGCGATCGGCGCGGGCGCGGATGCGCTGGGCCGCTTCACGACCGCGGGCGCGCAGGCGCTCGGCCTCGGCAAGGCGCTCGGCCTTCATGCGCTCGTAGGTCTGCTGGGAAACCTCGGCGGTGAGGTCGGTCCGGCGGATACGCACGTCGGTGATCTCGAGACCGAGCGAGGTCGCATCGGGCCGAAGCTGGTCGCGAACTTCGCGCATCATCGAGGACCGCTCTTCCGACAGGGCGGCCTCGAAGCCGCGCAGACCGTAGACCCGGCGCAGCGAGGCGTCGAGACGGGTGCGAAGACGCTGTTCGGCCAGCGGAACGCTGCCCGACACGGCCTGACGGAACCGCCGCGGATCGGCGATGCGATAGGCGATGAAGGCGTCGACCTCGTAGAAGCGGCCGCCCGAGACTTGGACGCGGATATCGTCCAGATCGAAGCGCATCACGCGATCCTCGATCATCTGGACGCTGTCCGCCTCGGCGAAGCCGAAGGGCAGCTTGAAGTAGAGACCCGGCTCGGTCTTCACATCGACGATCTCGCCGAAGCGCAGCACGATCGCCTGCTGGCGTTCGTTGACCACGAAGAAGGAGGAGTAGGCCAGGATCAGGAGCGCCAGAAGGACGATGGCGATGACGGGAAGACGGTTGGCCATCAGTTGGTCCCTCCCTGGGTCGAGGCGGTGTTCGATGCGTTGCGTCGCGCGTCGAGTTCGGGCAGCGGCAGATAGGGAACGACGCCCTGTCCGCCATTGGTGCCCTGCTCCACGATCACCTTGTTGGAGGTGCGCAGGACATTTTCCATCGTTTCGAGGAACAGGCGCTGGCGGGTGACGTCGGGCGCCTTGGCATATTCGTCATAGACCGAAACGAAGCGCTGCGCCTCGCCTCGCGCTTCCTGGACGACGCGGTTGCGATAGGCGGCGGCTTCTTCGCGGATCTGCGCGGCCTCGCCTCGTGCGGCACCGAGCTGCTGGTTCGAATACTGGTTGGATTCCTCGACGAAGCGATCCTCGTCCTGCTCGGCGCGCTGCACCTCTTCGAACGCGTCGGCGACTTCGCGCGGCGGCGCGGCATCCTCGATCGAGATCGCGTTGATGGCAATCCCGGCGCCGTAATCGGTGACCGAATTGTCCATGATTTCGCGGACTTCCTCGGCGATGCCCTGGCGGTTGTCGCGGAAGATGTCCTGCGCCGGACGACGGCCGACGACTTCGCGCATCGCGCTTTCGGCGACCTGGCGCAGCATGTCGTCGGGCGAAGCGACGTTGAACATGTAGGCGCGCGGATCGGAGACCTGGTAGGCGACGGAGAACTTGACGTCGACGATGTTCTGGTCGCCCGACAGCATCAGGCCCGTCGAGGTGCCGCTGCGCGGCTCACCGATCTGGATCAGCTTTTCGGCGACATTGGCGGTCTCGACGGTCTCGACCGGCCACCAGTGGAAATGCAGCCCCGGCTCGGAAATCTCGTCCTTGGGCTTGCCGAAGCGCAGCTCGACGGCGAGTTCGTCCGGCTGGACCGTGTAGATGGACTGGAAGAGCCAGAACGCGGCGAGCGCCAGGGCGCCGAAGCCGAACAGCGCCGCATTCGAGCCGCCACCGCTCGGCAGCGCCTGCTTCAGGCGATCCTGTCCGCGACGGATGATGTCTTCGAGATCGGGCGGCGAGCCCTGCGGTCCGCTCGGGCCGCGCGGCCCCTGCCCCCAGGGGCCGTTGCCGCCGCCATTGCCGCCGCCACCTCCCCATGGGCCGCCGCTGCCGCCACTTTGATTGTTCCAGGGCATGAACTTCCTCTTGGTCCGGAATTGTCAACGTTGCGGCGGAACCTCCGACGCTAATCAACGTTACAAAACGTTATAGGGGTGCAATGTGGCCGTTTCAACGCAAACCGGCCACCGATCGTCCGTCAGCGGCCGTTGGTCGCGCTCTTTCGTGAATAGATGACGTATTCGCTCGCATGACTGTCACGCTCTCCGGCAGGCACGCGCTCCGCCGTGCCCCGCCTCCACGCTGCCTCGTCGATGCGCGGAAAGAACGTATCGCCGTCGATCGCCGCCAGAATGTGCGTGACGTGCAGCATGTCGGCGCGCGCCATGGCCTCGCCGAATATCTGTCCGCCGCCGATCACGCAGATTTCATCGGGCGCCTCACTGGCTGCGATCACCAGCGCCTCGTCGAGCGACCGGGCGACGACCGCGCCTTCGTCGGCAAAGTCCTCCTGCCGCGTGATGACGATGTTCGTTCTGCCCGGAAGCGGGCGCTTCGGAAAACTCTCCCAGGTCTTGCGACCCATCACGATCGGCTTGCCCAGCGTCAGCGCCTTGAACCGCTTCAGATCCGTCGACAACCGCCACGGCAGGTCACCGTCGCGCCCGATCACGCCGTTCTCGGCAATGGCGACCACGAGGCTGACCGGGATATGCGCAGGCTCCGTCATCACACCGCGATCGGCGCCTTGATGGATGGCTCGGCGACATAGCCCTCGAGCGCGAAATCCTCGAAGCGGAAATCATAGAGGCTGCGCACTGCCGGATTGAGCTTCATCACCGGAAGCGAGTGCGGCTGGCGCTGAAGCTGCGCGCGCGCCTGCTCGAAATGGTTCGAGTAAAGATGCGCGTCGCCGAGCGTATGCACGAAATCGCCTGCCTTCAGCCCCGTCACCTGCGCGATCATCATCGTCAACAGCGCATAGGAAGCGATGTTGAACGGCACGCCGAGGAAGATGTCTGCCGAGCGCTGGTAGAGCTGGCACGACAGCCGGCCGTTGGCGACGTGGAACTGGAACAGGCAGTGGCAGGGCGGCAGCGCCATCTGGTCGACCTCGGCCGGGTTCCAGGCCGAGACGATCAGCCGGCGCGAATTCGGATTGGTTTTGATCTCCGAAATCAGGTTTTCGATCTGGTCGATCGACCCGCCATCCGGCTTCGGCCAGGAGCGCCACTGCTTGCCGTAGACGGGGCCAAGCTCGCCGTTCTCATCCGCCCACTCGTCCCAGATCGTCACGCCATTTTCGTTCAGGTAGCGCACGTTCGTGTCGCCGGCGACGAACCAGAGCAGTTCGTGGATGATCGATTTCAGGTGCAGCTTCTTGGTCGTGAGGACCGGAAAGCCCTCTTCGAGATTGAACCGCATCTGGTAGCCGAAAACGCCGCGCGTGCCGGTGCCCGTGCGGTCGCCCCGGTCGACGCCGTTGTCGAGGACGTGCTGGAGAAGATCGAGATATTGCCGCATGCATCACCGCCTTGAAGTCGCCCACCCTATCGCAATGCGCGATTCGCGACACCTGCCAATCGCCGCTTTTCACAAGGCATCGAGCCGTCCGAGCTGCTTGGCGACCAGATAGTAGAACGTCACCCGCTTGCGCTCATTGTCCGCGCCCATCGCGAGGTCGGCCATTTCGATGGCGAGGTCGGCGCGCTCGCGGTCGGTGCAGCCGAGCTTCCTGCCGCACCACTTCTCGCGCAGCCTGGCCGCGTGCTTGGCATCGAGCGCCTTGATATGCAGCGATTGCGGGTTCCTGAGCGCCACGCCCAGATGCTTGACGATCCGCTCGATCGCCTCCGCGTCGGCCGTCGGATCGTAGCGGCGGACGTCGGCAAGATGGTCGTCCATCGACCCGTCTCCCTGACCATCGCCCCCCGCTGCTTGGTTGGCTTCACAAAGCGCGGCTGTCAAGATAACCCAAAGGGAGGTGGGGCAAGGATCGAAACATGGTCGATGCGATGAGTCTGGCGCTCGTGGCCGCGGGCGGAGCGGCCGGGGGCGTCGCGCGCGTCACCGTCGCGGGCTTCATCGCGCGGCGGTACGGCCCCGATTTTCCGTGGGGCACGCTCGTGGTCAACGCCACCGGCGCCTTCCTGATCGGGGTCGCGGCCGGACACTTTACCCCCTCGCCCGACCTGCGGATCTGGCAGCTCGCCATCATCGGTTTCCTCGGCAGCTACACCACCGTCTCGTCCTTCTCCCTTCAAACCCTGTCGCTCGTCCACGCTGGAAAACCCGGCCGCGCGGCCGCCAATGTCGCGCTCTCCCTCCTCATCGGCATAGCCGCCGCCGCGCTCGGCTTCTGGCTCGCCGCATGAACGCACGTCTGCTCTTTGCGGTCGCCAGCGGCGCCGCGCTCGGCTCGCTCGCGCGCTATCTCGTCTCGGTCGCGGCCTTGGCCATGCTCGGCGCGCACTTCCCGGCCGGAACGCTGGCTGCAAATGTCGCCGGCTCCTTCCTCATCGCGCTCTTGGCCCGGCGCGAGGCGGCCGGCGCGCTCGGCCCGACCGCGAGCGCCTTCTGGCTCGCCGGCTTTTGCGGCGGCTTCACCACCTTTTCGATATTCAGCCTCGAGACGCTGATTTTCATCCAGGACGGCCGGCACGCGATGGCCGCGATCTACGTCGCCGCCTCGCTCGTCCTGTGGCTCGGCGGCGCTGCGCTGGGCTGGCGGATGGGCGCGCCGCGCAAGCCATGATCCGTCTTGCAAACCGGGCCGCAAGCGCCTATCTCTGAAGTGCCGTCGCAAGGCGGCTATGGTGCTAAACCGACTGTGCAATAGATGGACCGGACGCGGTTTCGAAACCGCCACCTCCACCAGGAACCCGCCCGCGCGACAAGTCTGTCGGACGGGCTGCTGATGGGGGTGAAATGGGATCGACGGACGTTGAAAGACAGCACGCTGTACCCGGCATTGTACCACCGTCATCGGGCTACAATAGTAGTTGCAAACGACAACTATGCGGAAGCACGTCTCGCCGCTTAATGCGGTGCGATAGCTTCAAATCAAGTCCTATGGGTTCGCACCTTTAGGCGGGGTTCGGAGGTACCTGGCAACAGAAACCTCCACTTCTCTCCCTCCATTCCCGCTCTCCCTCCATTCCCGCCCGATTGTCGCTGCGCGCCCCGCGCAGATGATTCTCATTGCCATGAAACGAGGACAGATGACTGAAACGAATCGCTTTTTCGCCTTCACGGGCGGACCGGGAACGGGCAAGTCGACGCTGATCGCGGCACTCGCGGCAGAAGGCCTCGCCGCGATGCCCGAGGCCGGGCGGTCGATCATAAGGGCGCGGCAGGCGGTCGGTGCATCGCCGCGCGGCGACGATCCGCTCTTCTTCGCCGAACTGATGCTCGCCTTCGACATGCGCAATCACGAGGAAGCCCCGCGCCATGAAGGTCCCGTCCTGTTCGATCGCGGCATTCCCGACCTCGTCGGCTATCTGCGCCTGATGAACCAGCCGGTGCCTGCGCATTTCGTCACCGCCGCGCTGCGCCTGCGCTACAACCCGATCGTCTTCGTCGCGCCGCACTGGCCGCAGATCTATAGCAACGACGGCGAACGCGACCAGAGCCCGCAGGAAGCCGCCGCCACGAGCGAGGCCGTCGAGCGCGCCTACCGCGAATTCGGCTACGAAATCGTGCGCCTGCCGCTCGGCACGGTCACCGAGCGTGTGGCCTTCGTCCGCGAGGTGATCGGCGCTGCCGCGCCGGAATCCTGAATCCGGTTTACCTCGGCCTGAAGCTTGACTACACCAAGGACGAAACGATTCAGGATGCGCAGGCAAACAATGGCCGAAGACTTGATCCGCTACGACATCCTCGCGCAAGAGGCGCTTCGCGGCGTCATGCGCAAGGTTCTGTCGGAAGTGGCGAAGACCGGCCTGCCCGGCAATCACCACTTCTTCATCACCTTTCTGACGCGTGCGCCAGGCGTGCGGATATCGAGCCGCCTGCGTGAGCGCTATCCCGATCAGATGACGATCGTGGTGCAGTTCCAGTATTGGGACCTGAAAGTGACCGACGCCGGTTTCGAGGTCGGCCTTTCCTTCGCCGACGTGCCGGAAAAACTGGAAATCCCGTTCTCCGCCGTGCGCGGCTTCTACGATCCGTCGGTCAATTTCGAGCTCGAATTCGACGTGCGCGCGGAAGACGCGCCGGAGATCGAGCCGGAGCCGGTCGCGGAGATCAAGCCCGTCGCGGCCGCGCCGAAAAAGCCTGCCGCCGTCAAGAAGGCCGAGAAGCTCGAACTGGCCGCGAAGGACGACGAAGCGGGCGAGAAGACCGGCGACAAGGCAAGCGCCCAGGTCGTCTCCCTCGATTCCTTCCGCAAGAAGTAGCGATGGGCGAAATCGTCAATCTCCGGCAGGCGCGAAAGCGCCGCAAGCGGGACGACGACGCCGCCACCGCAGAGGCGAACCGCCTCAAACACGGCCGCACCCTTGCGGAACGCAAGGTTCAGCAGGCCGAGGAAACCGCGCGAGAAGCCCATCTCGACGCGCATCGCCTGACAACCGAAGCGGACGAATGAGCGGCATCGTCAAGCGCTCGATGTCGATCCGCGGTCATCGCACCAGCATTTCCCTCGAAGACGCCTTCTTCGAAGAGCTGAACCGGCTGGCGGGCGAAAAAACCATGTCGCTCGCAGCGCTGGTGGCGCAGGTGGACGCGACCCGCGATCGGCGCACCAACCTCTCCTCGGCCCTTCGCCTTTTCGTGCTCGATGAACTGAAGCGGCGCGGGATCGCCGATCAGTAGAGCCCGTCGCGGCCGAGCAGCCCATCGATCGTCAGGTTCTCGGGGCGAAAGATATCGGCGCCCGCAGGCGCAGGTGGCGCCGGGGCGGGCGTCGGCGCAGGCGGCGCGGTGTCGAAAGCCCCGTCCTGTTGCAGGAAGCGCTCGACATCGAGCCGGAACGCATCCGTCTCGTTCGACTGCTGCTCCTGCCGCCGCGCGGCTTCCTCGGCCTCTTCGGCAGCGCGCCGGACGCGTTCCGCCTCCTCAGCGCGGCGCTCGGCCTCTTCCTGCGCCAGCCGCTCGGCTTCCTCTGCCGCCCGCGCGGCTTCGGCCGCCCGTCGCTCGTCCTCCTCGGCCGCCTCGCGCGCCACGCGCGCCGCCTCTTCCCGCAGGAACGTTTCGGCCTCCTCGCGCCTGCGCTCTTCGATCCGTTGCAGGCGCTCCTGCTCGCGGGCGGCGAAATAGCGGTTCTCGCGGCGCAGGCGCTGCGCTTCGAGAAGGCTCGCCTGCATCGCCTCGACGCGCGCCTGCTCGATCTCGAGCGCGCGCTGCGTCAGGAACTGGGCGAGCGGCTGGGTGTCGAAGCGGATGTCCGGAGCGCTTGGGGGACCTTCGATAAAGATGCGCACCGCAGGCTCTGACCCGACCAGTTCCTCGTCGCCGGCCTCGTAGGAGACGAGAGCGTCGACCGAGACGCTGCCGCGCGTCAGGTCGGCGCGCACATCCGCGCTCACATCCGCCCCCGCACCTTCGAGGCGGATCGGCGGCGCGCGCAACTGTCCGCCGGCCATCGACAGGGCGATCTCGCCGGTGCGCGCCTCGAACACGCCGTTGCCGATGATGCCCGGTGCGAAAGCCTGCGTCGCATCCTCGTCGATGTCGCGGCCGATCCGGTCCGCTTCGGCGATGAGGTCCGCAAAGGCGCCGCCGTCGAGGCCACGAATTGCGATTTCCGGCAGATCCAGGCTGACGGTCCCCGACAGCGCGCTCATCATCGTATCGAGCGTGCGCCCGTTCGAACTTGCGACTGCCGACAGATCGAAATTGCCGCCAAGCGCCGGCTGGTTGAGCGCGTCCGACAGCGACCCGCCGGTCAGCGCCAATTGCGCCTGGAACAGTGCCGTTCCCGAATTGTTGGCGAGTTCGGCAAAGCCGCGCAACCCGCCACCGGCGATCCTGCCGCTCAGCCCGTTAAGCCGCAGCCCTTCGGGGCCGAACCGCAATTCGCCGGACATGTCGGTCAGCGTTTCCGGCCCGATCTCGGCGCGCCCGGCCGTCAGGTCGAGATTGGCCGTGAAGAGGCCGCTCGGCGCCGCGTCGAAAGGCACCGCCCCATCGGCGAGTGCCGCCTCGCCGACCACCAGCGAGGCCAGCCAGCCAAGGTCGATCTGCGGCATGTCGAGCGCACCGGCCAGATGGGGGCGACCGTCGCGCATGTCGATGTTGAGATCGCCGCTCAAGACCTGATCGAGCGCCGTTCCGCTGATGCCGGACAGGACGACGAGCCCGTCCTCGACATCGATGTCGGTGCGGATGTCGAACGGGAGACCGGCCGTCATGCCGGGAAGCGAGACCCCCGCCGTCGCCAGCCAGCCCGAAAGATCGTCGGCATCGAGCGCCAGCGACCCCTGGACCGCCACATCCGATGCGTCGAGTTGCAAGGAACCGTCGAAGGCGGCATCGAGCCCTTCGCCGCGCAGTGCGACCGAGGTTTCCGCACTGCGCGAAAGCTCTCCGACCACCCGCCCGGTGACCTCCGCCGGCCCGACGAAGCCGAGCGGCAGGCCCGGAATGCCGGCAAGCGCGTAGAGCGCGGCCGGTTCGTCGTTGCGCAAGGTGAAGTTGAGATTGATCGGCAGGTCGGCGATCGGCCGGTCTGTGCGCGCGCTCGTCAGCGTCATCTGCAACGCAGTGCCGCCGACGCTGCCATTGGCGCTGACCGCGCCGCCTTCGCCCTCGACGGCGCTGGCGACGAGATCGAGTTCGGCATCTTCGAGAAGACCGGGATAGGCGCCGGCGCGGGACGATAGCCCGGCCAGCGCCCGATTGTCGGGAAAACGCGCTGCGAGCGCGTCGACCAGCGGCGCGAGATCGACTGCGATGACGGAGGCGTCGACATGGCCGGTCGGCGTCTCGCCAAGGCCGTGCAGCGAGGCGGTGGCGCTGACATTGGCGCCCGCAAGATCGCCGATTGCCAGCCGATCCACCTCGATCTGGCCCTGCCGCAACCGGATCGCCGTATCGAGCGTCCCCGCCTCCAGCCCGTCGAACGTCACCGGCCCGGCCTTCAAGTCGATGTCGACGTCGCGCTCCTCGAGGCGGGCCGTACCCGTTTCGCTGACGAAGAGCGATGCGAAGGCGCGCATTGCCGGAAGATCGAGCCGGTCGCCGTCGAGCGCGACGCGCAGCGACGGGCGCATGTCGGCGGGCGTCGCACTGTCGATCTCGCCGCGGAACACCGCGCCGCCCAAAGCCAATTCGAGATCGCGGAAAGACTGGCGCTCGCGCGACAGGGCGACGTCCGCGCTGAAACCGCCGGGCGGCAGGCGGCGGATCGCATCATCGACGTCGCGCGCGAGCCAGGTCGCGAAGCCGGAAGGCTGGTTGACCGCGACGAGCAACTCGCCGTCGAACTGCAACCCGTCCGTCGCCACCAGATCGCCGCTTGCCTCTATGGTCGAACGGCCCGGAAGAAGCGCGCGCAAATTGTTGATTTTCCAACCAGATTGCGATGGCTCGGCATTCAAGGTCAGATCGCGGATCGTCGTATCGCCCGCAACGAGAGCCGGCAGATTGACCTCGATCGTCCCGGCAACCGCAGGCTTCGGCAAGGCGGCGAGCAGGCGCTCGATCCCGGCAAGGCGCGTTTCGAGGCTGGCCGTCCCCGGCTCGCTGCCTTCGTCGAGCCGAATCTGCGCGCCGTCCGCGGCGATGAAGAAGCGGGGGTCGACGCCGAAATCGAGCCCGCCGCGGCCGCTGGCGATGTAGGGATTGTCCGCCGGACCGGTCTGGTAGGTGAACTCCGGAATGTCGAGGGCGTCGTGGTCGATCTCGAAATTTCCGGTCACGCGATGGGCTGAAACCGGCGCGGAGGCCTGGTTTTCGGGCCGATTCTCGACCATTTCGGCGCGAAACTGGCCCGAATAGACGGCTTTTCCGTCCAAAATCCGGGCACTTCCGTCGGTTTCGACCAGGAATGGCGAGCCAAAAGGCGATGCGCGCAGGCGAACGCGGATCGCCTCGTTCTCGAACGTACCTGTCGAAAGGCCGATCGAGGTCGGCACGCCATCGACGGCACCCGTCCCGTCGAGCCGCCAGGGCCCGGCGAGCGTCTGCGCGGAAATCCGGGCATCGAGATTCGACACGCGATGGAGCCGCTCGCTCTTTCGATGGAAGAGGCGCAGCTCGCCATCCTCGACGGAAATGTTCTCGAACGTGACCTGCCGGACGGCATCGCCGCCGGGCCGCTCGATCCAGTCGAGACCGCCCTCCTCGTCGAGTTCGACGGTCATGATCGGCCGTACGAGCCGCATGTCGAAGATCAGGATTTCGCCGCGCAGGAAGGGTGCGAGTTCGGCGTCCATCGAGAAGGTTTCGACCTGCATCGCCGGCTCGCCGCCGGGACCGCCCGCGACCGAGACGTCGGCGAAGGTGACCGAGGGAAACGGCAGGAGACGCGCGCTCGCCTCGCCCTTAACCGTGACCTCGCGCCCGAGGATACGGCTCGCCTCACGCTCGAAATCGGCGCGATAAGACGTCCAGTTGACGAAGTACGGCCCGACCAGCGCCACCGACAGCGCCAGCACGATCAAACCGCCGATAATGACAAAGAGGCGCGCCAGCGATCCGCTCCCGCTCAGATATCCTCGTGGAACCGACTTTAACGGCTTGTCCGCGTCGATACAGTGGCAAACCCGGATTGGCCGCTCATAATTGCGCGCGCGGCAGGATTTTCCCCGGATTCATGATGTTGTCGGGGTCGAGCGCGGTCTTGATCGCGCGCATGATGTCGAGGCCCGGCCCCAGTTCGTGGACGAGGTAGCCTGCCTTGCCCTGCCCCACGCCATGTTCGCCGGTGCAGGTCCCATCCATGGCGATGGCGCGCATGTTGAGCCGACCGACAAAGGCTTCCGCCGCAGCGATCTCCTCGCGGTTCTCGCCGTCGACCAGCACCAGAACGTGGAAATTCCCGTCGCCGACATGGCCGACGATGGGCGCGACGAGACCGTGCTCGGCGATGTCGGCCTCGGTCTCGCCGATGCATTCGGCAAGCCGCGAGATCGGCACGCAGACATCCGTCGTCAGCGCCTTGCAGCCGGGTCGAAGCGCGAGGCCCGCCCAATAGGCGTCGTGCCGCGCCTTCCAAAGTTTCGTGCGCTCTTCGGCGACCTTGGTCCACTGGAACGGCCCGCCGCCGAACTCGTCCGCGATCTGCCCGAAGAGCTCTGCCTGCTCGGCGACCCCCGATTCGGAACCGTGGAATTCGAGAAAGAGACAGGGGCTCTCGGCATAGGAAAGCTTGGAATACTGGTTGAGCGAACGCATGCCGAGCGCATTGATGAGTTCGATGCGTGCGACCGGAATGCCCATCTGGATCGTCGCGATGACTGCCTGGCAGGCCGCATCGACGGATGGAAACTGGCAAACGCCCCCGGAAATCGCCTGCGGGATGCCGTAGAGCTTCAGCGTCAGCGAGGTGATGATGCCGAGCGTGCCTTCGGCACCGATGAGGAGACGCGTCAGGTCGTAGCCGGCCGACGATTTGCGTGCCCGCCGGCCGGTCTGGACGATGCGCCCGTCCGGCATTACGGCGCGAAGGGAAATGACGTTGTCGCGCATCGTGCCGTAGCGCACGGCATTGGTGCCCGAGGCGCGGGTCGATGCCATGCCGCCGAGGCTGGCATTGGCGCCCGGATCGATCGGGAAGAACAGGCCGGTATCGCGCAGATGGGTGTTCAGGTCTTCGCGCGTAACGCCGGGCTCGACCGTGCAGTCGAGATCCTCGGCATTGACGGTGCTCACGCGGTTCATGCGCGACAGGTCGAGGGAGATCCCGCCGCCCGGCGCATTGACGTGACCTTCGAGCGAGGTTCCGGTCCCGAATGCGATGACGGGAACGCGATTGGCGGCGCAAAGTCGCACGACGGCCTGCACATCCGCCTCGCTCTCGGCGAAAACCACGCCGTCGGGAAGCTGGGCGGGAATGTAGCTGGTCGAATGGGCGTGCTGTTCGCGAATGGCCCGGCCGGTCTGCAACCGGTCGCCGAACTGGTCGGCCAGCGCGTGGAGCACTGCCGCGATGCCGGTTTCGTTGCGTTCGATGTCGACGAGTTCTGCCAGTGCCATATCCGCTCCTCCAGTCGCCGGCGCCGCATCTGTGGACCACCGGTTCCCTGTTCTGTATCGCTATCCGCCGGACGTGCAAATCGGTTTCGGTTTGACGCAGCCCGAACGGCAAGAGGAGGAGCCCCCAGAATGTCGACAGCAGCGCCCGTAATCTCCCGCGTGATGGAGGTCGAGAAGGATTGGATCGACTACAACGGTCACCTGAACATGGCGTATTACAACGTCCTGTTCGACCGCTGTTCCGACGAAGCCTTCGCGATGCTCGGCATGGGGCCGGACTACGCCAAGGAGCGGCGGCTGACGACATACACGGCGGAAATCCATGTCTGCTACGTTCGCGAACTCCATCTTGGCAACAAGGTGACCTGCTCGTTCCAGCTTCTCGATTTCGACGAGAAGCGCTTTCACGCCTATCAGGAATTGCGCCATGTCGATGGCTGGCTCGCCGCGACCTGCGAGGTGCTGACGCTGCATGTCGACATGAACGGTCCCAAGGTCGCGCATTTCCCCGACGACATCCTCGCCAACATGAAGGCGATGCACGCCGCACATCAGAGTCTGCCGATGCCCGAGCGTGCCGGTCGTTCCGTAGGAATCAAACGCAAGTCTTGAACGGTTCAGTTTTTCATTAACGTGTGGCGTGGATGCAACAAAGCGCCCGCGCCCTCGTTATTTGCCTGCATCAATGGATCAATTCCAAGGTTGGCGGGACATGGACTGGAAATCGAGGGGCGAAAGCCCCGAAGCATGGCACATGACGGACGATCTCCATGCCGAGCAGGGCAAGGGCGATCCGTTTGCGGCTGCCATACGCGCAACGCGTATGGCCATGCTGATCACCGACCCGCGCCAAACCGACAACCCCATCGTCTTCGTCAATGAAGCCTTCCTGCGCCTGACAGGCTATGGGCGTGACGAGGTCATGGGACAAAATTGCCGTTTTTTGCAGGGCGACGATACCGATCCGCTGGCGGTCGCCGAACTTCGCTCGGCAATCGCGGAGAAGCGCGCGATCAATGTCGATATCCTGAATTATCGCAAGGATGGGAGTGCGTTCTGGAACGCTCTCTATCTGAGCCCTGTCAGCAACGAGCAGGGCGAACTTCAGTTCTTCTTCGCTTCGCAGCTCGACGTTACGGAACGCAAGCGGGGCGAGGAACATGCCATCCGCGAGAAGGAGCGTTTCGAGCGGGCGGTCGCCGAGCGCACCGCCGAACTCGAAGTGGCGCTCGAGGCGCAGACGGCGCTGCTCCATGAGGTGGATCACCGGGTCAAGAACAACCTGCAAATGGTGTCCTCCCTCATCGTCATGCAGGCCCGCACCATAGCCGACGAGACCGCGCGCCAGTCGCTCCAGGACATGCTGGCGCGGGTCGAGGCGCTGTCGACGGTCCACCGCCGGCTTTATCAGTCGCAGGATGTGGGCCGCTTCGACGTCAGCGATTTTCTGAAGGATCTCGTGAGGGACGTCGTCGCGGCATCGAGATTTGCCGACATGGAAACCCGGTTCGAGCTCGACAGCGTGGAGATCGCGGCCAATCGCGCAACGCCCCTGGCCCTGATCGTCAACGAACTCGTCACGAATGCGCTCAAGCACGCTTTCGATGCCGAGGCTCGTCCGGTCCTGACCACGCGCATCGCACGCTCGGGCGAGCGGTTCCGGATCGAGGTCGAGGACAATGGCTCTGGAATGAATGGCGCCGACGGCGCGGATTCCTTCGGAACCAAGCTCATTCGCTCACTCAGCCGTCAGTTGAAGGCCGACATTTCCTGGGAGGACACGCAACCGGGCACACGCGCGACCATCGAACTGCCACAGGACGACGCGCCCAAGCAGCCGTCGCCATAGGAGAATGCCATGGAGCCGCTTCAAATGGAGCCGCTGAAGATCATCATCGTCGAGGACGAAGCGCTGCTCGCCCTCGAACTGGAAGGACTCATCGAGGACAGCGGTAATTCCGTCGTCGGTTGGGCGACCAACTTTGCCGAGGCGAAGGCGCTGGTAGACGCGAACGAAGCCGACATCGCGTTCGTGGACCTGAATCTGGCGGACGGACCGACGGGGATACGCATAGCCGAATATATTCGCGACAGCGGGCGTTCACTGGCGGTCTTCATGACCGCAAATCCGCGCAGCCTGCCGGAGAATTTCGCTGGCGCGGTCGGCGTCATCGCCAAGCCCTATACGATGAACGGGCTCACCGCCGCGCTGACCTATTTGAAGGAAGGCGTTCGCGAACCGCCGCCGGCAAGTTCCCTGCCGGTCGGATTCGTGCTTTCGCCGGACTATGCGGCGAACTGGGCCGCATCGACGGGCTAGGTCAGCGCTCGCAAAGCCGGCGCGAGCCGCGATAAGGCTGATAGCTGCAGTCAGACGAGCGGAACGATCGATAGGCCCGCGCACATGCCTGGACGTTGCAGGATTGCGCGGCCACCTCGCCCGACCCCGCCCTGTCTTCGTCGGCAGAACCGCCGGCTTCGGACTGCGCGGCAAGGGCCTCGACCGACGTGCCGTCGATGAAGGACTTGAAGATGGACGCCGGCAATGCGCCTCCCGTCACGCCCTTCATGGGCGTGTCGTCGTCATTTCCCACCCAGACACCGACGACGAGATTTTCGGTGAATCCGACGAACCACGCGTCGCGATAATTCTGGCTCGTCCCGGTCTTGCCTGCGGAAAATCCGTCGACCCGCGCCGCCTGTCCCGTCCCCTGTTCGACGACCATGCTCAGGAGCCGGATCAAGTCGTCGCGGAAGGGTGAGATGTCGATGTCCGGCCGGCGGCTGGGACCGACGCGGAAGCCATCGCGGGTTTCGTCGGTGCGGAAGGAGACGATGCCCCACGGCTCGACCGGTGCCACGCCGGCGAGGATCGAGGCGTAGGCGCCGGTGAGGTCGATCAGCGTGACTTCCGAGGCGCCGAGCGCGAGGGCGGGCGTTTCGGTCAATTCCGCATCGATGCCGAGATCGCGCGCCGCAGCGGCGACATGCCCGATGCCGACCTCCTGCGCAAGGACGACCATCGCGGCATTGAGCGAACGCACGAAAGCCTCATAGATCGGCACGAGGCCATAGTAGCGGCCGCCGAAGTTTTCCGGCGTCCAGCCGTCGATCGTGATGGGCTCGTCGGGAACGAGCGCGCGCGGGTCGATGCCGGCCTGAAGGGCGGAGAGAAGCACGAACGTCTTGAACGTCGAGCCGGGCTGGCGTCGTGCATCGACGGCGCGGTTGAAGGTGCTTTCCTGATAGTTCCGCCCGCCGACCATCGCCAGCACCGCACCGTCCGGCCCCATCGCGACGAGCGCGCCCTGCCCCGGCCCGTCCGCGCCGGCGCCATCCAGCGCCTCGCGCAGGACGCGCTCGGCGACGGCCTGCAATTGCGGCTCGAGCGTCGTGGCGACGCTGATCGTGCCGCGATAGTCGGCCGCGATCTCGCGCGCGTCGCGCATCGCCCAGTCGGCGAACCAGCTTCCCGAGCGGCTCGCGGGCCGCGTCGGTCTCAGCTCGGCATAGGCGGCCTTCGCCGCTGCCGCTTCATCGGCCGAAATCTTGCCGTTGGCGACCATCGCGTCGAGCACGACGCGCGCCCGCTCCTCCGCGCGATCGGCATTGGCGATCGGGTTGAGGACGGAAGGCGCGATGATCAGGCCCGCGATCATGGCGGATTCGCCGAGGTCGAGTTCGCCCGGCTCCTTGTCGAAATAGATGCGCGCGGCAGCCGGAACGCCGGTCGCGCCAGCGCCCAGATAGATGTTGTTCAAATAGCGCGTGAGGATTTCGTCCTTGCCGAGCCGGCGTTCCAGCCAGAAGGCAATGACAAGTTCCTGGATCTTGCGCCGGTAGGTGCGGTCGCGCTCCAGATAGGAGATCTTGATGAGCTGCTGGGTGATCGTCGAGCCGCCCTGCACCACCTCGCCCGCATCGAGATTGCGCATGAAGGCGCGCGCGATGCCGCGAAGGTCGACGCCCCAATGGTCGTAGAAGCGACGATCCTCGATGCTGAGCACGGCATCGACGAGATGCTGGGGGAAGGCATCGACGCGCGTATAGGCGCCCTGGTAGGGCCCCTCCTGCACCAGCGGCGTGCCATCGGCGCTTTCGAGCACCACGACCGGCGCGATCGATCCGTCCGCGATCTCTTCCCACGGAACGTCCCGAAGCGCCCACAACAGAACCCCCGCGACGACGAGGATACCCGCGATCGCGACGCCCGAAAGCGCAACGAGAATGCGGTTGCGGCGCGTTCGCGTGACGCGGGGCGCGGGTTTCGATGTCGCGACATCCGGTCGCGCCCGGTATCGGCGCCAACGCGACGATGCGGCGCGCAGCGCTGCGCCAAGTTCCGACCGCAAGGCCGCGCCGAGCGCCGAGGCGGCACGCGTGCTGCGGCGAAAGCCGTGGCCCGCCTGTGTTCCCGGCCCCTGATCGGCATTGCCGGGTCTTTCGCTGTCGTCCATCTCAACTCTCGGTTCGCCCGTCCCCGGACCTCGATTATGCCAGAAAACCGGCGAAAGCCACCGCCTTTGCCGATCCGCGCGGAAGCGATCGGATTGACGTGCGCGCGCCGTTCCAACATAACTTTCAGTTGAAAGCTTTCCTTTATCCCTTTTCGGCCGTTCCATGATTTTCGACTATGCCTCGAGGCTGCGCGGCAGACCTTTTTTCGGCTGGATTTTCGCATGCGCCAGCTTTGCCGCCGCGCTGGTCCTGCGCTTTGCGGTCGACGCCTATCTGCCGAGCGGCTTCCCGTTTCTGACCTTCTTTCCGGCCGTGATGCTGACGGCATTCCTGGGCGGGACGCGCGAAGGAATCGTGTGCGCCGTGCTGTCGACGCTCGCCGCCTGGTACTGGTTCATCCCGCCCTTCATGAGCTTCGACCTCGGCTATCAGGCGATCGTGGCGCTCGCCTCCTTCGTGCTGGTGATGGCGGTCGACATCACAATCATCCACCTGATGAACGAGGCGGTGGAACGCGCAAAACGGCAGGAAGCCGAGGCGTCGATGCTGGCCGAGGAGCGGCGCACGCTGTTCCAGGAATTGCAGCACCGCATCGCCAACAACCTCGCCTTCGTTTCCAGCCTGCTCGGCATCCACAAAAGGCGCCTGAGCGGCAATGCCGAGGCGGCCGGCGCGCTCGAAGATGCGCGACTGCGGCTCGAAACGCTCTCGCGCGTCCATCGCCGCCTGTACGATCCGGACACCAAAACGCAGAAACTGTCGCAATCGCTGGGCGCGATCTGCCAGGACCTGATCGACGCGTCGGGACGCCGGCACGTGACCTGCAATGTCGTCGCCGACGACATCGTCCTGCCGGTCGAGCGCGTGATGACGCTGTCGCTGGTGCTGATCGAGGCGGTCAGCAACTCGCTGAAGCACGCATTCGACGGCCGCGAGAGCGGGCGCATCGACGTGCGGCTGGTCGACATGGGCGGCGAAAAGCTGGCGCTGATCGTCTCCGACGACGGACCGGGACTTCCCGAAGGCTTCGATCCGGCCACGAGCGACCGCCTCGGCCACCGCATCATGGCCGGCTTTGCGCGGACGCTGCGCGGCGACATCGCCTATGAGAACGACAAGGGCTCGGTGACGCGGCTCGTCTTCCCGCGCGCCTGACCGGAGCGATCCGTTCGCGTTCTGGTCTTTCGGTCCCGAATCACTACATTGCAGGGACCATGTCCGGATTTCCCGACGATATTCCCTTCTTCGACGAGGACGACCGTCCCCGACGCCCCGCTCCCGCGCCGCAGCCGCTAGGCGGCGGGCTGGCCGCACGCGCCATGGCCGCACGACGCCCCAATGCGCCCGACTACCTGACAGGCCTCAATCCCGAGCAGCGCCAGGCGGTCGAGACGACGGAGGGGCCGGTACTCGTGCTCGCCGGCGCCGGCACCGGGAAGACGCGCGTCCTGACCACGCGCATCGCGCATATCCTGCAGACCGGCCGCGCCTATCCGAGCCAAATCCTCGCCGTGACCTTCACCAACAAGGCCGCGCGCGAGATGAAGACGCGCATCGGCGTCCTCGTCGGCGAGGCGGTGGAGGGCATGCCGTGGCTCGGGACGTTCCACTCGATCGGGGTGAAGATCCTGCGCCGGCACGCCGAACTTGCCGGCCTGAAATCGGGCTTCACCATTCTCGACACCGACGACGTCGTGCGGCTGATCAAGCAGTTGATCCAGGCCGAAGGGCTCGACGACAAGCGCTGGCCCGCGCGCCAGTTCGCCCAGATGATCGACGGCTGGAAGAACAGGGGTCTCGGGCCCGCAGACATTCCCGAAGGCGACGCGCGCGCTTTTGCCAACGGCAAGGGCCGCGAACTCTACAAGGCCTATCAGGACCGGCTGCAGACGCTCAACGCCTGCGATTTCGGCGACCTCTTGTGTCACCCGATCCGCATCTTCCGCGCCTATCCGGACGTGCTGCGCGAATATAACGAGAAGTTCCGCTACATCCTCGTCGACGAGTACCAGGACACCAACACCGCGCAATATATGTGGCTACGGCTTCTGGCGCAGCGGCCGCAGGCGGCGGACGGATCGCGCGTTTCGCCCAATATCTGCTGCGTCGGCGACGACGACCAGTCGATCTATGGCTGGCGCGGGGCCGAGGTCGACAACATCCTGCGCTTCGACAAGGATTTTCCCGGCGCGACGGTCATCCGGCTGGAGCGCAACTACCGCTCGACTTCCCACATCCTCGGCGCGGCGTCGCACCTTATCGCGCATAATGAGGGCCGGTTCGGCAAGACGCTCTTCACCGAAAAGGCCGATCCGGACGACCCGCGCGTGATGCTTCGCGCTCCTTGGGATTCGGAGGAGGAAGCGCGCGTGATTGGTGATGAGATCGAGTCACTGCAAAGAAAGGGCGCAAATCTCAACGACGTGGCGATTCTCGTTCGCGCATCGTTCCAGATGCGCGAGTTCGAGGACCGTTTCGTCACGCTCGGTTTGAACTACCGCGTCATCGGCGGCCCTCGCTTTTACGAGCGGCAAGAAATCCGCGATGCGCTGGCCTATTTCCGCGTTGCCGCTCAACCTGAATACGACCTTTCCTTCGAGCGAATTGTAAACGTGCCGAAGCGCGGAATTGGAGACACGACGGTCCGCCTGCTTCACGAAACTTCGCGTGCCCTAGACATCTCTATGTTGAAAGCAGCCACAAACCTTGCCGAAAGCGACGAGTTAAAGCCGAAGCCCCGCGCAAGCTTGCGCGAGGTGTCGGCCAATTTTGCGCGCTGGCAGACCTTGCTCGAAACGATGCCCCACACCGAACTCGCAGAGATGATCCTCGAAGAGAGCGGCTATACTGAGATGTGGAAGAATGACCGCTCGGCGGAGGCGCCGGGCCGACTCGACAATCTCAAGGAGCTGATCCGGTCCATGGAAGACTTCGAGTCTATGCGTTCATTCCTCGATCACGTTGCGCTCTTTATGGATACCGAGCAGCAGGAGGGGATGGATGCCGTCTCGATCATGACCCTGCATTCAGCCAAGGGTCTCGAGTTCACTAACGTTTTCCTGCCGGGATGGGAGGAAGGACTTTTGCCGCACCAACGCTCTCTAGATGAAGGTGGGCGTTCAGGGCTCGAGGAGGAACGCCGCCTCGCTTATGTCGGCGTGACACGCGCGAAGAAAAATCTGCATATTTCGTATGTTTCAAACCGCCGCATCCATGGCCTATGGCAATCGACGGTGCCGTCGCGTTTCGTAAATGAGCTGCCGGAGGCGCATGTTGAAGTGCCAGATCAAGGCAACAGCAACTATGGCGGCTACGGCGTCAGCCATGGCGGTGGCTTTGCCGGGCGGCGAAACCCTTATGGCGCATCCCGGTTCGACGATCAGGAATCGTTCTCGAACACCTATGCGACGCCCGGCTGGCAGCGGGCGCAGAAAAACAGGACCGAGGCTACCGATCGCAACTGGGGCTCACGCTCCGGCCATCAGGTCGAGCGGATCGGCTATGGCGAGCCGGATTCGGGCTTCGGTGCGGGGCGCGGCTCCATCAAGGGTCGCACCATCGAGGGTGAACTGGTCGCCAAGTCCGTTGCCGAGACGCCCTCGGCGTTCACGGTCGGCGACCGGGTGTTCCACCAGAAATTCGGCAATGGCAATATCGCCGCGATCGAAGGCAACAAGTTGACCATCGACTTCGACAAGGCGGGCCAGAAGCGCGTGCTGGACGGCTTCGTCACGGCAGCATGATTGCGCCTCTCGGTTGCATTTGATAATCTTAATACAGTTTTAAGTTGCAGGTGCGATCGTTCGCCTGCACGGCAATCACGCCTTGCACATTCCGCTTCCGGGCGGTTCGACTCCGGGACCCCTTCCGTCTCACCACCCCCGCGGCGGAAGGGGTTTCGGGTTCTCCCGGGCAGATCGTCCGAGGTCCCATGCGTCTTGCCGTCCTGTCTCCCCTCCTAATCCTGCCCGGCATCGCAATGGCTTCCGAGGCGGACGCCCCCTCTCCCGTTAGCGCCGAGATTTCGGTCTCGCGCCACTACACCGATAACGTGCTTGACGAGCCCTTGGCGGTATCCGACTGGTACACGCTGATGCGCGGGTCGGCCGCCGGCGACATCGACCATGCGCTCGGCGAGACGCGGATCACGCTCAGTGGCGAACTGCGGCGCCATGACCGTTTCACCATCGAGAACGATGCCGCCGGCGGTGTCGAAACGCAGACGACCCTGCGCCCCTCGGAAGACCTCGAATTGCGCGGCACGCTTTTCCTGCGGCACATCCGCGAGGGCGATGCGCTGGTCATCGAGGATCTGGCGATCGGGACGCAGACGGCAAAGACGATCGGCGGCGCCGGCGCGGTGGTGGGTCTTCGCCTGACGCCGACGCTGGTCTCGACGACGGAAGTGAAGGGGTTTCGCGAACGCGCGCGCGATACGTTCTTCGAAGACGATGTCCTGCCGGCCTTGCGACTGGAGCCGGATCGCGACCGCATCTTTGCCAGCCAAGCGCTGACGCATACGGACGGCCCGGTCCAGAGAGCCGTCCGGGCGACCGCGGAGCGAACGACCTTCTCCGGGAGTTTCGCGGAGGCGATAAACCTCGACCGGTTGCAGCTTCGCGGCGAGATCGGCTGGCGAAGCGAGGATGGATATGCGTTCGCGCTTGCCGCGGGCGGCGAATGGCTGCGCGCCTCCTTCGACCTGATCGACATCGTGCGCCCGTCGATCGAGGCGACGGCGATTGCGCCCATCGCCGGGCTAGAACTGCGCGGCACATTGCGAACGGGTTTCGACAGCGACGACACGGACGACCTTCTGGCGTCCTGGGTGCGGCGCGCCGAAGCGCAGCTTGCCTGGCCGCTCGCCGAACACCTCGCCCTGTCGACCGGGCTCTTCGTCGAGGCGCGCGACAATCTCGTTCTCGGCTACAGCGAGAACCGCCGGGGCATCTATGGCGAACTCGGCTGGCAGACTTCCGAAAAGGTGACGCTGGTGCTTCGCCTCGACTATGTTGAAACCCGTGCGTCGGACATCGACTTCGCCAAGGACCGGCTCGATGCGTCGGTGGCGGTGCGAACCCGCCTCTAAGGTGTGTTGATATTCAGGCCTGAGCGGCCTGCAAATGACGGGTTTCTGCGCGTCCGGTGCTCATGTACCCAAACGTACATTCCGCTCCGGTTCTCGAAACCCATCATTTTCGGCACGCACAGTCCTGAATCTCAACACACCCTAGCACATGCGAAAACGGGCGACCGGAGCCGCCCGTTTCCTCAAGCGATGTTCGCCTTAGCGGCGGCCCTTGCGGACGGAATACTTGCTGGAATTTCCGCCGAGGATGCCGAGCGTGCCGCCCAGGATGCCGTTGCCATTGCCGATGCCGTTGCCGGTCTGGTTGCCGCTCAGGATGCCCGAGAGGACATTGCCCGAAGCGATCGGCGAGTTGTTGAGCACCGACGTGCCGTTGAGCAGGTTGACGTTGCCGGTGCGCACCGACGGCGAGACGTTGATGAGCCCGCTCGAATAATTGTGCGAGTTCTTGCCGCGGCCCCAGCCGCCGGCCTGGGCCGACATACCGGAAAGAGCAAGGGCTGCTGCTGCGGTCGTGACGATGATGAAGGTTGTCATGTGGTCTTCTCCTCTCTTGATCGCGCCGGTTCGGTTCGTTCCCGGAGATGAGGAGGCCACAGCACTGCAGGATATGCAATCTGGAATTGCAATAATTCATTAACGCAACCAATAAATGGCCGGTTAACCTTTCGCCTTGACCTTAACAGGCGGCATTTGACTCAAGCTTTATCGGTTCGATACTTGGCCACGAACTGTTCGATCGAAAGCTGCTGCATGTCCGGCAACGCTTCGGCCAGTTTTTCATGCGGCCAGTCCCACCAGGCCATCTCGACCAGCGCCGCGGCGACATCCGCCGGAAAGCGCTGGCGCAAGACGCGCGCGGGCGAACCGGCGACGACCGCATAGGCGGGCACGTCGCGGGTGACGACGGCATTGGCACCGACGACCGCGCCGTCTCCGATGGAAACGCCGGGCATGATGATTGCGCCATGGCCGATCCAGACATCATTGCCGATGGTGACGCGCGCGGCCTGCCGGTGCGACCGGTAGCCGGCATCGACGCCGTGGAAACGGAAATATTCGTTCGGCCGGTAGGTGATCTTGTGCGTGGTGACGCGCTCCATCGGATGTTCGAGCGCGTTGATGCGGACATTCGCCGCAATCGAGCAGAACTTGCCGATGGTCGTGTAGATCGCCTCGCCATGGCGCTCGAAATAGGAGAAGTCGCCGACTTCGACGTCGCGCAACAGGACGCGCGGGCCGACCGAGACGAAGCGCCCGAGACGGCAGCCCTTGAGCTCGGCCGTCGTATGGATCTTCGGTTCGGAATCGTGCGGCAGAAAGGCGGTCATCGCAAAAGCGTGTACGTGGCCCGCCGGACGGCGGCAAGATGACATCTTTCGGCGCCCCCGCCGCGGCGCTATATCTGGTTCATGACCCTGAACCGGATCACGACACCGCTTCTGCTCGCCGCCGGCGCACTCGCGCTCTCGGCAGCGACCGGGCTCGCCTTCGCCGGCTGGCTCGACAGCGGCGCGCGCATCTTCATGGCGATGGCCGAAACCGGCCTCGCCTGGTGCTTCTGACTTCGACTTTCCCGAACCCGAACGGACGACAGCCGACATGCGGACCCTTCTCGTTGCAAGCGTAATCATCGTGGCTGCGGCCGTCGGCTGGATCAGCTTCGACTGGTACGCGAACCGCACGATCGCGCGCTCCTTCGGCGAGCCGTTCACGCTCGTCGACCAGCGCGGCGAGGAGATCACCGAACAGGCCTTCCGCGGCCAGCCCTCGGCGGTGTTCTTCGGCTTCACCCACTGCCCCGAAATCTGCCCGACGACGCTTTACGAAATGGATGGATGGCTCGACCAGCTCGGCGCAGAGGGCGAGGACATCCGCGCCTATTTCGTCTCCGTCGACCCCGAGCGCGACACGCCGGAAATCCTCGACACCTATGTCGGCAACGTCTCCGACCGCATCACCGGCATCACCGGCGAGCCGGCGAAGATCGAGGCGATGGCGAAGTCCTTCGGCATCTTCATGCGCAAGGTGGAGCTGGAAGGCGGCGACTACACGATGGACCACACCGCATCGATCCTGCTGCTCGACAGTTCAGGTGACTTCATGGGCACCATCGCCTATGGGGAGAATCCCGAAAACGCCGTCGCCAAGCTGAAGCGCCTGGCCGCGAGCTGACACCACCAGAGGACGACGCGGTGCCCCAGACACGCCTTTACTTCAGCGCCGCGAAAAAAGACGCCGAGGCCGTCTATCGGCAGCTCGAGACGATGCTTGAGGATGACGGCTTCCCGATCTCGATCTTCGATCTCGACGAGGATGCCGGCATCGACGAAGTGTCGGTCTATGCCGAGGACGAGCCGGAGGGGCTGGAAGCGCGCATCGCGGACGTCCTGAAAGCCCACGCGCCCGGCGTAACACTCGAGCGCGAGAACCTCGACGATATCGACTGGGTGACGAAGTCGCTCGAAGGTCTGAAGCCGGTCCGGGTCGGCCGCTTTCTGGTGCATGGCGCACATGACCGCGACCAGCGCCGGATCGGCGACCTCGCCATCGAGATCGAGGCGGGGCTTGCCTTCGGCACCGGTCATCACGGCACCACGGCCGGGTGCCTCGAACTCATCATGGACGTGACCCGCCGCGAGCGCCCGCGCACCGCGCTCGACCTTGGAACGGGAAGCGCCGTGCTGGCGATCGCGCTGGCGAAGCTGTGCCGCATTCCGGTACTGGCGACGGATATCGACCCGGTCGCCGTCGACGTCGCGCGGCAGAACGTGCGGCTGAACCACGCCCATGCCTATGTCGACACGGTGACGGCGGCGGGCTTCCATCACCATGTCTTCGCGAAATGGCGCCCGTTCGACCTGATCGTCGCGAACATCCTCGCGCGGCCGCTGATGACGCTCGCGCCGGAGATGGCGCGCAACGTTTCGCCGGATGGTTCGCTGATCCTGTCGGGCATTCTCGAGCGCCAGCGCGAGGCGGTGATCGCGGCCTATGTCGGCCAGTCCTTCCGCCATGTCCGCACCATCCGCCGCGAAGGCTGGGTGGCGCTGCATCTGAAGCGCTGACATAAGAAAAGGGCGGCCCGCCCCCGGACCGCCCTTCCCCCGATGTCGCCCCTGGGGCGAAAAATCTTCGCGCTTAGTAGAGGTAGGACCCGCCTGCGCTCTTTTTCAGTTCGTCACGGGTGTAGCCGTGCGAACGCAGCGTCTCGTCGTCGAGCATGAGGAGCGCGCTGTTCACATAACGGGTCGCCTGCTTCGAACGCGCTTCGACGAGGGCGTCCATTGCGCCGCGGAAGAAACCGCGCTTTGCTGCATTTGCCATTTCGTCTTCTCCTTGATCTGATTGGAAGAATGTGTCCTCCACGATCAAGAAGGTAAGGAGTGCTGACCTTTTTCACCAGTGCCGATGCTGCATGGCTTCCATACCGTTTTGCATATGCGAATTGCTAATGTTGCGCTGCATCAATTCGGGATGTCGTCGATCAGGGTTTCGCGGCTCCGTAGGGCGCGCTATGGATCGCCGACACCAGCGATGCGAGTAGCTCATGTTCCAGACATTCGAAAGCCATGCCGATCCCGCCCACGGCAAGGAGCGCGTGCCGCTCTTGCGCGCCGAACTGGCGTCTCGCGGCGTCGACGGCTTTCTCGTGCCGCGCGCGGATGAGCATCAAGGCGAGTATGTCGCTGCGCGCTCCGACCGGCTGAAATGGCTGACGGGGTTCACCGGTTCGGCCGGCGCGGCGATCGTCTTGAGCGACAGCGCAGCGATCTTCGTCGATGGCCGCTACACGCTGCAGGTGCGCGACCAGACCGACGCCGATATCTTCGGTTATGAAAGCCTCGTCGAGACGCCGCCGGCGAAATGGATCGAGACAAATTTGACCGCCGGAACGCGGCTCGGCTTCGACCCATGGCTGCACACGATCGCCGAGACGAACGCGCTGCGAAAGGCTTGCGAGACGACCGGCGGCGAACTCGTCGCGCTGGACGGCAATCCCATCGACGCGATCTGGGCCGACCAGCCGAACGCGCCGGCTGGCGAGGTCGCGATCCAGCCGGTCGGCTTTGCCGGCGAACTCGCCAAGGACAAGATCGTGCGCATCGGCAAGGAAATCCGCGCGGGCGGCGCGACGCATACGGTGCTGACCGACCCGTCCTCGATCGCCTGGCTGTTCAACATCCGCGGCGCCGATGTCGAACACACACCGCTGACGCTCGCCTTCGCCATTGTGCCGGCGGAAGGCCGCCCGTCGCTCTTCATCGACCCGGCCAAGCTCGGCATCGAGGCGAAGGCCTACCTGACGCAGCTTGCCGAACTGCACGCCCCGGCTACACTGGAGCCGGCGCTGCGCACGCTAGCGGCAGACGGAGCGACGGTCGGCCTCGATCCACAGCTTGCGGCCGAATGGCTGCGCGTGACAATCGAGGAGGCGGGCGGCAAGGCGAGCGACCTGCCGGACCCGGCCCGCCTGCCCCGCGCCTGCAAGAACGAGGCGGAACTGAACGGTGCCCGCGCCGCCCACAAGCGCGACGGCGTCGCAATGGCCCGGTTCCTCGCCTGGCTCGACGCGCAGCAGCCGGGCACGGTGGACGAGATCGCGGTCGCGAGCCGTCTCGAATCCGCCCGCGCGAAAGCGGGTGAGGACGTGCAGATGCCGCTGCGCGACATTTCCTTCGACACGATTTCCGGCGCTGGGCCCAACGGAGCTATCATCCATTACCGGGTGACGACGAAGACCAACCGCAAGCTTGCCGCCGGCGAACTCTATCTCGTCGATTCCGGCGGACAGTATCAGGACGGCACGACCGACATTACCCGAACCATTGCCATCGGCAGGCCGACCGAGGCGATGCGCCGGCACTATACGCTGGTGCTGAAAGGGCTGATCGCGGTCTCGACCCTGCGCCTTCCCTCCGGCACGCGCGGACAGGACGTCGACCCCTTCGCCCGCCGCGCGCTGTGGCAGGCCGGGCTCGATTTCGCGCATGGAACGGGCCACGGCGTCGGCTCGTTCCTTGCCGTCCACGAAGGCCCGCAGCGCATCGCGCGGACGGGCACGCAGGCGCTCCTGCCGGGTATGATTCTGTCGAACGAGCCGGGCTATTACCGGCCGGGGGAATACGGCATCCGGCTGGAAAACCTGATCGTGGTGGAGGATGCGGCGCAGATCGCGGGCGGCGAAATCGCCGTGCACGGCTTCGAAACGCTCACGCTGGCCCCGTTCGACCGGCGGCTGATCGACGTCACGCTTATGGAAAAGGCAGAGATCGACTGGCTCGACGCTTACCATGCGCAGGTGGCGAGCGAGCTTTCCGACCAGTTGGAAGACGACGTCAAAGCCTGGCTGGCAGCCGCGACTGCGCCGCTGTCACAATAGGTTGCGGCCGGCGATGAGGACGGCGGCGCCGATGACGAACATCGTCATCAGCCCGCTGCGCCAGCCGACGATGGCGGCGACGACCATGGCCGCGATCTCCGCCGGCCCGCCATGATAGGCGGCGGGCGCGACGAGCGTCGTCAGGACTGCGGCGGGCACGGCGTTGAGGCTGGCCTCGACGCGCGGATGGATGCGGTCGAAGCGTGACAGGACGAGATGTCCGCCGATGCGCGACAGATAGGTGAGGACGGCGCTTGCGAGAATGATCCAGACGGTGGTCGTCATGCCGCGTCCTCGCCTTTGCCGTTTCCGTTGACCGGCATGAAGGCGGCGAGCGCCATGCCGGCGATCGCGCCGACCGTGACGTGCCAGGGCGAGCCGATCGTCTCATACGCGACGATGGACGCGACCGCGCTGGTCAGGACGATCGGCAGCCAGAGCGGACGCAGCCGGAACGACATGACGAGCCCGAGGAAGTAGATCGGCAAGAGGAAGTCGAGCCCGAGCGCATAGGTGTCCGGGATCAGACTGCCGAAACTCGCCCCGATCCACGCCTCGGCGACCCAGAAGAGATAGATCGGTGTCGCCATGCCCATGAACCAGGCGAAGGTGACGTGCTCGCCATTCTCCGCCTTGCGTTCGGCCTCGGCATATTGCGGATCGACGAGGAAGAAGAAGCCGAAGGCGCGCTGCGCCGGCGCCCAGTGCGGCACACGGCGGCCGACGGCTGCCGAATAGAGCACGTGGCGGAAATTGACGGCGAAGATCGACAGCGCGATCAGCCACGGCGCGACCTTCTGCCCAAAAAGATCCAGCCCCACCATCTGACTTGCCCCGGCATAGACGGCGGCACTCATCAGCACCGCCTCGCCGACGGTAAAGCCGTTGTCGACGGCCAATGCGCCGAACAGCAGCCCGAATGGCGCCGATGACAGGACGACAGGCGGACTCTTGCGCATGCCGCGCGCGAATTCTTGGGAGAAGGACATGGCGTCGTCTTAGGTCAGCATTGTTGCCCTGTCACATGAAAAGGCTTGAACCATGGGGGGTGGGTCGTAGGGCCATGGGGTGGTGGGGTTTTGTTGCGGAGTTGCTTTGCAACGAGTCCTGGTTGGGACCCCCACCCCTTACCCCTCCCCACAAGGAGGAGGGGGACGTCGCCGGGGTGAACATTCTTTGATTCACCACCCGGCTTTCGTGGTTTGGACGAAGGGGACCCCCACCCTTTATCCCTCCCCACAAGGGGGAGGGAGTTCGTCAGCTTCGTGCTCGCCTTCCAATGAACCACCCGGGTTGAAGGATGAAGCGCAACGCCAATGCCCTCCCTCACCCTTGTGGGGAGGGATAAAGGGTGGGGGTCAATTCAGAAAAGACCGGTTGCGTAGCAACTCCGCATCTACCGGACCCGCGCGAACCACTCATCCTCGTCGATCACCTCGATACCCAAATCCGTTGCCTGTTTCAGCTTCGAGCCCGCGCCCGGACCGGCGACGACGAGGTCGGTCTTCTTCGACACCGATCCCGCCACCTTGGCACCCAGACGCTCGGCCATGGCCTTGGCCTCGTCGCGCGACATCTTTTCGAGTGAGCCGGTGAAGACGACCGTCTTGCCCGTCACCGGCGAGGACACCGCCTGCGGCGCTTCCTCATCGAGCGGCGTTACCTCGGCCAGAAGCGCGTCGACCGCCTCGCGATTGTGCGTCTCGGCGAAAAATTCGACCAGGGCTTCCGCGACGACCGAACCGATGCCATTGACGCCGACGATCTCCTGCCATTCGGCATTGCCCGGATCGCCCTTGCCTTCGGGCATCTTCGCCGCTTCCGCTGCCGCTCGGAGTGCGTCGAAGCTGAGGAAATGGCGTGCAAGGCGCTTGGCGTTGGTCTCGCCGATATGGCGGATGCCGAGGCCGAAGAGAAAGCGCGAATGCTCGACTCGGCGGCGCTCGTCGATGGCCGCGTAGAGCTTCTTCACCGAGACCGCGCCGAAGCCGTCGACATTTTCGAGCTTGGCGAGCGACTTTTCCTGGCGGGCCTTGAGCGTGAAGATCTCGGCGGGCGTCCTGATCTGGAATGCGGGGTCCGGGTGGTTGTAGAAGAATTCGATCTGCTTTTCGCCGAGGCCCTCGATGTCGAGCGCGTTGCGCGAGACGAAATGGCGGATGCGCTCGACCGCCTGCGCCGGGCAGACGAGACCGCCAGTGCATCGCTTGACCACTTCGCCTTCCTCGCGCACGGCATGGCTGCCGCAGGCGGGGCAGCGATCGGGGAATACGTAGGGCTTCGCGTCGGCCGGGCGCTTTTCGGGCAGGATGTCGAGGATCTGCGGGATGACGTCGCCGGCGCGCTGGACGATGACGGTGTCGCCGACGCGGATGTCGCGGCCCTCGCGGATCGGTTGGCCGTTGTTGCCGATGCCCTTGATATAGTCCTCATTGTGCAGCGTCGCATTGGTGACGACGACGCCGCCGACCGTGACCGGCTCGAGCCGCGCGACCGGCGTCAGCGCGCCGGTGCGGCCGACCTGGATGTCGATCGCCTCGAGCCGAGTCATCGCTTTTTCGGCCGGAAACTTGTGCGCCGTCGCCCAGCGCGGGCTGCGCGAGCGGAAGCCGAGGCGCTCCTGCAGCGCGAGGTCGTCGACCTTGTAGACGACGCCGTCGATGTCGTAGGGCAGGTCCGCGCGGTTGGTCTCGATGGAGCGATAATGCGCGATCATCTCGTCGAGCGTCGTGCAGCGCTGCATCAGCGGATTGACCGGGAAACCCCATGTGCCGAGCCGTGCCACGGCGTCGAACTGCGTCGCCGCGAGGTCTTCTGACGTCTCTCCCCAGGCATAGGCGAAGAAGCGCAAGGGCCGCGTCTTCGTCACGTTCGGATCGATCTGGCGGAGTGAACCGGCGGCGGCATTGCGCGGATTGGCGAAGACGCGGCCGCTTTCGGCCATGCGCGCGTTGAGCGCCATGAAATCCTCGCGGGCCATGTAGACCTCGCCGCGCACTTCCAACACCTCGGGCGCATCCTTCAACGCGTTCGGGATGTCGCCGATGGTGCGGATGTTGGCGGTGACGTTCTCGCCCGTCGTGCCGTCGCCGCGCGTCGCGGCCGTGACGAGATTGCCGTTCTCGTAGCGCAGCGACATGGACAGGCCGTCGATCTTCGGCTCGGCGGTGAAGACGAGTTCGTCGTCGGGTTTCAGCGACAGGAAGCGGCGCACGGACTGGACGAAATCGGTCACGTCGTCGTCGGAGAAGACGTTGTCTAGCGAGAGCATCGGCCGCGAATGGCGGACGGGTGTGAAGGCGCCGGCAGGTTCGGCACCGACATTCAGAGACGGCGAATCCGCGCGGACGAGTTCGGGGAATCGCGCCTCGATTGCGGCGTTGCGCTGGCGCAGCGCGTCATAGTCGGCGTCCGAAATCTCCGGCGCATCCTTGCCGTGATAGAGCGCGTCGTGACGGGCGATCTCGGCGGCGAGTTGCGTCAGCTCGTCCGACGCCTCATCAGGGGTCAGGTCATCGACGGTTTTCGGGGACTTCGCCATTGCAACGTTTCCGGTAGCCAGTTTCCGGCGAACATAGCCAGATCGTCCGACGGCTCAAGCGGGCAATTGTCAGGAGACGAGTGGTGTTTCGGAAAGCAGGCGCTTGGCGGCCGCGCGGGCTTCGTCGGTGATGGTCGCGCCGGCGAGCATGCGGGCGATCTCTTCCTGGCGGGCGCGATGGTCCATGGCCGCGACGCGGGTCGCGACGCCTTCGGCATTGCCGGACTTCGAGATGAGATAGTGCGTCGAGGCGCGGGCGGCGACCTGCGGCGCGTGGGTGACAGAGAGCACCTGCACGCGCTGCGACAGGCGCGCGAGCCGCGCGCCGATGGCGTCCGCCACCGCGCCGCCGACGCCGGTGTCGATCTCGTCGAAGACGAGGGTCGGGGCCGAGCCGCGATCAGCGAGCGCGACCTTCAGCGCCAAAAGGAAGCGGGATAGCTCGCCGCCCGACGCGACCTTCATGATCGGGCCGGCGCGGGTGCCGGGATTGGTGCGGACCCAGAATTCGATCAGGTCGATGCCCTGCTCGCGGCGGTCTTCGGGATCGGCCTTGATCTCGACGATGAATTCGGCGCGTTCGAGCTTCAGTGCCGGCAGTTCCTGCATCACCGCGCGGGCGAGATGGTCGGCCGTGCCGGCGCGCAATTCGGAAAGGTGCAGCGCCTTCTGGTCGTAGGCGTCGCGGGCGTCGCGCGCCTCCTTTTCCAGCGCCTGAAGCCGCTCTTCGCCTGCATCGAGGTCGGCGAGGTCGGCGAGCATCGTGTCGCGCAGTTCGGCGAGGTCGTCGACACCGATCGAGTGCTTGCGGGCGAGCGCGCGCAGCGCGAAGAGGCGTTCCTCGGCGCGTTCGAGCACTTGCGGGTCGAACTCGATGGCGCGCAGGGCCTCGTCGACGGCGGTCTGGGCCGCGTCGAGCGATATCAGCGCCTCGTCGAGCGGCTGAACGATCGGATCGATGACCGTTGGCGCTTCCTCGGCCTTTCGCTGCAGGCGGCGCAGGAGGCTCGCCAGTTGCGGGACGGCCGAGCCCTGCCCCGACAACACGTCGAGCGCGTCGTTGATCTCGGTCGCAATCTTTTCGGAGCGCATCATGTCGGCGCGCTGCTCGGCGAGCTGCGTTTCCTCGCCGGGCTGCGGGTCGAGCTTGCCGAGTTCCTCGACCGAGGCGCGCAAATAGTCGGCCTCCCGCGCGGCGGCCTCGACCTTGGCGCGGTGACGGGCGAGGAGGTTTTCGGTCTCGCGCCAGTGCCTGTGGGCACGCGCGACGGAGAGCGCCTCGCCGACATGGCCGCCGAACGCATCGAGCAGGTCGCGATGGGCGGAGACGTCGACCAGCGCGCGGTCGTCGTGCTGGCCGTGGATTTCGACGAGGGCGCGGCCGACTTCGCGCAGGAGCGTGACCGAGGCCGGCTGGTCGTTGATGAAGACACGGCTGCGCCCATCGCCGGTCTGGATGCGGCGCAGGATGATGTCGCCCTCGTCCTCGACGCCATTGTCACGCAGGAGATCGCGCGCCGAATGGCCGGCCGGCACGTCGAAGACGGCCGTGACGTTGCCCTGCGCGGCGCCGTGGCGCACCAGCGAAGCATCGCCGCGCGCGCCGAGCGCGAGCGAAAGCGAATCGAGAAGGATGGATTTGCCCGCGCCGGTCTCGCCCGTCAGGACGGAGAGGCCGGTGCGGAAGTCGATGTCGAGCCGCTCGATCAGAACGATATCGCGGATCGACAGATGGGCGAGCATTCAGGCGTTGCCGTCAGCTTCCGAGGATGGCCGTACTGGCACGCGAAATCCACGAGCCTGCATTCTCGCGCGGCTCGAGGCCGCCCGACTGCAGGAGCGCGTAGGAATCCGCATACCACTGGCTGTCCGGATAGTTGTGGCCGAGAACGGCCGCGGCCGTCTGCGCCTCGGAGGCGAGGCCCATCGCGTAGTAGGCCTCGGTCAGGCGCGCGAGCGCTTCCTCGGAGTGGCGAGTGTTGCCGTAGGTCTCGACGACGGTGCGGAAGCGCTTGACGGCGGCGACATATTCGCGGCGCTCGAGATAGTAGCGCCCGACCTGCATCTCCTTGCCGGCGAGCTGGTCGCGGGCATAACGGATCTTGGCGTTGGCATCCTCGACATATTCGGATTCGGGCCAGCGCTGGACGACCGCTTCCATCGCCTCGACGGTGCGGCGGGCGTCGCTCTGGTCCTGCGTGACGTCCTTGATCTGGCGCCAGTAGGAAAGGCCGACAATGTATTGCGCGTATGCCGCTTCCGGATCGCTCGGGTAGAGCTGGACGTAGCGCTGCGCGGCGTTGATGGCGTCCTGATAGTTGCCCTGGCGGTACTGGGTGAACGCACCCATGACCATCGAGCGGCGGGCATATTCGGAATAAGGATGCTGGCGGTCGACCGCCTCGAACTTCCGGGAAGCCTCGGTCAGCCGGCCCGCTTCGAGATTGGCGAGGCCCTGATTGTAGAGCGCATCGGGAGCCTCGACGCTCTCGACATAGCTGGCAAGGTTCATGTCGTCATCGGTCGACGCACAGGCCGAAAGCACCAGAGGCAGCGCGATCACCGGCGCCAGAAGAGCCAGTGACGTGGCGCGCCGTGTCGGGCGCTGCGAGCGTTCAATCGTAACGATGGGCATTGCCCCTCCGGCAGAAATCTTCATGGCAACAGGCCAGTCTTAGAGCATAACGCCCCGCTGGCAGCAACGCTATGCGGAGGCATTCGCGCAATTTTGTGGCAGGCTTGCCGCAATCCACAACGATGCGTCAGAGCCGCTCAAAGGCGTCCGGACGCGCCAGAAGTGCAGCGAGCGCGGCGGCGTTCAGCTTGTGCCCGCCCCGGAACGAGCGATAGCAGCCGATGATGGCGACGCCGCCGATGGCGAGATCGCCGACGGCGTCGAGCGCCTTGTGGCGCACGAACTCATCGGCAAAGCGCAGCCCGCCCGGATTGACGACGATGTCATCCTCGCCGATCACCACGGAGTTTTCGAGCGACGACCCGAGCGCGAGACCGGCGGCCCAGAGGCGCTCGACATCGCGCATGAAGCCGAAGGTGCGCGCCGGCGCGACCTCGCTTGCATAGGTATCGGGTTCGAGATCGAACGCGATCTGCTGACGGCCGATGGCCGGCGATGGAAAGTCGATCTCGATCTCGAAACGCTGCCGTTCATGCGGCACGAACTCGGCCCAGGCTGCGCCGTTCTCGACGCGGACGGGCGCGAGGACGCGGATCGCTCCGACCGGCTGGTCCTGCTGGGCGGTGCCGGCAGACTTGAACGTCGTGACGAACTCGACCGCGCTGCCATCGAGGATCGGAACCTCGGTGCCGGAAATCGCGATCTCGACATTGTCGATGCCCGACCCCGCGAGCGCGCTCATCAGATGCTCGACGGTCGAGACGTGGAAGCCGGCCGGGTCACCGATCAGCGTCGACAGGTCGGTCGAGGCGACCGTTTCCGGCCGCACCTGGATACGGCCCTCCCCCGAGCCATCGACGAAACAGATGCCCGTGCCCGCCGCGGCGGGGCGCAAATCGAGCCGCGCAGGCTTGCCGGAATGAACGCCGATGCCCTCGATCGCGAGGTCGCGGGCAAGCGTCGTCTGTTTTCGAAGGTTCATGTCACCATCCGCAATTTTGCGGCGGACCATAGCCGGATCGCCGGCGCGGACAAGGTGGCGGATGCGAAAGCGGGCCCGCAAGGGGCCCGCTCGAAGCTTTTCCGGATCGGACGATCAGTTCGCCTGACGGCGCAGGAAGGCCGGGATTTCGAGCTGGTCGTCTTCCTGGGCCTGGCGCGGCTGGACGGCAAGACGGCCATGGTCGTCGAGCTGGCCGCGGCGCGGCGCGTACTGCTGCGCTTCCGGGCTCGGCGCGCGGCGCTGCTCGGGCTGCGGTGCAACCGGCTGGCGCAGCTTCGGCTCGCGCGGCTGGGCCGGCTGGAGACGTGCCGGCTCTTCCTCGCGGCGTGCCAGACCGTTGGTCAGACGCTTCAGGAGCCCCATCGGACCGCGATCCTCATGGGCAGCTTCCGGCGCGCGGGTCAGTTCGGCCTGCACGATCGGCGGGAAGTCCTCGACGCGCGGCATGCGCGGCTGGACGGGCGCCTGAGCGACCGGCTGCTGGGCAACGGGCTGCGCTGCGATCTGTTGGACGGGAGCCGGGGCCATCTGCTGGACCGGCGCCTCGACCTGGCGAACCGGCTCGGCGAAGAGGCGGCTTTGCGGACGGAACTCGTCCTGCGGCGCGGCAGGGCGAAGCTGGGCGGCTTCGGCATCGGCCTGGCGGATCGCCTCGGCGACCGGATCGACCGGTGCAACGGCCTGCATCGGCTGCTGTTCCACGGCACGCGGGGCGGCCGGGCGCAACTCGGCGGCAGGGGCTGCCTGCGGTTGCGGTGCACGCTCGACGGGCTTTGCCATCGGACGGTTCATGATCGGCGGTGCCGAGATGTCGGCGGATGCCTTGTCGATGCCGGTCGCCACGACCGACACGCGGATGACACCTTCCAGTTCCTCGTCGAACGTCGCGCCGAGGATGATGTTGGCATCCGAATCGACTTCCTCGCGGATGCGGGTCGCCGCTTCGTCTACTTCGAAGAGGGTCAGGTCACGGCCGCCGGTGATCGAGATCAGGAGGCCCTTGGCGCCCTTCATCGACGTCTCGTCGAGGAGCGGGTTGGCGATCGCGGCTTCCGCGGCAGCCTGTGCACGGCCTTCGCCCGAAGCTTCGCCGGTGCCCATCATCGCCTTGCCCATCTCGCGCATCACCGAGCGAACGTCGGCGAAATCGAGGTTGATGAGGCCTTCCTTGACCATCAGGTCGGTGATGCAGGCGACGCCCGAATAGAGCACCTGGTCGGCCATCGCGAAGGCGTCGGCGAAGGTGGTCTTGTCATTGGCGATCCGGAACAGGTTCTGGTTCGGAATGACGATGAGGGTGTCAACGCACTTCTGCAGCTCTTCGATGCCGAGATCGGCGGTGCGCATGCGGCGCTGGCCTTCGAAGTGGAAGGGCTTGGTCACGACGCCAACGGTCAGGATGCCCTTTTCGCGCGCCGCGCGGGCAACGACCGGGGCAGCGCCCGTGCCCGTGCCGCCGCCCATGCCGGCGGTGACGAAGCACATGTGGGTGTTCGACAGATGGTCGAGGATTTCGTCGATGCATTCTTCGGCGGCCGCGCGGCCGACTTCAGGCTGCGAACCGGCGCCAAGGCCCTCGGTCACGTTCGCGCCGAGCTGGATGAGACGCTCGGCCTTGGTCATCGTCAGCGCCTGCGCATCGGTGTTCGCCACGACGAACTCGACGCCGCGCAGTCCGGCCGTGATCATGTTGTTGACCGCATTGCCACCGCCGCCGCCGACACCGAACACGGTGATTCGCGGCTTCAATTCGGTGATGTCCGGCTTTTGCAGATTGATTGTCATTTCCGTCGTCCTTTTTCGCCTGTCCTGCCGCGTCGCCGCTGCGGCCGCCGTGGGTCAAAACCCCGTCAAACTCAAAAACTATCCCGTAACCACTGGCTCACTCTTTGGAATCGCCCGCCTGTCCCGGTGGCCTGCCAGCGCAGTCCGCCACCCCGTCTTAGCTGGCTTTCCAGTTCCGAAACTTGCGGGTAGATCAAAAGGCCCGCAGAAGTTGAAAATGCCGGCCCCTTGGCCGCTTCCGGCAGACCGCTGACACCCAGCGGCCGCCCGAGCCGCACATTGCGGCCCAGAACCCGGCGCGCCGCCTCGGCCATGCCGGTCAACTGGCTCGCGCCGCCCGTCATCACGACCCTCTTGCCGACCACGTTGCCGTAGCCCGACTTGTTGAGACGGTCGCGCACGATCTCCAGCGTCTCCTCCACGCGGGCGCGAATGATTCGGTTCATCACGGAGCGGGGCACCTGAAGCGGCACCTCGCCGTCCTCGCCCATCGGGTTGATGGTGACGATGTCGCGGTCGTCGCCGCCGACAGCGAGCGCCGAGCCGTGCATGACCTTGAGGCGCTCCGAATGGGAGAGCCGCGTGGAAAGACCTTTCGCAAGATCCATCGTGACGTGCGTTCCGCCGATCGGCATCGCGTCGACATGGACAAGCTTGCCGTCGGAGAAGATGGCCAGCGTCGTCGTGCCGCCGCCCATGTCGATGCAGGCCGCGCCCATTTCCATCTCGTCCTCGACCAGCGAGGCGAGGCCGGAGGCGAAGGGGGTGGCGACGAAGCGCTCGACCGACAGGTGCGAGCGGTTGATGCAAAGTTCGAGATTGCGCAGCGGCGCGGCATCGGCGGTCAGGACGTGCATGTCGACGCCGAGCGTATCGCCGACCATGCCGCGCGGATCGCGCACGCCGCGCTCCGCATCGAGCGAGAAGCCGATCGGCATCGAATGGACGACCTCGCGCTCGGCGCGCTGCACCTGCTTGGCGCCGGCAGAAAGAACCCGGGTGATGTCGCTTTCGTCGGCCTCGTGACCGCCCAGATTGACGGTGGCGCTGAAGACGCGGCTTTTCAGCCGACCGGCGGACGTGTTGACGATCAGCGAATCGACCGTCAGGCCCGCCATGCGCTCGGCGGCATCGACGGCGAGCCGGATCGCCTGCTCGGCACGGTCGAGATCGGCGATGACGCCCGACTTGATGCCAAGCGACTTCTGGTGGCCGATGCCGAGGACGCGCGCCTGATGCGTGCGGCCGGGCAGCATGTCGCTCTGCTCGCGCGGCTGCAGCTTGGCGATGATGCAGCACACCTTGCTCGAACCGACGTCGAGAACGGTGACGATCCCGGACCGCTTGGCCTGCGTGGGCTTGCCCGAAGACAACCAGCTCATGTGCGCTTCTCCGGGACGTATTTCTTGCCGAGCCGCTCCTTGAGCATGGCCTGGCGCTGTTCCATCGCGGCTTCGGTGAGCTGGAGGACCATGCGGCCGGAAAGGCGCATGTCGACCACGCTCACATCGCGCGAGAAGAGTTCCTGCTCGCGGTCGGCCGCGATGACGGCGGCTAGCGCAGTCTCGTAATCCGTTGCCGGCAGCTTGACGGTCGTACCGTTGCGAAGGCGCAAATCCCAGCGCCGGTCGGCGACACGGACATAGGCGCGCGTCTTCGAGGCGAGCTCGGGATAGGCGGCCATCGTCTTCAAGAACGCCGCCGCATGATCCTCGGCGCCGCGGCCGACGATGACCGGGAGTTCGGCATGTTGGCTGCGCGCCAGAGGCGTGATGACCCGGCCGTCTTCCTCGATGACCCAGAGGCGGCTGCCCTGCTGCCAGACGGCGAACGGAACGCGCTCGACGAGCGTGACGGCGAGTGTTGCGGGATAGACCTTCTGGACGTCGACGCTTTCGACCCAGGGAAGCTGCGCGATCCGCCCGCGTGCCTCGGCGGCGCTGAAGCCGATCAGCGAGGTGAAACCGTCGAGCCCGACCGACTGGAAGATGTCGATCTCGGACGTGAAGCGGTTGCCGACGATCTCGATGTCCTCGATGGCAAAACCGGTGCGCGCGGTGATCGACTGGACGACGCCGGGCATATGACCGCCAACGACGGTTCCGTAGACCACGGACGAGCCGATCAGGAGCGCGCTCGCCATCAAAGCGGCGAAGCGCGGCGGCTCGACCTCGCCGGAAGTCCAGCGATGCAGATGGCGTGCGGGGCGGCGCAGAAGGCGCGGCAAAACGAACGCATCACGCGCCGACCATGTCGACCGTCCGGTTCGATTTCCTAGCGCAGACACGATGCGTCCTCCACCATCCAACTCAACAATTCCCCAAAGCGATGGCCGGCATGTTCGGCCAGTTCGGGCACAAGGGACGTCGGCGTCATGCCTGGCTGCGTGTTCACCTCCAGCCAGATGATCTCGCCATTTTCGGAATGGCGATCGTCGTAGCGGAAGTCAGATCGGGAGACGCCCCGGCAGCCGATTGCCTGATGTGCCTTGAGCGCGAGTGTCTGTATTTTTTGGTAAATATTCGGTGAAAGTTTTGCCGGGCATTCGTGTTTTGAGCCGCCGGCAACGTATTTCGAATCGTAATCGTAGAAGGAATGGCCGACCGGGATGATCTCGGTCACGCCAAGCGCGACATCGCCCATGACGGCGCAGGTCAATTCGCGCCCATGCACGAATCGCTCGACCATCACCGTGTCGCCGTAACGCCATTCGGACGAGCCGATGACCTGCGGCGGATGCGCTTGGTCTTCCTGGACGATGACGACGCCGAAGCTCGACCCCTCATTGACCGGCTTCACCACATAGGGCGGCTTCATCGGATGTTCGCGACCGATCGAATGGCGGTTCATGACGCGGGATTCGGCCACCGGAATGCCCGCCGCCTTGGCAACGCGCTTGGCCTGCTCCTTGTTCATGGCTAGAGCCGAGGCGAGCACGCCCGAATGGGTGTAGGGGATTTCGAGATATTCAAGGATGCCCTGGATGGTGCCGTCCTCGCCGAACGGGCCATGCAGCGCATTGAACGCGACGTCGGGCCGAAGATCGGCGAGCACGGAAGCGACATTGCGATCGACGTCGATGCGCGTGACGCGGTAGCCCTCGGCCTCCAGCGCATCCGCACACGGATTCCCGGAGGCAAGAGACACCGGCCGCTCGGAGGAAAATCCTCCCATCAAGACGGCAACGTGCTTTTGTACCATACCCGGAATTCCCCTCTTCCGTCGGATCGAATCTGTGCTGACCAAACCCCCGTGAATCCGCAATCGGCAGACACAATTCGCCTGCCGTCCCCTCACGCTTCATGCGTGGCCGACTCAAATCAGATAACGCCGCAAGACCAAGGAATCAGATCGCGGATTCCGTGGCAAGGGCTTCGGATTCAGGGAAGATTATTTTTTATGAACCGTTGTGATCGTGCATTCAGGAAACGGGTGCGGAACCGGCGAACGGCTCGACCTCGTGACCGGGTTTCGCGACGCCCAGACGCTTGATTTCCCATTCGAGGACGACGCCCGAATTCGCCGCGACGCGCGCGCGGACGGTCTCTCCGAGAAGTTCCAGATCATGCGCCGACGCATTGCCGGTGTTGATCATGAAATTGCAGTGGAGCGGCGACATCTGCGCGCCGCCGATCATCAGCCCGCGACAACCGGCCTTGTCGATCTCCTTCCAGGCAGAGCTTCCCTCGGGGTTCTTGAAAGTCGAGCCGCCGGTCTTTTCCTTGACGGGCTGCACCGTTTCGCGATGGTGCTGGACCTCGTCCATCGCCTCCTGGATCGCGGCGGCGTCCTCGCGGTAGCCTTCGAGCAGCGCGCCGGTGAAGATCAGGTCGGGCGAAGCGGCGGAATGGCGGTAGGCATAGCCCATGTCGGTATTGGACAGGACATGCCGGTTGCCCGCACGGTCGATCGCATAGACGTCAACGACGCGCTCGCGCGTCTCGGTGCCGTTTGCCCCCGCATTCATGCGCAGCGCGCCGCCGATGGCGCCTGGAATGCCGTGGTAGAAGGCGAAGCCGCCGATCCCCGCATCGAGCGCTGCGGCCGCGACGCGCTTGTCCGGTGCGGCTGCACCGGCGCGGATGCGCGTTTCGTCCAGCACCTCGACCTGGCCGAAGCCCTTGGCCGAGAGGCGGATGACGACACCGGGAATGCCGCCGTCGCGCACGAGCAGATTGGAACCGATGCCGACGACGAGGACCGGCACGTCGGCCGGAAGCAGCTTCAGGAACGCAGAAAGGTCGTCTTCGTCGGCCGGCTGGAACAGGAGTTCGGCCGGTCCGCCGACGCGGAACCAGGTGATGGCCTCCATCGGTGCGTTGGGCGTCAGCCGGCCGCGGATGGCGGAGATGTCGCCGAGCCGCGCGAGAAGCGCATTGCCGTCAATCATGCGGCGGCCTCGAGCGAGCCGAGATCCTTCGGCAGGGCGTAGGCCCATTGCGTGATGTTGCCGGCGCCGAGGAAGACGACGAAATCGCCGGGCTGAACCAGAGACTGGATGGCCGGCGCGATCGCCTCGGGGCCGTCCAACAGGCGCGCATCGCGATGGCCGCCGGCGCGGATCTGCGACACCAGCGTCTCGGCGCTGACGCCCTCGATCGGCTCCTCGCCGGCCGCGTAGACCGGAGCGATGAAGACCGTATCGGCATCGTTGAAGCAGGAGGCGAAATCGTCGAAGAGGTCGCGCAGGCGCGTGAAGCGATGCGGCTGTGCGATCGCCACGATGCGGCCCTGGCAGGCTTCGCGCGCGGCGCGCAGCACGGCTTTGATTTCGACCGGATGGTGCCCGTAATCGTCGAAGATATGCGCGCCGTTCCATTCGCCGGTCAGCGTGAAGCGCCGCTTGACGCCGCCGAAGGCCGACAGGCCCTTGCGGATCGCATCGGCGCCAAGACCGAGTTCGTGCGCGACGGCGATGGCGGCAGTGGCGTTGGAGACGTTGTGACGGCCGGGCATCGGCAGGCGAAGCCCTTCGATGGTCAAGGTGGCGTCGCGCTTGCGGTTGCGGATCATCACGTCGAAGATCGACGACGCGCCGTCCATGCGGTGGTTGGAAAAGCGCACGTCGGCCTGCGGATTCTCGCCATAGGTGATGACGCGGCGGTCCTCGATGCGGGCGACGAGCTGCTGCACTTCCGGGTGGTCGATGCACATCACGCCGAAGCCGTAGAACGGCACGTTCTCGACGAACTGGCGGAACGCTTCGCGCACCTTCTCGAACGAGCCGTAATGATCGAGGTGTTCGGGATCGATATTGGTGACGACCGCAATTTCGGCCGGCAGTTTCAGGAAGGTGCCGTCGCTCTCGTCGGCCTCCACCACCATCCACTCGCCCTCGCCCATGCGGGCGTTGGTTCCGTAGGCGTTGATGATGCCGCCATTGATGACGGTCGGGTCGAGCCCGCCGGCGTCGAGCAGCGTCGCCACCATCGAGGTCGTCGTCGTCTTGCCATGCGTTCCGCCGATGGCGACGGCCTGGCGAAAGCGCATCAGTTCGGCGAGCATTTCGGCCCGGCGCACGATCGGCAGAAGCTTCTCGCGCGCGGCGGCAAGTTCCGGGTTGGACTTCTTGATCGCGGTCGAAACGACCACGACCTCGGCCTGGCCGAGATTTTCGGCCCGGTGGCCGACGAAGCACTCGATGCCCTTTTCGCGCAGGCGCTGGACATTGGCGCTTTCCGACTGGTCGGAGCCCTGAACCTTGTAGCCCAGATTGTGCAGCACCTCTGCGATGCCGCTCATGCCGATGCCGCCGATGCCGATGAAATGCACCACGCCGATTGTCTGCGGCATTTTCATGGGGTGCCTCCTTCGCTGAATTGCGTGACTGTCTTGCCCGCGGCAATAGCCTCCGCGAGGTCGGCAAGCAATGTCGCCGCATTGGGTTTGCCGACGGAACGCGCCGACTGCGCCATTTTGGCGGCGCGGTCGGGGTCGCTCATGAAGCCTTCGATGAGTTCGGCGAGCCGTTCGGGCGAAAGCCCCGACTGCGGCTCGACCAGCGCGCCGCCGGCAGCGGCGAGCGCCGCCGCGTTTGCGGCCTGGTCGTGGTCGAGCGCGTGGGGATAGGGAACGAGGATCGACGGACGGCCGATGACGGCGAGCTCCGAAACAGTCGACGCGCCGGAGCGCGAGATGACGAGTTGAGCCGACGCGATGCGCTTGGCCATGTCCTTGAAGAAGGGCGAGACCTCGGCCTCGATGCCGAGGTCGGCATAGGCCGCCTTGACGGCCGCCTCGTCGTCGGCGCGCGCCTGCTGGGTGACCTTGAGCCGCGCACGCAATTCGGCCGGCAGCGCGCGGATTGCCTCGGGCAACGCGCTGGAAAAGAACTGCGCGCCCTGGCTGCCGCCGAAGACGAGAAGGTGGAACGGATCGCCGTCGCGCGAGACCGTGTAGGGCGTCGCGGATGCCTCGATCACCGAGGGGCGTACCGGATTGCCGGTGACGACGATACGGCTGTCCCGGCCCGCTTCGAGAAAGCCGCCGGCGATGGCCTTGGCGCGGGTGGCGAGCGCCTTGTTGGCGCGGCCCATGACGGCGTTCTGCTCGTGGAGCATGGTCGGCACGCCGCGCCGCGTCGCGGCATAGAGCGGCGGCAGCGTCGGATAGCCGCCGAAGCCGATGACGACCTTCGGGCGCACAGTCTCGATGATCTTCGAGGCCTGCCGCACACCCGACCACAGCGCCCAGAAGGTGCGGGCGAGCGCGATCGGATTCTTCGAGCCGATCGTTGCCGAATGTACCGGATGGACCTTGGCGGCCGGAAAATCGCCGGCGAAGCGCCCTGCCCGGTCGTCGGTGGCGAGATGAACCAGCCAGCCGCGCGCGATCAGTTCGTGCGCCAGCGCCTCGGCGGGGAAGAGATGCCCTCCCGTGCCGCCCGCCGACAGAAGCATCAGGCCCTTGGTCATGTCATTCCGCCGGCGCCAGGGGCTGGGAGACCGGCTGCGCGCCGAAACCCCGACCCGAAAGAACGCTGCGCCGCTGCGGCTTCTTGCGCGACAGGGCCAGCACCATGCCCATGGAAATCGCCATCGCGATCAGCGACGAGCCGCCATAGGAGATGAAGGGAAGCGTCATGCCCTTGGCCGGCAGGAGCTGCAGGTTCACGCCCATATTGATGATCGACTGGAAGCCGAACAGGATGACGAGCCCGCTGATGGCGAAGCGCGAGAAATCGTCGCTTTCCTTTGCCGCCGCCGAAATGCCGCGCAGGACGACGAAGGCGAAGAGGCCGGCGATGATGAGGCAGAGAATCAGGCCGAACTCCTCGGCAGCGACGGCGAAGACGAAATCGGTATGGCTGTCGGGCAGGATGCGCTTGACCGAGCCTTCGCCGGGACCCTGGCCGAGCCAGCCACCGCGCACCATCGCCTCGTGACCCATGTCGGTCTGGTAATTGTCGCCCTCGCCGGTGAAGAACCGGTCGATGCGCCCCTGGACGTGATCGAACGAGAAATAGGCGCCCGAGGCGAAGGCGACGGCGATGCCGCCGAGCACGACGATCCACAGCCAGGGCAGACCGGCCATGAAGAACATGACGCCCCAGGTCGCGACGACCAGGATCGACTGGCCGAGATCGGGCTGCGCCACTAGAAGCGCCAGTACGACGCCCAGCAGCATCATGGCGAAGAGATTGCCGGGAACAGCGTTCGACCGGGCGCGCTCGGCGAAGAGCCACGCACAGATGACCACGAAGGCCGGCTTCATGTATTCCGAAGGCTGGATCGAGATGCCGGCCAGATGCAGCCAGCGCCGCGAGCCCTTGATCTCGGCGCCGACGAACAGGACCGCCACCATCATGACGAGGGAGCCGACGAGCATCAGGAGCGCGAGGCGCCTGACGAGCCGCGCGTCGAGGAAGGAGACGGCGAGCATGACGATCAGCGCCGGAACCATGAAGATGATCTGACGCGTGACGAAGTGGAAACTGTCGAGGCCGATGCGCTCGGCGACAGCCGGGCTCGCGGCGAAGGAGAGCACGACACCGAGCAGCATCAGCGCCATGAACGCCGCCAGGAACCAGCGGTCGATCGTCCACCACCACTGCGCGACAGGACTGCGGTCGACGCGACTGATCATTGGGGAGTCCCTCCGAAAGAAACGAGCCCGTCGAGCGCCTGGACCGCGCTGCGAAAGGCCTCGCCACGAACCTCGAAATTCTTGAACTGGTCGAAACTGGCGCAGGCCGGCGAGAGCAGCACGACCGGCTCGCCGGCCGTGTCGTCGGCCGCGTCGCGCGCGGCATGGGCGACGGCGGCGTCGAGCGTGCCGGCGATCTCGAACGGCGCCGCAGCGCCCAGCGTCGCTGCGAAGGCGGGCGCCGCCTCGCCGATCAGATAGGCGCGCGCGATACGCGGGAAGAAGGCGCGCAGCGTTTCGATGCCGCCTTCCTTGGGCAGGCCGCCGGCGATCCAGTAGATGCGCGGAAAGCTCGACAGCGCGGGCGCGGCCGCCTCGGCATTGGTCGCCTTGGAATCGTTGACGAAGAGGACGCCCTTGCGGGTGCCGATGATTTCCATGCGGTGCGCCAGGCCCGGGAAGGTCGAAAGGCCGGCCTGGATTTCGGCGCGCGACAGGCCGAGCGCGACGCAGGCCGCGACCGCGGCGAGCGCGTTCTGCGCATTGTGCTGGCCACGCAGCGTGCCGATGCCGTCGAGCGAGGCGACCGTCTCGCGCCTGCCTCCCGAGGAGTGGACGAGATCGGTGCCGGCGGCGAAATAGCCATCCGTCAATTCCAGGCGTTTGGAGATGCGGATGACGTTCTGACCGGCCGCTTCGAGCCGCGCGGCGATCTGCTCGCAATGAACGTCGTCGACGCCGACGATCGCCGTCTTGCTGCCGGCGACGAGCCGTTCCTTGATCGCCGCGTAGTGCTGCATCGTGCCGTGGCGGTCGAGATGGTCGGGCGTCAGGTTAAGAAGGATGCCGACGGTCGGATCGAGCGAGGGCGCAAGGTCGATCTGGTAGGACGAGCACTCGACGACGTAATGGCGCTCAGGCGTGATCGGATCGAGCGTCATCACCGCCTTGCCGATATTGCCGCCCATCTGCGTGTCGCGGCCGGCATGGGCGAGGATGTGGGCGATGAGCGCCGTCGTCGTCGACTTGCCGTTGGTGCCGGTGATGGCGACGAGCGGCGCCTCGGGCGCGGTGCGGCGGCGCTCGCGCGCGAAGAGTTCGATGTCGCCGATGATCTCGACGCCGCTGCCGCGGGCAAGATCGACGGTCCAGTGGGGCTTGGGATGCGTCAGCGGCACGCCGGGCGCGAGCACAAAGCTGGCGAAACCGTTCCAGTCTGCCTGGCGCAGGTCTCCGACAGGAACGCCCGCCGCCTGCGCGGCCTCGACGCTTTGCGGGTTGTCGTCGAAGGCCGTGACCATTGCCCCGCCTTCGACCAGCGCACGCGCAGTGGCGACGCCCGAGCCGCCGAGCCCGAAGAGCGCGACCTTGCGATTGGCGAAGGAGCCGGCCGCGATCATGGGGTCACCGCAGCTTCAGCGAGGAAAGGCCGACGAGGGCGAGGATGACGGCGATGATCCAGAACCGGATCACGACCTGGCTCTCCGTCCAGCCGAGCTTTTCGAAATGATGGTGGATCGGCGCCATCAGGAAGACGCGCTTGCCGGTGAGCTTGAACCAGCCGACCTGGATGATGACCGACAGCGCCTCCATGACGAACAGGCCGCCGATAATGGCGAGGACGATCTCGTGCTTGGTGGCGACGGCGACGGTGCCGATGAGGCCGCCCAGCGCGAGCGAGCCGGTGTCGCCCATGAAGATGGCGGCGGGCGGCGCGTTGAACCAGAGGAAGCCGAGCCCGGCCCCGATGACCGCGCCGAGGATGACGGACAGTTCGCCGGTGCCGACGACGAAATGGATCTGCAGGTAGTCGGCGAAGACGGCGTTGCCCGAAAGGTATGCGATGACGCCGAAGGCGCCGGCGGCGACCATGACGGGCACGATCGCAAGGCCGTCGAGCCCGTCTGTCAAATTCACCGCATTACCCGCGCCGACGATGACGAAGGCGGCGAAGGGCACGAAGAACCAGCCGAGATTAAGCAGGAAATCCTTCACGAACGGGAAGGTCAGCGAGGACGAGAACGGCGCCTCGCCGGCATTCATGATGACGAAGGTCGCAGCGCCGGCGATGAGGAATTCCACCGCAAGACGCGCCTTGCCCGAAAAGCCCATATGCGACTGCTTGGTGACCTTGAGATAGTCGTCGTAAAAGCCGATCGCGCCAAAGCCGAGCGTGACGAGCAGCACGGTCCAGACATAGATGCTGGTGAGGTTGCCCCACAGAAGCGAGGCGCCGACGATGCCGGTCAGCATCATCAGCCCGCCCATGGTCGGCGTGCCGGCCTTCTTGAAATGGGTCTGCGGCCCGTCGGCGCGGATCGGCTGGCCGCGGCCCTGACGGATGCGCAGCGAATCGATGATCATCGGCCCGAAGATGAAGACGATCAGCGCCGAGGTGATCAGCGCGCCACCGGTGCGGAAGGTGATGTAGCGGAAGACGTTGAAGGCCGAAACCTGGTCCGCCAGCGCTACGAGGAGCATCAGCATTGTTGTTCTTGTCTCCGCGTGGCCTCAGGCCGTGTGAACTTCATCCGCAGCAACGATGTCGGCAGCGGGAAACGTATCGCGCAAGGCTGTAACGAGCCTTGAGGAGCCTATGCTCTTCGACGACTTAATCATGACGACATCGCCCGCGCGCACCATGCCCATGAGCACCGGCTGCAGATCGGCGACGCTGTCGCGATGTTCGACGCGCAAACTGTCCGGCAGCGCTTCGGCGAGCGCCTTCATCTCGGGCCCGGCCAGGAGCACGACGCTGGTCGCCTGCGCATCGATCGCCTCGGCAAGGCCGGCGTGCAGGTCGCGCGAATGATCGCCGAGTTCCAGCATGTCGCCGAGGACGGCAATGCGCCGGCCGTGACCGTTGACCGGCGCGGCCTGCAGCACGTCCATCGCCGCGCGCACGGATGCCGGGTTGGCGTTGTAGCTCTCGTCGATCAGAAGAAACTCGCCCCGGCCGTGGCTCAAGCGATGGCGCGCACCGCGGCCCTCCTCCGCCGACAGATCGGCCAGCGCATGGGAGACCTTCGCCATGTCGGCGCCGGCGAGGTAGGAGGCGGCGAGAACGGCGATGGCGTTCTGCACCATGTGCCGGCCGGGCGCACCGATCTTGGCGACGAGTTCCTCGCCGGCCATCTTGGCGGTGAAGGTCGAGCCTTCGGGCAGAAGCTTGGTCTTGACCAGCTTGAAGGTCGCGCGCGAATGCTCGCCGAAGCCCCAGACATTCTCCACGCCGGATTCGCGCGCAGCTTTTTCGAGCTGCTTGAAGCGCGCGTCGTCGCGGTTGATGAGGGCGTGGCCGCCCGGCTCGACGCCCTCGAAGATTTCGGCCTTCGCCGTCGCGATCTCTTCCAGATCGCGGAAGAAACCGAGATGGGCGGCGGCGATCATGGTGACGATGGCGATGTGCGGGCGCACGAGCTTGACCAGCGGACGAATTTCGTCCGGGTGGTTCATGCCGATCTCGAAGACGGCATAGTCCGTCTCGGCCGGCATGCGCGCGAGCGTCAGCGGCACGCCCCAGTGATTGTTGAACGACTTGTCGGAGGCGTGGACGTTGCCGACCGCCGAGAGCGCCTTGCGCAGCGCTTCCTTGGTGCTTGTCTTGCCGGCCGAACCGGTGACGGCGATGATCTTCGCCTTGGAACGCGCCCGCGCCGCGATGCCTGTCTTCGACAGGGCTTCGAGCACGTCCGGCACGACGATCATCGGCCCGTGCAGGCGGCCGAGCGCGGCGAGCTTGCCTTCGGACACGACCAGCAGGGATGCGCCGGCCTTGATCGCCGCCGTCGCGAAATCATGGCCGTCGAACTGGTCGCCCTTGATGGCGAAAAAGGCGTCGCCGGGCTGGAGCGTCCGGCTGTCGATCGCAATCCCGGTGATCCCGTCCGGCATCGTGCCGACGGGCCGTCCCGCCATCGCGGCAACGAGATCGGGGGTGGTCCAAAGCAGGTTCATGCTGCGCTCTCCTTCAACGCCGCCCGCACCTCTTCATGATCGGAAAAGGGCAGCGTGACGTCGCCGACCGTCTGCCCTTCCTCGTGTCCCTTGCCTGCGACGATCAACGTGTCGCCCTGCCCGAGCGAAGCGACCGCCTCGCGGATCGCCGTGCGCCGGTCGCCGATTTCCAAGGCACCCGGCACAGCTTCCATGATTGCGGCGCGGATCGCGGCGGGCACCTCCGAGCGCGGATTGTCGTCGGTGACAATCACCCGGTCGGCGAGGCGCGAGGCGATCTCGCCCATGATCGGCCGCTTGCCCTTGTCGCGGTCGCCGCCGCAGCCGAACACCACGACGACCTTGCCGGTCGTGAACGGGCGGACGGCGGATAGAACGTTTTCGAGTGCCTCGGGCTTGTGTGCGTAGTCGACATAGACCGGCGCGCCGGCCTTGGTGGTGCCGACGAGTTCGAGCCGGCCGGAGGCGCCTTCAAGCTTGCGCAGCGCGGCCATTGCGGTCGCAACCGGCGTGCCGGTCGCGATGCAGAGCCCGGCCGCGACGAGCGCGTTCGACACCTGGAATTCACCGGCGAGCGGCAGGTCGACCTCGTAGATGGTGCCGTCATGGCAGATTTCGGTGCGCTGGCGGTGACGGCCGTGCTCGACACGCTTCAGTTCGAGGAAATTTCCGGCGCGACCGACGGTCAGGACGTCGAGCCCGGCGGCCTTGCAGGTATCGATCGCCCGCGCCGACCATGGATCATCGGCGAAGATCACCGCCGGCGCGAATTTCGGCATCAGCGTATCGAAAAGCCGCATCTTGGCGTCGAAATATTCGTCCAGCGTCGCATGGTAATCCATGTGGTCGCGGCCGAGATTGGTGAAGCCGGCGGCAGAAAGTTTCACGCCATCGAGACGGCGCTGGTCGAGGCCGTGGCTGGATGCCTCCATCGCCGCGTGGGTGACGCCCTCACCGGCGAGCTTCTTCAAAAGCTGGTGGAGGGCGACGGGATCGGGTGTCGTCAGCGAACCGTATTCGGTGAAGCCCGGCGAGATGACGCCCGTCGTGCCGATGCTGGCGGCGGCGTGACCGGCATGCGCCCAGATCTGGCGCGCGAAGCTCGCGACCGACGTCTTGCCGGCCGTGCCGGTGACCGCGACCATGGTCTGCGGCTGCGCGCCATAGAAGGCAGCGAGCGCCAGCGACAGGCTGCGACGCGGATCGGCGGTTTCGATGAGCGGCACGCCGGCCGGAACTTCCGTGCCAGGCGCGGCGAGGATCGCCGTCGCCCCGCGCGTCACCGCGTCGGAGACGAACTTCGCCCCGCTCGTCTTCGCGCCGTCGAAGGCGGCGAACACGTAGCCCGGCTCGACCTTGCGCGAATCGAGCGCGAAGCCCTTCACCTCGATCGCGCCGGCTTCCGGCGGAACGATGGCTTGGGCGGGTGCGAGGTCGGCGAGTTTCATTCGTTTCCAGTCGGATGGGTGCCGGCGGTCGTGCGCCGCGGGCGGGAATCACTGATAGGCGGCGAGCAGAGCCTCACTTTCATGGCTGAAATCTGGCTTGACGCCAAGAAGCGAGGCCGAGCGGCGCACAATGTTGCCGGCCATCGGGGCCGTGTTGAGGCCGGCCGTCGCGCCCACGCCCTGCTTTTCCGGCTTGGGTTCGTCGAGGATGGTCAGGACGATGTATTCGGGGTCGTTGAGCGGGAAGCCTGCGAGGAAGGCGTTGAAGCGGATGCCGCTGACATAACGCCCGTTGACGACCTTTTCGGCCGTGCCCGTCTTGCCGCCGACGAAGTAGCCGGGCACGTCCGCGCGGCGGCCCGAGCCGCTTTCGGTGTTGTAGCGGAAGAGATAGCGCATCGCGTCGCTGGTCGACGGGTTCAGCACTTGAAGGGCCGAGCCCATAGCCTGCTCTTCCGTGCGCGGAAGGAAGGTGGGGTTGATGAGACGCCCGCCATTGAGGACCGCCGCAGTGGCGACCGCGGTCTGCAGCGGCGTCGTCGCGACGCCGTGCCCGAAGGAGATCGTGATCGAGTTGATCTTCTTCCAGACGGCCGGCTGGGTGGGTCGCGCGACTTCGGGAAGTTCCGTCGTCATGCGGCTGAGCAGGCCAAGCCGGGTCAGATATTCGCGGTGCCCCTCGATGCCGAGCACGTCGACCATGCGCGCCGTGCCGATGTTGGACGAGTAGATGAAGACTTCGGGAACCGTCAGCACGCGGCCCTTGCCGTGGAAGTCGCGGATCGTATGGCCGCCGATGCGGATCGGCGCGGTCGCATCGAAACGGTCCGACATCTTCACGAGGCCGGAATCCAGCGCCATCGCCGTCGTGAACCCCTTGAAGGTCGAGCCCATCTCGAACAGGCCGGCGGACATCCGGTTGAGCCGGTCCTTCTCGAGCGCATTGAACGGGTTGTTCGGATCATAGTCCGGCACGGAGGCCATGGCGATGACTTCGCCGGTCTTGGCGTTGAGAACCACGGCGCCGGCCGCTATCGCCTTGTACTTTTCCATCGCCTGCATCAGTTCGTCGTGGACGATGTGCTGCACGCGCAGGTCGATCGAAAGCTTGACCGGCGCAAGGTCGCCGGCGATCGCCAGTCCGCTCGCCTGAAGGTCGGCAAGGCCCTGATCGTCGATATATTTCTCCATCCCCGCCGTGCCGCGATTGTCGACATTGACGAGGCCGAGGATGTGGGAGGCCGTCGCACCGCCCGGATAGAAGCGCTTCTTCTCGGTGCGGAAGCCGACGCCCGGAATGCCGAGCGCCATGATGTCGGCCTGCTGGCGCGGCGACAATTGCCGGCGCAGCCAGACGAAACCGGCATCGGTCGAAAGACGCTGGTAGGTCTGGTTGTAGTCGAGGTCGGGCAGGATCGTGCGCAGCTTCTCGATCGCCTCGTTGGGATCGACGATGCGGCGCGGCTCGGCGAAGAGCGAGGCCGACTTGATGTCAGTCGCCAGCACCAGTCCGTTGCGGTCGACGATATCGGGACGGTTGGCCGTCACGCGCGAAGGCGGCGGGCCGCCGGCCGGCAGATCCTCGATGCCCAGATAGACGATGCGCCCGCCGATGACCGCGTAAACGCCCATGAAGAGCGCGAAGGTGATGGCCATGCGCGAGCGCGTGGAGCCGCCCGAACGCTTGCGGGCGCCGTCGACGACGATGGCCGCTTCGTCGGATTTGTGCGCCGAGCGCTTCAGCAGCGATGCGAGCCGGCTGACGATCCTCATTGCATGATGCTCCCGGTGGCGGTTTCGTCGATCAGCCCGTCGCCGGCGATCAGATCCTCGATCGCGAGCGGACGGCGGGGCAGGTCCGAAATGGTGGCGAACTGGTAGGGCTGGACCGGATAGAGCTGGAGCTCCTCGGAGAAGGTCTCCTTCAGCCGCTGCAGCCGCGAGGGCTGGTTGAGAAGGCTCCAGTCGGCGTTGAGCACGTCGATGGAATCCTTCTCGAAGGCGATCTGGCTTTGCAGCCGTCGCACTTCGGAGAGCTGGTTTTCCGCGTCGTGCTTGGTCTTGTAGGTGAAGGCTGCCGCCGAAACCATGACCACGATGAGAACGATGTCGGTGGTGCGGAACATGTCAGTGCGTCTCCTCGGCGTCGCCGATGGCTGGCAGTTTGGGCAGTCCGAAAATCGAGAAATCTGCGGCGCGTGGCGCCGTTTCCGTGCGCGTTGCGGCGCGAAGCTTGGCCGAGCGCGCCCGCGGATTGGCCTCGGCCTCCGCCTCGCTTGTGGCGATGGCCTTGGCCGCGTCGGTGAAGGTCGGCGCGATGAAATGCGCTTCCGGCAGGTGCCGCGAACCCGACGCCTTGCCGGCGCGGTCGGCGATGAAGCGCTTGACGATGCGGTCTTCCAGCGAATGGAAGGTGACGACGACGAGCCGCCCGCCGGGCTTCAGCGCCCGCTCGGCGGCAAAGAGCGCCCGCGCGAGCTCGCCGAGCTCGTCATTGACGTGGATACGCAGCGCCTGGAAGACGCGCGTCGCCGGATGGATCTTGTCCTTCGGCCCACGCCCGACCAGCGTCTGGATCGCGTCGGCGAGTTCGGCGGTGCGCGAGAACGGCCGGCGCGCGCGCTTGTCCTCGATCATGCGGGCGATGCGGCCGGCCTGGCGCTCCTCGCCGAGGAAGCCGAAGACGCGGGCGAGATCGCCAAGCTTGTAGGTGTTGACGACGTCCGCCGCGCTCGCGCCCTTGCCGGACATGCGCATGTCGAGCGGGCCGTCATGGCGGAAGGAAAAGCCGCGCTCGGCCTCGTCGATCTGCATGGAGGAGACGCCGATGTCGAGCACGACGCCGTCGACGGTGCCCTCGACATACTGGTCGAGGGCCGAGAACGGGCCCTCGACGAGCCGCAGGCGGCCGGTAAATTCCGCCTCCATCGCCCGGCCGGCGGCGATCGCGGTCGGGTCGCGGTCGATGGCGACGACGTTGGCTCCGGTTTCCAGAATCGCGCGCGTGTAGCCTCCGGCCCCGAACGTGCCGTCGATGATCGTCTGGCCGGCCTCGATGCGCAGCGCATCCAGCACCTCGGCCAGGAGGACCGGAATGTGACGGGCCGGTCCGCCACCGGCACCCTCGTCGCCGGGGCCCGCCATCATTCCGATTCTCCGTTCCGATTGGCCGCTGCGGCCTGCCTGAGCTTCAGGAGACGCGCCCGCACGGCCTCGCCATGCGCTTTCAGCCGCGACGGCTCCCACATCTGGAAAAAGGTACCCCGGCCGACAAAGGCGACTTCCGCCTCGATGCCGGTATGTTCGCGCAGGAAATCCGTGACCGTGATCCGCCCGTCCTGGTCGAGCTTCAGGAACGCGCCATCGCCATGGCAGAAGAAGGACATGTCGTCCGCCGTCTGGAGAAATGGGTCCTCCAGCGCGATCCGCTCCTCGTAGCGGTCGAGAAGGTCCAGCCCGCCCACATCCAGCGCCGGCACGTCGAGCGCCCGCAGGGCATAGAGATCGCCATAGCCGCGCTTCTGCACGACGGCCCGAAAATGCGCTGGGACCGACACCCGGCCCTTCGAATCGATTCGGTTGATTGCACTGGAAAGAAAGCGGTCCATCAGCCGGCTCGCCGAAAAGCGGCGCGCTCATATCGCGCTCGATGGCCCAATTCGCAGTCTCCCCTGTCGCCCCCGTCCACGTGTCGAATGCCAGGAAACGAGCGCAGGTCCGGGCAAATGCGGCGGACCTGGAGAACGCTCGAACTGGAACTGAAACGACCGCTGGATTGGCTTGCAGGGATATCATGGGCTGCTATGGGCGTCAACGGGATGAGGTCTTTCACGAGCGCCTGAAGCCGCCTGTTTCGAGGGGATTCGGGCCAATCTCGTTTATGCTCCATTAAGCCTAATGAAACGTTTACCGGGCGATGGCGCGCACCCTTTGCGAGCCTTGCGAATCCGCGCCGGCGGCTCTAGCGTCCCGGCCTTGCCTGAAGCCAAGGACCGATGATGACCGACGACATTTCGCACCGCGCCGCCGCCCTCTCCCATCTTCGCCGCGGCAAGCTGGAAAAGGGCGATCCAGTCGCGCTCCCGCTGACGATGGCGTCGATGTTCCATTTGCCCGGCGCCCCGGCGGGGTTCGCGCAATATGGGCGGTTTTCGAACGACACCTGGGAGGCGGTCGAGGAACTGCTCGGCCATCTGGAGGACGCGCCTGCACTGGGCTTTCCCTCCGGCATGGCGGCCATCGCGGCAGCCTTCTTCGCGACGCTGAAGGCGGGCGACAAGATCCTGCTGCCGTCCGACGGCTACTACACGACGCGCGTTTTGACCGAGCGCTTCCTGACGCGCCTCGGCGTCACCTACGAGACACGCCCGACGGCGACGTTCCTCGACGGCGGGTTCGACGGGTTCAGGCTGGTCTTCCTCGAAACGCCGGCCAATCCGGGCCTCGATCTTTGCGACATCAGGGCGGTCGCGGACGCGGCTCACAAGGCCGGCGCGATCGTCGTCGCCGACAACACGACCATGACGCCGCTCGGCCAGCGCCCGCTCGATCTCGGCGTCGACATAGTCGTCGCCTCCGACACCAAGGCGCCGAACGGGCATTCGGACGTGCTGTTCGGCCATGTGGCGAGCCGCAACCCGGAAATCATGCAGGCCGTGTCGGACTGGCGGAAGCTTGCCGGCGGCATTCCCGGCCCGTTCGAGGCCTGGCAGGTCCATCGCGGCCTGGAGACGCTGGACGTGCGCTTCCAGCGCATGTGCGACACGGCCGAAATGCTGGCCGAAAAGCTGAAGGGTCGCGACGACGTCAGGGCGCTACGCTATCCGGGCCTCGCCGGCGACCCTTCGCACAATCTCGCCCGCGCGCAGATGCTGCGCTTCGGCTTCCTGATCGGGCTGACGCTCGAAAGCGAGGCGAAGGCGGAAGGCTTCATCGACGACTGCGCGCTGCTCCAGCCCGCGACCTCGTTCGGCGGCGTCCATTCCTCGGCCGAGCGGCGCGCGCGCTGGGGCGATGCGGTCGATCCGGGCTTCATTCGGCTTTCGGTCGGATGCGAGCCGGCGGGCGAGCTCTGGCGCGCCATCGAGGCTTCGCTCGACGCGCAGCGAAGCTGATTCGGCTTTGCAAGCGACGCCCGTAAGCCATTGATGGAAAAAGTGTCAGTCGGCCTGTAAGCCGGGTTCTGTATGGCCTCGACACCCGAGGGCGCCGAAACGTGGCGGCCATTCTTCTGGGACGCGTCTTGCGACGCGCCTCAAGCAACCAACCCGGACGGCCGGGCCGGAAATGCCCTGAGGGTTGCCCCTCGCGCCGTCCCTATTCGGTTTTGCTCCCGGTGGGGTTTGCCATGCCGCTCCCGTTGCCGGCAGCGCGGTGGGCTCTTACCCCACCCTTTCACCCTTGCCGAACCCCGAAGGGCGCGGCGGTCTGCTCTCTGTTGCACTTTCCCTGGGGTCGCCCCCGCCGGCTGTTAGCCGGCACCGTTCTTCCGTGGAGCCCGGACTTTCCTCCCCGCAAGGTAAGCCTCGCAAAGCGGCCGCCCGGCCGACTGACCGGGCGTATAAAGGATGGCGGCGCTGAAAATTCAACCGAATTCGGCGCCTGTCCCTAGGTGATCAGGCGCCCGCCATGATCCGCTGGACCTTGGCGCAGTAATTCGCCGAGATCGGGTTCATGCGCTTGGCACCGTGGCCGGCATTGTATTTGAGGATCGTCCCGCACGTCGTGCCGTCGCCGACCGACTGCGCCTTGGCGAGATATTTCATGCCGAAGCGGATGTTCGTCTCCGGATCGTAGAGCCCCTTGGCGCTGCCAGAATAGCCCATCATCCGCGCCGTCGCCGGCTTGATCTGCATCAGCCCGACCTCGCCCGCACGACCGGTGACATTCGGACGATAGTTGCTCTCGACGCGGATCACCGCATGGGCAAGCGCCGGCGGAACACCGTGCTCGGATGCGTACTTTGCGACGATGCTGGCGAACTTGGCGTCGGTGATCGCGGCGGCCTTGGCTTTTCCGCCTTCGGTCGCCTCGGCGGCGGCGATGGAACCCGTGGTCTGGGGATCGACGCCCGGCAGGCCGTTTTCAGGCGTCTGGCCGGTCTGGGCAAGGCCCGCATGGGCCTTCATGGCGTGCAGGTCGGTTTCGGCAAGCGAATAATTGGCAAAGGAGGTCATTCCGGCGGCAAGAGCCACCGCCGCAAGGGTCAGCTTCGTCATGAGTTCCTGTGTGATGTCAGCGCCGTGCCGCGTGCACGACTGGTGGTCGGGTGGGGCCGGCGAATGCCGCCCCGGCGTCTGCATGGATGCGCAATTGCGGGCCGAACCCGCCGCAAAGATGACCCGGCGAATCACAAACCGTTTCAGGACGTCATGAAGAAGTCAGCGCGACGCGAGACCCGCCGGCAGCGCGGAGAGAAGGCGATGCAGCGTTTCGATCGTCGAGCGGTCGGCGACGCCGTCGACGCGGACCTGCCGGAAATGGCGCTGGAAGGCCTCGACGACGCGCTTGGTCTGGTCGTCGAAGACAGCGTTGATCTCGGCGTCGTAGCCGTAGAGCGCCAGCATGGATTGCAGCGCCTCGACCGGCTCGCCCCTGTCTCCGGCGGCAAGGAACCTGCCGCCCTGGACCGTCGAGGGAGCAACGTAATGACCGACCCCTGCCGCAGCCAGTTCTTCCCACGGAAAACGTTCGCCCGGATCCACCTTGCGGCCCGGCGCGACGTCGGAATGGGCCAGCACCCGTTCCGGGGCGATCGCGTACCGGTCGACGACGTCACGGCAGAGCGCGATGACGGCCTCGATCTGCACGTCGGGAAAAGCCGGCAGCCCGCCATCATGGCCCGGATTGACAATCTCGATGCCGATCGAGCAGGAATTCACGTCGCGGCAGCCGCGCCAGAAGGACTGGCCGGCGTGCCAGGCGCGATCGGTCTCGCGCACCATCTGCACGACGCGCCCGTCCTCATGGACGATGTAGTGCGAGGAGACCGAACTGGCCGTATCGCACAGCCACGCCTCCGCCCCCTCGCCGCTCGGCATTCCCGTATAGTGCAGGATCAGGCTGTCGACCGGAACGCCGTCGCGGCGCGGCCCGAAATTTGGCGACACGCGGGGCTCGGCCAGGGCGTAGTCGACGACGAAGCCCGTCATGCGTGCATCCGCTGGCGCTCAATCATTTCGAATGCGGCATTGATGGCGGCCAGCCGCGTGGTGGCGATCGCCACGAACTCTTCCGGCACGCCGCGGCCGATCAGGCGATCGGGATGGTTTTCCGCGACGAGCTTGCGATAGGCGCGGCGAACCTCGTCGAAGGGCAGATCCGCGGGCAGGCCCAGGACGAGGTAGGGGTCGCTGTCGGCGCCGAACGTATGCCGCGCCAGGATGCGCTCGAAATGCGCGCTGTCGATTTCGAAGATATCCGCCACGTCGCCGAGGAACGAAAGTTCCCGCTCGTGGATGTAGCCGTCTGCCTTGGCGATGTGGAACAGCCCGTCGAGAATGTCTTCCAGCATGGCGCAATTGGGATGCCCCGAACCGCACAGCGCAGCCATCTGCCGCGCATAGGCGTCGAAGCCGGCGACGTCCTGCTTGGCGAGATCGTAAAGCCGCGCGACATTGCGCGCCTCCTCGTCCGGAATCTCGAAAATTTCCTGGAACGCGTTGACTTCGCGCGCACTGACGATGCCGTCGGCCTTGGCCATCTTGGCCGAAAGCGCGATCATCGCGATGGAAAACGCGACGCGGCGGCGAAGTTCGGGATCGGTTGCGAATATCGAGCGGATGGTGTCGGCAAGCGAGGTGAGCGCGTTCGACGACACGCGCGACACAAAATCTCCGAGGCGGAACCAGATCGACATCGATTCCGGTTTTACGAAGTATGGAGCGCCTTGGCGACCCCAGATTGCAGAGCGCCCCGCGGCCAATCGGCACAAAAAAGGCCGGCGAACGCCGACCCGCGAATTCTAGATAAAGAAAGGGGCCGGCGAAGCCGACCCGTCGGGTTCTGCATAAGAAAAGGGGGCCGGCGAAGCCGACCCCCTTTGGGATAGTCCGATGAGGCTGCTTATTCAGCCGGCGCCGGAGCCATGCCATCCGTAGCGGGCGGCGTGGTCGTGTCAGCCGGAGCCGCTGCCGGGTCCTCGGTCGTGACCGGGGCGCCCGTGTCGACCGCTGCCGGATCTTCGGCGTCGGTGCAGGCAGCAAGACCCATCAGGGCCAGACCGGAAACGGAAGCAAGAATGATCTTCTTCATTTGGATTTCTCCTTCTCTCATTGGCGCCCGCCGTAGCAGGCGTTCGGGATAAAAATGCCTGGGAGGAGCGATCGTTTCATAACGTTGAATGACTCGGTGTTACAGCGCCTGTTAATGCACGCGTCCTGACGTTGCCCGCCGCACGAAAGCCGACTACCACCGAAACCGGAACCAAGAGGGAGACGGTCATGCAGGGTGCGAAGTCTGGGCAGGGTGCGAAGTCGGGACGCTGGGATTTCTGGATCGACCGTGGCGGCACGTTCACCGACGTCATCGGCCGCGACCCCGACGGCAACCTGCACCCGCGCAAGCTTCTCTCGGAAAACCCCGAAGCCTACCGCGACGCCGCCATCCAGGGCATCCGCGACCTGATCGGCGTCGAGAAGGGCGCGCCGATCCCGGCCGGGCGCATCGGCGACATCAAGATGGGAACCACCGTCGCGACCAATGCGCTGCTCGAGCGCAAGGGCGACCGGGTGCTGCTGCTCATCACCAGGGGTTTCCGCGACGCGCTCCGCATCGCCTATCAGGCGCGGCCCGACATCTTCGCCAAGGAGATCATCCTTCCCGAACAGCTCTATGAGCGCGTGGTGGAGGTCGAGGAACGCGTTCGCGCGGATGGAACCGTGGAAGCGGAACCCGACCTCGGCTCCATCGAGGCGGAACTCGCCAAGGCCCGAGCCGACGGGTTCGCCGCCGTTGCGGTCGTCTTCATGCATTCGTGGAAGTTCCCGGCGCACGAGGAAGCCGTGGCGGGTCTGTGCGAGAAGGCCGGCTTCGGGCAGATTTCAGTCTCGAACCGCGTCTCGCCGCTGATGAAGCTCGTCGGCCGCGGCGACACGACGGTGGTCGATGCGTATCTGTCGCCGATCCTGGCGCGGTACGTGGCGCAGGTCGCGGGAGAGCTGGGTGCGACGCCCGAGAGCATGATCTCCCCCCCTGAGGGAGAGATGGCCGGCAGGCCAGAGGGGGGTGCCTCGCACCAACCACCCCGCCTCATGTTCATGATGTCCTCCGGCGGCCTCACCGCCGCCGACAAGTTCCAAGGCAAGGACGCGCTGCTCTCGGGTCCCGCCGGTGGTGTCGTGGGCATGGTCGAGACGGCGAAGCTCGCCGGTTTCGACAAGGTCATCGGCTTCGACATGGGCGGGACGTCGACCGACGTCGCCCATTATGACGGCGAATATGAGCGCGCCTTCGACACGGAAGTCGCGGGCGTGCGCGTGCGTGCACCGATGATGCGCATCCACACCGTCGCTGCCGGCGGCGGGTCGATCCTGCATTTCGAGGCCGGACGCTTCCAGGTCGGACCGGATTCGGCCGGCGCCAATCCCGGCCCCGCCTGCTACCGGCGCGGCGGCCCGCTCGCCGTCACCGATGCGAACGTCATGCTGGGCAAGCTGGTGCCGGATTACTTCCCGGCGATCTTCGGCCCGAACCAGGACGAGCGGCTCGACACCGAAATCGTCGCGAGGCGCTTTGCGGACATGGCCGCCGAGGCCGGAGACGGTCGCACGGCAGAGGCGGTCGCGGAAGGCTTCGTGACCATCGCAGTCGAGAACATGGCCAACGCCATCAAGAAGATTTCCGTCCAGCGCGGCTACGACGTCACCGAATACCTGCTCAACTGCTTCGGCGGCGCGGGCGGACAGCATGCTTGCCTCGTCGCCGATGCGCTTGGCATGGAGGCGGTGCTGGTCCACCCCTTCTCCGGCCTGCTGTCGGCCTATGGGATCGGACTCTCCTCCGTCTTCGCCTCGCGCCAGCAGGCGCTGGTCAAGCCGCTGAGCGACGCCTCGCGCGGCGAGATCGACGCGACCATCGACGATCTGCGCAAGGCCGTGTTCGCCGAACTTTCCGAACAGGGGATCAACGAGGCGGACCTGTCCTGGCGGCCGATCCTGCAGATCCGCTATGACGGCACCGACACCGCCCTTCCCGTTCCCTTCGACGGCTCGCTCGAAACGGCGCGCACGGATTTCGAGACCGCGCACAAGGCGCAGTTCGGCTTCGTCTATGACAACAAGCCGATGGTCGTGGAGGCGATAAGCGTCGAGGGGCAGGACGCCCGCCCGGCCGGCCGCGACGAGGCCGACGTCGGAACCGAGGACGCCAATGCTTCGACCGACGAGCGCCGGCGCATGTTCTGCGAAGGCACCTGGCACGAGGCCGGCGTCTATCGCCGCGAGGGGCTGGCGCCGGGCAATAAGGTTTCGGGCCCGGCACTGATCATCGAGAGCCACCAGACCATCGTCGTCGAGCCGGGCTGGGAGGCCCAGATCACCGCCAAGGATCACGTGCTGATGCGGCGGGTGGAGAAGAAGCGTCGGCAGGCCGCGCTCGGCACCGAGGCCGACCCGGTGATGCTGGAGGTCTTCAACAACCTGTTCATGTCGATCGCCGAGCAGATGGGCGTGACGCTCCAGAACACCGCCTATTCGGTCAACATCAAGGAACGGCTCGATTTCTCCTGCGCCGTCTTCGACCGCACAGGCGCCCTCGTCGCCAATGCGCCGCATATGCCGGTGCATCTGGGATCAATGGACCGTTCGGTCGAGACGATCATCCGTCTCAACGAGGGCGACATCCATCCCGGCGACGTGTTCGCGCTTAACGCGCCCTATAATGGCGGAACGCATCTGCCGGACATCACGGTCGTCACACCCGTCTTCGACGATGCCGGCAAGGAGATCCTCTTCTATTCCGCCTCGCGCGGCCACCACGCCGATGTCGGCGGCACCGCGCCGGGCTCCATGACGCCGCTGGCGACCACCGTCGACGAGGAAGGCGTGCTGTTCGACAATTTCCGCATCGTCGAGCGTGGCCGGTTCCGCGAAAAGGAACTGCACGACCTTCTGACCGACCACCCCTACCCGGCCCGCAACCCGCACCAGAACATCGCCGACCTCAAGGCGCAGATCGCCGCCAACGAAAAGGGCGTCGCCGAACTGCGCAAGATGGTGACTCATTTCGGGCTCGACGTGGTCGAGGCCTATATGGGCCACGTGCAGGACAACGCGGCCGAAAGCGTCGCGCGCGTGCTGGAGCGGCTGCCGGACGTGTCGGAATACGAATACCCGACCGACACCGGCCAGGCGATCAAGGTGAAGATCACCATCGACCGCGACAAGCGCGAGGCGACGGTCGACTTCACCGGCACGTCCCCGGTGATGAAGAACAACTTCAACGCGCCGGAACCGGTCGCGCGCGCGGCGGTGCTCTATGCGTTCCGCGTCATGGTCGAAAACAACATCCCGATGAATGCGGGGTGCCTGCGCCCGATCAACATCGTCATCCCCGATGGCTGCATGCTGCGGCCGAGCTACCCGGCCGCCGTCGTCGCCGGCAATGTCGAGACTTCGCAGCATGTGACGAACGCCATGTTCGGCGCGATGGGTGCGCTCGCCAATGCACAAGGCACGATGAACAATCTCACCTTCGGCAACGCGCAATATCAATATTACGAGACGATCTGCTCCGGCTCGCCAGCCGGCCGCATGAATGACGGACGGGGCTTTGGCGGCACGTCGGGCGTCCACACCCATATGACCAACTCGCGCCTGACCGACCCCGAAGTGCTGGAACTGCGCTTCCCGGTCCTGCTCGAGGATTTCCACATCCGCGACGGGTCCGGCGGAACCGGCAGATGGAACGCCGGCAACGGCACGCGCCGCACCATCCGTTTCCTCGAACAGATGGAATGCGCCATCCTCTCCTCCCACCGCTCCCACCCGCCCCGCGGCGTCGCGGGCGGAGGCGACGGGAAGGTCGGCAAGACCGAAGTCCGCCGCCTGTCGGGCGAGGTCGAGACGCTGAAGGCCTGCGACCAGACCGTGCTCGAAGCCGGTGAAGCGGTGATCGTGACGACGCCGACGGCGGGCGGGTTCGGGCGGTAGCGCTACTCCCCCGCTGCAACCAGCGCCGCGATCATCGGCGCCGGCGAATAGTCGAGGCTGGACGGCGTGAGGCCGAGGCGCAGGACGATCAGCCCGCTCGACGGGATGATCGCCATTGACTGGCCGTCATGTCCGCGAAGCCAGTAGGTGTTGGCCGGCAGGTCCGCCTGGCGGCCGCGCTCGGGCCCGGCGAGCCAGAGCTGGCCGCGGCCGTAGACGCCATCGGAGGCGGGCGCGGCTTCGCGCATCCAGTCGACATAGCCGGCGGGCAGGATCTGTTCGCCGTTCCATTCCCCGCCCTGGAGCAGGAACTGGCCGAAGCGCGCCCAGTCACGCGCGTTGGCGTAGAGATAGGACGAGCCGACGAAGGTGCCGCGCGCGTCGGTTTCGAGCACGGCGCTGTCCATGCCGAGCGGCGAAAAGAGCGCGCGGCGCGGCCAGCCGAGCGCCTGCTGCGGATCGTCGAAACGCTCCTGCCAGAGCCGCGACAGAAGCACGCTCGTGCCGCTCGAGTAGCTGAACTCCTCGCCTTGCGGGTGGATGAGCGGCTTGGCGGCGGCGAAGCCAGCCATATCGGGCTCGAGATAGAGCATGCGCGTGACATCGGCGACGGCGCCGTAATCCTCGTTGAACTCGAGTCCGCTCGACATCGCCATCAGATCGGCGAGCGTGATCGCGCTCCGGTCGTCGGACCAGTCGGCGCGCAGCGAAGCGGCATCGCGCGGCAGGCGGTCGTCGAGCGTACCGAGAATGGCGGCGGTGACGGTCTTGGTCATCGACCAGCCGAGAAGCGGCGTGTCGGCCGCAAATCCCTCGCCATAGCGCTCGCCGACGATGCGCCCGTCGCGTACAACGACGACGGCGCGCATGCCGGGACCGACCATCTCGGCATCGTCGAGGATCGCGGCGACGGCGGGGTCGGCGTCGGTAATTGCTTCGCCCTGCGGCCACAGTGTCGTCTCGTCGCGTTCCACCGACGCCATTTCGGCACTTACGCCCAGCGCAGGCGCACGTTCGATCGCGCCGTCGGGAACGCTGGCGCAGCCCAGCCCCTCGCGGTGGACGGCCTGGTTGCGACCGAAGACGCCGAGAAGCGCGGCGGAAACGATTTCGCGCTCGCGGTCGACATCGATGTCGATAAAGCCGAGCAGCGGGTGACCGGGTGCCTGCACGTCGACGGCCAAGACCTCTTCCGGATCACGGCCCGCGATGAAGACGTTCGAGCAAACCATCTTCGCCGAATAACCGGTGCCGACGCGGATCAGGTCCGGCGGCGCGAAAAAGAGCCAGCCGGCAAGGGCGGCGATCGCGACGAGAACAAGGACGAGCGCGCCCTTCAAAAGCTTCACGACCAGCCGCATCCGAATCCTCCCCGCAGGCATTGCGCCGCGAATTCATCGCGTCGGCGAATGGAAAGCAAGTGTTGCCGCAAGGTCATCGCGTCGCGGCAAGTGCGCCGTTAACGTGCCCTCAACCATGTGAGCCCGATCTTTCGCGGATACGAATCGCCGGCGCCGTCCGGCCAGCCCCGGATTTTTCATGCGCGCACTCATCGCAGCCCTCCTCGCCGCAACGCTAGCCGGCTGCTCATCGACCGGGCTCGACCTCGCCGCGATCGCGCCCACGGCGGCGAATGCCTCGCCGGCGGCGATGGCGGTCGATGCGCCGGTGATGGTCACCCATCCGCGCTTCGGCGACCGCAAGCCGACGGACTGGAAGGGCAAGACGCCTTGGTCCTATGCGGTCCACGGCACCGACGTTTCGCGTTACCAGAGCGACATCGACTGGCCGACCGCCAAGGCGGCGGGGATTTCATTCGCCTTCATCAAGGCGACCGAGGGCGGCGACCGGGTCGATCCGATGTTCGCGCAGAACTGGGCCGCGACGCGTGCGCACGGCGTTCCACGCTCGGCCTATCATTTCTACTATTTCTGCCGCCCGGCGATCGAGCAGGCGCAGTGGTTCATCCGCAACGTGCCGAAGGAGGCGGGCACCCTGCCCCACGTCCTCGACATGGAGTGGAACCACCTCTCGCCCTCGTGCAAGCTGCGGCCGAACTGGCAGGTCGTCCATCGCGAGATGAAGGTGTTCCTCGACGCCATCGAGCGGCATTACGGCCAGCGGCCGATCATCTATACCTCGGTCGATTTCTACGAGGACAACCGGCTGGCGAGCTTCAAGGGCTACCATTGGTGGCTGCGCTCGGTCGCCGCGCATCCCCACGACCGCTACGAGGGCGAGAACTTCCTGTTCTGGCAGTATACGGGCACCGGAATCGTGCCCGGCAAGAAGGGCGATGCCGACATCAACGTGTTCAACGGCTCCGTGCGCCAGTGGCGCGACTGGGTGGCGAGGAACACGTCGACGAGTTGAGGCCGGATTTGATCGGCGGGGTGTGCGCTCTACGGCGCCCCCCTCTGTCCTGCCGGACATCTCCCCCGCATGGGGGGAGATCAAGCGTTGTCGGCGACGAGAATAATCTCCCCACCTGCGGGGGAGATGTCCGGCAGGACAGAGGGGGGCGCCGTAGAGCGCCAAGCTTCAGGAAGATCAACTCCGCGTGCGCAACTCGCAGCGGCGCCAGAATTTGGCGCCTTCGCTGGCCGGCATGACGTTGAGCCCGCTCACCGGAAACCCGCCATTGCGATACACCCAATTGGCGATGTCGCTGGAATGTTCGGGGTCGTGGCGGCGGATGCGCTCCCATTTGCGGACATTGCCGGTGACCTGGGCGCGAAAGACGCTGGCCTTGTGGAAGCCGAACGTCGCGCGCTTGGTGATGCAAACCCGTTCGCGCGCGACGTCGGCGAATATCGCGCAGGCCGAGGCGCACTGGCCGTCGATCACCACCCGCTTGCCGCTGCGGCGAATCTCCTTGGCGGCGGCGAGAAACTTGCGAACGTCGCCCCCCGGATTGTCGCGGATGATGCAGGTATCGCCCCGGCAGGCGCCGAAGACGGATTCGTAGGCGGAACCGCGCGATTGCGCGTGAGAAATGGAACTTGTCGCCAGAAGAGCGACGAAAGTGGCCGCAATCGCCAGTGATAGCTGCATTCAAAGGCCCCGAATTGGTCCAACATGTCCCTGCGGCATCATCACGACATGGAGAGCGCGTTTCTCCAATTAACTTTTATCTATTTGAACGAAATGTGATCGGCATCGCCTAATCGGCCATCGTTTCGAGGCTCGCGAAGCCTTCCGGAGCGCTGCCCTCGTCGAACGGCGTCGTCACTTCGACGAAAGTGTCGGGATAAAAGCCGTTGAAGCGCGTCCGCAGCGACAGCGAATAGGCGCCGATATGGCCGATCTCGATCCAGTCGCCGGTATCGACCGTTTCGGGCAGCCAGAACGGGCGCGACAGGATGTCGACCGAATCGCAGGTCGCACCGCACACCTTGAACGGCACGACGTTCTCCGCCTTGCCGTTGCGCGAGCGGATCGCCGGGTCGGGAATGAACCGCGCCGGCAGCGTGATCTTGCCGGTCCACGAATCCGACAGCGACGCCCAGATGCCGTCATTGATGTAGAGCCGGCGGCCCTTGCGCAGCAGAACCCGCACGATCAGCGAGAAGGCGCGCGCGACGATGACGCGGCCGGGCTCGGCGACGAGCGGCACGTCCGAAAAGCCCCATTCGTCGATGTCGTTTCGCAGCCGCGACATCAATTGCCCAAGCGAGGGCATGACCGGCTTCTTGCGATTGGGGTCGTGACCATATTCGGCCGGAAACCCGCCGCCGACATCCAGCCCCGCCAGCGGAACCCCGCAGCGATTGCGAACCCAGTCGGCCGAGGCGAGCGCCCTTTCATAGGTATCGGGGTCCTCGATCTGGCTGCCGACATGGAAGCAGATACCGACCTTGTAGCCCTGCCGGTGCAGACGCTGCATCAGTTCCACCGCCGCCGCCGGCCCGGCGCCGAACTTCTTCGACAACTCATAGGCGGCGCTGCCCTTGGTCTGGATACGCACGAAGACGCTGATCTGGCCGGGGTCGATGTCGAGCGCGCGCACGACGCGCGTCAGCTTGGTGATCTCGTCCTCATGGTCGAGCGAGATGACGCGGATGCCGTAGGTTTCGAGCGCCAGCCTTATGTCGGACTGCGCCTTGACCGGGTGCATGTAGAGCATCTCCGCATTCGGCGCGACGCCGCGCACGGCGGCGAACTCGGCCGGAGAGGCCACGTCGAACGCTTCGACCCCGATCTCCGACAGCGCCTTCAGGACCATCGGTTCGCCATTGGTCTTGACCGCATAGGCGGTCTTGCCGGGGAACATGCCCATGAACTGGCGCGCGTCCTCCTTCAGAACGTCCGGCCGGAAGCAGTAGATCGGATCGTCGGGACGAAGGGCGAGCGCGGCCTCGCGCGCATTGGCGAATTTCTGCATGGGAGCTCCTGCGAAGTGGCTTCGACCCTAACGCACGAAGGTGACGGTTAGAACCGACATGGCCGGCAAAGCGGTTGATAAGCTGGACCAAGCTTTTCGGGTGGCGGGCAAAGGTGGCCGGGCGTAGGAGCGGTTCGAAAGGATTTCCGCAATGGCCACCGCCGCCCTTCCCGCCCCCGCCTACATGTCCGTGCGCGACTGGAGCATGCTCGTCCTGCTCGGCCTGTTGTGGGGCGGGTCGTTCTTCTTTGCGCGCGTCGCGGTGCTGGAAATCGACCCGCTGGTGCTGGTGCTCCTGCGCGTCGCGATTGCCGCGGCGGCGCTGCACGTCTATCTCGCCGCGCGCGGGCCGTCCTTTGCGGCAGCCCTGCCGATGGCGGGCGCCTTCTTCGGCCTTGCCATGCTCAACAACGTCATTCCCTTTTCGCTGATGTTTCTCGGCCAGACGGAACTTGGCGCCGGCCTCGCCTCCGTGCTCAACGCGACGACGCCCTTTTGGACGGTCATGCTCGCCAACGCCTTCACCGACGACGAGAAGCTGACGGGCCGCAAGCTCGCAGGGATCGGCCTCGGCATCGCGGGAACGGCGGTGATGATCGGGCCTGGCCTGTTCGCGGGTCTCGGCGGCCCGGTCTGGGCGAAATTCGCCCTGGTCGGCACCGCGATCTCCTATGGCTGCGCCGCGATCTTCGCGCGGAGGTTCCGCGCCCTGCCCCCGCCCATCGTCGCAACGGGACAGCTGACGGCATCGACCATCATCATGGTGCCGGTCATCATGGCGACGGGTGGCCTTGGCATGCTCGCCGACGCGTCTCCGCAAGCCTGGACGTCGGTCGTCGCGCTCGCGCTCGTTTCGACCGCGATCGCCTATATCCTGTTCTTCTCGCTGATCGCATCCGCCGGCGCGACCAATGCCTCGCTGGTGACCCTCATCGTGCCGGTCTTCGCGATCCTCCTCGGCGCGCTGTTCCTCGCCGAACGGCTCGCCGCGTTCGAACTTGCAGGCATGGCGCTGATCGGCTCGGGCCTCGTCGTCATCGACGGGCGCCTGCTGCGGCGAAGATGAGTTGAAACGACACGATTTCGACGCAAGGGCGTCTCATTTATGAACAGGGCGTTAATCGCGGATTGCCCAACGAATTGAACGGGATCGCGCAGCCGGAAGGTCGTATTTTCTACAAGCGTGTCGCATTGCAGCAATATTTCCTCTTGCTTGAATACGGAACTCGCCTAGATTCCGTTCTCGCGAAGTCTGTAGAGGAGGCACCGCTTATGGGACTGGCCCGGCCTATCAACGCATTGATGATTTGTGCTGCGTTTGCGTTCATCGGCGCCTTGGTCATGGGGATCGTCGTCTAGGACGACTTCCTGAAAGACCGATCAGACGAGAAGGAAAGGCCGGGTTCGCCCGGCCTTTCTGCGTTTCAGGCGGCGATGCTCGCCTGTTCGGCGCGCGGGCGGATGCCGATCAGATGGCAGATCGCGAAGACGAGGTCGGCGCGGTTCATCGTGTAGAAGTGGAAATCGTCGACGCCGCGCTCGATCAGGTCGAGCACCTGTTCGGCCGCGACTGCCGAGGCGATCAGCGCATGGGTCTGCGGATCGTTCTCGAGACCGGCGAACCGGTCCGCGAGCCACGCCGGCACATGCGCGCCGCAGCGGCCGGCAAAGCCCGCGACCTGCCCGAAATTGTGGATCGGCAGGATGCCGGGAACGATCGGGATGTAGATGCCCGCCCGCCGCACGCGCTCGACATAGCGCTCATAGACGTCGTTGTCGAAGAAGAACTGGGTGATGGCGCGTGTGGCGCCCGCATCGACCTTGCGCTTCAGAACGTCGATATCGGTGGCGAAATCGGCGCTTTCGGGGTGCTTTTCGGGATAGGCGGAGACGGAGACGTCGAACTCGCCGATGCGGCGAAGCGCGGCGACGAGCTCGGCGGTGGTCTGGTAGCCGTCGGGATGCGGACGATAGGCCGCGCCGACGCCCTCGGCGGGATCGCCGCGCAGCGCGACGAAGCGGCGCACGCCGAGCTCGGCGAATTCGCGGATCACCGCGTCGACCTCGTCCCGGCTGGCATCGACGCAGGTCAGATGCGCGGCCGGCGCAAGAGCGCTTTCCTTCGAAAGCCGCGCCAGGGCGCGGGTCGTGCGCTCCTTGGTCGAACCGCCGGCGCCGTAGGTCACCGAGACGAAGTGCGGCGCGAGCGGTTCGAGCCGCGCGATCGTCTCCCAAAGGCGCGCTTCCATGACGTCGTTCTTCGGCGGGAAGAATTCGAAGGAAACGTCGATGCGGCTGCCGAGGTCGGAGCGGCGGGAAAACTGGATGTCCTTCATCAGACGAGCGCCTTTTGCGATGCGGATTGGAAGGGGGAGGCGATTTCGATGCGCGGGTCGCGTGCGATCCAGATCCTGACGGTCAGGCGCTGGTCGCCGCCCTCGCCATGCGGGACGGTTTCGCTGGCTTCGAGGTCGAGCCCGGCTTCGCCGAGCCAGTCGGCAATCTGCGCATCGGAGACGCCGAGGCGGACATGGGCATGCTCCTCGCGCAGGAAGTCGAGCGCGTGGGGGGCGAAATCGACGATGGCAAGCCGCCCGGCGGGACGCAGCAGGCGCGCGGCCTCGCGCACGGCCAGCGCCGGCTCCTCGAGATAGTGCAGCACCTGGTGCATGGCGATCAGGTCGAAACTGTCGCGCTCGACCGGCGGGGCGTAGAGATCGCCGAGGCGCACCTGTGCCTGGGTGATCCCGGCCTTGTCGAGATTGGCGCGGGCGACCGAGAGCATCTCGCGCGACAGGTCGACACCGGTCGCGCGGCGATAGAGCGGCGCGAAGAGCTCCAGCATGCGGCCGGTGCCGGTGCCGAGGTCGAGCATGGACTGGAACGGCTTCTTGCCGATGAGTCGCGACAGCGCCGCCTCCACGGCCTTTTCCGGCGCGTGGAGCGAACGCAGGCGATCCCATTCGGCCGCATTGGCGCTAAAATAGTCGCTCGCGCGCGCCTGCCGGCGCTGCTTGACGGCGTCGAGCCGCTCCTGGTCACGCTCGATGGTCGGGTCCGCGGCATCGAGCCGGGCGATCATCGCGGAGAGGAAATCGCGCACCCAGTCGCTGTCCGACAGGCCGAAATAGGCCCATGAGCCTTCCTGGTAGCGAACGATCAGGTCGGATTCGAGCAGGAGCTTCAGATGACGCGAGACGCGCGGCTGCGACTGGCCGAGGATTTCGGTGAGGTCCGACACCGTCAGATCGCCGCGCGAAAGCAGGACGAGGATGCGCATGCGGCTGGATTCGGCCGCAGCCTTCAAGCTATCAACGAGCGAGGCCAGATTGATGGCAGGTGTGGACGGGGAGGCAATCATCGACGGCTCCGACAAAGACATAAAGATATGTTTATGTATTTTTGGCCGCTTGGCAAGGGCACCGGGGAGGCTTTTTGCATGAGCGAGATGCGAGAGGGCGAGGAAGCCCTGCCCTTCGACCCCGCCGAACTGGCCGGCGACGGCCACATCGTCTTCATCGGGCGGATCGCTTCGCTTTGGAAGAACCGGGCGGAATGCCCGAAGAACATGGCGGCTGCACGGGAGACGGGACGCCCGGCGCAGGCGATCGTCGATGCACAATATCGCCGTGGATTGCTGAGATTGGACGGCGCGAGCCACGTCATCCTCCTGACCTGGCTCGCCGACGCAGGACGCAATCTCATCCGCCAGCGCCCGCGCCACCGACCGGAAGCCACCGGCACCTTCGCCCTGCGCTCGCCGGTCCGGCCGAACCCGATCGGCGTCCATGTGGTGCGGCTGCTCGGCGTCGACGAGGCGCGAGGCATCCTCGACCTCGAAGCGATCGACGTCATCCACGGCACGCCGCTTCTCGACATCAAGCCCTATTTCGCCACGACCGATGCGGTGCCCGAGGCCGTGGTCGCAAAAAGGGGCGGCGCATGAAGCCCTCGACGGGCCGCCAGAAGGCTCTGGCGAAGGCGCTGACCGCGCTCATTCCGCTGGCGCCTTATTCCGATGCCGAGGCGATCCGCGAGGCCGCCGGCCAGCGCAAGCTGCGCGAACTGCCGCCCTCGATCGCCATCTGGATCGCCACCGTGACCCATGTCCGCCACGAGCACAGCGACTATGACGCGCTCCTCGATGAAGGCTACGGCCGCGATTCGGCCCGCCATTTCGTCATCGACCAGATGAACGCGGTGCTGACGACATGGCGCGCGACGCGACTGGTTGAGGCGGATGAGGATGAAGGGGAGTAAGGGAGTAAGGGAGTAAGGGAGTAAGGGAGTAAGGGAGTAAGGGAGTAAGGGAGTAAGGGAGTAAGGGAGTAAGGGAGTAAGGGAGTAAGGGAGTAAGGGAAGGATCGCGTCAGGTCGACGACGTAGGTCAAGCTGATTTCTTCACCTACTCCCCTACTCCCCTACTCCCCTATCCCTGTTCCCTCACCTATACACCCACTGCTCCGGCACCCGCACCGACACCGTCTCGCCCGTCTCGATGACGCCGGGCTTTTCGACCCAGGCGACGAGACCCCGCAGGCGGCGGCCGTGCTTCGGGAAGGCGAGTTCGCCGGCCTTGAGGTCCGCCATCTGCGCGTGTTCGGCGACAGAGCGGCCGGCAAGACGGCATGGAACGTTCTGGCCGTCGACCTTCAGCGTCACGCCGCCCTTGAAGAACAGCATCGTGCCGGAAGGCAGCATGGACAGGCGCGGGACGCCGTCGAGGACGAGATTGGCGCCGATCCATTCGGGCGCGATGCGCTCGATGCCCATGCCATTGGCGATGGCGGCGAGTTCGTCGCTGGCGACGATCGACAGTTGCCGCTCGTTGCGCATTTCGGTGCCGCGCGCATACCACGGTTCGCGCCCGCCGGAACGGCGCGTCTCGCCAAAGTGGAAATCGCCGACGACGCCGCGAAAATCGAGCGCGAGACGGTCGACGCGCTGCGTGACGAAATCCTGCCCCGGAGCATTCAGGACCGCCGAGACTGTTCCGAGAAGCTTTCGTGCGGGATGGATTTCGGGTTCGTCGTCGCGGCGCTCGAACAATTCGGCCATGCTGTCTGTCTCCGGCTGGAAAACGGCTAGGTGGCTGAGTTCGGCCGTGAAATCCAGTGAATTGGAGCGATGACCGCATTCACGGCCCTGATGCATCACATCATGCGCAGCAGCACGCCGCCGATGGAATAGCCCGCACCGAAGGCGCACAAAAGGCCGAAATCGCCCGGCTCCATGTCGCGGTGGTTCTGTTCGAGCGCGATGATCGCGCCCGCGGCGGCCGTATTGCCAAGATCCTCCAGTACCATCGGCGCGCGATCATGGCCTACATCGTGCCCGAAGGAGAGCTTCAGGATCATCGCGTTCATGCGTGCATTGGCCTGATGCAGCCAGAAGCGGCGGATGTCCTGCGGCGTGTGGCCGTGCTCCTTCAGGAAGTCGACGATGAACCGATGGCCGGCCACGGTCACTTCCTTGAAGACCTTGTTGCCGACCTGCTTGATCATGTTGCCTTCCATCGGAACGGAAGACGGATCGTCGAGGCCGGCCCGGTTCAGGAAGCCGAAATTGGTGCGGATGTTGTTGGAGAACTGCGTCCAGCTCCGCGTGTCGACGATCTCGAAGCGACCCCGGCGCTCCTCCGGCCCATCGACGCCTTCGAGCAGCATGGCGGTTGAGGCGTCGCCGAAGATGAAATGCGTCTGCCGGTCGCGGAAATTGAGATGGCCCGTGATGATCTCGGGCGTGACGACGAGGACGCGCCGCTGCGCGCCCGTGCGGACGAGATTGAATGCGACGTGGAGGCCGGCGGCGGCCGACGAGCAGCCAAGGCTCATGTCGAAGGCAGCGCCCGACGTTCCCAGTTCCTTCTGGATTTCAATCGCCTGCGCGGGATAGGGCCGCTGCTGGTGCGAGGCGGCGCAGATCACCATGTCGATCTCGGCCGGGTCGATGCCGGCGTCGGCGATCGCCTTGCGGCCCGCCTTCGCGCCGAACTCGGCCATCACGGACAGCGAATCGTCGTGGCGTTCGGCGATACGCGGCGTCATCCGGTGCGGGTCGAGAATGCCGTCGCGCGTGTGGACGTGACGGTTCTTGACGCCCGAGGCATAGACGATGAATTCGCTGTCGGATTTGGCCAGCGGCGCCTCGCCGCGCGCCGCGCGCCTCGGGTTTTCGAGGTCGACCCAGGCGTTGAAGCTTTCGACCAGTTCGTCGTTGCTGATGGACTCGGCCGGAATCTCGGTTCCGATGCCGCTGATGATGACGCGTTTCATGCTCGCTCGTTTGCCGGTACTAGGGCCACAGCACATGGCCAGACTAAGCCGCACGCCTCTTCCCCGCCGGCCGATCATGCAAGGTCGCGCAAGCAACCTTTATGCCCGATTAAGGCAAACAGGATTTTGGTCAAAGCGTATCGAACAATCGCAGAAGCGACAGCAAAACGCGACTTTCTCCACAGATTGCGAAGTCTTCAGCTTCGCCTGACGGCTTTCACGAGGCTGCCGGAGACGTCATCCATCGTGTAGGGCTTTTGCAGGATCGTGTTGCCGTGCCAGGCTTCGGGCAGGCCGGCCTGTCCGTAGCCGGTGGCAAAGATGATCGGAATGCCCTTGGTCGCCAGTTCCTCGGCCACCGGAAAGACCAGTTCCCCGGCAACATTGACGTCGAGGATGGCTACGTCGGCCTGGAGCGCGTCGGCGAGCATTTCGCGCGCCTTGGCGACCCGCATTGCCGGTCCGACGATGATGCAGCCGAGATCGATCAGCATGTCCTCGAGATTGAGCGCGACGAGAGCTTCGTCCTCGACGACGAAGACGCTCAACCCCTGCAATTCGCTCGAAAGGTCAGTCGACATGCTTGATCCTGCCATAGGATGAGTAAGGAATGGTCAACATGCAGGCAAAGCCGTGCGGTTCGTAGCGCGTCTCGAAGGCGCCGTTGAGTTCGCCGCGCATGACGAGGCTCATCATCCGCGAACCAAAGCCGCTGCGCGAGGGCGCGGTGACGACAGGACCGCCGCTTTCGATCCAGTCGACCCGCAATTCCCCGTCAGTCTCGTCGACCCGCCACGAGAGATCGAGCCGTCCCTCCTCGCCGCTCAGCGCGCCGTATTTTGCCGCATTGGTCGACAGTTCGTGCAGGACCATGGCGACAGCGATGGTCGCCTTCGGGTTGAGCACCACGGCAGGACCTGACGCGGCGATGCGCGTGCCGTCGTAATGGCTGAGTTCGTGGCCGACGAGCGACGCCATATGGGTCGAATCCCACGCCGTCTGGGACAAAAGATTGTGGGCTTTCGACAGCGCCACGAGACGGCCTTCGAAATCCTTGCGCGCGGTTGCAAGGTCGGGAGCCGCACGCAGCGTCTGCGCGGCAATCGATTGCACGGTGGCCAGCGTGTTCTTCACCCGGTGGTTCAGTTCATCGAGTAGAAGCCTTTGATGCTTCAGGGTCTTCACCGCCTCGGTCCGGTCCATTCCCTGGACGAAGACGCCGGTGATCTCGCCATCGAGATTGCGCACCGCATCGTAGGAAAAATCGAGATAGCGCTCCTGCAATTCTCCGTTCGGCGTCTGGAGCAGGATGCGCGTTCCCTCGCCGCCTCGCGTCTCGCCGGTCGAATAGACGTGGTCGAGCATCTCGATGAAGCCCTGACCGGCCACCTCGGGCAGCGCCTCGGAGACCGCCTTGCCGATGACCTGCCTGCCGCCGATCAGCCGCGTATAGGAATCATTGGCGAAGGTGAAGATGTGATCGGCGCCTGCCAGGACTGCGATGAAGCCGGGAGCCTGCTCGAACATGCGGCGGAACTCGGCGCTTTCTGCCAGAAGGCTGCGATGCGCGCTTTCCGCCTCGCGCGCACGCTCCACGAGCTGCGTCTCGGGCGAATAGCTGCGGTAGGGCAGCGAGGCAGCTTCGCGCAGACGCACCACGTCGGTCACGTCGACGGTGTTCTGCAGGAGATAGGCGATCGTCCCGTCATCATCCGTCAGGGGGATGTGAACCGCGGTCCAGTAGCGCTTTTCCATGCCGCCGCCTTGCGACGCAGGGCGCGGAATGTCGTATGGGATATAGGCGATCGTGTCGGTCTCGCCGGTCGCGAAAACACGTTCGAAGGAGGCACGCAGCGCATGTCCGCTCTCGCCCTCATTGGGAAAGACGTCGAAGAGCGACAGGCCCTCGACCTCCTCCAGCGAGCGCATCACGGCCCTTTCGTAGGCCGGATTGACAGCGACATAGCGATACTGCCTGTCGATGATCATGTAAGGGCTGGTGAGCCGATGGAAGAGTTGCTTGAAATCGATGTTCGGCATGTTTTCTGAACGACGCTCTGCGCCGCCAGCCCCTGACCCTCATTAAGCCCGGAAACTCTTCTGCCGCCAAAAAGTTCCGGCCGCCATAACAATTGTTGGCGGCCGAAACGCAATCGTCATGTCAGCGCGTCAGGCGCTTGTAGGTCATGCGGTGCGGATTGAGCGCATCGGGCCCGAGCCGGCGCACCTTGTCCTTTTCGTATTCCTCGAAATTGCCTTCGAACCACTCGACGTGGCTGTCGCCTTCGAAGGCCAGGATGTGCGTGGCAAGCCGATCGAGAAACATGCGATCGTGGCTGATGACCACGGCGCAGCCGGCGAAGTTTTCCAGCGCGTCCTCGAGCGCCGCCAGCGTCTCGGTGTCGAGATCGTTGGTCGGTTCGTCGAGCAGAAGGACGTTGCCGCCGGTCTTCAGCATCTTGGCCAGATGCACGCGGTTGCGCTGGCCGCCCGACAGATTGCCGACCTTCTGCTGCTGGTCGCCGCCGCGGAAATTGAACGACGAGCAATAGGCACGCGTATTGGCCTCGTGCTTGCCGAGCTTGACCACCTCGGCGCCGCCGGAAATCTCTTCCCAGACGGTCTTGGTGGGGTCCAGCGCATCGCGGCTCTGGTCGACATAGCCGAGCTTCACCGTCTCGCCGACGCGGATCGTGCCGTCATCGGGCGTTTCCTGACCGGTGATCATCTTGAACAGAGTGGTCTTGCCGGCGCCGTTGGGGCCGATGATGCCGACGATGCCGCCCGGCGGCAGGCGGAATTCCAGGCCCTCGATCAGAAGCTTGTCGCCGAACCCCTTGCTGAGCTTGTCGACCTCGATGACGACATTGCCCAGGCGCTCGCCATGCGGGATGACGATCTGCGTGTCGGACGGCTTGCGGTTGTCGGCAGCATCGAGAAGGTCCTGGAACGCCTGGATACGTGCCTTGGACTTCGTCTGGCGCGCCTTGGGGCTCGACTGAATCCATTCGCGCTCGCGGCTGATCGCACGCTGGCGCGCATCGTCTTCGCGGCCCTCCTGCTTCATGCGCTTGGCTTTGGCTTCCAGATAGGCGGTGTAGTTACCCTCGTAGGGAATGCCCTTGCCGCGGTCGAGTTCGAGAATCCAGCCGGTGACGTTGTCGAGGAAGTAGCGATCGTGGGTGATCAGCATGACCGCGCCCTTATAGGCGCGCAGGTGCTTTTCGAGCCATGCGGTCGTCTCGGCGTCGAGATGGTTGGTCGGCTCGTCGAGCAGGAGAAGGTCGGGCTCGGACAGGAGCAGCTTGCACAGCGCCACGCGGCGGCGCTCGCCGCCGGACAGATTGGTGACGTTGGCCTCCTTGGGCGGGCAGCCGAGCGCTTCCATCGCCATCTCGACCTGCTGCTCGAGATCCCACAGGTTGAGGCGATCCATATCGTCCTGGAGCTTGGCGGCCTCGTCGGCCGTCTCGTCGGAATATTCCATCATCAGCTCGTTGTAGCGATTGATGATGGCCGTCTTCTTGGCCACGCCATCCATGACGTTCTCGAAGACCGTCTTGGAATTGTTGAGTTCCGGCTCCTGCGCGAGGTAGCCGACGGTGGCGCCCTCGGCGAGCCAGGCTTCGCCCGACCAGTCCTTGTCGAGACCGGCCATGATCTTGAGCACGGTCGACTTGCCGGCGCCGTTCGGGCCCAGAATGCCGATCTTGGCATCGGGGTAGAACGACAGATGGAGGTTTTCGAGCACCTTCTTGGCGCCATAGGCCTTGGTCAGGCCGGACATGTGATAGATAAACTGGCGTGCCATGGCGCGCGTCGAACTCCGTTCTTCGGGGTCGGGGGAATTTCGTTGCGCCGTATGTAGGTGAAACACGCGCCGGGAGCAATGCGGGCGATGGCTCGCATCTTAGCTTGGAATGTAGCGGCCCTCACGGAGGGCGCGGATCATTCCTCTAGCATCCATACCGGTTGGGAAGTGTCCACGATCTGCCAGAACTTGCAGGACTGATCGTGATCTCTCATAGTCGATGGCAAGCGTATGGATGGCGGACATTAGGCGCACCTGATCATTCTGGTGAGAATGCAAAACCAGCAGTTCACGGCGTTGATCACCATCTCTCCCCTTCAATTCAGCCACGATTTCTTCCATCTGCCTGTATAGCCTGTTATAATGACGGGAATTGAAATTCTCGGCAGCCACGAATTGTTGCTCAGCCACTGACTCAAACAACGATAACAATTCCTCGGTCGAAAGGACTGTAATTCTTATTTTATTCATCGCGTCAGCACCCCTGCGTCTTCTAATGCCTTTATTCCGATTGCATATCGTTCTTCCCAGCTCGCGCCTTCCAAAAACTGTCGAGGGGACAGGTTTCCGAAATGCTTGTGGCGCCTTGCATACCATCCCGTAATTTCCCAATGCTTCAATCGCGGAATCCGCACGCGATTTTCCCGCGATTCAATTCTTTCGTTCGAAATCCCGTCTCTTCGGGCAGGCGTTTTCTCTACGATGTGGTGGACATCATATCCCGCTTTCGGCTCATCGACCGCAGCTTGCAATTCCTCCAAAGCCTTAGGGGCATCTAGATAGGCGATGACGTCTTTGGCTGCATGGTCGGCCAGCCAGACAAAGCGCCCCATGAGGATCGCCAGTCGCAGCGCAACGGTTGCGCCCTCGATATATTGCGCAATGAGACGAGCAACACGATGCCGTTCTCTGCCGCTTGAAGGACGCTCCTCCGGCAACTCCGGCAGGTCGTGACTGACCCGATGAACCTGCGCCTCGAAATTAACGCCTTCAGCAACCCATCGCCCGCCATGCCGATGACCGCGAGGCACGCGCGGCTGGTCCGGATTGAAGCGCCGCAATTCGATCAGGTGACGGACTGCGGCGCTCTTGAATAAGAAGGTCAGCCCACGAAGCTGCGCGCTGGTGATGATTTGTCGATCAAGAGTGGTCGTGCTGCTGTGGTTCATGGCTCCTCGCGCGCTGCTACACGCCAAGGATGCACCCGTTTTCCAAGGGGTGGATAAGTTCGGGCTTCGCTGTCCCCCGCCCGCCCTTTCCATCCGCACCATGATCGGTTAGAGGGAGCGCCCTTCCCTCACCCGCCCGGATCGCGCGTCTTGCGCCGGCGCGGCGCATTTCATGATGAGACCCCATGTCCACTACCGCCTGCGGCATCGATTTCGGCACCACCAACTCGACCGTGGGCCTCTGCGAGCGCGGGGCAGAGCCGCGGCTGATCCCGCTCGAGGGGCATCATCTGACGATCCCGTCCGCGCTGTTCTTCAGCCTGGAGGACGGCGGCACCTATTTCGGCCGGGCGGCGGTGTTCGAATATATGGACGGCGCGGAAGGCCGGTTCATGCGGGCGCTGAAGTCGATCCTCGGCACGTCGCTGATGAAGGAGACGACGCAGGTCGGGCGCAATCGCATGACCTTCGAGGGACTGATCGGTCGCTATCTGCGCCATCTGCGCGAGGGGATCGAAGGACAGGAAGGCGGCGTGCCGGAGGCCGTCGTGCTCGGCCGCCCCGTCCGCTTCATCGACGAGGACGACGCGGCGGATGCACAGGCGCAAGGCCAGCTCGAGGCGGCGGCGCGCGCGGAGGGCTTTTCGCATATCGAATTCCAGTTCGAGCCGGTGGCCGCCGCGCTTCACTACGAGCGGTTGATCAATGGCGAGGAACTCGCGCTGGTGGTCGACATCGGCGGCGGCACGTCGGACTTTTCCGTGCTGCGCCTGTCCCCTGAGCGCGCCCGCGACCTCGACCGGTCGAGCGATATCCTGAGCACGGCCGGCGTCCATGTCGGCGGCACGGATTTCGACCGGCACCTGAACATCGCCAAGGCAATGCCGCATTTCGGGCTGGGCTCCGGCACCAAGGACGGCAAGCGCCAGTTGCCGGTCTGGTACTTCAACGACATGGCGACCTGGCACCGCATCAACACGCTCTACACGCCGAAGAACGCGCGCGACGTGCAGGCGCTGACGCGCGAGGCGGCGGAGCCGGAAAAGCTCGACCGCTATGCGCATCTCCTCAAGCATCGCTCCGGCCATCGGCTGGCGGCGGAGGTGGAAAAGGCCAAGATCGCGCTGACCGAGGAAGACGCGACACGCATCGCGCTCACCGAATCCGGCCTCAGCCTCGACATCGCGGTGAGCCGCGCCGAGTTCGACGAGGCGACGGCCGAGCTCGTCTCGCGCATCGGCGCGTCGATCGAGGACGCGCTGGCAAAGGCCGGTGTCGGTGCCAGAGACATTTCCACCGTCATCCTGACCGGCGGCGGCGCGCTGGTGCCGGCCGTGCGCGCAGCGGCTGAGACCCGCCTGCCCGGCGCGCGCTTTACCGCCGCCGACCAGTTCGGCGCCGTAGGCCTCGGGCTTGCGATCGACGCGGCGCGCCGTTTCGGCTGACGATCAAACTCTCGCCACGGTCGTCGCGCAGGGGAAGTGGATGCGGGGACACGAAGTGAATCGACCATCCATCACCCTTTTCGCGCTGGTCGCCACGGCCGTGCTGGCATCCGCCTGCCAGTCCGGCGACGTCGCGGGTGCGGGCACCGACATGGCTGCCGCGCCGGCCTTCATCGGCCCGATGCAATGCACGACGCGCCTGCCTGGCGGTCCGCCGGCCAAGCCGGAGCGGCTCTCCGCCTTTGGGACGGCGACTGCGTGGAATGTCGGCAAGAATGTCGGCCGCGGCGCGATCACGAGTGCGGGCACCATGGTCGCCGGACCTGTCGGCGGCGCGGTGGCGGGCACGGTCGCGGCGCGTGCGCTGCCGTCCGAATTCGACATCCGCGGCACGTGGCAGGCGACCGACGGCGCGCCGAATTGCGGCTGCTCGCTGACGATCCAGACGCAATCGAGCTGGACCGGCGCCAACCCCGAGCGCGGCACCGCGCAGTCCTCCGGCTGCCGCAACTCGGCGCTCGCCAACGCCAATGATTGGCGGCTCGATGAGACGATGACCGGTCTCGAAGCCGAATTCCTGCTCTATGCCACGAACGGCAACCGCATCGCGGTCCTGAAGCGCGACGGGCCCGACTATTACTCCGGCCAACTCGCCAACGGCACACCGGTCACGCTCTGGCGCCAGCGATAATTTCTGGACCATCGCACCCCGAGCACGTAGAGCGGGCGACCAGATGCGAGGCCTGACATGATCCCTTGGGTGGAACTCGATTCCGCGGAAGCACCGGGCGGGAAAGAACGCCTGCGTTTGAAGCAGCGCGGCACCGAATTCTCCATCATGCTCGGCGCCAACGAACTCATGAACAGCCGCCTCTCCGGCTCGGAGGAGGCGCTGGCGACGCTGACGCAGGAGCGTCTTGCCCATGTCGCGAGGCCGTCGATCCTGATCGGCGGGCTCGGCATGGGCTTTACCTTGCGCGCGGCGCTCGCGGTCTTTCCTAAGGATGCCCGGATCGAGGTGGTCGAGCTCGTTCCCTCCGTTGTGAGCTGGGCGCGGGGCCCGATGGCCGAACTCCATGCCGGAAGCCTCGACGACCCGCGCGTGACCATCGTCGAGAGCGACGTCGCGAAAATCATCGGCAGGGCGAATGCCGCCTATGATGCCATCCTGCTCGACGTCGACAACGGCCCCGAAGGACTGACGGTCGAGGCCAATGACGCGCTTTATTCCCATCGCGGCCTCGCCGCCGCGCGCGCGGCGCTGAAGCCGGGCGGCGTCCTCGCCGTCTGGTCGCAGGGGCCGGATGCTCGCTTTGCCGCGCGGCTGCGCCAGTCCGGCTTCGAGGTCGAGGAAATGCGCGTGCGCGCCAGCCGCTCCAAGCGCGGCGCACGCCACATCATCTGGCTGGCGAAAGCGCCGGCCTGACCCCTCATTTCTGCATGGTGCGCCTGCGTCTTGGCGCATTGTCGCCGCACACCCCGGCCATTAGCCTTGGTGCGTGCGTCGGGAGGAGCCGCACCCCGCATTTCTTTTCAGGTGAACGCTCCCATGCAAGACGCCTCCGCGACCATCGCCGCGCCCGCCGATATTCCGGCCGGCGAACTGGCGGCCACCAACGTTCCGCTGACGATCCTCGCGCTCGCCATGGGTGGCTTTGGCATCGGCACGACCGAATTCGCGGCGATGAGCCTCCTGCCCTATTTTGCCGCCGGGCTGGGCGTCTCCGAACCGATGGCGGCGCACGCGATCAGCGCCTATGCGCTCGGCGTCGTCGTCGGGGCGCCGATCATCGCGGTCCTTTCGGCGCGGCTGTCGCGCAAGTTCCTGCTGATCGCGCTGATGGCGGTATTCGGCATCGCCAACTGCCTCAGCGCGATGTCGCCCTCCTATGGCTGGCTGATCGGCTTCCGCTTTCTGAGCGGCCTGCCGCACGGCGCCTATTTCGGCGTCGCGGCTCTTCTGGCCGCCTCGCTCGTGCCGCGAACCAAGCGGGCGCAGGCCGTCTCTTCCATCATGCTCGGCCTGACGGTCGCCATGATCTTCGGGGTCGCGCTCGCGACTTTCATCGGCCAGCACGCCGGCTGGCGCTGGGGCTTCGCGCTGCCGGGCCTCCTGGCGCTCGCGACCATGGCGATGATCGCCACCTTCGCGCCCACTGACCGCGGCGATGCCGCGGCGAGCCCGATGCGCGAACTCTCTGCCCTGAAAAACCGGCAGGTCTGGCTGACGCTCGCCACCGGCGCGGTCGGCTTCGGCGGCTTCTTCGCGGTCTATTCCTTCACCGCTTCGACGCTGCTCGAAGTCACCCGCGTCGACGCCTGGGTGGTGCCTGTCGTCATCGCCATCTACGGCGTCGGCATGACGCTCGGCACGATCGCGGCCGGCCGCGCCGCCGACCGCAATCTGATGGCGACGCCGGTCTGGTTCATGCTGGCGAGCGCGGCATCGCTGACATTCTTTCCGTTCGCTGCCGGAAATGTCTGGACGATCAGCGCGGTGATCCTGCTGATCGGCTTCTTCGGCAGCCTCGGCGCGGTTCTTCAAACGCGTCTGATGGACGTGGCGCAGGAGGCGCAGACGCTCGCCGCAGCGCTCAACCACAGCGCCTTCAACGCCGCCAACGCGCTCGGGCCGCTTCTCGCCGGCATCGTCATCACCATGGGCTACGGCTTCCCATCGGCGGGCTTCGTGGGAACGGTGCTCGCACTGCTTGGTCTCGGCATCTGGCTCTACGCCTGGCGCGATGCGAGGCGCGCCGGGTGATCGGCCGCTGAACGGCTGGTGAACGCGCGCTTCAGCCTGCGTTCGGGTCCCAAGGACGAATATCGAAACGTCCAAACGAAGTCCCGCCGGGACCGGACCCGAACAACAGGAGCCCTCGCCATGAACGCCAAGCTTGTCCTCGTCGCCGCCCTTGCAGCCCTGATGGGCGCCTCGTCCATGCCTGCTTCCGCCAACTCGATCTGGATCGACCAGTACGGCGCCCGCAACGAGGCCGGCGGTTCCCAGCAGGGCGCGCGCAACAACACCGGCATCTATCAGGAAGGCCGCCGCAACAGCGCAACCGGCTACCAGAACGGCTGGCGCAACACCGTCGCGATCGGCCAGAATGGCTGGCGCAACCGCACCGTCGTCGAGCAGCGCGGCAATCGCAATTCCGGCGGCGTCGGTCAGTTCGGCTCGGGCCATAACGCCGTCGTCATCCAGGACGGGCGCGGCAACATCTCGGCAGGCGTTCAGGTCGGCCGCAACTGCGACGCCTCGACCCAGCAGACCGGCTCCGGCAACGTCGCGGCCTTCGTCCAGACCTGCCGCTGATCGCACGAGGGGCGGCCCGACCGGCCGCCCCCGTCTTCCCGAAACGAAAGGCAACTGCGATGACACTCAATGCAAGATCCGGCCTTTCCCGCATGGCCGCTCCCCTCGCCGTCCTCGGCTCCGCCGTTCTCATGGCCTGCACCGCGGGCGCGACAAGCGCCAGCCAGCCTGCCGCGACGGCCTCCTCGCCGGTTTGCGAGATCGTCACCAAGAGCGCGGGCGGCATGACCGTCATCGAGGGCGTGGTGACGAGCCCGAGCGCACTGACCGGCTCCTACACGCTGCGCGTCAGCGGAAGTGGCACCAACATCCGCCAGGGCGGTGAATTCGCGGCAGTGGCTGGCGAGAAGACTGTGCTCGGCCAGGTCTCGCTTGGCGGCAATGCGCGGGCCTACGAGATCGACCTGAAAGTGGAGGCCGGCGGCAGGACCATTCCCTGCAACACCCGCGCCTGACCTTTTCCGCCACCATTGCGACTGCGCGCCCCGGTCCCGCCGGGGCGCTTTCGTTCGTGCGGGCGGCAGCGATGAACGGCCTGTGAATGGGTCATTCGCAGTCGGTTCAGCCGGCGCGCGTCATGATCGTTTCAGTATCAAGCCTTGCTTCGCACACCGAAGGAAAACCAGCATGACCCGTCTCGCCGCCGCTGCCCTCGCCCTTGCCATCGCCCTGCCGGTCACCGCGGTTCCGGCGTCCGCGAACGGCCAGTTCTCGATCCACGTCGCTCCCACCAATCGCGACGAAGACCGGGCGATGCGCACGGGCCTCGCGCTCTACCAGATGTACCGCGACGTTCGCGGCGGTGCGTCGATCATCCAGAAGGGCCGCGACAACTCGGCCGGCGTGGCGCAGGACGGGCGCGGTAATCTCGGCGTCGTCAGCCAGCGCGGCAGCGGCCACAACGGCACGATCACTCAGACCGGCAACGACAACCGTTACGGCCTGTTCCAGTTCGGGCGGGGTACCAGCGGCCAGGTCGTCCAGAACGGCAATGGCCGCACCGGCGCCACCTTCCAGTGGGGCTGGTAAGCCTCAGGCCTGCGCGAGCTGGCTGCGGTGCGCCCAGCCGGTCATCCGCATCTCGATCCAGGCCATGACGGCATACATCGCGATGCCCTCGACGGCGAGCATGATGAGGCCCGCCCAGACGAGCGGCACGTTGAACTGCGACTGGGCGGCGAGCATCATATGCCCAAGGCCCGAATTCGCCGCCACGGTCTCCGCGATCACCGAGCCGACGAAGGCGAGCGTGATGGCGATCTTCAGCGAGCCGAAGAAATAGGGCATCGAGCGCGGGATGCCCACCTTCAGCATGATGTCCATCTTCTTGGCCCCGAGGGCGCGCAGCACGTCCTCCATCTCCGGCTCGATGGTTGCAAGGCCTGTCGCGACGTTGACCACGATCGGGAAGAACGCGATCAGGAACGCAGTCAGCACGGCCGGAACCGTGCCGATTCCGAACCAGATGACGAGGATTGGCACCACCGCGACCTTGGGGATGGCGTTGAAGCCGATCATTAGCGGATAAAGCCCCGCATAGATGAAGCGCGACCAGCCGATGGCGATGCCGAGCCCGAGCCCGAAGACGACGGCGAGGATGAAGCCGACGGTGGTCGTATAGAGCGTCTGCAGCGAGTTTTTCCAGATCGCAGGCCAGAACTGGATGATGGCCTCCAGAATGCGCGTCGGCGCCGGCAGGATGAACTGCGGGATCGCGAAGGCGCGCACGACGAGTTCCCACACGATGAAGAGCCCGGCGGTGTAGAGCCAGGGGGCAAGCTTGATCCAGTTGATCTTGGAGGTGGTCATGCCGCGTTCCTCGGCTTGCATGCGGGAGAGGTCTGCGCGCGGGAACCCCCACCCTTTATCCCTCCCCACAAGGGGGAGGGAGGCGTCGTCGTCGAGAGTTCGCATTCAGCTGCGCGAGAAGAGTCGCAACGTGCATGCCCTCCCTCCCCCTTGTGGGGAGGGATAAAGGGTGGGGGTACGTCGTAGAACGCAAACATGCCCATCACGCCGCCTTCCTTGCATCGGCAATATTGCCGCGCAACTCATGAACGACGTCGTTGAAATCCGCCTGATAGAGCAGTTCCAGTTCGCGCGGGCGGGCGAACGGCACCGTCCGTTCCTTGGTGATCCGCCCCGGCCGCGCGCTCATGACGAAGATGCGGTCGGCCAGGAAAACCGCCTCGCGCAGATCATGCGTGACGAGCACGATGGTGACGCCCTGCGCGGCGTGCAGGTCGCGGATGACGCACCACAATTCCTCGCGCGTGAACGAATCGAGCGCGCCGAACGGCTCGTCGAGCATCAGGAGATCCGGCTCGTGGATCAGCGCGCGGCAAAGGTTCGCGCGCTGCTGCATGCCGCCTGAGAGCTGCCAGGGAAACTTCTCGCCGAAGCCCTTGAGACCGACCGTCTCCAGAAGCTTTTCCGCCTTTGCGACATATTCCGCCTTTTGCTTGCGCAGGCGCTTGCGGTGCCGGTCGACGACTTCGAGCGGCAGGAGAATGTTGTCGAGCGTGGTTCGCCACGGCAGCATGGTCGGATTCTGGAACGCCATGCCGACGATCGACACCGGCTTGGTCACTCGCTCGCCGGCGACCGTGACCTGACCCGCCTGCGGGATGTAGAGGCCGGTGACGAGCTTCATCAGCGTGGACTTGCCGCAGCCCGACGGCCCGACGACCGCCGCAAACTCACCCTTGGCGATATCGAGCGTCAGCCCCTCGACGGCGAGCAGGCCCTCTGCGCCGCCATAGCGCATGTCGACATCGTTGATGGTGACGAGTGGTGGGGTCATGGAATCAAACCAAATTGACGAACGTACTTGCCCTACGGCGCCCCCCTCTGGGCTGCCGCCCATCTCCCCCGCAAGGAGGGAGATTTGTTTCGTCCTCGCCGTGCGTGATCTCCCCCCCTTGCGGGGGCCAGGTCCGGCAGGACAGAGGGGGGCGCGACAGGGCGCAACGTTGGCTGCTACTGCAGCATCCGCTCTTCCTTGGCGGGCAGGAACGACGCGTCGAACACCGCCGCGCCGTCGACATTCCCCTTCAGCCCCATCGAGACCTTCAGATACTCGATCGACTGCGCGAGCTTTGCGTCGTCGACGCCGCCGAACCCGTTTTCCTGCACATAGGACGTGTTGATGTTGAGCGCGTTCGCCATCTCGAGACGTTCGACTTCGATTTCCTTGGTCAGGATCTCGTTGCGCTTCATCACCGCATCGACGCCTGCTTCCGGATCGGCGACGGCATCTGCGAAACCCTTAGCCAGCGCGCGCAGGAAGCCCTTCACGGCATCGGGGTTTTCAGCGGCAAAGTCCGTGTTCACGAGGATCGAGTTGCCGTAGAGGTCGAGACCGTTCTCGGCCATGAGGATCATCGAAATGTCGTCCTCGTCGACACCCTGCGCCTTGAGGTTGAGCACGGAGGAGAAGGCGAAGCCGAAGATGCCGTCGACCTGGCCCTGCGCCAACATCGGCTCGCGCACCGGGAAGCCGACGCTCTCGATCGTCACCTTGCTCTCGTCGATGCCGGCGGCCTCGACGAAGGCGGGCCATTGGGCAAACGCACCGTCCGGCGGCGGAGCACCAAGCTTCTTGCCTTCGACCGATTTCGGGTCTTCCGTGATGCCCTGGCTCTTGCGGCCGATGATCGAGAAGGGCGGGCGCTCATAGACGACCATCACCGCCTTGACCTTCTGCGCCGGGTCCTCGTCGAGGAACTTGATCAGCGAATTGATGTCGCCGAAGCCCATCTGGTAGGTGCCGGTCGCAACGCGCGGGATCGCCTCGACCGAACCGTTGCCCGAATCGATGGTCACGTTCAGGCCTTCGGCCTCGAAGTGCCCGTTATCCTGCGCGAGGAAGAAGCCGGCCGCGGGGCCTTCGAACTTCCAGTCGAGCGTGAAGTTGATGTTGGTGGTCTGGGCTGCTGCCGGCATGACGGCGGCGAAACCACCGAGCATCGTCGCTGCGGCGAGCGTGAACAAACGTCTTGTTATCATTGTCGGAACCCCTCTGGCGCCATTGTCTCTTGTGGCTCCATAAAAGCGCCGGTCCACAACCTTGGCAAGCGCCTTTTGCCCAAGACTTGTTCAAAATTGTGCATTGCACATGGTCTGCGCATTTTAGTGCGGCGCTTCTCAAGCGCCTGGCGCGTCTGTAGCCTGCCCGCATCCAGCAGGAGCCCTCCGCATGGCCTTCACCCGTACGATCGCCCACCCATCGCCGACCGGCGCGACGCTGAACGTCCATATGCGCAACGCCGAGGGCGAGCCCCGCGGCATTATCCAGGTCAATCACGGCATGGCCGAGCATGCCGCCCGCTATGCGCGTTTCGCGGACGCCATGGCTGCCCATGGCTTCCACACCTACGCGCATGACCATCGTGGCCATGGGCAAACGACCGCGCCCGACGCGCCGCTCGGCCATTTCGGCACCGAACCAGCACATGGCAAGGTTCTGGGCGACGTCGATGCGGTGCACGACCTCATCGCACGCAACCATCCGGGCCTGCCGGTCATCCTCTTCGGTCATTCGATGGGCGGGTTGATCGCCTTGAATTATCTGATGGGTCATTCTTCGCGCGTGGCGGCCGCCGCCATCTTCAACGCGAACTTTTCCGCCGGCGCCCTTGGCCGCGCGGCGCAGGCCATCCTCGCCTGGGAGCGGTTTCGCCTCGGCTCCGACGTGTCCTCGCACATGCTGCCGAAACTCACCTTCCAGGCCTGGGGCAGGCAGGTGCCAAACGCGAAGACCGCATTCGACTGGCTGTCGCGCGACGAGGCGGAGGTCGCGAAATACGTCGCCGACCCGCTCTGTGGCTTCGACGTTTCGGTTGCGACGTGGCGGACCGTCTTCGACTTCATCTTCCGCGGTGCCGACGATCGCAACTTCACGATCATCCCGCGCGACCTTCCGGTCCTGCTCGTCGGCGGACAAAGGGACCCGGCGACGGATGGCGGCAAGGCGGTCGAAAAGCTCGCCGCGCGGATGCAGGCGATGGGCTTTTCGAATCTGCGATCAAGGATTTACGCCGAGACCCGCCACGAATCCCTCAACGAGTTGAATCGCGACATCATCACTGCCGACTCTGCCGAATGGACGCGGAGAGCCGTGGCCTGATCCAAGGCGGGTTCCGTGGCCCGGCCCGGTCTGCTAGGCAGGTAGGACACGAGGGAGCCCTGCTTTAAATTCATGTCTCAACCGCCGCTCAAGGGCGTTCGCGTCATCGAACTCGCCCGCATTCTCGCCGGACCCTGGGCCGGCCAGGTTCTTGCCGATCTCGGCGCCGACATCATCAAGATCGAGAACCCCGACGGCGGCGACGACACGCGCAAATGGGGGCCGCCCTTCGTCATGGGCCATGACGGCACCAATTTGTCGGCCGCCTATTACCACTCGACCAATCGCGGCAAGCGCTCCGTCGCCATCGACTTCTCGACGCCGGAGGGTGCCGAGCAGGTCCGCAAGCTGGTCGCGACCGCCGACGTGATGATCGAGAATTTCAAGGTGGGGGGCCTGAAGAAATACGGCCTCGACTATGAGAGCCTGAAGGCGATCAACCCGCGCCTCGTCTACTGCTCGATCACCGGCTTCGGGCAGGATGGACCCTACGCGCCGCGCGCGGGCTACGACTTCATTATCCAGGGCATGTCCGGCATGATGTCGATCACCGGCGAGCCGGGCCGCGAGCCGCAAAAGGCCGGCGTCGCCATCTCGGACATCTTCACCGGGCTCTATTCCGTCATCGCCATTCAGGCTGCGCTGCGCCACGCCGAGGCCACCGGCGAAGGCCAGCATATCGACATGGCGCTGTTCGACACGCAGGTCTCGGTGCTCGGCAACCAGAATTTGAACTATCTCGTCTCCGGCAGTCCACCGAAGCAGATGGGCAACGCCCACATGAACATCGCGCCCTATGAAGTGCTGCCCTGCAAGGACGGCCATTTCATCCTCGCCGCCGGCAATGACGGCCAGTTCCAGCGCTTCTGCAAGGTCGTCGGGCTCGACCATCTGGCGACCGATCCGGACTTCGCGACCAACCCCGCTCGCGTGGTCAACCGCGACCGGCTGCGCGCGACGATGATCGAGACGCTCGCCGGATGGACGCGCGCCGACCTCCTGCCCGAGCTCGACGCGGCGGCGGTGCCGGCAAGCCCGATCAACAACATCGCCGAAAGCTTCGCCGACCCGCAGACCATCGCGCGCGGCATGCGCATGGACCTCGACGACGGCCACGGCAACAAGCTGCCCTCCGTGCGCGCGCCGATGCTGATGTCGGCCACGCCGCTGGAATATGAACGACCCTCGCCGCGTCTTGGCGAGCATACGGACGAAGTGCTGAAGGAAATCGGGGAGAACGCGACATGAGAACCGGCGGACAATTGATCGTGGATGCGCTCGAGGCAAACGGCGTCGAGCGCATCTACTCGGTTCCGGGCGAAAGCTACCTCGCCGTTCTCGACGCGTTGCACGATTCGAAGATCGAGAACATCGTCTGCCGCCAGGAAGGCGGCGCGGCGATGATGGCCGATTGCGAAGGCCGGCTGACCGGCAAGCCCGGCATCTGCTTCGTCACGCGCGGCCCCGGCGCCACCAATGCGTCCGCCGGAATCCATATCGCGCAGCAGGACTCCAACCCGATGATCCTGTTCGTCGGCCAGATCGCCCGCGGCATCAAGGAGCGTGAAGCGTTCCAGGAGGTCGACTACAAGGCGTTCTATGGCTCGATGGCGAAATGGGTCGTCGAGATCGATGACGCGGCCCGCATTCCCGAACTCGTCACCCGTGCTTTCGCCGTCGCGACCTCCGGCCGGCCGGGTCCGGTCGTCATCTCGCTGCCCGAAGACATGCTGAGGGACGAGGTCGAGGCGCCAAAGCCGCTGCCCTATACGCCGGTCGAGACGCGTCCCGGCAAGCCAGAAATGGACCGCCTCGTCGAACTGCTCGAGGGCGCGGAACGTCCATTTCTCGTCCTAGGCGGCACGCGCTGGACGGAACAAGCAGTCAAGCAGATCTGCGCCGGCATCTCGAAATGGAAGCTGCCGGTCGGCTGCTCCTTCCGCCGCCAGACGCTCTGCGACCAGTTGCACGAATGCTATGCCGGCGACATCGGCATTGGCGCGAACCCGAAGCTCGCCGGCTACATCAAGGATGCCGATGTCGTGCTCTTGATCGGCTGCCGTTTCGGCGAAATGCCGTCGGCTGACTACACGCTGCTGAAGAGTCCCTACCCCGACCAGAAGCTGGTCCATGTGTTCCCCGACCCCGAAGAACTTGGCCGCGTCTTCAGGCCGGAACTAGCTATCAACGCGTCCAACACCGCCTTCGCCGAAGGCTTTTCCCGCACCGGACCTTCTGCCACGCCCGCCTGGGCGAACCGCACGGAAGAACTCCACCAGAGCTATCTCGACTGGTCGACCCCGCCGACCGACGGCCCCGGCGCGGTCAAGATGGGTCCCGTCATGGCGTGGCTGGAAGAGAACCTGCCCGAGGACGTGATCGTCGCCAATGGCGCCGGCAATTTCGCCACCTGGATGCACCGCTTCCACCGCTACCGCCGCTTCAACGGCCAGGCCGCTCCGACATCGGGCTCGATGGGCTACGGCGTACCGGCCGGCGTCGCCGCCAAGGGTCTTTTCCCTGAACGCGAGGTGCTCGTCTGGGCCGGCGACGGCGATTTCCAGATGCACGGCCAGGAATTCGCCACCGCGATCCAGTACGATCGCTCGATCATCGTCGTCATCTTGAACAACGGCATCTACGGCACGATCCGCATGCACCAGGAACGCGACTATCCCGGCCGCGTCTCCGGCACGACGATGAAGAACCCCGACTTCGCGGCACTCGCCCGCGCCTATGGCGGTCACGGCGAGATCGTCGCGAAGACGGAAGAGTTCGGCCCAGCCTATGAGCGAGCACGCGCAAGCGGAACGTCGGCGATCATCGAGGTCCGGCTCGATCCGGAGGCGATCACGCCGACCAAGACACTGACGCAGATTCGGGAGGGCCGCTAGCCAGCTAGTAAAGGCCGAAATTCGCTGCCATTATATAGGCAAAAGTTATCCAGGAGCCGGATTTGCCGCAGGATACCGTAGACATACAGTTTTTGGGCAAGCAGTTGCAGGGCCTGATCGAAGAAACGCGTCACCTGCGAAAGGAAGTGTCGGATGTGCGGTCACTGACCTTGCAGACCTATGAGTTTTCCAAGCGCATCGAACGACGAAATGCTGAACTCAAGGACGATCTGGAAATCAACATCAAGATGGAATTGGGTGGTGGGCTGAGCAATCTTCAGGCAGCTATCGAGGGGTCACTGGCCCGGATCTAAGGTCGCTTTGAAGGCCTTGAAGAGCGCGTCTCGATTATCGAACGGTCTCCCGGCGCTTCGTAACGATTCAAGCCGCGTCGAAATCCAGCACCAATTTCTTCGACGTCGGCCGCGTCTGGCAGGCGAGGGTGAAGCCGGCTTCGATTTCCCAGGGCTGCAGCGAATAGTTGACCGCCATCTCCGCCTCGCCTTCCACCACCCGGCAGCGGCAGGTGCAGCACATGCCGTTGGCACAGGAATAGGGAAGTTCGAGCCCCTTGCGGTGCGCCGCGTCGAGCACGGTCGCGTCCTGGTCGATCATGTCGAAGGACCGCCGCACGCCGTCGACGACGACTTCGATGGCGATGCCGTCCTGCGCGGCCTTTTTGGCCTCGGCCGAGCGTGGGCGCGGCTTGGGCGCGTCGCCAGAGGGCGTGAAACGCTCGAAACGCACCTTGTCCGCATCGACGCCGAGCGCCGTCAGTTCCGCCGACACGCTGTCGATCATCTCGCCGGGGCCGCACAGAAAGATGCCGTCCGCGGCCAGCGGGTCGATCGCGCCGCGCGCGGCAAGTTCGCGAATGCGCACGCCATCGATGCGGCCGTTCAGGAGCTCGACGTCCTGCGTCTCGCGCGAGAGCACATGGATGAGGCTGAAGCGGCGCATGTGCGCGTCCTTCAAGTCCTCGAGTTCTTCGAGAAACATGATCTGGTCGGAAGCGCGGTTGCCGTAGATCAGCGTGATCGTGCTGTCCGGTTCGTGACCGAGCACGGTGCGCGCGATGGAGAGCATCGGCGTGATGCCCGACCCGGCGGCGATCAGAATGTAGTCGTGCCGCTCTCCGACGAGCGAAGTGAAGCGCCCTTCCGGCGGCATGACGCGAATGACGTCGCCGATGGACAGCGTCTCGTTGACGAAGGAGGAAAAGCGCCCGTCCGCCACGCGCTTGACGCCGACGCGCAGATGCGGATCGCCCGGCGCCGAGCAGATCGAATAGGACCGGCGTGCTTCCTTGCCGTCGATGTCGGTCGAGAGCGTCAGATATTGACCCGGCCTGAAGGCGAAAACCTCGCGCAGATCGTCCGGCACGTCGAAGGCGACGGCGACGGAATCGGGCGTCTGCCGCTCGATGCCGGAGACCTTCAGTTCGTGAAAACGCGGCGCCATCGGGACCTCAGATACATTTGAAATAGTCGAAGGGTTCGCGGCACGCCGTGCAGCGATAAAGCGCCTTGCAGGCCGTCGAGCCGAATTCGGAGACGCGTTCGGTCTCGGATGAGCCGCATTGCGGACAGGCGACGACCGTCTCGCCGAAGAGCGAGCGGATCGAGTTGGAGCCGTTGACCGGCGGCGCGATGCCGTACACGCGCAGCTTCTCGCGGCCTTCCTCGGTGATCCAGTCCGTTGTCCAGGCCGGCGAGATGACGCGCTCGACGCGGGCCTGGAAGCCAGCGTCGAGAAGTGCGGCTTCGACCGCGAGTTCGATGGCGAGGACGGCGGGGCAGCCGGAATATGTCGGCGTGACCTTGGCGATCGCGACGCCGTCGATGATTTCGACGGAACGCAGGATGCCGAGATCGGCGACGGTGACGCAGGGGACTTCGGGGTCGAGCACGGCGGCGGCGGCGGCGTAGGCGCGGCGTTGGCCGAGATCGGAAGCGTCGCGATCCGTCGCACCCCCCTCTGGCCTGCCGGCCATCTCCCCCTCTAGGGGGGAGATTGGCAGCTTCGCGGGGGGGCCTTCGCGCGAGATGGAAGCAGGAAAATGACCCAGAAACCGTTCCCCACCGCGTGGCGCGAACTGGCCGAGCGCGAGCTGAAGGCCGATCCGGAAACGCTCGTCTGGCGCACGCCGGAGGGTATCGACGTCAGGCCGCTCTACACCGAGGCCGACCTCGCCGGCATCGGACATCTCGGCTCGGTGCCCGGCCAGAAGCCGTTCGTTCGCGGCCCGCGCGCCACCATGTATGCCGGCCGTCCGTGGACCATCCGCCAGTATGCCGGCTATTCGACCGCCGAGGAATCCAACCAGTTCTACCGCCGCGGCCTCGCGGCCGGCCAGAAGGGCCTGTCGGTCGCGTTCGATCTTGCGACCCACCGCGGCTATGACAGCGACCATCCGCGCGTCGAAGGCGACGTCGGCAAGGCCGGCGTGGCGATCGACAGCGTCGAGGACATGAAGATCCTGTTCGACGGCATCCCGCTCGACCAGATGTCGGTGTCGATGACCATGAACGGCGCCGTCGTGCCGATCCTGGCCTCCTTCATCGTGGCGGGCGAGGAGCAGGGCGTCGATCGGGCAAAGCTCTCCGGGACCATCCAGAACGACATCCTGAAGGAGTTCATGGTCCGCAACACCTACATCTATCCGCCCGAGCCCTCGATGCGGATCGTCTCCGACATCATCGCCTACACGGCGAAGGAGATGCCGAAGTTCAACTCGATCTCCATCTCCGGCTACCACATGCAGGAGGCCGGGGCGACGCTGGTGCAGGAGCTCGCCTTCACGCTGGCCGACGGGCGCGAATATGTCCGCGCCGCGCTGAAAAAGGGGCTTGACGTCGACGCCTTCGCCGGGCGGCTGTCCTTCTTCTTCG
>JAEWET010000034.1:0-113942 GCA_023389195.1 Pseudomonadota bacterium
CGACTACATCGAGATGTTCTACAATCCGAAGCGCAAGCACGTCAGGAACGGGATGCTGTCACCCGTCGAGTTCGAACGGCAGCAGGAAATGTAACCCGAGGGCGTCCACGAAACTCGGGGCTATTCATTCATCGCCGATCGCCGCGGCCTCGGCCTTGCGAAGCGCCGTGTCCATTTCGTCCTGAGAGAGAACGCCCTTCGCGACAAGTTCGTGATTGATAGCCGCGATAGCGAGGCAAAGCCCTTCGAGCTGCAGATTTGCGATGTTCATGGCGTCCTCCACTCTCTGATGGATGACCAACATCGCCAGACACAAAATGATCCGAGGGTATGTTGAACCAGTTCGATTACGCCAAGAGCGCCGCGATCGCCAACCGCCTGCTCAAGAAGTTTGGGCAGACCGGCGCGATACGGCGCATCTCATTGAGCAGTGGCGTTGGCGGCAATCCATGGGACCCTGAGAGCCCGACGACGGTTAACCATCCCTGCACGCTGGCGATGTTACCGATCAACCTGCAGGATGCGGTAGGACGTCGGCGGGACGCAATGCCAGCGACAAGCGCATCCCCGTCTCTGTCGAGGGGCTGACCAACCCGCCGACGACGACGGATCAGGTCGTCACCGCCGACGGCGTCTACACCATCGTCAAGAACAGCTTGCTTTCGCGGGCGGCACTCCGGTCATACACGACATCGTCGGGGCCTTAATAACCGCCGGCGCTGCAGGTTCTAGGCAGCCTTCGTCTTGCCGCGGCCCTTCGCCGGCACCTTCGCGCCAGCCTTGCGACCAAGACCCATTTGCTTTGCCAGCGCCGATCGGGCAGCGGCATAGTTGGGAGCTACCATCGGATAATCGGAAGGTAGGCCCCATTTGATTCGGTACTCTTCTGGGGTCAGCCCGAAGTTCGCCATCAGGTGACGCTTGAGCGACTTGTATTGCTTCCCGTCCTCCAGGCTGATGATGTAATCCGGAAACACTGACTTCTTAGGATTCACGGCGGGTTTCTGCGCCTTTTCTGGTTCGGGGACCGAGGGCGTCTCCAAATTCACCAGAGCGGAATGCACAGCCGCAATGAACGCGGGCAATTCTGCGGCCGGAACTGGATTGTTCGACACGTACGCCGACACGATTTCGGCAGTTAGTTCGATGTTCTGATCCTGACGGCCGCTGGGCAGGGAGGTTTCTTCGAGCAAGGCGATGTCTCCTTTGGGGCTGCCGGCTTCTAGCAGCTTCCCCTGGTCTTGCAAGAAAATGTGGCGATGGTCGTCCGACCGCACGGCAGATATTTGAGACTCTGTCCGCCAAGTTCGAGCCTCCCGACATGCTGCGTTCTCGCGGCGATAACGACGTTTGCATGGAAAGGTGTATTAGATGGATTATTCCTCAAGCAGATATTTGCGGCATCCGGGCCGGTCGTGGCCATCTTCCTGTTCGGGATGGCGATCCTGTGGGCCTTTCCGGCCAACATCACCTGGCTGCCGCGCTCTCGTTGAAGCGACTTTCATGGCCCGCTCAGGGAGGTCATTCTCATGACAGCGCACGCAATCGTTCTGCGAGCGCATGGCGATGCGGATATGCTCGCGGCCCAGATGATCGACGTTCCGCATGCGGGACCAGGTGAAATCCGCATCAGGCAGACGGCGGTCGGCGTCAATTTTCACGACGTCTACGTGCGCAATGGCAGCTACCGGACGCTGCCCTTGCCGGGTATCCCGGGCATCGAGGCAGTCGGGGTCATCGAAGAGGTCGGGGCGGGCGTCTCCGGCCACGCAGTCGGAGATCGCGTCGGATACGTCACGGGCACCTATGGGGCATATGCCGGGATGCGTGTCCTGCCGGCCGACCTCGCCATCTCGATACCGGCAACCTTCGACGATCGCCAGGCCGCTTCGCTTCTCTTGAAAGGCATGACGGCGCAAATGCTCCTGCGTCAGGTTCATCGCGTGCAGCCCGGCGAGACGATCCTCGTCCATGCCGCTGCAGGAGGCGTCGGGCGGCTCCTGTGCCAGTGGGCGTCGCGTCTGGGCGCCACGGTCATCGGCACCGTCGGGAGCGAGCAGAAGGCGAGGATCGCGCAGGCTGCCGGATGCCACCACACGGTTCTCTACAGGGAAACCGATTTCGTTCCCGCCGTCATGGACCTGACCGCAGGCGCAGGCGTCGACGTCGCCTATGATTCAGTCGGCAAGGACACGTTCGAGGGCTCGCTCGCTGTCCTCGGCCCGCTAGGTCACCTGGTCAATTTCGGCCAGGCGTCTGGCCCGGTTCCGCCCTTCGAGGTGAGCCGGCTTGCCGCCCGCTCGAATTCGCTGACGCGGCCGATCATCTTCCACTATCTCGCCGATCCCGCCCGCCGCAACGCCATGGCCGCCGATCTCTTCGCGGCGCTCGAGGCAGGAATCCTGTCGGCGCCCGAATGCGAGACCTTCCCGCTCAGCCACGCCGCGGATGCGCACCGCCGACTGGAATCGCGCCTGGCCGGCGGTGCGGTCGTTCTCGTTCCGGAAGGCGGATAGGCATATAGCTCAACCTTGCCGCAGGCGCGCAGACCCTTGCCTCAGTTGCCATCCAAATGCCGGCCCGCTCGGACATCGGGTGGCTGTCAAGCCACCTTTCGCTTCTCGCTAAAGGCGATGTCGCCAACCACCCGCACGCGCACGCGGCGGGCGTCGCCCGGCAGATAAGCGATCGGGATGTCTTCGGTCTCGAGGGTTGTGATCGTGCCGGGTTGCGCACCTGCCTCGATGGCGCGTTCGCGCGCCAGCTTCTCGGCCTCGGCAATCGCCGCATCGCGGGAGAGGCCGGAGAAGACCTGGTCGACCTCGCCGGAAACCTGCGCCATCGCCGCGCCAAGCGCGTTGGCGACGCCGGCATGCTCGACGCGCAAGACCTCGCGCACGCCCGCAAGCTTCTCGGGAATGAGAAACGAGCCGCCGCCGACGGCTATGAGCTGGACGCCATCGGCCGAGGTTTTCATGCGGTCGACGCTGTCCTCGACCATCCTCTCGATACGCTTGAGCAGCGTCGAGACGGTCGATGCGTCGAGGTGCTTGACGCGGTCACGGTCTCCGATCTCGACGAGCCCCGCTGCCACGGCAACGTCCGTGGTCGTCAGCGTCGAGCCACCGAACACCAGTGCTTCACTGGTAATTCGGTAGCCGACGCTGCGCGGTCCGATCGTGCCCCGATCGAGATCGATGATGGTGCCGCCGCCCAGCGCCATCGGAAGAAGGTCCGGCATGCGGAAGAGGGTGCGCACGCCGCCCACTTCCACGACATTGTTCGCCTCGCGCGGGAACCCGCCGACGAGACAGCCGATGTCGCTGGTGGTGCCGCCGACATCGACCACCATGGCCTCCTTGAGGCCCGTAAGGAAAGCTGCGCCGCGCATCGAATTGGTCGGGCCGGAGGCGAAGCTGTAGACCGGGTTCGCGGCCGCGACTTCGGCCAGCACGACGGTGCCGTCGTTCTGCGTCAGGTAGAAGGGCGCATGGACGCCCGAGTCCTTCAGCGCCTGACCGAAGGCGCCGACCGTACGCTGCCCGAGACCCTGGAGGGCGGCGTTGAGGAGCGTGACGTTCTCGCGTTCCAGAAGACCGATCCGGCCAAGCGTGTGCGACAGGGTAATGCGCGCATCGGGCATGACCTGGCGCACGATCTCTGCCGCCTCGACCTCGCATTCGGTGGTCAGCGGCGAGAACAGCGCCGTGATGCCGACCGACTGGATGCCCGCGTCGCGGATCTTCATCGCCGCCTCGCGCACCGCATCGCGGTCGAGCGGGACGAGCGGACGGCCGTCATATTCGTGGCCGCCCTCGACCATGAAGGTCATCGGCTCGACGGATTCGCGCAGATCGTCCGGCCAGTCCACCATCGGCGGCAGCGAGGCGCCGGCCGGCATGGCGATGCGGATGGCAGCAATGCGTTCGAGCCGCGCACGTTCGACGACCGCATTGGTGAAATGGGTTGTTCCGATCATCACCGCGTCGACCGGAGCGGCGTGGACCGGCTGGCTCGCTGTGACGTGGCGGATCGCGTCGACGACGCCTTTCATCACGTCCGACGTGGTGGGGAACTTGATGGCGGAAAGAACGGTCTCGCCGTCGATGAGGACGGCGTCCGTATTGGTGCCGCCGACGTCAATGCCGATACGCTTCATGATGCAAATACCGATTTGAATTCGAGGTCGTAGCCGAAGGCGCGAGGGCCGACATGTTCGAGGCCCTTCGGCGTCTGCAGGACGGCAGGTGCGGGCAAGGCGACGGCGGTGACCCGCTGGCCGTAGCGCACCGTCTCGGTGCCGATCGCTTCACCAGACACCGTGTCGAGGAGGCAGATTAGGTCGGGCGTCATGGCGATGGGCTGGCCATCGCGGAAGGCGACGGCCCACTCGTTCTGGAATGACAATTCGAAGCTGGCGCCGCGATCGTTGTCGAGCCCCTCGATCTTCGCCGCACCCCGCAGGAAGCCGCCGGTCGTGGTCCGGTCGACGTCGGTGACCTTGCCCTTGAAGAGCTCGATCCCGCCTTCATGTTCCAAAACGGCGGCGACGGGGTCGGCATGTCGGGCGCGCGCATCGAGGACGGCGCGGCCAAGGCTGGTCGCCTTGGTGACCGTGTGGAGAACACCCCAATCCTTCACCTCGCGGCCAGTGCGCGGCGCCTTGCAGGTCGCGGACGTGGAGCCGACTTCGGTGCAGACCTTGCGCGAGATCCGCTCCATCCACTTCCAGCTTGCAGCCTTGGCGACGATCGCCTCGTTGTCGCGGCAGTCGACGAGCGTCAGCGGATACATCTGGAGGTCGCCGATGGCGAAGGACGTCATCTGCGCTTCCGGGTAGGCGCGGCCCATCGCGTCTGCATCGACGACCGGAATGTCGAGCATTGCGCCGGCAAGGAATGGCGACAGCGCGTTGCCGCCACCAATCTCGACGCTCATCACGGCGCGAAACGGCTTGCCGGTATATTCTTCCATAAGCTTCATCGCGCGGGCGAGATGGGCCGGGTCGACGAGCCGTTCCTGACCGACGAGCGGTGCGCCCATCTTGGAGACGACTGCAACCGCGTCATTGTCGTCGAGCGCCAGCGGATCGATCAGCCGGCACTTCTTGCCGTCACGATAGAGCTTCTTCAGGTTGAGCTGCGCCAGATAGGGGCTGCCGCCGCCGCCCGTTCCCAATATCCAGGCACCCACGGCGAGCGGATCGATCTCGTCCGCCTCGAAGTCACGCGTCATGTCTTGCCTCCAAATAATCGGCTAGAAGCTAGCTTCGAGAACGGGCCGACAATATAAGGAACTGCCCCTAGATTGCGCTTGCCCACGAATTGAGCAATGCGCGGGCGGCGGACAAGGAGCCACACGTCACGTGACCATGCAGGAATTGAGCTCGGGAACGATATCGCCAAAAAAGGTGATGTTCGTCAGCGTCGGGCAGACCCCGCGTGCCGATCTCATCGGGGAAATGCTGGCCAATCTCGACATGCAGATCGAGGCGGTCGAGCTCGGCGCGCTGGACGGATTGTCCCCCCGCGAGATCGACGAGTTACGCGTTCGGCCGGGCGAAACCAGCATCGTGACGCGAATGGCCGACAACAGCGAAATCGTCGTTTCGAAGCCGCGCATCGGTGAGCGCATGGCGCGGCTGGTCGCCGGCTTCAAGCCGAACGAGTTCGATCTGGTCGTGATCTTGTCGACCGGGCTGTTTCGCGATTTCGAAAGCACCTGCCCGACCGTCAACGCCCAGCGGGCGCTGGAATCGGCCGTCATTTCTCTGGCTGCCCAAGGCTCGTCCGTCGGGCTGATCCAGCCGCTGGAACAGCAGATCGACGAACTCGAAATCCCGGCGCTCGACCCCTACCGGATCACGGCGAGCTATGCCGTCGACGGAGACCGGGCTTCGCTGGCACGCGCGCTGTTCGACCTCGCCGAATGCGAGATCATCGTCCTGAATTCGGTCAGTTTTTCCGAATCCGACCGGGAAATGGCGGCGAAGGTGACCGGCAAGCCCGTGGTGCTGGCGCGGCGGATCATCTCCAGCGCGATCCGGCTTCTGCTCTATCGGCCGCAGCCGATCAGCTTGCCGGGCATGTCCGGCGAGTTCGCCGAACGCGTCAACCGCCTGACGCCGCGCGAGCGGCAGGTCATGTCGCTTGCCGCCGAAGGCCTGTCCAACAAGGCGATCGCGCGCCAGCTCGGCATCAGCCCGAAAACGGTCGAGATTCATCGCTCTCACGTCATGGCGAAGATGGAGGTGACGTCTTCGGCCGCCCTGATCCGCCTGGTCGTCCAGGCGGGCCATCCCTGACCGCTGCCGGGGAATCGGGCAGGCCAGTGCGTGCCGATGCGGCAGTCCGGGCAGACAGATTGCGCTTCACCTAAGGGGAGTTCCCTATAGTCCGCCGGACTTTTTGACGGCTAGGCTTCAGCATTCGATTGCCTGAGGACCCGAGCTGCATGTCGCGCATTTCACGTATCGCCTTCGTCACGATCGGCCAGACGCCGCGTTCCGACATCGTGCCCGAAATGATGGCGGAGATCGCCGCCGGCCTGGACGCACCGCCTTCCTATGAGGAGTTCGGCGTGCTCGACGGGCTGGAAGGTGCGGACCTCGACGCATACCGCGCTAAGGACGGCGAGCACTCTTTTGCGACGCGGCTTGCATCGGGCGAAGAGATCGTCTCGTCGAAGGCACACACCGAAGAACGGCTCAACGAAATTCTGGCCGAGATCGACGGCAAGGGATTCGACATCGTCGTGCTCCTTTGCACCGGCACGCGCATCGATCCCTTGAAGAACACGCTCGTGGTCGAGGCGCAGCGGATCGTGGACTCCACGGTCGAGGCACTGGCCGCTTCCTGCCGCAATCTGGGCGTCATCCTGCCGCTCGAGCGTCAGGTGGCCGAATTCAGCCAGCGCCATGTCTTCGCCGGCAATCCGACGATCGTGTCGGCCTCGCCCTATTCGGGCGGCGGCATGGCCACTGGCGCAAAAGGCGTCGCCGACTGCGATCTCGTGGTGATGCACTGCATGGGCTACACGGCCGCCATGCTCGACGAGGTTCGCGGCGCGGTCGACGCGCCGGTTTTGCTGTCGCGCCGCGTCGTCGCGGGCGTCGTGCGCCAGATGATCTGAAACCGAATGATTTTCGCTATGACAAAGGGGAACTGTCGATGATGAGGAAATTGATTCTTTCGGCGATGGCGGCAGCGCTTCTCGCCGGCACGTTCATGGCATCGGGCGCGCACGCGTTCGAGCGGACAGAAGATGGCGAGATCATCGTCTTCGCCGGTCGCCAGGCGATCCCGGTGCTCGACCCGCACGTGCGCTACGACTGGTCGACGCGCATGGTCCAGCAGGCCGTTTACGACGCGCTCGTGAAGTATGAAGGCGACCCGGCAGAGATCAAGCCGTGGATCGCCGAGAGCTGGGAAACCAGCGAGGACGGCAAGATCTGGACTTTCAAGCTGGTCGAGAACGCCAAGTTCCACAATGGCGATCCGGTCAATGCCGAAGCCGTTCGCTACTCTTTCGAACGCGGCCTGAAACTGAACAAGGGCGTCGCGTGGATGCTCAAGGACTTCCTTGCGCCCGAAGGCGTTTCGGTGGTCGACGACTACACCGTCAAGTTCGAGCTGCGGGCGCCCTACGCGCCGTTCCTTTCCTTCCTGCCCTGGTGGTTCATCGTCAACCCGGCCGAAGTCCAGGCCAACGAGGTCGACGGCGACTTTGGTGAGGCCTGGCTGACCGAAAATGCCGCCGGTTCCGGCCCATTCAAGCTCGGTCGCTGGGAACCGAACGTGCTCTATGAGCTGCAGGCCGTTGCCGACTACTGGAAGGGCTGGCCGCAGGGCGAGAACCGTCCGGCCGGCGTGATCTACCGGATCATCCGCGAACCGTCCGCCCAGCGCGCGTCGCTGCAGCGCGGTGAAGTCGACATCGTCGAAGGCCTGACCTCTGACGACTACGTGCAGATCGCCAACATGCCCGGGATCGAGATCCAGGACCATAAGGGCATGACGACCTTCGGCATCAAGTTCAACACGCAGCAGGGCCCGACCGCCGACATCAACCTGCGCAAGGCCATTGCACACGCGCTCGACTATGACGCGCTGGTGCAGATCTACAACGGCGCCGCCTCCTTGCAGACGAGCCCGCTTCCGGACGGCATGCGCGGACACATCGACGTCGCCGACATTCCGCGCCAGGACCTGGAAAAGGCGAAGGAATATCTCGCCAAGTCCGAGCACCCCGAAGGCGGCATCACGCTGGAATATGTCCACGTCGCCGGCCTGGAAGAGGCGCGCCGCATCGGTCTGGTGCTGCTGGACAACCTCAAGGCGCTCAACATCAATGTCGAGATCAAGCCGGAGCAGTGGCCGAACATGGTCGCCAACGGCGCCCGCGTCGAAACCTCGCCGGCCATGACGTCGGTCTATGTGACGCCGATTTCGACCGACCCGGATGCGGTGGCCTATCAGTATCACAAGAACTCCTGGGGCCAGTATTACGCCATGGCGTTCTACGACAATGCGGAGGTCTCGAAGATGATCGACGACGCCCGCGCCAGCACCGACTGGGACGAGCGCGCCGACCTCTATGCCAAGATCCAGACGCAGATCGTTGCCGATCAGCCGGAAGTCTTCGGCATGCTGCAGAACCGCCGCTGGGCGCATCGGGACTACCTGAAGGGGTTCCAGTTCAGCCCCGTGCGGTTCACCGGCGAGGTCGATCTCTACCCCCTCTGGGTCGAGGCCGAATAGGCAAAGCCACCACCAACGCAGCGGGAAGCGCCTTTTGGTGCTTCCCGCATCACGGGACGCAAACCATGGTGAGTTTCACATTGCGCAAGCTGGCCGCGCTGGTGGGAACCATGCTCGGCATTGCCGCGCTGACATTCCTCATCACCAACGTGGCACCGGGCGATCCGGCAAGGCTGGTCGCCGGTCCCAATGCGACCGAAGACATGGTCGAGACCATCCGTGTCCAAAACGGCCTCGACAAGCCCGTGGCCGAGCAGTTCGTCATCTATATGAGCGACCTCGTTCGCGGCGATCTCGGCACATCGATCGTGACGACGCGTCCCGTCCTCGACGAACTCCTTCGCTATGCGCCCGCGACGATCGAACTGGTGCTTGTGGCGATGACGCTCGGCATCCTCGTCGGCGTGCCGCTCGGAATGCTCTCGGCGGTCTACCGCAATAGCTGGTTCGACCATGTGACGCGGATCTTCTCGATCTCTGGGGTCGCCATTCCCGCCTTCTGGTTCGGCATCCTGCTGCAATTGCTGTTCGCCGTTCAGATGGGCTGGCTGCCGGTTTCCGGCCGCCTGCCGCTCGTGGCGCTGCCGCCCGAACCCATTACGCATCTGCTTCTGGTCGACAGCCTCCTGCGCGGCCAGTTCGATACGTTCTGGACTGCTCTGAAGCACATTATCCTGCCGGCGATCGTGCTCTCCTTTCCCTGTCTCGCGTCGATCCTGCGCGTGAACCGCGCCGAGATGATCGAAGTGCTGTCCTCCGACCATGTCGTTGCTGCGCGCGCGCACGGTCTGTCCTCCCGGCGCATCGTTGCGCTTTACGCCCTGAAGAACGCCATGCTGCCCACGCTCGCCATGATCGGCCTGCGTTTCGGCTGGATGCTGGGCTCGACCGTGCTCGTCGAAACCGTGTTCGACTGGCCGGGCATCGGCCTTTACGCCGTCTCGTCGGCGCTTGCTTCCGATTTCAAGCCGGTGATCGGCGTGACGCTCCTGATCGGCTTCTTCTTTATCGTCGCCAATACGATCGTCGACCTCGCCTATGCCTGGATCGATCCCAGACTGAGGAGCGCGTAATGACGACCAGCGACCTGACGACGCCCGTCCGCCTGACATTTCGCGAGCGCCATGAAAGCCGCATCCGGCAGATGCGGCTTTACGCCCACACCTTCGCGGGCAGCTTTTCCTCGATGCTGGGCCTCGTGCTTGTCGTTCTGTTCCTGGCCCTTGCAGCCTTCGGGCCGTGGCTGGCGCCCTATCCAGAACACACGACCGGCGCGTTCAACATGGCCGAGCGCCTCCAGCCGCCGAGCGCGGATCACTGGTTCGGCACCGATGAGATGGGCTCGGACATCCTGTCGCGCGTGATCGTCGGGGCGCGCACGTCGCTTTGGATCGGCCTGTTGATCACCGGTATCGGCGCGGGCATCGGTATCCCTCTCGGCATCATCGCCGGCTATACCGGCGGCTGGACGCGCGCGGCGATCATGCGCTTTACCGAGCTGTTCCTCGCCGTGCCGGGCCTCGCGCTTGCGCTGGCCATCGTCGCGGCGCTCGGGCCGGGCATCACCAACTGCGTCATCGCACTCGCCATCGTCTGGTGGCCGGGCTATGTGCGGCTCGTGGAGGCCAAGACGCTGTCCGTCAAGGAGGAGCTGTTCGTCGAATCCGCCCGTTCGCTTGGCGCGCGCACGCCGTGGATCATGTGGCACCACATCCTGCCGAATTGCTGGTCGCCGATCATCGTCAAGATGAGCATGGACATGGGCATGGCGATCCTCGCGGCCGCAAGCCTCGGTTTCATCGGGCTGGGCGCACGTCCCCCGGCACCCGAATGGGGCGCGATGATCTCGGTCGCGCGCAGCTACATGCCCGATTGGTGGTGGTATTCGTTCTTCCCCGGCGCGGCGATCTTCCTGACCGTGCTCGGGTTCAACCTCCTCGGCGACGGCCTGCGCGACATCCTCGATCCCCGGAGCCGTGAGCGATGAGCGAACTGCTGGAAATCACGAACTACACGCTCGACATCGACACGTTCGACGGGCCGGTTCATGTGCTCAAGGACATCAACCTGACCGTCAGGCAGGGGGAGACGCTCGGGATCGTCGGCGAATCCGGCTCGGGAAAGACGGTCCTGGTCCGCTCGATCCTCGGCCTTGCGCCGAAGCGCGCGCGCGTCGTCAAGGGAGCGATCCGCTTCGACGGCGTCGACCTTTCGACCGTCAGCGACAAAGGCTGGAAAAAGATCCGCGGCGTGCGGATATCGATGATCTTCCAGGACCCGATGACGTATCTGAACCCGCTCTTTTCGATCGGGAGGCAGATCGGCGACGTGATCGCCGCGCACAACCGGGCAACGGGCGTCTCGATGACGGCAATGCAGCGCCGGGCGCGCAGCGAGCAATTGCTGGATCAGGTCGGCATTCCCGACCCGGCGCGCGTGTGCGATCAATATCCGCATCAGCTTTCCGGCGGCATGCGCCAGCGCGTGCTGATCGCCATGGCGCTGTCGGGCAAGCCCGATCTCCTGATCGCCGACGAGCCGACGACCGCGCTCGACGTGACCGTCCAGGCACAGGTGCTCGACCTGATCAAGGAACTGGTCACGAAGCTCAATCTCACCGTCATCATGATCAGTCACGATGTCGGTGCCATCGCCACGGTAGCGAAGCGCTGCGCGGTCATGTTCCGCGGCGAGATCGTCGAGGAAGGCGCGACCGAAGACATTCTGCGCGCGCCCCGGCACGACTACACAAAACGCCTATTGGCCGCCGTCCCCGATATCGACGCGCCACTGGCCCTGCGCGAAGACCGCGAAGCGACGGGGGCGCTGCTGGAGGTCAAGGGCCTTTCCAAGACCTATGCGACGAAGTCCGGCGGCGAGGTCCGTGCGGTGGACGAGGTGGATTTTGCGGTTTCGAAGGGTGAGGTGCTGGGCATCGTCGGCGAATCCGGTTCCGGCAAGTCGACCATCGCGCGTCTGCTGCTTCGACTGGTCGAGCCGACGGCTGGTGCGGTCGCCTTCGATGGCAGCGACATCACGACGTTGAACGGCGAAGCACTGCGTCAGATGCGCCGGCACATGCAACTCGTCTTCCAGAATCCGCATTCCGCGCTCAATGGCCGGCACACGATCGGCGATGCGATCGCGGAGCCGTTCCGCATCCAGTCGAAACTTTCGCGCCGCGAGATCGAGGCCAATGTCGAGAATCTGCTCGACACGGTGCAGCTCCCAAAGGCGTTTCGCTACCGCTACCCGCATGAACTTTCAGGCGGGCAAAAGCAGCGGGTGTGCATCGCGCGCGCTGTGGCCTTGAGGCCGAAGCTGCTGCTGCTTGACGAACCGACCTCTGCGCTCGACGTATCTGTTCAGGCGCAGATCCTGGAATTCCTGCGCGACCTGCGCGAAGAACTGGACCTGACCTACCTCTTCATCTCGCACGACCTCGCCGTCGTGCGCGAAATCTGCGACCGGGTTCTGGTGATGAAACGCGGCAAGATCGTCGAGCAGGGGCCGGTCGCGCAGATTTTCGAGATGCCGGAGCGGGCCTATACGCAGCAATTGCTGGCAAGCGGGCGCAAGACTTCGACATCCGCGTTCCTCGGCCGTGAGCTTGAAAACTCGCGCCAATATTAGGCGTGATCGCGCAGTGCCCACAATGACGTGCCCGACGCGGTCACATCACGTGGACGGGGCGTCGCGTTGCGCGATCCAGTCATGGTCGGGGTGGTTTTCGAAGCGCCATTTGCGCAACGGCCCGGCCATGACGTTGAGATAGTACATCTCATAGCCGTAAGGCGCGCCGCAGGGATGGTGGCCCTTCGGCACCAGAACGAGATCGCCGTCTTTCACCGTCATGGTTTCGTCCAGCGAGCCGTCTTCGGTAAAGACGCGCTGGAAGCCGAAGCCCTGCGGCGGGTCGAGGCGGTGGTAATAGGTCTCCTCCAGATAGGTCATGCGCGGGAAATCGTCCTCGTCATGCCTATGCGGCGGATAGGAAGACCAGTTGCCGGAGGGCGTGAAGACTTCGGTGACGAGCAGCCTGTCCGCCACGTCGCGCTCTTCCATCGCGATCGGGTGGATGAAGCGCGTATTGGCGTCCTTGCCGCGCGTGACCATTTCGATGCCGGCCGGGCCGATGATCCGTGCCGGCCTGCTGCCATTCGATGGCGCCGAACAGACGGCAAGGGTGAGCGCCGTGGTCGCAACGGCTTTCCATGGCGTTTCCGGAGGGACGTAGAGGCAATGCGGCGGCGTCTTCTCGAAGACGCTCAGCCGCTCGCCCTTCTCGCCGAAATCCTTGCCGCCGGCCTCGATCCGCGCCTTGCCCTCGACGATGACGAGGATCGCCTCTCGTCCCTCCAGAAGGCCATGAACGGTCTCGCCCGCTTCCAGCCGGTGCAGGTCGAAGCCGACATAGGACCAACCGGCTTCCTGCGGCGTGAGCCGATGGACGTGGCCGTGATCGCCACTTGGCTTTCGCAGGAGATTGGGCATCAGGCTCCTCCCGCCGTGTCGAGACCGGCATCACGCGCCATCTTCCGCAGCGCCTTGAGGCCCATCGACTGATAATGGACGGGATCGCGCTGGTCGGGGTCCTGCTCGGCCTCGATGACGAGCCAGCCCGAATAATCGTGGCGCGCGGCGGTTTCCAGAACCGGCGCGAAATCGACGCCGCCCTCCGTATCGCCCGGAACCGTGAAGACGCCCGCGCGCACGCCGTCGAGGAATGAGAGGCGTTCGGTGCGAACGCTCTCCATGATCTCGGGCCGAATATTCTTGCAGTGAATGTGGCCGACGCGGTGCATGTATCGGACCGCAAGGTCCGCCGGATCGGCGCCGCCGAAATAGGCATGCCCCGTGTCGAGCAGGAGCCGGGTCGCAGGTCCCGTCGCATTCATGAAGGCATCGATCTCCGGCCCGGTCTCGACGACCGTCCCCATATGGTGGTGATAGACGAGTGGTAGGCCCTCGCTGGCGAGGTAAGCCGCAAAGCGCTCCATGTTCTCGCCGAAACGCTTCATCTCCTCGGCGTTCAGGACGGGACTTTCAGCCAGCGGCGTGCCGTTTGCTCCGTGGATGGCGTTCGATGTTTCGGCCGCGATGAAGATTTTTGCGCCTGCCCGCTGGACCATATCGAGATGGGGGCGGGCGGCTGCGATCTCGGCATCGACGCTGCGCGTCAGGAGGTGTGTCGAGTACCAGCCGCCGACGAAGCGCAGGCCATGCGCGCCGAGCGTCGCCTTCAGCACGTCGCCCTCGTCGGGCATCTTGTGCCCCTTCTCGATGCCGTCGAAACCGATCGCAGCCGCCTGCTTGAGGCATGTTTCGAGCGAGATAGCGGCGCCGAGCGAACGGTCGTCATCGTTCGACCAGGCGATCGGGTTGGTTCCATAGAGGATCATGCGTGTCAGTCCATCCACTGATGTGTTCGTGCGTCGTCATAGGCCTTGCGGGCCTCGAGAACCTGTTGGCGCTCCGAAACCTGTGGCACCGCGACGTCCCACCAGGCGCCGCCGGCATCGGTCGTCTGCATCGGATCGGTATCGATCACGATCACGCTGGTGCGTGCGGCGCTGCGCGCGCGCGCCATCGCCTGTTCGAGCCCTGCGAGATCGGCTACCTTTTCGGCAATCGCGCCCATCGAGGCCGCGTGCGCCGCGAAATCGATGGCGGACGGGACGACATGCGTGGCCGTGTCGAGGAGATTGTTGAAGCTTGATCCGCCCGACGCGATCTGCAGCCGGTTGATGCAGCCATAGCCGCGATTGTCGAGCACAACGATGATGAGCTTTTGGCCGAGCATGACCGAGGTGGCGAGCTCGGAATTCATCATCATGTAGCTGCCGTCGCCGACCATGACGACGACTTCGCGGTCCGGCTGCGCCATCTTGACCCCGAGCCCGCCGGCGATCTCGTAGCCCATGCACGAAAATCCGTATTCGACATGGTAGCCGCCGGGACGGCGGGCACGCCAAAGCTTGTGCAATTCGCCCGGAAGTCCGCCCGCCGCGCAGACGAGGATCGCGTCGTCATCGACACTGCGCTGCACCGCGCCGATCACTTGCGCGTCGGAGGGAAGCCTGTTCTGCGTCTCGTCGCCAATCGCCGTCACGGCATCGACGGCCTCTGTCCACTCAGAAATCAGACCGGCATCATGCGCCGGCGCGTGGTGGTCGCCAAGGGCAGTGCCGAGGGCTTCGAGTGCGACGCGCGCATCGGCGACGACGGTCAGCGCCGTGTGCTTGGCGGCATCATAAGGGGCGACGTTGATCGTCAGGAGGTGGCACGCCGGGTTGCGGAACAGCGCCCACGAGCCGGTGGTGAAGTCCTGCAGGCGGGTGCCGACCGCAATGACGAGATCGGCGTCGGCCGCGATTGCATTGGCAGCCGAACTGCCGGTGACGCCGAGCGAGCCCAGATTGCACGCATGATCCCAGGGCAGGGCGGATTTGCCGGCCTGCGTTTCGGCAACGGGGATGCGATGGGTCTCGGCAAACAAGCGCAAGGCGTCGGTCGCCAGCGAATAGTGAACGCCGCCGCCGGCAATGATCAGCGGCTTGCGCGCCGCGCGGATCGCAGCCACGGCGGCGTCAAGTTCGCGCGGATCGGGCGGCGGTCTGCGGACAGTCCAGACGCGCGGCGCGAAGAAGCTCTCCGGGTAGTCGAACGCTTCGGCCTGCGTGTCCTGGCAAAAGGCCAGCGTGACCGGACCGCAATCGGCCGGATCAGTCATCACGCGAAAGGCGCGGGGCAGGGCCGTGAGCAGATGCTCGGGGCGCGAGATGCGGTCGAAATAGCGGCTGACCGGCCGGAACGCGTCATTGGCGGAAACCGTGCCGTCGCTGAAATCCTCGATCTGCTGAAGGACGGGGTCGGGCGCGCGGCTGGCGAAGACATCGCCCGGCACGAACAGCGCCGGCAGCCGGTTCACATGGGCAAGGGCAGCGGCCGTCACCATGTTCAGCGCGCCGGGGCCGATCGAACTCGTCACCATCATCGCCCGCCGGCGGTTCAGCGTCTTGGCATAGGCGATGGCCGCGTGCGCCATGCTCTGCTCGTTATGGCCACGCCATGTCGGGAAGGTTTCACGCGCGCCATGCAGCGCTTCGCCGAGACCGGCGACATTGCCGTGGCCGAAAATTGCCCATGTGCCGGAGAGGAACGGCACGCCGTCCTCGTTGAGCTGGTTGGCGCAGTAGCGCACCATGGCTTGCGCGGCGGTCAGGCGGATGGTGGTCATGCGGCAGTGTCCCTGGTATTGCGGGCGTCATCCCACGATTGGGCGAGCGCGCGATAGCGCGCACTCATGTCGGTGACGGCGGCGGCATCCGTCATCGTGCCGGCGAACCACGCGCGCGCTGCGTCGCCGAAGATGCTGCGGCCGACGGCAAAGCCCTTGACGAGATCGAACCTGGCCGCGCGCCGGAACGCTTCGGCAAGCTGTGCCTGCGGCGCGTCGAGACCGAGAACGACGATGCCGCGCGTGTGCGGATCGTGCGCCTCGATGGCCGTGACCACATTCGCCCAAGCCCGCTCACTCGTCATCGGTTCGAGCTTCCACCAGTCGGGATAGATGGCGCTCTGGTAGATCTTTGCGATGATGCGCGGTGTCGTCATGTCATCGACCGGACCGACCCTCGACGGGATGACTTCCAGCAGGAATTCGAGATCGTTGCGGCGTGCGGATTCGGCCAGCCGGGCGATCGTGGCGAGCTGGTCGCTCCACATCGCCTCGTCGTCGTCGGGATGACAGAAGCACAACGCCTTGACGACATGGTCGCGCGGCCATTCGCCCAACGTCCCGCCCCAGTCGGCGCCAAGTACGGGTTCGAGCCGCAACGGTCGCGAGCCGGGTTGCTCGACCGGTCGCCCGATCCACAGCCCGCTGCCGGCGGCGGCATGAAGCGCATGGCGGCCGAGCCGGTCGTCGCAGAGAATTCCGTAGCCGTGATGCCCGTCGGCCACCCGCAGTGCCGCTTGCAGGCACAATTGCTTGAACTGGCCGATGCGCTTTGCGTCGGCGCCGTCCATCGCTTCCAGTTGCGCGCGGTGGTCGAAGGCGAAGACCCGCATGTCCGGCCAATCGCCGCGCCGGTTCGTCGACCAGTGGATCTGCTCGAGCTCGCGGTCGTGGCGCAACGCCGGGGTCACGATCCCGCGCTTGAGGAAGAAGTCGAGTTCCTGTGCCGATGGATAGGCGGGCGTGCAGCCGTGGCGCGAGACGGCGAGCGCGCCGCAGGCATTGGCATAGGTCAGGGCGACCGGCCAGGATGCGTCTTCGAGCCAGCCCTTGAGGAGGCCGGACATGAATCCGTCGCCGGCGCCCAGAACGTTGAAGACTTCGATCCGGAAAGCGGGACCGGCCTCGCCTTCGTCGAGCGTGTCGGGGATCGCGCCGGTGAATGCGGCGGCGCCCATCGGCCCACGCTTGGCGATCAGCGTCGCGTTGGTGACGGCGCGCACGGCCCTGAGGGCCTCGATCGTATCGGTCGAGCCGCCGGCGATGTGGAACTCTTCCTCCGTGCCGACGATCAGGTCGAATAGCGGAAGATGCGACTGAAGCTTCGCCGTGACGGCCTGCGAGGCGATGAAGCGGCTGTCGCCGGCATCGTGACCGGCAAGCCCCCACAGATTCGGCCGATAGTCGATGTCGAGAGCGGTGCGCGCTCCGTTTTCGCGGGCAAGGCGCAGCGCTTTCAGGACGGCGGCTTCGGTGCGCGGATGGGAAAGATGCGTTCCGGTGGCGACCACCGCGCGCGTCTCTGCGATGAAAGCCGGGTCGATGTCGCCTTCGTCGAGCGCCATGTCGGCGCAGTTCTCGCGATAGAAGATCAGCGGAAAATTGTCCTCGTCGCGGATGCCGAGAATGACGAGCGCGGTGAGGCGCTCGGGGTCGGTGACGACGCCGCGCGTATCGACCCCTTCGGCGGCGAGCTGTTCGCGAATGAAGCGGCCCATATGCTCGTTGCCGACGCGCGTGATGACGGCCGATTTCAGCCCGAGCCGCGCGGTGCCGCAGGCCATGTTGGTGGGCGAGCCGCCGATATACTTGCGCAGCGAGCGCATGTCCTCAAGCCGCCCGCCGACCTGCACGCCGTAAAGATCGACCGAGGAGCGCCCGATGGTGATGACGTCGAGGCTCATACGGTTCCCCCGAGCGAGCCTTCAAGTTCGGCCATTTCCTGCCCGCCCGCCATCAGGTCCTGCAAGTCCTCCGCGCTGATTTCGCCGCGTGCGGCCGTGCCGAGCGTCTTGCCGCGATTGAGCACGGTGAAGCGATTGCCCACCGCCATGGCGTGGCGGACATTGTGGGTGATGAAGACGACCCCGATGCCCTGCTTGCGCACCCGGTCGATCGTCGCCAGCACGTTCGAGGTCTGGCGCACGCCGAGCGCGGAGGTCGGCTCGTCGAGGATCAGGACCTTGGCGCCGAAATGAACCGCGCGCGCAATGGCGACCGTCTGGCGTTCGCCGCCCGACAATGTGCCCACCGCCTGTTCGGGCTCGCGCAGATTGATGCCCATGCGGCGCATTTCCTCCATCGTGACCCGGTTCGCGGTCTCGAAGTCGATCAGCTTCAGCGGCCCGAATTTGCGGACCGGTTCCCGGCCCATCCAGAAATTGCGGGTGACCGACATCAGCGGGATCATCGCCAGATCCTGGTACACGGTCGCGATGCCCGCTTCCATGGCGTCCCGCGGGCTTTGGAAGACGACCTCCTTGCCCTCGACGAACATCGTGCCGGCGGACGGTTTGTGCACACCCGACATGGTCTTGATGAAGGTCGACTTGCCGGCACCATTGTCGCCGAGCAGACAGTGGCATTCGCCGGCCTGCACATCGAAGGACACACCGCCCAGCGCGATCACCGCGCCGAAATGCTTTCGGATGTCACGCATCTCGATCAGGGACATCATCGTTCTCCCGTGATCATGCGGCGGATGAAGGTGTTCATGATGACGGCGAGGATCAGGATCGTGCCGAGGAAGACGCGGAAGAGCGAGCTTTCGGCCCCGGCGAAGAACAGGCCCTGCTGGACGACACCGAAGATGAGGGCGCCGAGTGCTGCGCCGACGACCGAACCATAGCCGCCGGTCAGAAGCGCGCCGCCGATGACGACGCAGATGATCGCCTCGAATTCCTTCAGGAGGCCGCGGTCGGCGGCGGCCGATCCGAACTCCATGACCTGACAGGTCGCGAAGACGGTCGCGCAGAATGCGGTGAACATGAACATCAGGATTTTCACCCGATCGACGGGCACGCCGACATAGCGCGCGGCCTGCGCATCGCCGCCGGCGGCATAGATCCAGTTGCCGAAGCGCGTCCGGGTCAGGAGCACATGCGCGAAGATCATCAGCCCGATGGCCCAGACTATCAGCATGGGAATTCCGTCGATGATCGGTTGGCCGCTGCGTGCGCCGCGATCATAGGTGGCGATCAGGTCCGCATCGGCCAGCCAGACGAACAGGCTGCCGAAAATCTTGCCGCCGAACAGCCAGGCGAGCCAGTCGCCCTGTGCCGCTTCGCCCACGCCGCCGATGATCGTCTGGCGCGTGGTCAGGATCGACAGCCAGATCGTCAGCCCGCGAAGGATATAGAGAAAGGCGAGGGTGACGATGAAGCTCGGCAGGCCGGTGCGGATGACGAGCCAGCCATTGAGCGCGCCGATGGCAAGCGCGACGGCGAAGGCGCACAGGATCGCGATCCACACCGGCCAGCCCCATTGCACCGACACGATGGCGATGACGGTTCCGGCAAAGCCGATCATGGAGCCGACCGAAAGGTCGAACTCCCCCGCGATCATCAGCAGGCACGCGCCGACCGCGATGATGGCGAATTGCGCGGAGACGAGCGTCCAGTTCATCACGCCTTGCGCGGCGAACATTCCCGTATCGCCCGCGATGAGGACGAAGAAGACGAAGACGAGGATCGTGCCGCAGATGGCGCCGAGTTCGGGGCGGATCATGGCGCGGCGAAAGCCCGAGACGGACTTGACGCGTTCGTCGGTGGTGGCCGTCATGGCGGGTCCCCCGGTGGTGTGCAGCGAAGAAAAGGGGCGGCGCGTCGGCCGCCCCATGGGTGGGACGGCCTAGCGGAACTCGCCTGCCAGCGTCTCGACCTGCTCGATATTGTCTTTCGTGATGAAGCCGGGGCCGGAATTGATGTTGTTGCCCGGCATCACCCCGTAGCGCGCATAGTTCGTCAGCAGAACCACCGGCAGATAGCCCTGCAGGAAGGGCTGCTGGTCGATCGCGAAGTCGATGATGTCGTCCTTGATCGCCTGCGAAATCTCGGCCGACAGATCGAAGGTGGCGAAGAAGATCTCGCCCTCCAGACCGGCATCCTGCACCGCCCGGATCGTCGGATGCGCGGAGTTCGGCCCGAGCGTCAGGATCGCGGAGGTGTCCGGATTGGTGGTCAAATAGGCGGCGACCTTGTTCTGAACTTCGGAAGGATCGAGGCCGGAATCGATCATCTGGCTGCCGAGCTCGACGCCCAGCGCATCGGCAAAACCCTGGCAGCGTTCGACCGAGGCAGGGTTGGTGATGTAGTGATTGACGCACAGGAACGAGGTCGCGCCCGCTTCCTTGGCGCGCAGTCCGGCGGCGTGCCCGGCGTCGAATTCCGGCTGGCCGACATGCATCATGGCGCCGAGTTCGGCGGACTGTTCCTGCGTGCCCGAATTGATGGTGATGACCGGAATGCCCTGATCGACGGCATCCTTGATCGGGCCGGACAGCACGTCGAAATCGGCGATGGTGACGATGATCCCATCCGGCCCGGCAGCGGTCGCCTGCTGGACGATGCGCGCCATGTCGGCGAGATCGCCGGTCGGCGGATTGCGGTAGTCGACGCGCACTTCCATCTGCTCGCCCGCGACCGCAATGGCGTTCTTGATCGTGTTCCACCAGCTATCGGAATCGGGCGCGTGGCTGATGAGAACGAACTGCTCGTCGGCAGCCAATGCCGGAACCGACATCGTGCCGAGACCCGTTGCAACCGCCAACGCGGCAATCATTGTCCTGGACATTCTCTCTCTCCCTGAGATGTGTGCTGCCGCGCGAGACACCTCCATGGTCAAGCCGGTAAATGGAATATTCCATCCATTTTGGAGTCAATGCAAGTCGATTTTTCCATCAACTCCGACGCGCACCGATCGCAACGACAAGGGCTGTTGCCAAAGAAAGCGTCGCCGACAATGCGCGAAACGCCCCCACATCGATCTCGCTGACTGAGAGGGCCGTCACGTCCAGACGGCGCAGCGGGCTTGCCAGCGTGTCCGTGATGGCAACAACGGGGATGCCGCGTTCGCTGGCATAGGTCGCCAACTCGACCGTCGCCGGCGTGTAGGGCGCGAAGGTGATCGCGACCATGGCGTCGCCGGCGGCGAGGGCATGGCGCGCATCGATATGGCCGACCGCTCCGTGCAGCATGGCCGGCACTTCCATTTTCTCGAGCGCATAGGCCATGTAGGAGGCGACGGGAAATGCGCGCCGGAAGCCGACGAGATGGATCGTGCGTGCCTTGGCCAGCGTCTCGACGGCGGCCTCCAAAGCCTTGCTGTCCATCGTCGTGGCAAGGTTTTCCAGCGAGTGACGGCCTGCCTCGATGAACTCGGCAAGGAGTGCGGATGGGCTGTCCTGTCCCTGTTCGTGCAGCGCCTTGATGCGTGTCGGATAGTCCGGCCAGCGCGGCGCATGCGCGTCGCGGAACAGGCGCTGCATGTCCGAAAACCCCTTGAAGCCGATGATCTGGCAAAAGCGCACGAAGGCCGATGGCGGTACGCCGGCAGCCGACGACAGTTCGGCGACGGTGGAGACCGCGATGCGCTCCGGGTTGGACGTCACGAAATCCGCGCATTGCCGCAGGCGCTTGGGCAACGTGCTGGCGACTTCGCTAAGGCGAAGCTGGAAGGCTTCGATCGTGGTCGGCGGGGAAGATGCATCCATGCCTGTCGTCCTCAATGCGCTTGACAGCCGCCGGTTGGGCGGACATGTATATTTGGAACAAATATTCCATTTCGACAAGTCGCGGAGAGGCGCGCCGTCGGGATATTGGCAAGCCGGGAGGAGCCTGTTGCCTATGGCGCAGATGGATGGAGGACGGGCGTGACCCGCGCGCTGGGGATCGGCCTGATCGGGACCGGGTTCATGGGCAAGAGCCATGCGCTCGCCTATCGCAATGCAAATGCGGTGCTTGGCGGGCTGCCGCCGGTGCGCCTCGAACTTCTCTGCGACGTGCCGCAGGACAAGGCCGCCCGCATGGCCGAGCAGTTCGGCTTTGTGCGCGTCACCGACGAATGGCGCTCGCTGGTACGCGACGACGCGGTCGATATCGTCTGCATCACCACGCCGAACCGGATGCACCATGAAATGGCCCTGGCGGCGATCGCAGCGGGCAAGCACGTTCATTGCGAAAAGCCGTTGGCGCTGACGCTTGCACAGGCCGAAGACATGACGCGCGCCGCGCAGGAGGCCGGCGTGTGCACCATGGTCGGCTACAATTACATCCACAATCCGGCCTTCACCCATGCGAAACGGCTCGTGGACGTCGGCGAGATCGGCCGCATCGCGCATGTGCGCGGCTGGGTCGACGAGGATTATCAGGCCGATCCCGACCTTCCCTGGACGTGGCGCGCGGCAATGGCCGAAGCCGGGCTCGGTGCGCTCGGCGGTTTGGGTTGCCATCTGGTCAGCATGGTCTGCCGGCTTGTCGGACCCATCGACAGCCTGATCGCGGACATGGCGACCGTCCATGAAACGCGTCCGCTCGCTGAGTCCGACGGCCGAGCGGCGGTGGAGAATGAGGATCTGGCGAGTGCGCTCGTGCGCTTTGCAAGCGGGGCGACGGGCACGTTGGCGATCTCGCGCAGTGCCTGGGGTCGCAAGAACCGTCTCGGCTTCGAAATCCACGGCACCAAGGGCATGATCGTTTTCGATCAGGAGCGCATGAACGAGTTGATGCTCTATCGCAATGCGGGCGACAAGGCGCTCCAGGGCTTTACGACGATCCTGACGGGGCCGGAGCACGCGCCGTTCGGGGCATTCGTGCCGGCTGTCGGCCACCAGATCGGCATGAACGATCTCAAGACCATGGAGGCCGGCGCCTTTCTTGCGCAGATTGCAGGCGGACCGCGCACCGGACCCGATTTCAACGAAGCGCTCATCTTCGAGCGCGTCATCCATGCCATCGCCGACGCGGCGCGCAGCGACGCCCGCATCCATCTCGCCTGAGGAGAATTTTCATGTCCATTCGGTTTGCCGTGCTTGGCGCGGGTCGCATCGGCAAGGTCCACGCCAAGGCCGTCAGCGGCGATCCGGACGCGAGACTGGTGGCCGTCGCCGACGCCATGCCGCAGGCCGCGGATTCGCTCGCCGCGCTCTGGGGAGCGCAGGTTCGTTCCGTCGATGAAATCCTGGCGGCGGACGATATCGATGCCGTCGTAATTTGCACGCCCACCGACACCCATGCGGATCTGATCGAGCGCTTCGCACGCGCCGGCAAGGCCATCTTCTGCGAAAAGCCCGTCGACCTGTCGGTCGATCGCGTGCGCGCCTGCCTTGCCGTGGTCGAAGCGGAGAGCGGCATCTTGATGGTGGGGTTCAATCGCCGCTTCGATCCCCATTTCCAGGCGGTGAGGGCGCAGATCGATGCGGGCGCGATCGGAACCGTGGAAATGGTGACGATCACCTCGCGCGATCCCGGCGCACCGCCCGCGAGCTACATTCTCTCATCCGGCGGCATCTTCAAGGACATGACGATCCACGATTTCGACATGGCCCGCTTCCTCCTGGGCGAGGAGCCGGCCTGGGTCAGCGCGTCGGCCGCTTCGCTCGTCGATCCCACGATCGGAGAGCTCGGCGACTACGACAGCGCGAGCGTCATCCTGACGACGGCCAGCGGGCGCCAATGCGTCATCTCGAATTCACGGCGCGCGACCTACGGCTACGACCAGCGCATCGAGGCGCTGGGCACGAAGGGCATGATCGCCGCCGAAAACCAGCGCCCGGTTTCGATCGAGATTGCCGATGAGCGAGGTTTCACGCGGCCGCCGCTGCACGATTTCTTCATGACGCGCTATACGCAGGCCTACGCCGCCGAGATTGCAGGCTTCATCGCTGCAATCCGCGACGGAACACAGCCCCAGCCGTCCGGCCGCGACGGACTTGTCGCACTCGTGATCGCGGAAGCAGCCTTACGCTCCGTCAAGGAACGCCGTGCCGTGAATGTGGCCGAAATCCTGCCGTGACAGCAATGATACGGGCAGCTCTCATCGGCAGGATGAGGACTTTGATTTCACGGGGTGCTTCAGTCGGTTAAATGGCGCGCCCGAAAGGATTCGAACCTCTGACCCCCAGATTCGTAGTCTGGTGCTCTATCCAGCTGAGCTACGGGCGCGCAGCGATCGAAACGATCGCGGGGCCGGCGAACCGGCACCTGAAGTGGCCGTTACCTAGCCACTGACCGGGCGAAAAGCAAGCGGCCTTTGGAGAAAAAAGCGCAACTTGACGATTCCCCATGGGCAGCCGGGAAGACTTCGGCTCAGGCCGGGCGGCGGATCGACTTGCGGGCTTCGTCGAGCGCGATGGGTTGGTCGGGGATGCAGATCTCGAAGATGGTGCGCCCACCGCGTGTCTCGACGAGTTCCAGCGTTCCCGCATGGGCACGGACGAGTTCGTGCGCGATCGCCAACCCGAGGCCTGTGCCGCCGCTTCGAGCTGCACCGCGGAAGGCGGCGAAGAGATTTTCGCGGGCCCGCTTGGGCAGGCCGGGGCCGGTATCCTCGATCGTGATCTTCGAGACCGCTCCTTCCCGCATCGCGCCGATGGTCAGCCGCTTGACGACGGCGCTTTCCGTATCCGTCTGCATCGCCTGGACGGCATTGCGCGCCAGATTGGCGAGAACTCGGAAGAGGTGATCGGCGTCCGCCTCGACCTCGAGCCCCGGGTCTATCGCATTCACGAACTCGATATCGCCCTCGGGCGCGAGGCCGAGGATTTCGCCGACATCGTCGACCATCTGGGCAAGGCGCAACCGGCGCCGCGACGGGGGCGCTTCCTGCGTGCGGCCATAGGCGAGAACGCCTTCGGAATAGGATACCGCGCGATCGAGCGTGCGCACGAGCTTCGGCACGAAGGACTGGACGGTCGCATTGTCGATCAGGCGCAGCCGATCCGACATCAATTGTGCCGCCGCGAGCATGTTGCGCATGTCGTGGTTGATCTTGGAGACGGCCAGGCCCAGTTCGGCCAGATGTCGCTGCTCGCCCAGAGTGCGCTGCAATTCGCCCTGCATGCTCGCCAGCTCGTGCTGGGCAATGCCGATCTCGTCGGTCCGGCGGTCGGGCCGGATGACACGGGCCGGGTCGTCCGGCGCGGCGGAAAAGGCCAGCATCGAGTGCGTCATCCGGCGGATCGGGCGGATCATCATGCGGTTGATGGCCCAGAAGACGAGGCCGGCCGTAATCACTGAAATGATCAGCGAAAGGATCGCCACGTTGCGGGCATAGACCATCATGGCCGAGCGAAGGTCGGCGTCGGGAATGATAAGCTCGAATTCCTTCGTGCTGTCGCCGACGGGACCGAAGACCCGCAGCATCCGGTCGCCGCCCCAAAGCGCGGTCGACAGCGCATCGCGCACTGCCGCGATCGGCGACGTTGCTTCGATCGCGATATGCTCGTCGATCGCCGGCGGCATCTCAGCCGCTAAAAGAAGCTGGGACATGCCTTCGTCGCGCACGGCGACGGCCTTCGCGCCGAGCGAGGCGAGGACGTCGTCCTGCGTCGCCCGCGAGAGGCTCGACGCGTCCTCGTCGACGAGCACGGTGGCGACGGCGGCGGCCGTGCTCAGCCGTTCCTCCAGCCAGCGCAGTCGGAAATTGGCGATGGAGGGAATGAAGATCAGCACTTCGGCGATGAGCACGAAGAGCATGGTCAGCACGAGGAGCTTGGTCGAAAGGCCACGGCCCAGCGCGACGCTTGCGCGCCTGTCGAGCGCCGCCGCCTTGCCCTCTGTCTCGCGGTCCCTCACGGCGTCTCCTGCCACCCCTATCCGAAGACCCGAAGAAGGCGAATGATTCGCCTGACGACGGGTTTGCGGGCCATATCCGTAAAATAGGACATGGCAGCGCGTTTGCCAATTTCCCCCATGGTGGGGTAGGGCGAGATAAAGCTGGTCAGATCCCGCACGCGCATCTTTTTCGACAGGGCCAGCGACCAGAAATTGCCCATCTCGGACGCGCCCTTGGCAAGGATCGAAACACCGATGACGCGTCCGCGTCGGTCTGCGACGAGCTTGATCAGCCCGGTCGTCTCGCGCTCCGCCTGGGCGCGGTCATTGTCGTGGACCGGCCAAGTAAGCACCCGCACTTCGCCATGCGCCTTTCGTGCCTCTGCCTCGGTCAGCCCGACCTGCACGAGTTCGGGGTCGAGAAAGGTGATGCGCGGCAGCGACGCGTAGTCGGCTTTCGCCGGAAGACGAAACAGCAGTGCGCGGATCGCGATGCCGGCATGGTAGTTGGCCACATGGGTGAATTGCGGCCCGCCCGCCACGTCGCCGATCGCATAGATCCGCCGGTTGGAACTGCGCAGGCTCGCATCGACGGCGATGCCCTTCTTGTCGTGACGGACCTTCGCGGCGTCGAGGGCGAGAGCGGCCAGGTTCGGCGAGCGGCCTGCCGCGACAAGCAGATGCGAACCCTCGACGATGCGCTCATCGCCACCCTCGTCTCTGGCGACGAGACGCAAGCCGTCATCCGTCCGCTCGATACGAACGACCGAATGTCGCTCAAGAAGCGCGATCCCTTCTTCCTGGAGCGCATCGACTGCGATGGCTGCCAGATCGGGATCTTCGCGCGACAGGAAGCCGGCTGCTTCGACGACCGTGACGCGTGATCCAAGTCGGCGGTGCGCCTGCGCGAGTTCGAGCCCGATCGGCCCGCCGCCGACGATGACGAGATGGTCGGGCCTGTGCTCGAGATCGAAGATCGTCTCGTTGGTCAGCGCCTCGACGCTGTCGATGCCGGGGATCGGCGGAATGACGGGCGACGAGCCGGTTGCGATGACGAAGCGCCGCGCCGAAATCCGATGAACGCCGGCTTCGAGGGTCCTTTCGTCGATGAAGCGCCCCTCGGCCTTGATCACCTTGACGCCGAGGCTCTCGAAGCGCTCGACGGAATCGTTCGGCGCGATGGCATCGATCACCGAGCGCACATGGGCGTGAACGGCGCTGAAATCGATCGCCGGGTCGACCTCCTCGATCCCGAAGGCCGAGGCAGTGCGCATTGCGTGCGCCCGTTTTCCCGCTGCGATCATCGCCTTGGACGGCACGCAGCCATAGTTGAGGCAGTCGCCGCCCATCCTGCCACGCTCGACCAGCACGACGTCGACACCGAAGGCGGCCGCCGCCGCGGCGACCGACAGCCCGCCAGATCCGGCCCCGATGACGCAGATGTCCGGCGTGAGATGCTCGAGCATGAATGATCCGATCAGTCGGCGGCAGGCGCCTTGGATGCGGTCCTGCGCGTCCAGTAGGCTTTGACGAGCATGGCCGAAATCGCCAGCAGGGCAAGCCCCACGAGCGCCAGCGTGATCTGCGGCGTCACGATGTCGCCAAGCGTCGGCGTCCGGCCGGCGGCGTTGGCGGCCGTCAGGACGCTGTCGACGCCGGCTCCCAGATAGGCGAGCACGAACGTGCCGGGCAGGATGCCCAGGAAGGTCGTGGCGACATAGGTGCCCAGGCGGACCTTGAAGAGGGCCGGTGCCACGTTGACGACGAAGAAGGGCAGGACCGGCGTCATGCGCAGCACGAGGAGATAGCCGAACGCGTTATCCTCAAAGCCTTTCGACAGGGCTTCCGCGCGTCCCTTGACGCGGCTGCGTAGCGCATCGCCGAGTGCGGAGCGGGCTGCCAGGAAGATCAGCGTCGCGCCGATCGTCGCCGAAACGGCGACCACGATGCCGGCGAGCGCCCAGCCGAAGAGAAAGCCCCCGAAGACAGTGAGGGCGCCTGCGGCGGGAAAGGCGAACGCCGTCGCCACCATGTAGAGAAGACCGAACAGAAATGGCGCGAGGATGCCGTAGGAGGACGCATAGGCCTGCAACTGGTCCTTGCGCGCGGCGAGTTCGCCAAGGCTCAGATATTCGTGCCAGCCGAGCGCATAGCCAATTGCCAGGCCGCCGGCGAGGATGGCGAGCGGCACGAAACGCCAGATCGATTTCGACTGGCCTGCTGTCATGGCGCCGTCCTTTGTCCGCTCGCGCGAAGTCGCGGCCGCAACGCGAAGGGTCGGTCGCGACAGATTGGTCATGGCTTTGGCATTGGCGAGGTTGGCTGGCAAGGGATGCTCCCGGTGCGGAGATGCGTCGTGCCGATACACATGGCGCGCATTCCGTCCGCCCACAATCCCGCACGCCTGGTCTCAAGCGGTGTTGACGAGCGGCCCTGCGCGCTTCACTCCGACGTGACCGACATCGATTGACTCGCGCGGGCGATCTTTCTATAAGCCGCGCACGCTCGGGCCCAGGTTCTGGCGCGACTTATGTTGCGCATGGCCGGCCGAAGCTCCTCGTCCGATGAGACAGCTACCAAGAAGGGCCGCACCCCGCGGTATTAAATAAATGAAGCGTACCTACCAGCCGTCCAAACTCGTCCGCAAGCGCCGCCATGGTTTCCGCGCGCGTATGGCCACCAAGGGTGGTCAGAAGGTCATCGCTGCCCGCCGCGCCCGCGGCCGCAAGCGTCTGTCCGCGTAAGTCGTCGCGGGCCGGCCGCCATAGGGCAACGGGATTGACCGACCGGCCGCACGACAATGCACCGGCGCGCTTGAAGAAGCGCGCCCAGTTTCTGGCCGTTCGCCGGGGCGAGAAGCGCCGGGGGCGGCTTTTTCTGTTGGAGGCGATGCGGCGTGACGACGCGGGAGAACCGCGTCTGGGCATCACCGTCACCAAGAAAGTCGGCAATGCGGTGGTTCGCAACCGCATTCGTCGCCGGTTGAAAGAAGCCGTTCGCGTCCATGCGGCGCGTGACATGGCGTGCGGCACGGACTATGTCATCGTCGGCCGCCGCGAACTGCTCAAGACGCCGTTCGACGAATTGAAGGCAGAACTCTCCCGCCGATTTCGCTGAGCGGGGATAGGGATTCCTTGATGGAAAACAATCGCAACTTCTTCATCACCATCGCGCTTTCCGTCGTGATCCTGACCCTCTGGCAGGTGTTCTACATGAACCCCCGCATCGAGGCGCAGCGCGAGGCAGCCGAGATCCAGGCGCAGCAACAGCAGGCGGCCACCCCCCAGGGGCAGGGCTCCAGTGTCGCGCCCGGTGATGGAGACGTGCCGAGCGCGCCCGGGACGCAGGCCGAAGTGCCCGGCGGCGGAGCCCCGTCGGCCGCGCCGCAGACGCGCGACGGCGCCATCGGTGCGACCGATCGCATCGCCATCGACACGCCGCGTCTTTCCGGCTCGATCAACCTGACTGGCGCCCGCATTGACGACCTGTTGCTGAAGGACTACCGCGTCACCGTCGAGCCGAATTCGCCGAACATTTCGTTGTTGAACCCGTCCGCGCTCGCCAATGGCTATTATGCCGAAGTCGGCTATGTCGGGCAGGGCAACGCCGGCGCGGTTCCCGGACCGCAGACGGTCTGGACGGTGGAAGGCAATCCCCAGCTCACGCAGGACGCGCCGGTCACGCTGACTTATACCAACGATGCAGGCCTGACCTTCGAGCGCACGATTGCGGTCGATGCGGACTACATGTTCACCATCTCCGACAGCGTCACGAACGCCGGCGGCGAGCCGGTAGAGCTGATGAATTACGGCCGCATCACGCGCGTCGGAACGCCCGACATCGAAGGTATCTTCGTTCTTCACGAAGGCCTGATCGGGGTGACGGGCGAAGAGGGGCTGCAGGAGATCGACTATTCGACGCTCGCCGAGGATCGTCAGATCACGCCCGGCAAGAGCAATGATGGCTGGCTCGGCATCACCGACAAATACTGGGCGGTGGCGATGGTCCCGTCCGACGGTCAGGCATTCCAGCCGCGATATTCCTATTTCGACGATGGCCGCGTCCGCTACCAGGCGGACTACCTGTCCGACGCGGTTTCGGTCGCGCCCGGCCAGTCGACCGAAATCGAGACGCGCGTCTTCGCCGGCGCCAAGGTCGTCGGCGTCATCGACGCCTATGAGGAAGCCTATGGCATCCGCCAGTTCGAACTCCTGATCGACTGGGGCTGGTTCTATTTCATCACCAAGCCGATGTTCTTCGTCATCGACTGGTTCTTCCGTCTGTTCGGCAATTTCGGCGTCGCCATTCTCGCGACCACCGTTCTCGTCAAGCTCATCTTCTTCCCGCTCGCCAACAAATCCTACGTGTCGATGGCGAACATGAAGAAGGTGCAGCCCAAGCTGATGGAAATCCGGGAGAAATACGGCGACGACCGGATGAAGCAGCAGCAGGAGATGATGGAGCTCTACAAGAAGGAAAAGATCAATCCGATCGCCGGCTGCTGGCCGATCCTTCTCCAGATTCCGGTCTTCTTCGCGCTCTACAAGGTCATCTACGTCACGATCGAGATGCGCCACGCGCCGTTCTTCGGCTGGATCAACGATCTGTCGGCGCCCGATCCGACCTCGCTGTTCAACCTCTTCGGCCTCCTGCCCTACGACGTGCCGTCCTTCCTGATGATCGGCGTCTGGCCGTTGATCATGGGCATCACGATGTTCGTGCAGATGCGCATGAACCCGACGCCGCCCGATCCGACCCAGGCGATGATCTTCAACTGGATGCCGGTCGTCTTCACCTTCATGCTTGCGACGTTCCCCGCCGGCCTCGTGATCTACTGGGCCTGGAACAACACCCTGTCCGTTCTCCAGCAGGGCCTGATCATGAAGCGCCAGGGCGCCAAGATCGAGCTTTGGGACAATCTGTCCGGCATGTTCCGCCGAAAGCCCAAGGAACCGGCCGAGTAGGCAATGGATAAAAAGCCCCGCTGCAAGCGGGGCTTTTTTGTGGTCACAGTTAGGTGAACCTCGAAACTGGACGCTCAGCCCTCCCGTAACTTCGCTTGTCAACGACACAACAACGCTTTGGGAGAGGCATCATGAAAAAGCTTTCGATCACGACCCTTCTGGTATCGGCCGCCGTCGCGCTGGCCATTCCGGCATCCGCCCAGCAGAACCCCACCGTCGGCGGCGCGCCGATGCTGGTCGAGCGCAACATCGTCGAAAATGCGGTGAATTCGCCGGTCCACACCACCCTCGTCGCCGCCGTCCAGGCCGCTGATCTCGCCGGAACCCTGTCCGGCCCCGGCCCCTTCACCGTATTCGCACCGGTGAACGACGCCTTCACCATGCTGCCTGCCGGAACCGTCGACACGCTCCTCATGCCGGAGAACAAGGGCCAGCTCACGAGCGTGCTCACCTATCATGTCGTTCCCGGCAAGCTCAGCGGTCCCGAGCTTCTGCGCCGTGCCAATGCCGGTGGCGGCGAAGCCCAGTTGACCACGGTCCAGGGTGGAACGCTGACGGTGGTGCCGTCCGGCCGCGGCGTCGCCGTGACCGATGCGAACGGGACGACGAGCGTCGTCACCACGGCCGACGTCAATCAGTCGAACGGCGTCATTCACGTCGTCAATCGCGTCCTGCTTCCCTGACAGGAAGAACCGCACGGCCGGACAACAGGTGTCCGGCCGTGCGGCTCCTGTCTGCTCGCGCTTGACAAGGCGGGCTGAAAGCTCAATGCCAACAACGGCCCTGATGGCCGTGGAGACTTGCGTTGAGCGATATGGAAGACCCCCGCCCGGCACCGATCGTGGCGGCACCGTTCCCGAAGAACTGGATCTTCATTCGCGGCGTCCCGTCGATGAAGTTCCTGCCCCCCGAAGGTCCGCCCGAAATCGCCTTCGCCGGCCGCTCGAATGTGGGCAAGTCGTCCCTGATCAACGGCCTGGTCGTCAGGAAGGGTCTCGCGCGAACCTCGAACACGCCCGGCCGCACCCAGGAACTCAACTATTTCGTGCCGGACGGATACTCAGGCGAAGCAGGCGACCTGCCGCCGATGGCGCTGGTCGACATGCCCGGCTACGGCTTTGCAAAAGCGCCGAAGGCGCAGGTGGACGCCTGGACGAAACTCGTCTTCGACTATCTGAAGGGCCGCGTCACGCTGAAACGCGTCTATCTCCTGATCGATTCCCGCCATGGCGTGAAGCAGAACGATTCCGACGTGATGGACCTGCTCGACAAGGCAGCCTGCTCCTATCAGGTCGTCCTGACCAAGACCGACAAGATCAAGACGGCGGACATCGAGCCGCTGATCGAGGAGACGACGCAAAAGATCAAGCGCCGCCCGGCCGCGTTTCCCGTCGTCCTCGCGACCTCGTCGGAGAAGAACGAAGGGCTCGAGGAGTTGCGCGAGGCGATCATGTTGGCCTGCATAACCTGACCGGGGGGCGACCGGGAGAGGCGGCGATGAATTTCGATCTGATCGTTAAGGGCGGGACGCTGGCCGACGGCCGGATCGCCGATATCGGCATTCGCGGCGATCGTATCGCCGCCATCGCGCCGCAGCTTGGCAGCGATGCGCGTGAACTGGTCGACGCGACCGGTGACCTCGTCGCACCGCCTTTCGTCGATCCGCATTTCCACATGGACGCGACGCTTTCCTACGGCACGCCGCGCATCAATGCGTCGGGAACGCTTCTCGAAGGCATCGGCCTTTGGGGCGAGTTGAAGCCACTCTTGACGCATGAGGCGGTGAAGGAGAGGGCGCTCGCCTATTGTGACTGGGCCGTCTCGATGGGCCTTCTGGCTATCCGCACCCATGTCGACACCTGCGACGACCGGCTGCTCGCCGTCGAGGCGCTGCTGGACGTGAAGAAGACCGTGGCGCCTTACCTCGACCTGCAACTCGTCGCCTTCCCGCAGGACGGTTTCTATCGCGACCCGACCGCGCGCGAAAACACGATCCGCGCGCTCGACATGGGCGTTGATGTGGTCGGCGGCATTCCCCACTTCGAACGCACGATGGCCGACGGCACCCGCTCGGTGACCGAACTGTGCGAGATCGCGGCCGAACGCGGCCTGCGCGTCGACATGCACTGCGACGAGACCGACGACCCGCTGTCGCGGCATATCGAGCAACTGGCCTGCGAGACGCAACGCCTCGGTCTGCACGGCCGGGTGAATGGCTCGCACCTGACCTCTATGCACTCCATGGACAATTACTACGTCTCGAAGCTCCTGCCGTTGATGGCGGAGGCTGAAGTCTCGGCGGTGCCGAACCCCCTGATCAACATCGTCCTCCAGGGCCGCCACGACACCTATCCCAAGCGCCGGGGAATGACGCGCGTGCCGGAAATGATGAAGGCCGGCATCCGTGTCGGTTTCGGCCAGGATTGCGTGCTCGACCCCTGGTATTCGCTCGGCACCGCCGACATGCTCGACGTCGCTTTCATGGGCCTGCACGTGGCGCAGATGACGAGCCCGGCCGACATGCGCCGCTGTTTCGACATGGTGACGACGGAAAATGCTGCCATCATGGGGCTCGAAGGCTATGGGCTTGAGGTCGGAAATCTTGCGAGCTTGGTCGTGCTCGACGCCGGCGACCCGATCGAAGCGCTGCGCCTGCGGCCCGACCGGCTCTGCGTAGTGTCGAAGGGCAAGATCGTGTCGCGCAAAAAGCGCAACGATTCCCGCCTGACGATCGACGGGCGGCCGTCAACCGTTCGTCGGCGGCACCAACTGGGCTAGGAGGCCAAAATGCGATCCGCGGTTCTGGCGTTTCTTGCCTTGGCTCTTGCCGCCTGCACGACGATCACACCGGAGGAACGCCGCGCGCTCGATGAGGAGACGTGCCGCTCCTACGGCTTCCGCACAGGCACCGACGCCTTCGCGACCTGCCTTCAGCGCATCGATCTCGACCGGCGCGCGGAAGCCCGCGCCAGCCGCGCCGAGTTCGACCGCTGGTCGCGCACGCCCGCTATCGTCTACCGCCCAGTCTTCGTGCCCGTACGACGCGACTGAACGCGGATCACGGCCATTCGGCGAAGCTGGGCGCATGCAGCGCAGGGCGGTCGGCCCGCGCATCGATGACCGCGCGGCGATAGCGGCCCGGCGGCGTGCCCGTCATCTTGCGAAAAAAGCTGGAAAAGTGCGCCGGGTCCGAAAACCCAAGCGAATGGCCGAGCTGCTGGATCGTCAGCGACGACCTCTCCAGCCGCAGCATCGCCTCGCGCGCCAGCCGCTCCGAAACGAGCGCCTTGGGCGACTTGCCCACCCCGTCGGTGCAGATTGCATGCAGCCGGTCGGTAGAGACGCCGAGCGCGGCGGCATAGCGCGCGACCGGCCAATGGTTGCGGAAATTCATCTCCACGAGCTGGCGGAACCGCTGCAGCAGGCTCATCCTCTCGCCCACCCCAGGCAGCGATTCCCGACCGCCGGAAACGCGCAGCATCGAGACAAGGACGATGCGAAGGAGCGCCGACAGCAACAGGGCCGACGCCTCTCGAGGCTGTTGCCGCTCCGCGATCACGGCGCTCAGGCATCGCTCGATCAACCCCAAGGCCTCGGGATGATCGGCGAGTGAAAGCGTGAAGTCCCGATCGACCAGGTAGCGCAAGGCGACCGATTGCGCCTCGTCGCCGATTGCATCGACGAGCGTGTCGTCGCCGATCTGCGCCCGAAGCCCGGTCGCGCCCGCCTCGAGCCGCAATCGTCCCGGTTTCATGTCGCCCAGCCACAGCAATGCGGGGGCGGCGATTGCAAGCCTTTGGCCACCGGCTTCCGCCTCGCCGCCGCCATCGGTCATGAGAACGAGCTGGCGTGCCACGCCGCCGGTCGCCCCGTTGAAGGACCAGAACCGCGCGTGCAGTCCGCAATTGATTGTGGCGACATCCATCTTTTCAATCCGCGTGAGGCCGGATTCTTACAATAGATCACCAGTTTTGTTCATATCAAGTGTGGGTGCCTTACGCTTCAATCACCAGGTCGCCAGGAGAACGGAACTCCAAAGGAGCCGTGGCGGCTGAAGCGGAAAATGCGCTTCGCGGGAGGATGAATTGGCAAAGGCAGCGCGGATCGCGGCTCCCGTCGGGGAGGCCGTCGAAGCCCCCCATCTGGAGCGGGTCGGCCCGTTGACGGGGACGGTGGTCACGCGCGTCCATGGGTCGAGCGTTGCGGAAGCCCGACATGCCGCCAACCGCGCCGCCGCAGCCTTCCCGAAATGGTCGCAGACCCCTCCATCCGAACGCCGCGCGATCTTGAACAGCGCCGCCGACCTCCTGTTGGAACGCACCGAACTGTTCGTCGCGAAGATCGCCGACGAGACTGGCGGCACGCGCGCCTGGAGCGAACTCAATTGCCGGCTCGGCGCGTCCATTCTGCGCGAGGCGGCGGCGCTCACCACGCAATTGACGGGCGAAACGATCCCTGCCGACCGGCCCGGCTCCTTCGCCATGGCCGTGCGCCAGCCCTGCGGCGTGGTCCTGTCGCTGGCGCCCTGGAACGCGCCGATCGTCCTGTCCGTTCGTTCGATCGCCATGCCGCTGGCCTGCGGCAATACGGTCGTCTTCAAGGCTTCGGAGCTTTGCCCTGGCACGCATGCGATGGTGTGCGACATCTTCGCCGAAGCCGGGCTTCCCGAGGGCGCGATCGCCGTCGTTCACAACCAGGAAGACCATGCCCAGGAAATCGTCGAAGCGCTGATCGCGCATCCGGCCGTGCGGCGGGTGAATTTCACCGGCTCGACGCGGTCCGGACGGATCATCGCGGAGATTGCCGCACGCCACCTGACGCCAGCACTGCTGGAACTCGGCGGCAAGGCCCCGCTGATCGTGCTCGACGACGCCGATCTCGACGAAGCCGCTCGGGCTGCCGCCTTCGGCGCCTTCTTCAACCAAGGCCAGATCTGCATGTCCACCGAGCGTCTCGTGGTGCAGGACAGCATCGCCGACGCCTTCCTCGATCGCCTGTCCGCAGAAGTGAAGCGGCTGCGCCTGGGCGATCCGCGAGATGGCGCGAGCGAAATCGGGCCGATGATCAGCGAACAGGCGGCCGAACGCGTCAAGGCGCTGATCGACGACGCCGTGCAGAAGGGCGCGCGCATCGTCGTCGGCGGCGAACAGCGGTCGGTCTGGCTCGACGCGACGGTTCTCGACGGCGTGACGCCCAACATGCGCATCTATTATGAGGAAAGCTTCGGCCCCGTCGCCTCGCTCATCCGCTTCACCGATATCGACGAGGCCGTCTCGATTGCGAACGATACCGAATACGGCTTGTCCGCCGCTGTTTTCGGCCGCGACGTCACGCGTGCGCTTATGGTGGCGCAGCGTCTCGAGACCGGCATCTGCCACATCAACTCGGCGACGATACACGACGAACCGCAAATGCCGTTCGGCGGCGTCAAATCATCCGGCCACGGCCGTTTCGGCGGTCGGGCCGGCATCGACGAATTCACCGAATTGCGGTGGATTACCATTCAGAGCGGACGGCCGGACTATCCGATCTGAAACCGAATTCCGGCAGGAGGATGCCGGGTCTTTGTCAACACTGGGAGGAAACAGGACATGATCAGACGCACGTTCATCGCACTTGCAGCCGGCGCCGCGACACTGGCGCTTGCCGGCCAAGCGGCCGCGCAGGAAACCATCAAGATCGGCGCGAGCGCGCCCAAGACCGGCCCGCTCGCGGCCGGCGCGACCGTCAGTCACTGGCCGAACATCCAGCTCTGGGTCTCGGAAGTGAACGGACGCGGCGGTCTCCAGGTCGGCGACCAGCAGATGCAGATCGAATTGGTCGAATATGACGACCGCACCTCGGCCGAGACCGCAGTCCAGAATATCCAGCGCCTCGCCACCGTCGACAATGTCGATTTCATCGTCACGCCCTATTCGACCGGCCTCAACGTCGCGACCGCTCCAATCATCGCGCGCTACGGCTACCCGCACATCACGACCAGCGCCATCACCGACGGTGTAGAGGAATTCGCCGGCCGCTGGCCGAATTCGTTCTGGATGCTCGGCACCTCGAAGGAACTGGCTGAGGGCACTGCCGCCGCATTGAAGAAGCTGAAGGATGCCGGGGAAATCGGCAACAAGGTCGCGCTCGTCCATGTCGCCGATGCGTTCGGCCTCGAACTCGCAGGTGCGGGCAAGCCGGCGCTCGAAGCAGCAGGCTTCGAAATCGTCTACGAGGCATCCTATCCGCTCGGCACGCAGGACGTCGCGCCGATCGTCAGCCAGGCCAAGGCTGCCGCGCCGGACGCGTTCGTCGGTTTCTCCTATCCAGGCGACACCTTCGCGCTCACGGAACAGGCGCAGATCCAGGACCTCGACGTCGGCGCCTTCTATGTCGGCGTCGGCGCATCCTTCCCGGCCTATGCCGGCCGTTTCGGCGCAACGGCGAACGGCGTTCTGGGCGCAGGCGGCACCAACCCGGATGACGAGAAGATCAAGGAGTACCGCGCCAAGCACAAGGAAGTGACGGGCGCGGACGCCGATTACTGGGCGAGCGCCGTGACCTATTCGGGTCTCCAGGTCCTCGAACAGGCGATCGAGGCCGCCGGCACCAAGGACCGCGAAGCCGTCGTCGAGGCCATCAAGACCGGCACCTTCGATACCGTCATGGGCGAGGTGAAGTTCGAGAACAACGTCAACCGCAACCTCTGGACCGTCGGCCAGTGGAAGGACGGCGTTTTCTACGGCGTCGCCGCCAATGGCATCGACGGGGCGATCGAGCCGATCAGGAAGGAAGGCTGGGAATAGCACCGAAGGGGCGTCGTCCCGGCCGCTTCGCCAGGCGAAGCGGAGCCGGGATGACGCCCATTTCGCCCATGCCGCGACAGGGAACGAAGTGGTAATCTAGGAAATGCAGATCATCGTCACAGGCATATTGCTGGGCGGCACCTATGCGCTGATCGCGCTGGGGCTGACGCTGCAATATGGCGTCGCGCGCATCATGAACCTTGCCAATGGCGAAACCTTCGTTGCGGCCTGCTTCATCGCCTTCTGGCTGTTCACGGCCATGCAGATCAACCCGCTTCTCGGGCTGCTCGTCATCGCGCCGGCCGCTTTCGCGATCAATTGGGCGATCTATTCGATCCTTTTGAAGCCTTTGGTCGATCGGGCGAAGAACCGCGGCATGCTGGAGGTGGATTCGATCCTAGCCACCTTCGGCCTGCTCTTCCTCCTGCAGGGCCTGATGCTGCTCGCGTTCGGCGGCTCCTACTTCTCCTACACCTTCCTTGCCGAGCGCTTCATGATCCTCGGCAATCCGTTCGGCCTCAACCGTGTGGTCGCCTTCGGCGCGGCGGTCGCAATCGCCATCGGGCTCTACCTCTTCCTCTACCGCACGCGACAGGGAACGGCCGTTCGCGCCGTCGCCGTCGATCCGAACTCGGCCAGGCTCGTCGCGATCGACGTCGCCAAGACCGCGGCCTTCGCCTTCGCGCTGGGTGGCGCGCTGACGGCCTGCGGCGGAGCGCTTCTGTCGACCTTCTATACGTTCAACGCGTCGATGGGCGTCGTCTTCACCATGAAGGCGCTGATCATCGTCATCATGGGCGGCGTCGGCGACATTCGCGGCGCGGTGCTGGCGGCCCTCATCCTCGGCATCACCGAGACGGCGGTCGCGAGCCTCATCGATCCCGGCCTCACCATCGCCGCGACCTATGCGCTCTTCATCATCGTCCTCCTCTTCCGCCCGCAAGGCATGTTCGGGAGGCAGACGACATGACGCTCGACCAGTCGGAAATCCGCATTGGCCTTCTCGGCGCGATCGCTGTCGCCGCTCTCGCGACGCTGCCGCTTTTCAGCCAGGGCTACTACCTCTCGCTCGGCGTCAATCTGATGCTCTACGCCGCGCTTTGCACGGCCTGGACGCTCTTCTCCGGCCCGACACACTACATCTCGCTCGCCACGGCCGCCTTCTTCGGCCTCGGCACCTATACGGTCGGACTGTGGGTCGACCACGTGCCGTTCTTCGCCCTCGTGCTCGGTGGCGGAGTGGTCGCGGCCGTGCTGGCTGGGCTCGTCGGCCTCGCCACGCTCAGGCTCTCCGGCGTCTATTTCGTCATCTTCACGCTGGGCCTGGCCGAACTCGTGCGCCAGTTGGTCTCGTGGACGCAGACCAAGGTCTCGACGCGAATGGGCCTCTACGTCTTCACCGACTTCACCGAGATGCACATCTACTGGATGCTGCTGGCGCTGACGGTTGCCGTCTTCGTCGCCGGCTGGCTGATCGGCCGCTCGCGGCTCGGTTTCGCGATGAAGATCATCGGCAATGACGAGACGGTGGCGCGCCATGTCGGCATCGACACCGCGCGCGCCAAGATCATCCTCTTCATGATTTCCGGCGCCTTCATCGGCATCGCCGGCGCGATCTCCGCTCCGCGCTACGCGTATATCGAGCCGCCATCGGCCTTCAATCCGATGATCTCGTTCCTTGTCGTCATCATGGCTCTGCTCGGCGGCACGAAGCGTCTGTGGGGTCCGCTGGTGGGCGTCATTCCCTTCACCATCCTGTTCGATCAGGTCTCCGCGCAATTCCCGAACCACACGCCCATCGTCATGGGCCTCGCCTTCCTCGCCATCGTCTATCTCCTGCCCGACGGCGTGACCGGAAGGCTGGAGCAGTTGCGCACAAGGATGAAACGGTCGGAGAAGCCCGTCGGCGAGGAGAAGGTGGCATGACTGCTATCCTCTCCGTCGACCGCGCGCAGAAGAAGTTCGGCGGCCTCGTCGCCGTCAACGACGTCTCCTTCGACGTCCGTGAAGGCGAGCTTCTCGGGCTGATCGGGCCGAACGGGTCGGGCAAAACGACGATGCTCAACCTGATTTCCGGCGCGCTGCGCCCGAGTGCCGGCGAAATCCGGCTGAAGAACGAGCGCATTTCCGGCCACTCCGCGCACCATATCGCCCGGCAGGGTGTCGCCCGCACCTTCCAGCTCGTGCGCATCCTTCCGTCGATGACCGCGGAGGAAAACGTCATGGCCGGCGCCGTCTTCGCGCGCAACCGGCTATGGGGCGCGGATGCCCATGGTCTCGCCCGCAAGCTTCTCGCCCGCGTCGGGCTCGAGGGCAGGGCGGACATGCCGGTCGCGTCGATGACCTATATCGACCAGAAGCGCATCGAACTGGCGCGTGCGTTGGCGTCCGATCCGCGCGTGCTGCTGCTGGACGAATGGCTGGCCGGCCTCAATCCGACCGAGTTGCAGATCGGCATCGCCCTCATCGACGATCTGCGCCGCGAAGGCCGCACCATCATCATGGTCGAGCACGTCATGGACGCAATCCGCACGCTCTGCGACCGCTGCGTCGTCATGAACACCGGCACAAAGATCGCCGAGGGCGACGTTGCGAAGGTCCTGTCCGAACCGGAAGTCGTGCGCGCATATCTCGGGGACGACGACGATGCTTGAGGTGACGAATCTCGGCGTCCGCTATGGCCGCCACCTTGCGCTCGAAGGCGTATCGGCGAAGATCGCGAAGGGCGAAATCTGCGTCATTCTCGGCGCGAACGGTGCCGGCAAATCGAGCTTGCTCAAGGCCATCGCGGGCCTCGTGAAGACCGAGCCCGGCACCGAGATCACGATGAACGGCAAGCCGATCCGGGGCGTCAAGGCGCACCGGATCGTCGAGGAAGGCATCGCGCTCGTGCCGGAAGGTCGCGGCATCTTCGGGGACCTGACCGTGGCCGAGAACCTGCAACTCGGCGCTTTCGCCGGCCGCGCGCGGCAGGACGAGGCGCAGACGCTAAAGCGCATTTACGAACTCTTCCCGCGCCTTGCCGAGCGCAAGAGCCAGATCGCGCGCACCATGTCGGGCGGCGAGCAGCAGATGGTGGCGATCGGCCGCGCGCTGATGTCGAAGCCCGACATCCTGATGCTCGACGAGCCCTCGCTCGGCCTGTCGCCCCTCCTGTCGAAGGAACTGTTCAAGTCACTGAAAGCCGTGGCCGCCACCGGCGTCGGCATCCTGCTCGTCGAGCAGAACGCCAAGCTCAGCCTGAAGATCGCCGATCGCGGCTATCTGATCGAGAACGGCCTCATCACCGGCGAGGACACGGCCGTCAATCTGATGAACGACCCGGCCGTCGCGAACGCCTATCTCGGCGGCGGCAAGGCGGACGATGCCAAGCGTGGCGCGAAGCGCGGCATCGCACTGCCGCCCTTCCTCGCGCTACCCGCCTCGCTCGAGGCGATGGGCCGGATGGCGGGCGACCTCGCGAGTCGCGCCGGCGCGATCCAGACGGCCTTCGTGCGCTATCTGCGTCGCGAAAGCCCCGCGCCAAGCGCCTTTGCCGGGCGCTACGACCCGAAGGCCGGTCCCGATCCGTGGGACGTCGCCGCCAGGGAAGCGGCGCAGCCGAAGCCAACCTCCGCAGATGCCGGCCGCCTCTCCGATCAGGCGGGAGAACTGGCGCGGCGAGCGCAGGAACGGCTTGCCGCTCACATGATGGCGAACCGGCTGACGCGCGGAGCCGGCACCCCGCAGCCGTCAGAGCGCCCAGCATTCGCCAAGCCGTCGACCGAGCCCCGCCGCGCGGAGCTAACGCTTGACGCCGCCGGGCTCGCCGACCGCGCGACCAGGCGGCTTGCCGCCCATGTCGCCAGCCGGCGCAAGCCGATCGAGCGGCCCGTCCTGTCGCGCAAGCCGGTCGTTGCGCCGCCAGAAAAGCTCAATGGCGGCCACGGCCTCGTTGGTCACAACAGCGCCGGCTTCGACATCGACGATGACGACGTGCAGGTCGCCGCAGCTCCCAAACGCATCGACTTGTCCGACGTGGTGGCCCGCGCCGCCGCCATCCAGGCCGAGCACGTCGCCGCGCGTCGCCAAACCCTCACCGCGTTCACGATCCCGCCGCAACCGGCGGCGAAGCTGGACGCCGATTCCCACCCAAAGAAGAAATCGCCCAAGAAGCGGAAGAAGCATAAGGAGGCTTGAAAATGGCTCGTGTTTTCGAAGGAATGTATATCGGCGGCGGCTGGTCCGCGACGAAGAAGACCTTCAAGGATCTGAACCCGGCCGACGGCTCGGTCTGGGCTGAGGTGCCGGATTCCGGCCGCGCCGAGACGGCGGCCGCCATCGAGGCTGCGCACAAGGCGTTCCCCGAATGGGCCGCGCTGCCCTTCTCCAAGCGCGCGCATTATCTTCATAAGGCGGCTGAAATCTGGGAGCGCCGCAAGATGGAGATCGTCGACGCGATCCAGGCTGAAGGCGGCGGCTGGTTCGGCAAGGGCATGTTCGAGACCGGTTATGTAACGGAAGTCTTCCACGCCGCCGCAGCGTCGGTCTGGAATCCGATCGGCGAGGTCATGCCGTCCGAATACGGCAAGGTCTCGATGGCGACGCGCCGGCCGATGGGCGTCGTTTCGGTCATCTCGCCATGGAATTTCCCCTGCATCCTCACCGCGCGCGGCTTCCTGTTCCCGCTCGTCGCCGGCAACACGATCGTCTTGAAGCCGTCCGAGGAAACGCCTTATCTCGGTGGCTTGCTCTTCGCCGAAATCTTCGAGGAAGCCGGCCTGCCCAAGGGCGTCTTCAACGTCGTCACCTGCTCGCGCGAGAACGTGGCCGAAGTCGGCGACGAACTGATCGAGCATCCTTACGTGAAGGGCATTTCCTTCACCGGCTCGACGGCCGTCGGCCGTCAGGTCGCGGCCAAGGCCGGCGCGCATCTGAAGAAGTGCTGCGTCGAACTCGGCGGCAAGGATTCGCTGATCGTCTGCGACGACGCCGAGATGGAGCGCGCCACGCAGGCCGCCAATTTCGGCTCGTTCATGCATCAGGGCCAGATCTGCATGTCGGTCGAAAAGGTGCTCGTGCACGAGAAGATCTTCGACGATTTCCTGGCGAAGTTCGTCGAGCGCGCGAAGAAGCTCAAGGTCGGCGACCCGACCAAGAGCAAGGAGCACATCATCGGCCCGCTCATCAACGACAAACAGGTCGCCAAGGTGAAGGAGCAACTCGACGACGCCATCGCAAAGGGCGCGAAGGTGGTGCTCGGCGGCAAGATCGAGGGCCGCTTCGTCGAGCCGACGATCCTGACCGGCGTGACGCCGGACATGAAGCTTTACCAGGACGAAACCTTCGGCCCCGTCGTTCCGGTGATCCCGTTCCGCACCGACGACGAAGCGATCGAGATCGCCAATGACAGCGAATACGGCCTCTCGGCCGGCGTGATGACCCGCGACGAGGGCAGGGGACTTGCCATCGTCAACAAGCTCGACACCGGAAATTGCCACATCAACTGCTCGTCGGTGAACGATGAGCCGCATGTTCCGTTCGGCGGGTTCAAGGCGTCGGGCGTCGGCAAGCACGGTGGCCGCTGGTCGCTTGAGACCTTCACCGAGACGCGCTGGATTACGCTCGACCGTGGCGGCCGGCCCTATCCGCCGATGTTCTGATCGAAACGGGAAAGGCCGGGCAATTGCCCGGCCTTTTTTCTTAACCCTGTGATGCGGCGATGCGCGATTTGGTTTCGCCGGAGGCCTCGCCCTTGTCGCCCGGCACGCCGGCATTGGCCTGGTGCGCCTGCTCCGGGCTGATCGGTTCACCGGGACGGCGGATCGTGGCGGCGGCTTCCAGCACGATCGGCTTCAGCCCTTCGCCGCCCTTGTCGACCACTTCGAAGAAGTGACCACGCATGCGCGGTTCCCAGAACTTGTTGATGTGCTCGGCAACGCCCGCGACGCCCAGATCATGCGGCTTCGACTCGAAAAAGGTGCCGATCTGGTTCGCCATGCGGATCAGCTTCGTATAGGAGTTGAAGGCCTCATGCGACATGGAAGCTGCTCTCGGGCGTCAGACGTTCGGGATGGGTGAATATGTCGAATTCGTCGCCGCGCACCAGCGCGACGAGGCTCATTCCGGCATCTTCGGCAGTGCGGATCGCGAGCGCCGTCGGTGCCGATACTGCAATGATGAAGGATGCGCCGATCGCAGCGGTCTTCTGCACCATCTCGACCGAAACGCGGCTCGTGACGACGACCGCTCCCGTCGAACCGTCCACGCCTGCCTGCGCCAATGCGCCGGCAAGCTTGTCGAGCGCATTGTGCCGGCCGACATCCTCGCGTGCCAGGATGATGCCGCGGCCGGGAACGTAAAATCCTGCAGCGTGTACGGCGCCGGTTTCCTTGTGGAGCGGCTGCACCTTGGACAGAAGCCGGACTGCTTGCGTGATTTCGTGCGCGGAAAGCGCCAGCGCCGCGTCGGATACGCCACGCACGGCACGCATCGCCTCCTCAATGGATTCGATGCCGCACAGCCCGCAGCCCACCGGCCCGGCAAGGCGCCGCCGCCGCGCCTCGAACCGCGTGTTCGCCTTGTCGAAAAGCCGGATCTGGATGTCGATCCCCGCGCCATGATCCTCGACGTCGATCGCCTCGATCTCGTCAGGCGACGCGATGATGCCTTCCGTCAGCGAGAACCCGATCGCGAAATCCTCGAAGTCGGCCGGGGAAGCCATCATCACCGCATGCGTGGTTCCGCCATAAGACAGCGCGACCGGCGTTTCCTCGGGAACATTGCGGTCGGCGGTGGAGATGCCGGTGGCGCGATGGGCGAGGCGGGGCAATCTTGTGATTGGAGGGCGGGTCATGACAGTAGTCGACCCCCACTCCGGCCCTTCGGGCCACCTCTCCCCCGAACGAAGGGGGAGAGGAAGCCAAGCTGGATAGGCGCCGGCAGTGCGGCAGCGTTTCCTCTCCCCCGTCGTCCGGGGGAGAGGTGGCCCGAAGGGCCGGAGTGGGGGTCGCCGATGTTTGTCACCTCACTCCGCCGCCTCCAGCGGCCGCGCGATCCGCCGCGACTGCCGCGCCTGGTCCTGGTAGTCCACCTGCCAGTCGGAAGGACCGTTGGACGGCGTCACCTGAACCGCCGTGACCTTGTATTCCGGACAGTTCGTCGCCCAGTCGGAGAAGTCGGTGGTGATGACGTTGGCCTGCGTGTTCGGGTGGTGGAAGGTCGTGTAGACCACGCCGGGCGCAACGCGCTCGGTGATCAGCGAGCGCAGTGTCGTCTCGCCCGCGCGGCTCGCCAGCCGCACCCAGTCGCCATCGCGAAGACCGCGCTGTTCGGCGTCGTGCGGGTGAATTTCCAGGCGGTCCTCGTCGTGCCAGACGACGTTTTCCGTGCGCCGCGTCTGCGCGCCCACATTGTACTGCGACAGGATGCGCCCGGTCGTGAGAAGCAGCGGGAAGCGCGGTCCGGTCTTCTCGTCCGTCGCGACATATTCGGTGCGGATGAACTTGCCCTTGCCACGCACGAAGCCATCGATGTGCATGATCGGCGTCCCGAGAGGCGACTTCTCGTTACAGGGCCACTGAACCGAGCCCATCTTGTCGAGATACTCGTAGGAGACGAGCTGGAAGGAGGGCGTGGTCCTGGCGATCTCGTCCATGATCGCCGAGGGATGCGCGTAGTTCCAGTCGAGCCCCATCGCCTGGGCGAGCTTCTGCGTCACCTCCCAGTCGGCAAGCCCGTTCTTCGGCGCCATCACCTTGCGCACCCGGTTGATGCGGCGCTCGGCATTGGTGAAGGTCCCGTCCTTTTCGAGGAAGGTCGAGCCCGGCAGGAAGACGTGGGCGTAGTTCGCCGTCTCGTTCAAGAAGAGGTCGTGCACAACGACGCACTCCATGGCAGCAAGACCGGCGGAGACATGGCTTGTGTCCGGGTCGGACTGGAGAATGTCCTCGCCCTGGATGTAAATCCCCTTGAACGTGCCTTCGACGGCGGCGTCCAGCATGTTGGGGATGCGCAGGCCCGGCTCGTTGTCGAGCTTGGTGCCCCAAAGGCTTTCATAGATATCGCGAACGGCATCGCCCGAAATGTGCCGATAGCCTGGCAATTCGTGCGGGAACGAGCCCATGTCGCATGCGCCCTGAACGTTGTTCTGCCCCCGCAGCGGGTTCACGCCGACGCCCGGACGGCCGATATTGCCGGTCGCCATGGCGAGGTTGGCGATCGCCATCACCGTGGTCGAGCCTTGGGAATGTTCGGTGACGCCGAGCCCGTAGTAGATCGCGCCGTTTCTGCCCCTGGCGTAGAGACGCGCGGCCCCACGGATTTCCTCCGGGTCGATGCCTGCGAGCGCGCCGACGGTTTCCGGCGAATTCTGTTCCTCGGCGACGAAGGCTGCCCAGTCCTCGAATTCCGACCAATCGCAGCGTTCGCGGATGAACGCCTCGTCGAACAACCCTTCGGTGACGATGACATGGGCAAGCGAGGTCAGGACCGCGACATTGGTGCCGGGCTTAAGGGGCAAATGGTGCTGCGCCTCGACATGGGCCGAACGCACGATGTCCGTGCGGCGCGGATCAAGCACGATCAGCTTGGCGCCCTGGCGCAGGCGCTTCTTCAGCCGCGAGGCGAAGACGGGATGGCCGTCGGTCGGGTTGGCGCCGATGATCATCACGACGTCGGTCTGTTCGACCGAATCGAAATCCTGCGTGCCGGCAGAGGTGCCGTAGGTCTGGCCGAGGCCATAACCTGTCGGCGAATGGCAGACGCGCGCGCAGGTATCGACATTGTTGTTGCCGAAGCCCTGCCGGATCAGCTTTTGGACGAGATAGGTCTCCTCGTTGGAGCAGCGCGAGGAGGTGATGCCGCCGATCGCGCCCTTGCCGTACTGGTACTGGATGCGGCGGAATTCCTTCGCGATATGGGCGAACGCTTCATCCCACGTCACCTCCCGCCATGGGTCGCTGATCTTCTCGCGAACCATCGGGTTGAGGATGCGATCCTTGTGGTTGGAGTACCCGTAGGCAAAGCGGCCCTTGACGCATGAATGCCCGCGATTGGCCTTACCGTCCTTCCACGGCACCATGCGGATCAGGTCCTCGCCCTGCATCTCCGCCTTGAACGAGCAGCCGACACCGCAATAGGCGCAGGTCGTGACGACCGAGCTCGTCGGCATGCCCTTTTCAAGCACGGACTTCTCGCGCAGCGCATCGGTCGGGCAGGCCTGCACGCAGGCGCCGCAGGAAACGCATTCGGATTCAAGAAAATTGGTCGGTCCCGCCGCAATGCGCGAGTCGAAGCCGCGCCCTTCGACCGTCAGCGCGAACGTGCCCTGAACCTCCTCACACGCGCGAACGCAGCGCGAGCACACGATGCACTGCGCCGGGTCATACGCGAAGTAGGGGTTGGAGGTATCGCGCGCGATATAGTCGATGTTGAGCGAGCCGTTGCCGGGCGCCACATGGTTGCGGCCCTCATGGCCATAGCGGTTCTCTGTGAGGCCGACGGTCTTCAGGACGGCATCGAATTCGCTGCCGCCGAGCCCGGAATTTGCGTCCCAGCCGAGCGGATGATCCGAAACGTAAAGCTCCATGACGCCGCGCCGGATCGCACCCAGCCGGTCCGATTGCGTTCGTACGGAAATGCCTTCCGCGACTGGCGTCGTGCAGGAGGCCGGCGTGCCGCCCCGGCCCTCGATCTCGACGACGCAAACGCGGCAGGACCCGAAGGAATCCAGCATGTCCGTCGCGCACAGCTTCGGGATTTCGGTGCCCAGTTCCATCGCCGCGCGCATGATCGACGTGCCTTCCGGCACGGTGACCGAGCGGCCGTCGATCGTCAGTGTCACCTGGCGTTCGGACTTTACGGTGGGCGTGCCGTAGTCGATTTCGTGGATGAGACCCATCAGAAGGCTCCTGGACAAGAATTAGCGCGGCAGCGGGCGTCGGTCGACCCCCACTCCGCCTCGCTGCGCTCGGCACCTCTCCCCCGATCGACGGGGGAGAGGAACCCAAGCTGGGTAAGCGCCGCCATCGCGGCAGTCATTCCTCTCCCCCGTCGATCGGGGGAGAGGTGGCCCGAAGGGCCGGAGTGGGGGTCGCCAAACACAGACATGTTCTATTCCGCAGCCTGCGCGACTTCACGCGGCCTGAAATCATCTGGAAAATGCGTGATGGCGCTCATCACCGGATAGGGCGTGAAGCCACCCAGCGCGCAGAGCGAACCGAATTTCATCGTGTTGCAAAGGTCGGAGACGAGCGCGATGTTTGCCTCCGGCTCGATGCCGGCGCCGATCCTGTCCAGCGTCTCGACCCCACGTGTGGAGCCGATCCGGCACGGCGTGCACTTGCCGCAGGATTCCACCGCGCAGAACTCCATAGCGAAGCGCGCCTGGGAGAGCATGTCGGCGCTGTCGTCGAAGACGACGATACCGGCATGGCCGATCAGCCCGTCTCTTGCCGCGAAAGCCTCGTAGTCGAACGGCGTGTCGAACAGCGCACGCGGGAAATAGGCGCCGAGAGGTCCGCCGACCTGCACCGCCTTGACCGGGCGACCCGAAGCCGTGCCGCCGCCGATCTCGTCGACGATCTCGCCCAGCGTCATGCCGAAGGCGGCCTCGAACAGCCCGCCTCGGCTGACGTTGCCGGCGATCTGGATCGGGATGGTGCCGCGCGAGCGGCCCATGCCGAAATCCTTATAGTGCGCCGCGCCCTTGTCGAGGATGATCGGGACGGAAGCGAGCGAAATGACGTTGTTGACGACGGTCGGCTTGCCGAAGAGCCCCTGCAGCGCAGGGAGCGGCGGCTTGGCGCGCACCACGCCGCGTTTGCCTTCGAGCGAGTTCAAGAGCGACGTTTCCTCGCCGCACACATAGGCGCCAGCGCCGACGCGCACTTCCATGTCGAACGCATGCGCAGAGCCGAGCACGCGCGGCCCGAGGACGCCCGCGCCCCGCGCGACGTCGATCGCCGCGTTCATGGTCGCGACGGCGTGCGGATATTCCGAACGGATATAGATGTAGCCCTTGGTCGCGCCAGTCGCGATGCCGGCGATCGCCATGCCCTCGATGAGCACGAAGGGATCGCCCTCCATGATCATCCGGTCGGCGAAGGTGCCCGAGTCGCCCTCGTCGGCATTGCAGACGATGTGTTTGCGCGCGCCCGGCGCATCGTGCACGGTCTTCCACTTGATGCCGGTCGGAAAGCCCGCGCCGCCGCGGCCGCGCAGGCCGGATTCGGTCACGGTCGCGACGATGTCGAGCGGCGCCATCGAGGCGGCCTTCTCGAGCCCGGCGAGGCCGCCAAGAGCGCGATAGTCGTCGAGCGAGACGGGATCGATGATGCCGCAGCGCGCGAATGTGAGGCGCGTCTGGCGGGCGAGGAAAGGAATCTCCTCGGGCTTGCCGAGCGACTTTTCATGCTTGCCACCGGCAAGGAAATCCGCATCGAACAGCGAGGCGACGTCGGACGGGCGAACCGGGCCATAGGCGACACGGCCATTCGCCGTCTCCACCTCGACCATCGGCTCCAGCCAGTACATGCCGCGCGAACCCGTGCGCACGATTTTCGCATCGACCTTGCGCGCGGCGAGCTCGGCTTGGACCGCTTTCGCGACCTTTTCGGCGCCGAGCGCCAGCGCTCCGGAATCGCGGGGAATGTAGATGGTCGTCATGTCCGCACCTCTGCCGCGATCTCTTCGATCCGCGCGGCGTCGAGCCGGCCGATCACCTCGCCATCGACCATGGCGGAGGGCGCGCAGGCGCAAAGGCCGAGGCAATAGACGGGCTCGAGCGTCACCGCGCCGTCGGCCGACGTCTCGTGGAAGCCGATGCCGAGCAGCACCTGAAGCTTTGCAGCCAACGCGTCGCCGCCCATCGACTGGCAGGCTTCCGCACGGCACAGCTTGACGACATGGCGACCGGCGGGGGCGCGGCGGTAGTCGTGATAGAAGGTCACGACGCCATGCACTTCGGCATTGGAGATGTTGAGCGCGTCGGCGATCACCGGCAGGGCATCCTGCGGCACGAAGCCGAACTCGTCCTGGATGCCGTGCAGGATCGGCAGCAGCGGGCCTTCCAGCCCCTGATGCTCGGCGATGATGGCAGCGGTCCTCGCTGCGATCTGGGTACTTGCCTGCTGCATCGTCACGCAGCGCCCTCCCTGATCAAGGCATATGTGCGATTTCGATCAAGCCGCAGAAATGCCCCGGAATCAATAAAGCCGAATCGTCGATTGATAGAGAAAATCTATCAAACGCCTTCATTCGACATTAGGTCAGCGCTCGGCGTCGAAGTCGCCTGCGAGCGTCATCGCCTCGTCCAGAAGCGCCGCGACGAGCGGCGTGTGCGGCTGCCGGTCGGCGGCCACGAGGCCGACCAGATGACTGGCGTCCGGCTCGACGATCGGAATGGCGCGGATTGGTTCGGCGAAGCCGAATGTTTCGGCAAGGTTCAGCGGCATGATCGACGACCATTTGCCGGTGCGGATATGCGAAAACAGCACGATCATCGAGTTGGATTCCAGCGTCGGCCGGGCGACGCTGCCGGCCTCGGCCAGATGCTGGTCGATGATGCGCCGGTTCTGCATGTCGGGCGTCAACAGGCACAGCGGCAGGTCTGCGACTTCGGCCCAAGTGACCGAACGGCGGTCGGCAAATTCGGTGCCGGCGGCGGTGATGAGCTGGTAGCGCTCCGAATAAAGCGGCACCGAAACGACGCGGCCGAGCGGCTCGTTGTCGAGATAGGTGATGCCGACATCGATGTCGAAATTGCCGAGCAGCGACAGGACCTCGATCGAGGTGCGTGACAGCACCGAGAAGGTGACGCCGGGATGATGCTCGCGAAATGGCGTCGTCAGCCGCGGGATCATGGCGAGCGCCGTTGGAATGGCGGCGATTCGGATGCGCCCCGAAAGGCCATGCCGCGCCGCGCGCATCTCCTCCTTCATGGTCCGCGCATCGCCGGTGATCCGCCGGGCCCAGACGAGCACCTGCTCGCCTTCTGCGGTCAGTCCCTGGAAGCGCGAGCCGCGCTTGACCAGCATCACGCCGAGCTGGTCCTCCAGCGCCTTGATCGCGGCCGAAAGGGTCGGCTGGGTGATGCCGAGCTCCTCGGCAGCACGGCCGAAATGCTGCGCCCGTGCAAGCGCGATGAAGAATTCCAGCCTGTCGATCATGGCCGGACCCTATCGCGCGCGACGCTGCCGCGAAAGCCTCAGCCGCGCGCGGCCGCTTCGAGCGCCGCAACGTCGAGCTTGATCATCTTCATCATTGCGGCCGTAACCCGCGCGGCCTTCGCGCGGTCCGGGGCAGCCATCAGGCGCGGCAGGATTTCGGGCACGATCTGCCACGAAAAACCATAGCGATCCTTGACCCATCCACACTGCACCTCCTGTCCCCCGTCAGCGGAAAGCTTGTTCCAGTATTCGTCGACCTCCGCCTGGTCCTTGCACAGGATCTGGAACGAAACGCTATCCGAGCGCGCTGCGCCCGGATGCGGACCGCCATTGAGACAGACGAATTGGTGGTTCTCGATCCGGAACTCCGCAGTCAGCACCTGACCTTCCTTGGTATGCGGCTCGCCGCCGCCCGGTGCCTTGAGAACCTCGCCGAGCTGCGTGTTGCGAAAGACCGACACGTAGTAGCGTGCCGCGTCTTCGGCCTCGGTCTCGAACCAGAGCCATGTGGTCAGCTTGTCCTGCATGACGAACTCCTTTCTTGATGTCGTTCCCGCAAAGGACGCACGCGCCGCTTAGGCGCCGACATTGAGCGTGCGAAAAACTTCGCCGCTTGGTTCGCGGCCGATAATGGCCTATCTGCTCATCAGTCCATTCCAGCGAAACGTGCATCATGACCGTCACCAAGGAAACCGTCCTCGAAGCGCTCAAGACCGTGAAAGGCCCCGATTTCGAGGGCGACCTGGTCTCGCTCGGGCTTGTCTCGGATATCTTCATCGCCGATTCCAAGGTGTTCTTCTCGATCACCGTACCCTCGGCGCGCGCGCAGGAGCTTGAGCCGTTGCGCGCGGCCGCCGAGCGCGTGGTCAAGGCGATCCCCGGCGTCGCCAGCGCGGTCGTCGCGCTGACAGCGGAGAAGAAGGGCGGGGGCATGGAGGCAGCGCCTCCACGTCCCGCACCGAAGCCCGCCCCGCGTCCCGCGCCTCCGGCCGCGCCGCCCTCGACGCAATCCGGCAAGCGCGGCGTGCCCGGCATCCGCTCGATCATCGCGGTCGCGTCCGGCAAGGGCGGCGTCGGCAAGTCGACGACGGCGGTCAACATCGCGCTCGGCCTTGCCGCGCTCGGCCTCAAGATCGGCGTGCTCGATGCCGACATTTACGGACCGTCCATGCCGCGCCTGCTCGGCATCAGGGGCAAGCCCGAGACGGTTGACGGCAAGACGCTGCGGCCGATGGAAAATTACGGCATCAAGGTCATGTCGATGGGCTTCCTCGTCGAGGAAGAGACGCCGATGATCTGGCGCGGGCCGATGGTCATGTCGGCGCTGACGCAGATGCTGCGCGAAGTGCAGTGGGGCGAACTCGACGTACTCGTCGTCGACATGCCGCCCGGCACCGGCGACGCGCAATTGACCATGGCGCAGAACGTGCCGCTCGCCGGCGCCGTCATCGTCTCGACGCCGCAGGATCTCGCCCTGATCGATGCCCGCAAGGGCTTGAACATGTTCCGCAAGGTCGACGTGCCGCTGCTCGGCATCGTCGAGAACATGAGCTATTTCATCGCGCCCGATACCGGCGCCCGCTACGACATTTTCGGCCATGGCGGGGCAGAGCGGGAGGCCGAACGTCTCGGCGTGCCGTTCCTCGGCGCCGTGCCCCTGACGATGGACGTGCGCGAGACGTCGGATGCGGGAACGCCGGTCGTGGTTTCAAACCCGACCGGCCCGCAGGCCGGCGTCTACCGCGGCATCGCGCAAAAGGTGCTCGAACGGCTGCGCGCGGAAGTGGCTGCAAGCGAAGCGGCAACGCCGAAGATCGTCTTCGAGTAATCGACCAATGAGGGAGGGGGAGGCCATGAGCCAGGACGTCGTCATTCACGAGAAGCGGGACGGCTATTCCGTCATCACGCTCAACCGGCCGGACCGGCTGAATTCGTTCAACGAGGCGCAGCACCATGCGCTGCGCGCCGCACTGGACGAATGCGAGAAGGACGCGAATTGCGGCGCGATCCTCTTGACCGGCGCCGGCCGCGGCTTTTGCGCCGGACAGGACCTTTCGGACCGCGACCCGGCGATGATGGGCGAACGTCCCGATCTCGGCAAGACACTGGAAACCTTCTACAATCCGCTGGTACGCAAGCTGCGCGCAATGGAAAAGCCGGTGGTCTGCGCGGTCAATGGCGTCGCCGCCGGTGCTGGCGCCAATATCGCCTTTTCCTGCGACATCGTGCTGGCCGCAAAGTCGGCCAAGTTCATCCAGGCCTTTTCCAAGATCGCGCTCGTCCCTGACGCTGGCGGCACCTACTGGCTGACCCGGCATCTCGGCGAAGCGCGCGCCAAGGCGCTCGCCATGACGGCCGAGCCGCTGTCAGCCGAGGACGCCGCCAACTGGGGCCTCATCTGGAAGGCAGTCGACGACGACAAGCTGATGGACGAGGCGATCAAGCTGGTCGAAACCATCGCCAAGGGCCCGACCAACGCCTACGCGCTGACCAAGAAGGCGATCCACGAGGCATCGACCAACTCGCTCGACGCGCAGCTCGACGCCGAACGCAAATACCAGCGCGAGGCGGGCATGTCGGACGACTACAAGGAAGGCGTCGCGGCGTTTCTACAGAAGCGCCCGGCCGACTTTCGCGCCGCGCGCAAGGGGTGATTTCGTCTAGGGTGGCGGCTGTGGACAGTGCGCTACCCCCACCCTTTATCCCTCCCCACAAGGGGGAGGGAGGACATCCACGCTGCGCCCTTCCGCTCGGCCCATTGGCTGAAGTCCGAGCGCAGCGCCCGCGACTCCCTCCCCCTTGTGGGGAGGGTAAGGGTGGGGGTCAATTCACGAAAAATGTGAACCGGAACCGCGCGCGCCCCCGACCCATGGGGCTCAAACCTCTGCCCGACTGCCGCTCACTTTCGCGTTGAAATTCGAAAAGAACTCCCCGGCCAGCTTCTTCGAGGTCGAGGTGATCAGGCGCGAGCCGAGCTGGGCCATCTTGCCGCCGACATCGGCCTTGGCGGCATAGGTCAGGATTGTGGCGTCGCCGTCTTCCTTCAGCGACACGTCCGCGCCGCCCTTGGCGAAGCCGGCGATGCCGCCCTTGCCTTCCCCCTGGATCGTATAGGAGTGCGGCGGGTTCAGATTGACGAGTTGGACCTCACCATTGAACCGCGCCTTGATGGGGCCGATCTTCAGCGAGACGACCGCAGCCATCTCCGTGTCGGATTTCTTGTCGAGGCTCTCGCAGCCGGGAATGCATTCGCGCAGGATTTCGGGATCGTTGAGCGCCTCCCAGACCTTCTGCACCGGCGCTTCGATCTTTTCCTGGCCTTCGATGATCATCGCCATTGCAGAACTCCTCCCTTGCTCAGCTCCGAAAACGCCTAACCCAGCGCCGAGCGCTTGTCCATGCGACGAAGGTGAGAGCGGCTGTGCGCGCGCTAGTGCCCCATGGCGCCGCGTGGCAGGCGCAGCTCTGGATGGCGCGCGCGAAGCTGGTCGTCGAGCGTGCGCGAAACATGTCGCGGAAAGTGGGTCGCGAGTATTCGCTTCTTCTCGGCGATGGCGCGCTGGAGAATGTCGGGCTTGCCCTTCTCGGCCCATTCCTTGGGGCTGAACCGGTCGGCGATGGCAGGATAGAAATATTCGCGTTGCATCCGCTCGAGCGTCTGGCCATGGCCGAGATAGTGGCCAGGCCCGTTGAGGCAGACATCGCTGATCGCGTCGATCGACAGGGACGCCTCCGACATGTCGATGCCGCGCACGCAGCGCAGGCACTGGCCGATCATGTCGTTGTCGATGATCAGGCTTTCGAGGCAGAAGCCGAGCAGCGAGGCATGCATGCCGGCGGCCTCATAGACGAGATTGAGCCCCGACAGCCCCGCCATCACGTCGGTGATGCCCTTTTCGAAACCGGACTGGATATCCGGGAGCTTGGAGTCCGCCATGCCGGCGGCCGATCCGCCCGGCAGGTCGTAATACTGCGCCATCTGCGCGCAAGTCGCCGTGAGCAGCGCCTGCTCGGCCGAGCCGCCCGACATCGCGCCGGTGCGCAGGTCGGAGACGAAGGGCCATGTGCCGAAAATCGCCGGATGACCGGGCTTCAGCGCATTGACATAGACGAGCCCGGCCAGCACCTCCGCCACCGCCTGAACGACCGCCCCCGCAATCGCCGCTGGCGCGGTGGCGCCTGCTTGCCCGGCGGAGAGAAGCAGAATCGGGATGCCGCCCTTGACGCATTCCTCGAGCACGCCGCAGGCGTCCTCGGCGAACTTCATCGGCGGCACGACGAAGCAGTTGGAGTTCGACACGAATGGCCGCACGCGAAACTTCTCCTCGCCGCCGGCGATCGCGTAGAGCATGTCGAGCGCCGGGCGGACGTTGTCGGCTGTGGTGAAGGACGTGCCGACATGCTTGGTGGTCCCGGTCACGCAGGCATAGAGCGTGTTCAAATCCATCTCGAACGGATCGGGAATATCGCGCGGCACCATCGGGCGCTGGAAGAAATGGATGTTGTCCATCCGGTCGACGATGCGTGCCGCGTCGTAAATATCCTGCAGCAGCGATTCGCGGTATTCGCGCTTCTCCACATCGACGACATGAACCGCCGCGCCGGCCGTGCCGTAGTGGACGCGGGTGCCCTGGAGCACCAGATCGTGCTGCGGCTCCTGCCCGTGCAGCGCAAACCCGCGCGCGGCATTGCGGATCGTGTCGAGCACCAGCCGGCGCGGAAACCGGATACGCTTATCGGGGCCGTAGCTTGCTCCGGCGCGGGTCAGCGCGTCGAGGCAGGACGGGATCGCGTTGGCGAAGCCGACGGTTTCCAGAACGGTCAGCACCGCTTCATGAATACGGTCGAGATCGGCGCGGTCGAGCGGCCTGTAGCGCCCGCCTTCCAGCCCGGCGCGGACGGGGCGGATGTCCTCGGCGAGCGGGGCCGCGCGGATGGCCCGCCGCGCCTCGCGCCCGCCCGAGCGTCGCGACCTTTGGGCTTCGTGATCTTCGAGAACGACCGACATCTGACGCTCCACCCAAGCGGATCTGGTGGCTCAACTATGCGTCCGAAAATGCTGGTCGGTTAGTCCACCGGGATTTCGCCCGATGGACCAAATTCGGCTCAGGCAGCGGCCGGTCGCCGCCCTGCCGCGGTCGCGAGTTCCCGGATGCCCGGCTCGATGTGCTGGAGCGCGATGGACGAGATGCCGAGCCGCACGAAGCGGCCATTCTTCTCCGGCTGGTCGAAGAAGCGTGCGCCCGGCTCGATCAGCACGCTGCGCGAAGCGGCGAGTTCCGCCAGCGCCTTGCCGCTGGTCCCGTGCGGGCCTTCCAGCCAGAGCGAGGTGCCGCCAGGCGTGTCGGTGATGCGCCATTCGGGCAGGTATGACGATACCGCGCCGATCAGCCGCTCGCGACGCTCCTGGAACGCGGTCGACAGCCGGCGCACCAGCGCCTCGTGATGGCCGAGCGAGAGGAACAGCGCGACGGCGCGCTGGTTGTTGGCCGGCGGGTGACGCAGCATGAAGCGGCGCAGCGCGCGCAATTCGGCGATCAACTCGGCCGAGGCGACGATGTAGCCAAGCCGCAGGCCCGGCGCGAGCGTCTTCGACATCGAGCCGACATAGATGACGCGTCCGGAGCGGTCGAGCCCGCGCAGCGCCTGCTGCGGCGCGTCGTCGACGAGCTGGCTGTCATAGCCATCCTCGATGATGATGCGGTCGTGCTTCTGCGCGTCGGAGATCAGCTTTTGCCGCCGCTCCTCGGACAGAGACACCATGGTCGGGCACTGGTGGCTCGGCGTGACGAAAGCGAAGCCGCAATCGTCGGGAATGGCGTCGGGATCGATGCCCTCGCGATCGACCGGCACCGGCACGACATCGGCACCGGAAAGCCGGAAGATCGAGCGCGCATCGGGATAGCCGGGGTTTTCCATCGCGACCTTGGTGCCGCGGCCCATCAGCAGCGTCGCCAGCATGTAGAGGGCATGCTGCGCGCCGAGCGTGACGATGATCTCGTCCGGATTGGCGAAGATGCCGCGCCGCGGCAGGAGCCGCGCCTGAATCTGCTCGATCAGCAGCGGATCGTCCCGGTCGACCATGTCCGACGCCCAGTTGCGGATTTCGAGCACCGCCAGCGCCATGCGGTTGCATTCGCGCCATTCGGCGGTCGGGAACAGGCCCGGATCGAACTGCCCGTAGACGAAAGGGTAGGAGGCCCTGATCCAGTTTTCCTGCTTCGACGGCTCGGGCATTTCGGAGGCGGCGACCTTGCGCCGGCTCTTCCAGTCGAGCGTCGGGTCGCTCTTGCGGATCGCGCCGGGCGCGCGCGCAGGCATGGTCAGCATCTCGGGATTGACGAAATGGCCGCGCCGCTCCTTGGCGATCAGGAAGCCCTGGTCGACGAGCTGCTGAAAGGCGAGGACGACGGTCCCGCGCGCGACGCCCAGCTTTTCCGCCAGCACCCGGCACGAGGGCAAGGGCATCGAGGCCGCGATCTGGCGGTCGAGGATGGCCGCGACGATCGCCTGACGGATTTGCGCCTGCAGCGTCTGGCCCGATTCGGGCGAGATGCGGAACAGTCCGGACCAGATAGCGGGATCAGTGCGAGCAGCCATGGCGATATCCTTCACATGCGAACCAGCCTATGCCTGTGGTCCAACGGGATCAAGTCTGGTCCAATTGGTTGCGCCAATGATATTTATTGATCCATCCAGTGTGCAAAAGTGATTGGTCCTTGACGCAGGGGCTACCCTTGCGCTCGTGAGCGGGCGCTGATTAACCTTCGCGACCCCGTCAGACCGAAGGTTGCCAGCTTGCCAAACTCCACGCTCGAAGCCGCCCGCACCGAGATCATCGCGCACCAGGGAACTCGCGCGCCGGTCGACATGCGCGCCCTGTTCGCCGCCGATCCGGGTCGCTTCGATGCGTTTTCGCTGACGCTGGACGACCTGCTGCTGGACTATTCCAAATGCGCGGTGGACGCGCAGACGACCGACCTTCTGGTCGCGCTCGCCGAGGCGGCAAATCTCGAGGCACGGCGTGACGCGATGCTTTCCGGCGAGCCGATCAACATCACCGAAGGGCGCGCGGTCCTCCACACCGCGCTCCGCCTGCCGCGCGAAGCCTCGCTGGTCGTCGACGGCGAGGATGTCGTGCCCGGCATCCACCGCGTGCTGGATGCGATGGCCGCATTCGCGGACGAATTGCGCGCCGGCGCCATCACCGACGTCGTCAATATCGGCATCGGCGGCTCCGATCTCGGCCCGGCCATGGCAACGCTCGCGCTCGCGCCGTACCATGACGGACCGCGGCTTCATTTCGTCTCCAATGTCGACGGCGCGCACATCGCCGATACGCTGAAGAATCTCCATCCGAAGACGACCTTCTTCATCGTCGCCTCGAAGACCTTCACGACCATCGAGACGATGACGAACGCCGAGACCGCGAAACGCTGGATCGCCGACGCGCTGGGCGAGGCGGCCGTCGCCGACCACTTCGCCGCCGTCTCGACCGCGCTCGACAAGGTCGGCGCGTTCGGCATCCGCGAAGACCGCATCTTCGGCTTCTGGGACTGGGTCGGCGGGCGATACTCGCTCTGGTCGGCGATCGGCCTCCCCATCATGCTCGCTGTCGGCCCAGATAACTTCCACCGAATGCTCGCCGGTGCGCATTCCATCGACCGTCATTTTGGGCAAGCGCCGCTGGCGCAAAACCTGCCTGTCATGCTCGGCCTGATCGGCTGGTTCCACCGCGTCGCTTGCCGTTATCCTTCGCGCGCGATCATCCCCTACGACCAGCGCCTCTCCCGCCTCCCGGCCTACCTGCAGCAGCTCGACATGGAATCGAACGGCAAGGGCGTGACCATCGACGGCGAGCCCGCTGCGACGCCGACCGGGCCGATCGTCTGGGGCGAGCCCGGCACGAACGGTCAGCACGCCTTCTTCCAGCTTCTCCACCAGGGCACGGATATCGTGCCGGTCGAATTCCTCGTCGCCGCCGAAGGGCACGAGCCGGAGTTGAAGCACCAGCACGATCTCTTGCTCGCCAACTGCCTCGCGCAGTCCGAGGCGCTGATGAAAGGGCGCACGTTGGAGGAAGCGCGCGCGCAGATGCTCGCCAAGGGCATGGACGCAACCGAAGTGGAAAAGATCGCCCCGCACCGCGTTTTCACGGGCAATCGGCCCTCCATGACGATCCTCTATCGCACCCTCGACCCCTTCACGCTCGGCCGGCTGATCGCGCTTTATGAGCACCGCGTCTTCGTCGAAGCGCAGCTTTTCGAGATCAATGCCTTCGATCAGTGGGGCGTCGAACTCGGTAAGGAATTGGCGACCGGGCTCCTTCCCATCGTCGAGGGCAAGGAAGGGACGGCGGGTCGCGACGGCTCGACGGCCGGCCTCATCGCCCGCATCCATGCGCTGCGTGGAAACGCGTGATGGCGATCAAGGCAATCCTGTTCGACAAGGACGGCACCCTGGTCGATTTCAATGCGACCTGGTTCGCGGTCGGCGATCATCTGGCGCTCGAAGCTGCCGGCGGCGATCGTGCCGGGGCAAACCTCCTGATGGAGCGCGCCGGTTACGACTTCGCCGCGGGACAGTTCCGCGCCGATTCGGTCTTCGCGGCCGGCACCAATGCCGAGATCGTCGATTGCTGGTATCCGCAGGCGAGCGCCACGGAGCGCCGCGAGCGCGTTGCCCATTTCGACGACGTGACGGCCATTGAGGGCGCCGCCCGCGCGGTCGCGCTGCCCGGCATCATCGACGCGCTGTCCGCGCTACACGCGCGGGGCTTCCGGCTCGCCGTCGCGACCAACGATTCGACGCAAGGCGCGGAGCGCACGCTGGCGACGCTCGGCGTCTCGCAATTGTTCGAGGCTGCATACGGCTATGACGCCGTGGCCAACCCCAAGCCCGCGCCCGACGTCATCGTCGCCTTCGCCGACATGGCCGGCCTGAAGCCGTCCGAAATCGCAATGGTCGGCGACAACAATCATGACATGGAGACGGGCAGGGCGGCCGGCGCCGGCCTGCGCGTCGCCGTCCTCAGCGGCACCGGCACGCGCGCGACGCTGGAGCCGCTGGCGCATGTGGTGCTGGGATCGATCGCGGAACTGCCGGAGTATTTGAACGCCAGGTAAGGCTGCGATCCGTCACGCCCCCCTCTGGGCTGCCGCCCATCTCTCCCGCAAGTGGGGAGATTAGTCTCGTCCTCGCCGCGCTTGATCTCCCCCCGCGCGGGGGAGATGTCCGGCAGGACAGAGGGGGCGCCGTAGAGCGCCGCCCTCTACCTAGTCGATCTACCGCAGCTCGCGCCGCAAGATCTTGCCGACATTCGTCTTCGGCAGTTCCTTGCGGAATTCCACGTGGCGCGGGCGCTTGTAGCCGGTCAGCTTGTCGCGCGTGAAATCGATGATCTCCTGCTCGGTCAGATTCTCGTCCTTCTTGACGACGAAGAGCTTCGGCACCTCCCCCGAATGCTCGTCCGGCACGCCGACGGCGGCGACTTCGAGGACGCCCGGATGCTCCGCGACGACCTCTTCCAGCTCGTTCGGATAGACGTTGAAGCCGGAGACGAGGATCATGTCCTTCTTGCGATCGACGATCTTGACGAAGCCACGCTCGTCGATGAAGCCCATGTCGCCCGATTTGAAGAAGCCGTCATCGGTCATGACCTTCTTGGTCTCGTCGGCCCGGTTCCAGTAACCGGCCATGACCTGCGGCCCGCGAATGCAGATTTCGCCTACCTCGCCGGACGCCACGTCCTTGCCGTCCTCGTCGCGAATGACGATTTCGGTCGACGGGATCGGCATGCCGATCGTGCCCGAGAACTCGTCCGCATCGAAGCGGTTGGCGGTCGCGACCGGTGCAGTCTCCGACAGGCCGTAGCCCTCGGCGATGACGATGCCGGTAAGCTTCTGCCAGCGATCGGCGACCGGCTTCTGCACCGCCATGCCGCCGCCGAAGGTCAGGATCAGCGGCTTGAAGTCGAGCTTCTGGAAGTCGGCATTGTTGAGGAGCGCGTTGAACAGCGTGTTGAGGCCCGGGAAGACGTGGAACGGGGTCTTCTGCAGTTCCTTGACGAAGGCCGGAATGTCGCGCGGATTGGGGATCAGGATGTTCTGCGCACCCTGCTGCATGCCCATCAGCGCGTTCACCGTCAGCGCGTAGATGTGGTAGAGCGGCAGCGCGCAGATATAGACGACGTCCTTCGGCTTCGGCTTCTTGGAATAGGCCGCCTCAACCCAAAGCGCGTTCTGCGCGACATTGGCGAGGACGTTGCGGTGAAGCAGCGTTGCGCCCTTCGAAACGCCCGTCGTCCCGCCCGTATATTGCAGGAACGCAACGTCGTCCTGGCCGACGTCGATCTTGCGGAACGTCTTCTTGGCGCCTTCCTTCAACGCATCGTTGAAGCCGACATATCCCGGCAGCGACCAGTTCGGCACCATCTTCTTGACGCGGCGCACCACCAGATTGACGACGATGCCCTTGAGCCCGAGCCGGTCGCCCATTGCTGCGACGACGACGTGCTTCACCTTGGTGCGGCCGATCACCTGCTGCAAGGTGGCCGCGAAGTTCTCCAGGATGACGATCGCTTCGGCGCCCGAATCGTTGAGCTGGTGCTCGAGTTCGCGCGGCGTGTAGAGCGGGTTGACGTTGACGACGGTATAGCCGGCGCGCAGCACCGCCATCATCGCGATCGGATATTGCAGCACGTTCGGCATCATGATCGCGACGCGTGCGCCCTTCGACAGGCCCTTGCCCTGCAGATAGGCGGCGAACGCGGCCGACTGCTTCTCGAGCTCGGTGAAGGTGATCGACTTGCCCATGCAAGTGAAGGCCGGCTTCGAGCCGTATTTGCGGCAGGAATCGACCATCAGATCGCCGAGCGACTGATATTCGAGCGGCGCGATCTCGGCAGGAACGCCGTTCGGATAATTGGCGAGCCAGGGCTTGTCGGCCTTCGCCGCCGACTGCTTGGCAACCGCTGCCGGGGCAGCGGCAGGCTCAGCCTTCGTTGCCGTGGCGGCAGCCGGCTTGGGCTTGGCGGCGGACGCCTTGGCCTTGGAAGCTGTCGGCTTCGTCACGGCCTCTTCCACGGCGGGCTTTGCGGCCTTGGCCGCAGGCTTCTTTGCAGCCGGTTTCGCAGTGGTCTTCGGGGTGGAGACCTTGGCGGCGGCAGACTTTGCGGGTGCGGGCGCAGCCGCCGGTACGTCGACGGGTGTTGCGCCTGCGGCTACCGCTGGCTTTGCAGCCGGCTTCTTCGCAGCAGTCTTTGCCGGCGCCGATTTCGGCTTGGCGGCAGTGCTCGTCTTTGCGGCAGCGGGCTTTGCGGCTGCGGCCGTCTTTACGGCCGGCGCCTTCTTGGCTGCTGGCTTCTTCGCTGCCGGCTTTGCGTCGTCCTTCGCAGCCTTGCTCGTCTTTTCGGTCGCTTTGGCCAATTCGTCCTCCCTGGGAATGTTTCGCATGGAGGCGGGATCGGTCGACTGACGCGGCCGGATTCTTGATTTGCCCGCTCACCCAGCACCGGATGCCCGCCTGCATCCTGGAATTTGTTGCTAGCGCCTATCTAGGGCCACAATTCGCTGTGGTGCAAGCCGTGCCGCAGCGGAATGCTCAACTGACAGGAAACGGCCGTCACTGGCCGTATCCGGCATGCCCTTCCATGAACTTGCGTTCCGCATCGGTCGTCTGGCGCCCGAGCGCCTTGTTTCGATGCGGGAACCGTCCGAATTCCTGAATGATGTCGCGATGCTCGATCGCGTATTTCAGGCCGTCCTCATTGTCGAGTGAACGGAAGAGATCGACGCAGCGCTCCTGGTCGGCCGAAATCTCCGAATGCATGAACGGCATGTAGAGAAACTGCTTCTCGGTGTTGGTAAGCCCGTGATCGAGCCGATTCTCGGTCGCGTTACGCGCGATCTCGATGGCCAGATTGTCCGTGCCGAAGGCTGCGGGCTGACCGCGGAACATGTTGCGCGGAAACTGGTCGAGCACGATCACCGCGGCAAGCGCGGTGCGGTGGTCGTCGACCTTGTCCGGGTCGAGCCCGGTCTTCAGTTGTTCGTAGAGTTTGGCGAAGCGCGAACGTATCTTGTCGTCGACGTCGCTCTTGCCGGTGTACCAGTCTTCGGCGGTCAGTTCGCCGAACCAGAAAGACAGGACATCCTCTTGCCATCCCTGCTTCATTTCGTCCTCCCTCTTGTTCTTGGAAGAGGGCGCCGATGACGCCACTCTTCATCTTTTCGTTGCACCTCAACGTTGTGTCAGATGCGGCCTTCCTCGACACCGTGACAAGCCGTCTCGCCCTCACCGTTCCACAGGAGCTGCGGAATTTCCATCCGGCAGCGCTCGTTTGCGAACGGGCAGCGCGGATGGAAGGCGCAGCCGGGCGGCGGGTTGATCGGGTTCGGGATTTCGCCCTCGACCTTTTTCCGCTTGCGCCCCGTCATCTCGAGGTCCGGCACGGCGTCGAGCAGCATACGCGTGTACGGGTGGCGCGGCTTGGCGAAGAGCGTCTTGGAATCGGCGACCTCGGCGAGACGGCCGAGATAGAGAACGCCGATCCGGTTCGCCATGTGGCGCACGACCGAGAGATCGTGGCTGATGAACAGGAAGGTCAGGCCGAACTCGTCCTGCAAGTCCTTCATCAAATTGAGGATCTGCGCCTGCACCGAAACGTCGAGCGCCGATGTCGGCTCGTCGCAGACGATGAAGTCCGGACGCGCCGCGAGCGCGCGGGCGATGGCCACGCGCTGGCGCTGGCCGCCGGAAAACATATGCGGGTAGCGGCCGTAGTGTTTTTCCTCGAGCCCCACCTTCTTCAGCATGGCCATCGCCCGGGCCTCGCGCTCGTCCGCCCGCATCTTCGCGTTGATGATCAGCGGTTCCGTCAGGATCTCCCCGATCTTCCGGCGCGGATTGAGCGAACCGTAGGGATTCTGGAAAACGATCTGCACCTTGCTGCGCATGTCCGCCGTCAGCGGCTCGGTGGCGATATCGATGCGGCGTCCGTCGATCAGCAGGTCGCCGGATGTCGCGGGATCGATCATGGTGACGATGCGGGCAAGCGTCGACTTGCCGCAACCGCTTTCCCCGACGATCGCCAGCGTCTTGCCCTCCCCGACGGAAAAGCTCACGCCCTTCACCGCATGGACGGTCCGGCTCTTTTTGAACAGGCTGCCAGGGACATGGTAGTCGCGCGTGATGTCGCGCGCTTCGAGCACGGGGGTCATCGGGGGGCTCCTGCGAAGATCTGCTCGTCGCTCAGCAGCTCGGAAATGGTCGGCAGGCGGCCGCCGACGGCATTTTCCGGCAGGGCGGAAAGGAGCGCGCGGGTATAGGCGTTCTTCGGATTCTCGAAAAGCGTCAGCACGTCGGCCTCCTCGATCTTGCGACCCTTGTACTGCACGATGACGCGGTCGGCGGTCTCGGCGACCACGCCCATGTCATGGGTGATCATGATGAGGCCCATGCCGTGCTCGGCCTGAAGCTCGACCAGCAGATCGAGGATCTGCTTCTGGATCGTCACGTCGAGCGCCGTGGTCGGCTCGTCGGCGATCAGAAGCTTGGGATTGCAGGCGAGCGCACAGGCGATCATCACGCGCTGGCACTGGCCCCCCGACATCTGGTGCGGATAGTGCCCAAGCCGTTCCTCCGCAGCGGGAATGCCGACCTGCTCAAACAGTTCAAGCGCGCGCGTCCGGCGCGCCCTGCGATCGAGACCGGTGTGGATACGCAGCACCTCCTCGATCTGGAAGCCGACGGTAAAGCACGGATTGAGGCTGGCGATCGGCTCCTGGAAGATCATGGCGATCTCCTTGCCGACGACCCGGCGACGGTCCCTGTCGGACATGGCGAGCATGTCGCGACCGTCGAATTCCAGCCGGTCGGCGGTGACCTTCGCCGTCCAGGGCAGAAGTCCCATGGCGGCGAGCATCGCGACCGACTTGCCGGAGCCGGATTCCCCGACGATGGCCAGAACCTCGCCGGGATCGACCTTCAGAGAAACGCCGTCCACCGCCCGGAACGGGCCGGATGCCGTCTGGAACTCGACGACGAGATTTTCGATCTGGAGAAGCGACATCACGACCTCTTCAGCTTGGGATCGAGGGCGTCGCGCAACCCGTCGCCCATCAGGTTGATGGCGAGCACGGTGACCAGGATGGCAAGTCCCGGAAAGGTCACGACCCACCAGGCGCGCTGGATGAATTCCCGCGCCTCGGCCAGCATCGTTCCCCATTCGGGCGTCGGCGGCTGGGCACCCATGCCGAGGAAGCCGAGCGCCGCCGCATCGAGGATCGCCGCCGAGAAGGCGAGCGTCGCCTGCACGATGAGCGGTGCCAGGCAATTCGGCAGGATCGTCAGGAACATCAGCCGCAAGGTGCCGGCGCCGGCGACCCTGGAGCCGACGACATAATCCTTCGATTTCTCCGCCATCACCGCCGCCCGCGTCAGACGTACAAAATGCGGCTGATTGACGAGTGAAATCGCGATCATCGCGTTCAGGAGGCCCGGCCCCAGCACCGCCACCAGCACGAGAGCCAGGAGGAGCGACGGGAAAGCCAGGATGATATCCATGATGCGCATGATGAACGTATCGACGCGGCCGCGGAAATAGCCGGCGACGAGGCCGATCAGCACGCCCGAGATCACCGACAGCGTCACGACGACAAGGCCGATGAAGAGCGAGAAGCGCGAGCCGTAGATAAGGCGGGAAAGGATGTCGCGGCCGACCGCGTCGGTGCCGAGAAGATAGCTCGCCTCCCCTCCCTCCATCCAGGCGGGCGGCAGCAGCAGCTTGTCGCGAAGCTGCTCGGTGGGCCCATGCGGCGCGACGAGCGGCGCGAAAACCGCGACGAACAGCACAAGCAGGAAGACCGCAAGGCCGATGACGGCGCCCTTGTTGCGAGAGAAGTAATACCAGAACTCCGCAAGCGCGGAAGGATGGCCGGTTTGCGTGGTGACCGTGCTCATGGACCGCTCCTAATGGCGAATGCGCGGATTGACGAGGCCGTACGTCAGGTCGACCAGAAGATTGACCAGCATGATGATGGCGGCGATCAGCAACAGGCCGCCCTGCACCACCGCATAGTCGCGCTTGAACACCGCATCCACCATCCACTTGCCGATGCCCGGCCAGGAGAAGATGGTTTCCGTCAGGATCGCGCCGGCGAGCAGCACTCCGACCTGCAAGCCGATCGTGGTGATGACAGGGATCATCGCGTTGCGCAGCGCATGTACGCCGATGACGCGGAAGGGCGAGAGGCCCTTGGCGCGTGCGGTGCGGACGTAGTCTTCTCCCAACACCTCCAGCATGGCCGAACGCGTCTGGCGGGCGATCACCGCAAGCGGGATCGTCGCCAGCACCACCGTCGGCAGGATCAGATAGGTCAGCGCCGACCTGAAGGCGCCTTCCTGGCCGGACAGCAGGCTGTCGATCAGCATGAAGCCGGTGACCGGCGGGAAGAAATACATGAGCGAGATCCGCCCCGAAACCGGGGTCCAGCCGAGATAGCCGGAGAAGAAGATGATCAACAGCAGGCCCCACCAGAAGATCGGCATGGAATAGCCGACGAGCGCGACGCCCATGACCGACTGGTCGAGCCATGTGCCGCGCTTCACCGCCGCCAGCATCCCGGCCGGAATGCCAAGGCAGATGGCGAGGATGATCGCGCAGAGCGACAGTTCCAGGGTTGCCGGAAACAGCGAGAGAAAATCGTCGAAAACGGGGCGCTTGGTGACGATGGAGGTTCCCAGATCCCCTTGCAGGATGGAACCGAGATAATCGAAATACTGGATATAGAACGGGCGGTCGAGGCCGAGGTCGTGCATCACCTGGGCATGCCGTTCCGGCGACATCGCCCGCTCTCCCGACATGAGCATCACCGGATCGCCCGGCAGCAGGCGAATGAAGGAGAAGGCGATAAGGGAGACGCCCAGGAACGTCGGGACGAGAACCGCGAGGCGTCCGAGAAGAAAGCGCAGCATGGCTGGTCTACCTGAAGGTCTCCGGCGGTCCGGAAATATCCCGACCGCCGGAGAAGCCCGGCTGACCGGGCATGTTGCAGAAAGATCGGCTTATTCGGCGATGTCGACGCCGTCAAAACGGTGGATGCCGAGCGGGTCCATATGGAACCCCGTCACCTTCTTGCTCAACGGGATGAAGCCGACCGAATGGTCGATGGTCATCCACGGCGCCTCACGCTTGAAGACCACCTGCGCTTCCTCGTAGAGCTTCGTGCGTTCCGCCTGATCGGAGGACTTCTTGGCCGCCTTCACCAGCTTGTCGAATTCCTCGTTGCACCATTGGGCGCGGTTGTTGCCGCCGACGGCCTCGCAACCGAGCAGCGTGTCGAGGAAGTTGTCCGGGTCGCCGTTGTCGCCCGTCCAGCCCATGATGACGGCGCCGTCGCGATCCTCCTCCCGCGACAGCTTCAGATATTCCGCCCATTCGTAGGAAAGGATTTCCGCCTGGACGCCAACCTTGGCGAAATCAGCCTGCATCAGTTCGGCCGCACGGCGCGCGTTCAGCATGTAGGGACGCGAGACCGGCATCGCCCAGATCTTCATCTTCAGATCCTTGACGCCGGCTTCCTCCAGCATCTTCTTCGCCGCTTCCGGATCGTATTTGTCATCCTCGATCGCGTTGTTATAGGACCACATGGTGGGCGGAATCGGGTTCTTGGCAACCTCCGCCGCGCCCTGGAAGACCGCATCGATGATCGGCTGCTTGTTGACCGCCATGTTGAGAGCGCGGCGAACCTCGACCTTGTCGAAAGGCGCTTGCTGGGTGTTATAGGCGAGATAGGCGACGTTCAGGCCGGGCTGCTCGAGAACGGTCAGGTTCGGATCGGCCTTGAGATCGGCGACGTCGGCCGCGTTCGGATAGGGCATGATGTGGCATTCGCCCGCCTTCAGCTTCTGGGCGCGCACGGCCGCATCGGTCGTGATCGCGAAGATGAGATCGTCGATCTTTTCCTGGCCCTTGAAATAGTCGGGATTGGCCTTGTAGCGGATGACCGCGTCCGGCTGATAGGCGACGAACGTGAAGGGACCGGTGCCGAGCGGCATCTGGTTGAGCTGCTCCAGCTTTCCGTCAGCCGCCAGCTTGTCGGCATATTCCTTCGACATGATGGAGGCGAAATCCATGCCGAGGTCGGCGATGAAGGGCGCCTCGGGATGGTTGAGGACGAATTTGACCGTGAGATCGTCAACCTTCTCGATCGACTTGATGAGCTGCGGGAAGCCCATGCCGTCGGCATATTCCCACGCGGCCCCCGCGACATACTTGTTCCAGGGATGGTCTTCCCGGATCTGGCGCTCGAAGGAGAAGATCACGTCATCGGCGTTGAAGTCGCGCGTGGGCGTGAAATAGTCGGTCGTCTGGAACTTGACGTCCGCGCGCAGCTTGAAGGTGTATTCGAGGCCGTCGTCGGAAATCGTCCAGCTTTCGGCGAGACCCGGCTCGACCTCGGTGCCGCCATGCTTGAACTCGACGAGGCGGTTATAGACCGTGCGCGAAGAGGCGTCGAAGGTCTGTCCGGCCGTGTAGAGGCCCGGATCGAAGCCTTCCGGCGACGCCTCGGAGCAATAGACGAGCGTCTTGGACCAGGCTGCGGTGCCCATCATGGAGGCAAGCGCAGTCGCCGCGAGGAGAGTAGTCAGCTTTTTCATCGTGAGCTTCCCAGCTTGTTATTTTTCTCTTTGCGTCAGGCCGCCGGGCACGAAAGAAGCCCCGGCCTTGGGCGGATGGAACGACATTTGCCGTGGGAATGCAATAAGACTCCCGACAATTTTGTCCAAATGGACAATTCCTGCGGATCGCCGCCAATGCGCGTAAATAACGCCCTCGCGAGGCTTTCGACCATCCTGGGGGACGCCCTTTCCCGCTCCTTTTCGGAGCCGGTGCCTGCAAGTCACGAATTTTCTTCCCGCCGCGCGGCCCGTCCGGCGCGGCAGGGAGAAAAAAACCTGCATTTTGGTGCCTAAATCACCAAAAGTCCTTTGCCGACGAAGATTGCGCCGCTAAATTTGCCCTTGAGGAGCGGGGGGCATGCCACGTGTCATCATTGACCAGGCAGTACAGGCGATATGATTTCGAATGCGACCTGGAGAAAGCGCTCAATCGCGTCGACTTCTTCCGTATCTTCCACGCCATGGCGCTGCGTCGCGGCTTCAACCATTTCGGCATCCTGCAACTGACCAACGAACAGGACTCGTCGGCGCTCGCCAGCCGGCTGGTGCTGCACGACCTGCCGGCGGGATTGCCGGAAGATTACGACGCACGTCACCATCTGGGCGAAACGGCGCTCTTTCGCAGCTTCTTCCGCTCCACCATTTCCACGCTCTGGCGTGCTGACGAGACGAAGGATGAAGCGAGCCTTCAGGACGGGGACGATTTCCTCGATCAGACCGGTTTCGAGACGGTCCTGTCCGTGCCGGTTCATACGATCGGCGGCATGCGCTATGTCGTTCTGTTCCTCGGCGACCGTGGCGATATCACCCGCAACCGGCATTTCGAGATCGCCTATGAGGCCAATTGCGCCTTCGATTATTTCTACCGCACGGTGCTGGCTCAAAAGGCGGGAATGGGGCTGACGCCGCGCGAGACGGAGATCCTTCGCTGGATCTCCTACGGCAAGACGGCCAGCGAGATCGCCCTCATCGTTTCCGTCTCGGAACACACCGTCAATTCCCACACCGCGACAATCCTGAAGAAGCTCGACGTGGTCAACCGCACGCAGATGGTGGCCAAGGCCATTCGCGAGCAAATCATCCAGTAACCGCAGCTACGGGACCGGCCGGGCGGCTCTCTGGCAGGAGGGTGATCGGCGGCCTGTCAGTTCCCGGACGGGATCGGCCGCGCCGCGACCGCGGCCCCGAAGTTCCCGAAAGCCGTCCTCAGACGGGCCTCGTCAGGCCGCCGGCAGCGGGCTGACCTGTACGGGCGCGGGCGCCAGCGGCTTCGCAGCGAGTTCCGTTTCCAGGCCGAGTAGCAATCCGATATGCGGCCGCGCCTTGACCAGATCGTCGATCGTATATTGCTGCAACACCTCGAAGAAGGCGTTCAGCGCCTTGCGCAACGCGGCATTGAGCCCGCAACTGTCGACAAGCGGACAATCGATCTCGCCGGCCTCGAAACATTCGGCCATGGCGAAGGAATCCTCCGTAACCCGCACCACGTCGAAAAGCGTGATGTCGGCCGCCGGACGGGCAAGACGCACGCCGCCGTTACGGCCGCGCACCGTCTCCACCAGTTTCGCCTTGGTGAGCGGCTGGAGAATCTTGAAGAGGAACAGCTCTGAAACGCCATAGGCCTTGGCGATTTCGGGCACGCGGCTGAGCGTCTCCCCGTTGACCGCGCAGTACATCAGCATCCGCACGGCATAATTGGTTTGTTTCGTCAGGCGCATTGGCAACTCCGCATCCTGTTTCGTTATGCAGGTCTATACGACATATAGGACTGTTTGCAGTTTTGAACAATTCCAAAAAGCGGAAAATAACATTCAGGTTAGAAATCACATTCCCGTTATCACTTCGTGCAGGCCGGCAGGAAGCCCTTGACTAGCGGAACGGCGTCGTGGAGATGAGTAAATAAGTCATGTTTTATATAGGGAGGCTCGCATGCAACCAGTCCTCAAATCGTTTGCCATGCTTTCGCTTGCCGCAGGCGGCGTGGCGATGGCCGCCCCCGCTTTCGCGGACGGCGAGGTCAATATCTATTCCTACCGTCAGCCGGATCTTATCCAGCCGCTGCTGGAAGAATTCGAGAAGGAAACCGGCATTCAGACGAATGTCCTGTTTCTCGACAAGGGGCTTGTCGAACGTATCCGGGCGGAAGGCGCAAATTCACCGGCCGACGTGATCCTGACCGTCGACATCTCCCGGCTGACCGAGGCGATGGAAGGCGGCGTCACCCAGCCGGTGACCGAAGACGAGATCATCAACAAGGATATTCCGGCGCACTTCCGCGATCCGGGCGGCAACTGGTTCGGGCTGACCACTCGTGGCCGCGTCGTCTACGCTTCGAAGGAACGCGTGGCGCAGGACGAGATCACCTATGAGGAGCTTGCCGACCCGAAGTGGAAGGGCAAGATCTGCACCCGCGATGGCCAGCATTCCTATAATATCGGCCTTATCGCCTCGATGATCGCCCATCATGGCGACGCGAAGACCGAAGAATGGCTGCGGGGCGTGAAGAACAATCTCGCCCGCAAGCCGGACGGCGGCGACCGCGACCAGGCCAAGGCGATCATGGCCGGCGAATGCGATCTGGCCCTCGGCAATACCTACTACGTCGGGCTGATGATGACCAACGAGAAGGAGCCGGAACAGAAGGACTGGGCGGCGGCGATCAAGGTTCTCTTCCCCAACAACGGGGATCGCGGCACCCATGTCAATATTTCCGGCATGGCGCTCGCCAAGAATGCGCCGAACAAGGAAAACGCCATCAAGCTGATGGAATTCCTGTCGGCCGGCACCGCCCAGCAGATCTATGCCGAGCAGGTTTACGAATATCCGGTGCTGCCGGGCGCCGAGCCCTCCGACGTCGTCAAGTCCTTCGGCGCGATCAATCCCGACACGCTGGCGCTCTCGGAAATCGCCGCCAACCGCAAGAAGGCGTCCGAACTGGTCGACAAGGTCGGCTTCAACGACGGTCCGGAGCAATAGGCCCCCGCTCCGCAGGCAGGAAACGTGACGGGACGGCGGCCTTCGGGCCGCCGTATCGTTTTCACGGTCCGGCCGTCCCCCTCGCCTCCGACACGCGGCGGGCATGATCGAGAACGGCCTTCCGGCGCTCCGGCGTATCCGGATGGGTGGAAAGAATAGTCGCGCCGCCACGGTCGCCGAGCCTGTCCTCCAGCAGGGCGAAGAAGCGGGCGATGGCGGCAGGATCATCGTATCCGGCCGCCGCCATCAGTTCCACCGAGCGACGGTCAGCCTCCCTTTCGGCGGAGCGCGAGTGGGAAAGCGCCAGCAGACCGCCGCCCTGGGCGAGGATATCCTCGACGCCCGCGCCGATGTCGCCCGCAATCAGCATGATCAGGCCCGCCATGCCGGCGGCGCGGTAGAGCTGACGCAGGCTGTGCTCCAGTTCGACATGTCCGATCTCATGCGCGAGCACCCCCACGATCAGCTCGGTATCCGTTCCCGCCATCTCGACGAGCTGGTCGGTGACGACAAGCGTGCCGTCCGGCAATGCGAAAGCGTTCGGGCCGATGAGGCCGCCGTCGCGGAAATTCAGCGTATAGGCCGCCGCACCCCGCGACGAACGGGCGGCAATCCGCGCGAAACCCGCCTCGATCTCGCGCCGGCGCGATCCGGCAAGGGCGGTCGGCGAGAAGGCGGTGACGTCGAGCGTCTCCATCGTCGTTTTCGCCATCAGCTGCGGCACAGCGGGCGGCGTCACCCATATCGCCACTTCGACCAGCGCCGGCACGCCCCAGCGATAGACCGCGCCGCCGAGCACGAAGGCGACGAGGACGATCACCGCGAGACGAAGGCGGAACTGCTCCAGCCAGTGAACGACGCCGGCGCCGCGACGGCCTTGCGCGACAAGACAGGCGTCGATCCCCGCGTTGTCCCGGGTCTCGAAGACCGAGCCGTCGGGAAACGTGATGCGGCGGGGGATCGAACCGACGCGTGCGGAGATTGCAAGCCGCGCCGGCGCGGCTTCGGCAAGCGGCACCCCGCCTTGCGTCGCCAGGGCGACAAGCTTTCCGTCCCGCGCCACGAGACGCGCCTCCTGAGACCGGCTGGAGCCGGGCGGGTGCCACTCGCCGGCGGCGACGATCGCCGGGTCAGAAACCAAACTCGATTCCTTCCAGATCCATGAATTCGGCGCCGATGGCGGATCCCTCCTGCCGGATCGTATCGAAAATCTCGCCGACATCGCCATCGAAGGTCACGCCGGTGTGCTCCCATGTATAACGCGCCAGGCGCACGGCCGCCCAGGGCCGCATCAGGCCCAGCGTCGCGATGGTCACGATCACGTTGGAAAGGGCGATCCAGACGTAGCGCCGGCGGGACAGGTCGCTTGCCAGCCGGTGACGGCCGTCGAAGGTTGTCGCCGACCAGACGATGTTGCGCACACCCGCCCGGTAGAACTGGCTGACAACGCCGAATGTCGCAAAAAGTACGGCATAGCCGGCGATCGCGGCGAGGACGATCGGGATCCGCTCCCCCGGCGACAGGATCCCCGGCGCTTCGAACAGGGCCGCAAGCAACGGCAGATTTGCAATCGCGAGAGCGGCGATCAGACCGAGGCCGACAAGGGCGAGCAGCACCGAAAGAAACCACACCTTGTAGAGCGGGCCGAGTTTCGGATCGGTATCGAAGGAGCGGTTGCCGTAGCGCAGATTCGCGCCGACGTAGCGCGCCATCCAGCGTGAGGCGAGCGGCGCGAGGATGCCCAGGCTGACGGCGGCAAGCAGGCCGCCGAGGATGACGGCCTTGAAGGCTCCGCCGGCGCCGCCCACGAAATCGAAGCGCACGTTGCGATAGCTGGTCACCCGCGCGCTGAAACGCAATCCCCGCGCCACCAGCCAGGGCAGCGCCACGAGCACGACGATCAGCGGCAGGATGACGAGAAAGGGAAGGAGAGCGGCGAGCAGGTTGAGCACGAGGAAGCCGCCAAGGACGATCACCCGGCCGACAAGGATCTGCAAGCCCCTTGCATGATATTCGAATGCGCGGCCGAGCAGCACGGTGTTGCCGTAAAAGTAGCGGTTGCGCCGCACCTTCGCCCAAGCGGAATAGATACCGAGCGTGACGATCGTCAAAAGCACGTTGACGATCCAGATGCCGAAATATTCCGACGCCCGACCGGTGAAAGCGACACGATGAAACCCGCCGCTACGGCCGAAAGGCCGCAAATCGTCTGTCCTGGACATTCCATCTCCCTCGAATGGTGCTGAAAGACATAAACGAAAGAGCGCTGCATGTCCGCCCGCCCGCCCGCTCTCGCCAAGAGCACGGCCAGGGGCAAATGAAAAGGGCTCCCGCGGGAGCCCTTTCCTGAAAATCGTAAAAAGGTTGGTTACTTCATCGTCGGCATGGCGAATTCGGCCTCGTCCTTGATGCCCGACGGCCAGCGGCTCGTCACCGTCTTGGTGCGGGTCCAGAACTTGATCGAGTCGGTGCCGTACTGGTTGAGGTCGCCGAAGGAGGAGGCCTTCCAGCCGCCGAAGGAATGATAGGCGAGCGGAACCGGGATCGGTACGTTGATGCCGACCATGCCGATGTTGATGCGGCTGGCGAAGTCGCGGGCGGCGTCGCCGTCGCGGGTATAGATGGAGACGCCGTTGCCGTATTCGTGCTTCATCGGCAGCGACAGCGCTTCCTCGTAATTCTTTGCCCGCACGACCGAGAGCACCGGGCCGAAGATCTCGGTCTTGTAGATCTCCATGTCCTCGGTGACGTGGTCGAACAGGCAGCCACCGACGAAGAACCCGTCCTCATAGCCCTGGAGCTTGAAATTGCGGCCGTCGACGAGGAGCTTGGCGCCCTCTTCCACGCCCTTGCCGATCAGGCCGGTGACACGGGCCTTGGCTTCCTTCGTGACGAGCGGGCCCATGTCGGCCTTGTCGTCGGTATAGGGGCCGATGCGCAGGCTTTCGACCTTCGGAACCAGCTTCTCGATCAGGCGTTCGGCCGTTTCCTCGCCGACGGGAACGGCGACGGAGACCGCCATGCAGCGCTCGCCGGCCGCTCCGTAGCCCGCGCCCATCAGCGCGTTCACGGTCTGGTCGAGATCGGCGTCGGGCATGATGATCATGTGGTTCTTGGCGCCGCCGAACGTCTGGACGCGCTTGCCGTTCGCCGCCGCCGTGGCGTAGACGTAGCGGGCGATCGGCGTCGAGCCGACGAAGGATACGGCGGAAATATCGGGATGGACGAGAATGTCGTCGACCGCGCTCTTGTCGCCGTTGACGACGTTGAGGACGCCCTTCGGCAGGCCCGCCTCGATCATCAGTTCGGCAAGGCGGATCGGCACGGACGGATCGCGCTCCGAGGGCTTCAGGATAAAGGCGTTGCCCGAGGCGATGGCCGGCGCGAACATCCACATCGGGATCATCGCGGGGAAGTTGAAGGGCGTGATGCCCGCACCCACGCCGACCGGCTGGCGGAGCGAATACATGTCGATGCCGGGGCCTGCGCCCTCGGTGAATTCGCTCTTGGACAGATGCGGGATGCCGATGACGAATTCGCAGACCTCAAGGCCGCGGATGACGTCGCCCTTGGCGTCGTCGAACGTCTTGCCGTGCTCGCTGGAGAGCAGCGTCGCCAGTTCGTCCATGTGCTGGTTGAGCAGGTCGACGAACCGCATGAAGACGCGGGCGCGGCGCTGCGGATTGGTCGCGGCCCATTTCGGCTGTGCGGCAAGGGCGCTGTCGACGGCGGCCTGAAGCTCGCCGGCGCTGGCCAGCGCCACCCTCGCCTGAACCTCGCCGGTGGCGGGATTATAGACGTCGGAAGTGCGGCCGCTGGTGCCGGCGACGTTCTGGCCGTCGATGAAATGTCCGATCTCACGCATGGGGAAGTCCTCCGTTGATGTGAGGGGATCATCGCACTACAATTTACACAATTCAATGTCCTTGGATAAGCAACCGTTGTGCATAAATCGAACAAGGAGCGACAATGAACTGGGATGACGTCCGGCTTTTTCTCGCCGTGGCCCGGACAGGGCAATTGCTGGCGGCATCCCGGCGGCTTGGCGTCAATCACGCCACGCTGAGCCGTCGGGTGAGCACGCTGGAGGAGACACTGAAAACGCGGCTTCTGGTGCGGCGCACCAACGGCTGCGAACTTACGGCGGAAGGCGAGGTCTTCCTGCGCGCCGCCGAGCGGATGGAAACGGAGATGCTGGCGGCGCAGTCGCGCATCGGCCGCATCGATACGGCGATCGCCGGCACGGTGCGCATCGGCGCGCCGGATGGTTTCGGTGTCTCCTTCCTCGCGCCGCGCCTCGGCCGGCTGACGGCGCGTCACCCCGAATTGCGCATCCAGCTGGTGCCGGTTCCCCGCTCGTTCTCGCTATCGCAGCGCGAGGCGGACATTGCCATCACGCTAGAGCGCCCCGAGCAGGGCCGGCTCGTTTCCTCCAAGCTCACCGACTATACGCTCGGCCTCTACGCCTCGCGCGCCTATATCGAGGAGAACGGCGCGCCGGAAACGGTGGAGGACCTGAAGCGCCACCGCCGCGTCGGCTATGTCGAGGATCTGATCTTCACCGCCTCGCTGAATTTCACCGGCGAGATCATGCGCAGCTGGGATGCCGGCTTCGAAATCTCCAGCGCCACCGGCCAGACGGAAGCCGTGCGTTCGGGCGCGGGCGTCGGCATCCTGCACGATTATATCGCCCGCCAGTATGGCGAACTGGTGCGCCTGCTACCGGATACCGCGATCCGCCGCGCCTATTGGACCACCTGGCACGAAAGCACGCGCGACCTCGTGCGGGTGCGCACCGTGGTGGAGTTCGTGCAGGAACTGGTGCGCGACGAACACGCGATCTTCCTGTGAACGGACAAAGGGACAGGGCATTTCCGGTGATCCGTCTTCACCGGAAATGCCCTGGATCGTGGTTGCGGGCGTGACGGAGGAGCGCTCCGGGCGAAAGCGCCTTCACGAGGCTGGAGTGTGAAAGCGGATCGCAACCCCGCTTGCCGGCTATCCCGGCGGAACTGGAAAGCCTTCCGCCTGCCGGACAGCAGGTCTTTCCAACCGCCTCAAGTTACTTTTACAGATTGGATAAAATATTCGGCCAATGGCGCAGCGAGCGGAATGCGATCGTCTGCACGAAGAACGGCGGAGACGGGAAGGCGGGGTTTCAAGCCTTCCCCGGTATTTAGGGACGGTTGCACGAGCACGGCCCGTTATTGTATAAAATCAACAAGCGTATGAATCGGCTCTTTACGAACGAGGCAATTTCGCATGGCGACCGTCGGCAAGGGGCTCAAGCACAAGACGATGGCCGAGGCGGCGGCCTCGGAACTCCGTGATCGAATCCTCGGCGGGACATATCCCCCCGGCATGCGCTTGCGCCAGGACGCGCTGGCCGAAGAATTCGGCATGAGCCGCATACCGGTCCGCGAAGCGCTGTTGTGCCTCGAAAGCGAGGGGATCCTCAGCATTCTGCCGCATCGCGGCGCCGTCGTGGTGGAATTGTCGATCGACGAGATCGAAGAGCTTTTCAACCTGAGGCTCATGCTCGAGCCATTCCTGTTCCTTCGCTCCGCCCCCAATCTGACGGCCGCGGACTTCGAGAAACTGGAAGACAATCTGGAGACATATACCGCGTCGATGGACAGCGTGAATGTCGCCACATGGAACGACCTGAACACGGAGTTCCATATGACGATCTACAGGCACGCGCGCAGTCCCCGGATCTTGAGCACGGTGCAGAATCTACTCGCCGAATGCGACCGGCACACGCGCCTCCAGCTCACCAATATCACCTCGGACCGGAACCGTGCGGTCAAGGAGCACAAAACGATCCTGAAGCTTTGCCAGCAGCAAAAATTCGAGGAGGGTGCCCAACTGATGCGGGAGCATATCGATCACATCCGCCTTGTCCTTCTGGGTCTTCTGAAGGATCGCGGACCCGGCGCCGAAACGCCCCGGGCGGCGGAGTAGCCGCCGCTTTCGATATTGCGCAGCGGCTCCGATTTGCGCCCATGAGCGCGCCGCCCTTCGTTCGGGACGATTTCAGGCATTCTCCGGTCTGGCCCCGTTGTTCTCAATAGGGCCAGACGCGGTTTCAGTTCGCTCCGACGGTGAAGAGCGGCTTGCCCAGCTTTTGCAGATCCACTTCGATACCCAGACCTGCGCCTGTCGGGGCCGATCCATATCCATCCGAGGAGCGGGGTGAATAATTGGCGAGATGGCCATCGGTCCAATCGTTGAAGAACGGCGTCATCAGCAGCGACTCCGGCCGGGTGGTCGCCGCGATATGACTGGTTGCCGCAGTGATGATGTCACCGCCCCACATATCCTCGACCGAAACCGCCATATTGAGGTCCTGAAGGAGATCGCGTGCCTTTACGACGTTGGACAGACCCCCGAGCTTGCCGAACTTGAGATTGATGGAGACCGCGTTGGCCTCATATTTGGCGCGGAAAACCTCATCGTGATTGACAATCGACTCGTCCAGTATCAGCGGCAGGCAAGAGCCGCGATGGGCGAGGATGCAGTCGGCAGTCGACCGGCACGGCTGTTCGACAAAGACAGGAAGCCCTGCCATGCCCTGAACGGCGAGCTTGGCGGCGGCGAGCGACCAGCCGCCATTGGAATCGGCGACGATGACGGTGTTTGCGTCGCCGGCCTCGACGCTTGCCTGCACTCTCGCGATATCGTCGAAGGGATTGTTGCCGACCTTCAACTGGAACCGGTTGATTCCGGCCGCGCGCCTTGCTTCGATGAAAGCGCCCATCTCTTCCGGGGTGGTGAGCGGAACCGCTTCATAGATCGGAAAACGGTCGTTGATGACCCCGCCGATCAGGCTGGAAACGGGCAAATCCAGGGCCCTGCCCTTGATGTCCCAGCACGCGATATCGATCGGGCTCTTTGCAAATTCCTGCCCCATCAGCGTTGCGTTCATGACCCGGTTGATCTTCGCGATATTGGTGGGGTCATGCCCGATCAACGCCTCTCCCAGGTCCTTCAGGGCCGTGCGGATGCCTTCGGGAAATGTCGGAAGATAGACCTTTCCAAGGGTCGTGATTTCACCCCACCCGCTGATGCCTTCATCCGTGCGGACGCGAACAACGGTTCCGTCTTCGCTTTGCGCCACACGGTCACCAGACATGATGTAGGTGCCGTGGGCATAGCCTACCGTGTAGGAATAGACGTCGATGCCGATAATTTTCATAGCAGTTATCCCTTAGCCGATATTGGCTTCAGGATATTGTATAAAATATGCCGCAGAATTTCGCAAACGCTTTTGACCTGCCCCAAATTCCGGGCATCCGTCCTCCTGAGAAGACGGATGCCCGGAAGCGCCGGAGCTTCAGAAGCCTGAAGCCGTACCGTCACCGCGCGGATCGGCGCCGCCCTCGAAAAGCCCCGTGTCGGTGTGCCGCCGTATGGCCTGCGCATGTCCGAGGCTGCCATTCCAGGGCGTGGCCATCCTCACCGGATGCCCTCGCAACATGAGTTCGCGCACCACTTCGGCGGGAATTTGCGGCTCAAGCAGCAGGTCACGCGAAAGCGTGCCCCAGGTGCGCCCCATCAGCCAGCGGGGCGCCTCGATCGCCTGCTGCACGTTGAAGCCGAAATCGATCATCCGCGTGATCATTGCGGCCTGCGTTTGCGGCTGACCCTCACCGCCCATCGTGCCATAGGCCATGACGGGTTTGCCGTCCTTCATCAGCAGGGCCGGAATGATGGTGTGGAAGGTGCGCTTGCCCGGCTCCAGAGCATTTGGATGCGCCGGATCCAGCGAGAAGAAGCAGCCGCGGTTTTGCATGAGAACGCCGGTGTCGCCGGCGATCACGGCCGAGCCGAAGTCATGATACGGCGACTGGATCTTCGACACCATCATGCCATCGGCATCGGCGGCGCAGAAATAAACGGTGCCGCCGCCCGGCCTGTCGCGGCGCGCCTTGTCGCCAAAGCGAAGCCCCGGCTCGATGCCGTCGACAGGCAGAACCCTTTCGGGGTCGATGAGTTGCAGGCGCCGTCGCGCGTATTCCTTCGACAGGAACGTGTCCAGCGGAATATCGACATAGGCGGGATCGCTCAGCCATTCGTCACGATCGGCGAAGGCCACCTTGGTCGCCTCGACGAGGTGGTGATAATATTCGACCGAATTCCAGCCCCAGGCGCCGACATCGAAGGGTTCGAGCAGGTTGAGGATCAGTTGCGCTGCAAACCCTTGCGTTGGCGGCGGCATCTGAAAGACGTCGTAACCGCGATAGGACGACCTGATCGGCTCGACCCAGCGGGCCTGGAAGGCTTTCAGATCCTCGAAACGCAGGGGAGAGCCCATGGCTTCCATGGCGCGGCCGATTTCACGGGCGACCCGGCCTTCATAAAAGCCTTCCCGGGCGCCGTTCCTGGCAATGCCCTCCAGTGTTTCAGCCAGTTGCGCCTGCACCAGCACCTGTCCCTCGCGCTGCGGACGACCATCCGGCAGATAGAGTTTCTCCATGGTGGCGTCGGTGCGCAGGATTTCCTCGTCGGCGGCGATCCAGTCCGCCAGCGAGCGGGTGATGGCGGCGCCCTCGCGAGCGTAATGGATCGCATCGGCAAACAACTCTTCCCAGGGGAGCCTGCCGTGGCGCTCATGCGCGAGGCGCCAGCCGTCGACGGCGCCGGGAGCCTTCAAGACGCTCAAGGGGCCGCGCATCGGAATGGCTTCCGTATGACCGTTTCTCTCGTAGAATTCCCGGGTAGCCAGCGCGGCTGCCGGGCCATTGGCCTCGATGGCTTCCACACCGGACGCGTTGCCGCCTGCGATCAGCCAGAAGCCGTCGCCGCCGATGCTCGCCATATGCGGATAGACCACGCTCAACGTGGCATTGATGGCAATAGCGGCATCCACCGCGCTGCCGCCGCGACGCAGTATGTTTTCGCCGGAGGCCGTAGCCAGATAGTGTGGCGAACTGGCCATGCCGCGCCTGCCGTATGCCGGCGCTCGTCCGGTTCTCGGTCCATTTGCAGAGATCATGTTGCTTTCTCCGTATCGCCCTTTCGGGCCGTCATGAAACAATCGGGGCGGTCCGCCGCTCTCAGTTTTCCTTCTTCACCATGAAACGCCGTGCGGGAGGGATCGCGGCAGCGACGATCAGGATCAGGCCCCCCAGCCCGGACAAGGCCGGCTGGCTCTGTGTGGAGCCGACGCTGACCAGCGGTATGGCCACCATGAAAAGCACGAAGACGAGGATCAACGCGGCGGCGTTATCACTGAAGATTTTCTTGAGCATTGCCGGATCTCCCTTAGCCGGTGATCAGTGCCAGGACGACGGTGGCAATGCCGGTCAGCACGAATGCCGCTACCGTCCAGGGAATGGTCTTGCGAAGGATCGCACCTTCCTGACCGCTGGCCCCGGCGGTGCTGGCGCCCATAACGACGTTGGCCGGCGCTATGGCATTGCCGATCGCGCCTCCAGCCGCCTGCGCGCCCAGAATGGTGGCCGGCGGCAGGCCATTGGCCTTGGCCAGATCCAGTTGCAGTTCGGACATCAGAACCTGAGCCGACGTGCTGCTGGATGTGATGAAGGCGCTGATAATGCCGAGCCCGTTCGCGAAGAAGGCGAACACATAGGGAGACGCCACCGCCGCGATACCGAGCGCAAGCATCTGGGTCTGCCCGGAAAACTTCATGGTGGAGGCGACGATGAGGAAGGCAATGATGGGAACCGAAGCCGGCGCCGAACTCCGGATCCAGGCCGGAACGATGGGTTCCCGCATCTTGCCCGTACGCCTGGCCCATTCGTCGAAATATCCCCTGCCGGCATAGACGATCCAGGCCACCAGGGCCGTCACCGCGATCACGGCGCCGGGATGGGAAAACGGGTGCAGTGGCGCATATTGAGACGTGGCTTCCATCCCCGGACCCATGCCGGTCCCCAGTTGCGGAAAGGCCAGGCCGAACTTCGGGCCGTCAAGCCATTGGGCGAGCGGGCCGATCAGCGAGGTGCCCAGCGCGAGGACCGTGAGCAGGCCGTAAGGCGCAAGCGCCATCCCTGTGCCCATGGGAGGCACCGGCCCTTCACCGACACCCAGATTGGTGCCATCGACCATTGCGGGGCGTTCCTCGATACCCTGTGCCGGCTGCCGGTAACGGGGGATGCGCGACAAGGGAAACAGGGCGATCAGGGCGACCGTCGCCGGCAGGAACGCCGCGAGGATCGGATCGACCCAGACCATGAGGGTCTGGCCGATGCCCTGGATCAGGCCGATGATCAACACAAGCGGCCAGGAGGCCCGGATGGCGGGCCAGCGCCCGTACATCCACACGATGGTGAAGCCCCCGAGCAGGGCCTGAAGGATCATCAGCAGGCCGGCCTGGACGCCCATGGACGTCGCCGTTGCCGCATCCAGTTCGACCACCTGAAGCGTAGCCAGCCAGCCGACGCCCAATGTGCCGAAGAATTTTGCCCAGATATGGGCGATGATCGGGATCGCCACGGCGTAAATGGGCCGCACGCCGAACGCTACCAGCAAAGGCGCGACAACGGCGATCGGGGTGCCGAAGCCGTCAATGCCTTGCAGGAAAGACGGCAAAACCCAGCCCAGCGCCACGATGATGAAGATCTCGTTCTGCGACATCCCGGATATTCCGTGACGCAGCGCATCATAGCCGCCTGACTTGCTCATCACGTGGTAGAGCAACAACGCCGGCCAGATTACGTAGAGAATGGGCAAAGCATCCCAGGTTCCCTTGGCCGATGCAACCAGCAGGGCGTCCACGGGCGTGCCAAAAGCAAAATATGCGATAGCTGCCGTGATGAAAATTGTGATGGCGCCTGCTTCCTGCGCGGACCAGTTCCGCACCACCATCAGGACGATCAACGCGAGCGTCGGAACGCCGGCCAGCAGCCAATGCAGCAGAGTGAGTTCCATCTTATCGCCTATGTTTCGAACAGTTTTCCGCCCCATCCGGCAAGTAATTTCCGTGGGACGCGTGAGAACACCGGGAAGCCGAGCGTCAATCTCGATCCATCAAATTTCCGACAAGGATTTTTCGGGTTTTTTGGGCTGAGTTTTATTAGTTTCAGCACCAAGAAATATTCGTGAACGTAAAGCATATTACGATCTAAACTAACAGATGGCCCATTTATTTTATTGATCAAAATCAAACAAAAACAGATTTCCTTATCGGACAACAGCGCACCGGAAACCGAAGCGATCTCGCTTCGGCTGGAAATGCTCCATATGCGGGCGCAAGCGGCACACACCTGCCTGTCGTCGAGGATTGTCTTTTGAAAAGGATTACGGAGGGGTCGTCGTCCCGCAACGGCCCCTGCCCGCCAGTATTGCCGGAGGCGGTCGTTTTCGTCGTCGCCGTCGCCCAAAGCCGGGTTGAGCGAGTTTCCGGCCATCGCAGGGAGGCCGCCTGATTTATGTCGGGAGCAACTCGATCAGGACGGTCCCGGCTTCGCTGATATCCCGACTGGTCGCCTCCGAGACGGCCTGAACGTCGCCGCGCCGCAGGGCCGTGATTATATTGTCATGCTCTTCATTGGCGATGGCATGGAAGCGGCCCTCCTGCGCCAGCCGGTTCAGCCACGGGCCGGTCCTGAGCCAGCACAGGCCGATCAGCTGCTGAAGATACGGCAGGCCGGATGCCTCATAGATCAGGAAGTGGAAGCTCTGATTGTCCGCGAGATAGTCGGGAAAGCGGCCTTTCGCAATGGCGGCATGCATTCGCTCCGAGAGCATCTGAAGCCGATCGCACAGCGCCTCGTCGGCGCGCGCGGCGGCGGCTTCGGCGGCAAAGCACTCGAGGCGCAGGCGGATTTCGGTAACTTCGACAAAGCGGCTGCGCGTCATGACGGGAACCTGGATGGTCCGGTTCGGAGCCAGTTCGAGCGCCCCTTCCGCGATCAGCCTTTGCAGCGCCTCGCGCACCGGCGTCGCCGAAATCCCGAGGCTGGCGCCCAGGCCCCGGATCGTCGGCGACTGGCCCGGCGCCAGCCGCCCCGTCAGAAGCGCATTGCGCAACGTAACGTAGGCCTGTTCATGCAACGGCTCGGACGTCAGCGGTGTGAACTCCATTTGGCTCTCTTTCCTGCCTTTTGCCCGAAGCTAGAGTAATTTCCACGGAACTGTGAGTGCTTTTTCATCAGGAGTTGCAAAGCCTCATCCAAACACGTGCTCTTTCCCGTCAATGGGCCGCCAGAGCCCCTCGCACGGCTTCCAGAAAGCGTTCGGCCTCCGCCCGTCGAAGCACCAGCGGCGGGCGGATCTTGAGGATGTTCGCCCCCGGCCCGGTGGCGCTGATCAAAACGCCGTTGCGGCGCAGATGGTTGACCAGATGACTCGCAAGGCGGGCGTTGGCCGCGGAACCTTCGACACATTCGACGGCAAGGAACAGCCCGGCGCCGCGGATATCACCGATATCGTCGCGACCCGATGTGATCTCTCCCAGCTGTTGCTTGAGGAAGGCGCCCGTCGTGCGCGCATTTTCCTGCAGGCCATCTTCCTCGATCACATCGAGCACGGCCATGCCGGCGGCGCAAGCTACCGGATTGCCGCCGAACGTGTTGAAGTAGCGGGCCCTGGCGCCAAACTCCTCGACAAGTTCCGGGCGCAATGCCACGCCCGCGACGGGAAAGCCATTGCCCATCGGCTTGCCCATGGTCACCATGTCCGGCACGAGCCCATGGCGCTGAAAGCCCCAGAAAGCATCCCCGGTGCGCGCGAAGCCGGATTGCACCTCATCCGCGATGAAGACACCGCCTTCGGCCCGGATCAGGTCGACGGCCGGCTTGAGGAAACCCGCCGGATCGGGATAAAGCCCGTCGCTGGAAAAGATCGTGTCCACGATCAAGGCGGCCGGCTCGATGCCGTCGGCGCGCATCGCGGCGATGGCGACGGCCAGATCGGCGGCGAATTTCGCACCCTGCTCCAGAGGCGGCACAGTGAGCGCATTCGGCGCCGGGATCAGCCGCACGCGTGGTCCGCGCGGCACGAAGTCTCCGAGCGAAGGGGAAATCTCGGAGACCGCCTCGGTGAGGCCATGATAGGCAAGGCCGGTGACGATCACGCCCTGCCGCCCGGTGAAGGAGCGCGCGATCCTCAGCGCAAGATCGTTGGCCTCCGATCCGGTGCAGGTGAACATCACATGACCCAGCGCATCGGGCATGGTGCCGAGCAGCCTGTCCGCATAGGCGACGACGCCTTCATGCAGATAGCGGGTGTGGGTGTTGAGGGTGCCGAGCTGGCGCGTGACCGCCGCGACCACTTTCGGATGGCAATGGCCGACCGACACCACATTGTTGTAGGCGTCGAGATAGGCCCTGCCCTTGTTGTCGTAGAGCCAGACGCCCTCGCCGCGCACGAGATGCAGCGGCTCCTCGTAAAACAGGCGGTAGGCCGGGCCGAGCACCTTGCTGCGATGCGCGATCAGCGCCGCGTCCCCGGCTTCGAGGCCCGAGGCATGGTCCGGGTCAAAGGCGTTCACCATGGTCATGACGATTTACTCCGGTTTGGCGGAAAGGGCGGCGGCGCGCAGCGCTTGCGCGGTCTCGCGGGCGCCGATGCGGTCGATGACATCCAGCCCCCGCAGCGAGGCGGCGGCATTGCGCAGGATATAGGCGGCATTTTCAGGATAACGCCGCGCGCGCCATGCGGTGATGGCGAGCGTGGTGATGTGGCGCAGCCGGATCAGGTCCGGCAGCAGCGCAAATTCCTCCTCCTCCAGCGGCAGGACGAGGCAATAGCCCGCAACCAGATCGGCGATCCGGCGCAGAGGATCGGCGTCGTCGGTGACGTGATAGGAGCAGGCGACCGCCAGATCGCAGAGGATCGGCGTATGCACCATATCACCGAAATCGATGATCCCGGTCAGGCGCGTGGCCTCCGGCGCGTCCACCACGAGATTGTGCGGATTGAAATCATTATGGACGATCTGGGTGCGCAGGTGGGGCAGACGCGGCGCGATCTCGGCGTCGAAACGGTCGAGCAGCGCGGTCAGCCTGAGCCGCAAGCCGCTGTCCTCGACGGACTCCAGCATGGGACGCAGCCGCCCGGCCCATTTGATATCCCATTGCAGCATATGCCCGGCCGCCGGATGAAAGAAGCCGCGCAGCGCCTTGGTCAACCGCGCAAGCAGGATGCCGATGCCACGATGCAGATCGGGGCCGGCGGTGGCCGCATGCAGCATCGTACCGTCGATAAAGGTCAGCAGCCGCGCCACATGTTCCTGTCCCGAGGGACCGGTGACGATCTCCCACGGCCGGCCCGCCCGCGTCTCGCAGACGCGTTGCACCGGCAGCGCCGGATCGACGGCGGCGAGATGTGCAAGGGCTGCGGTCTGCATGGCCGTGACGGCGCGATCCTCCGCTGCATTGGTGATCTTCAGCAACGCCTGCTCACCGCCGGCGAGGCGGATATGGAAGTTCGAATCCCGCTCGGAGGACAACATCCGCATCTCGCCGGAAATGCCGAACACACGCTTGGCGATACGGGCGCCCTCTTCCAGTGAGACACCCGGCGGGGCTTGCGACAGAAGTGCGCTCTCGGCGATGGCGCCGGCCTCTGCCGTGCAGGCGGGGTCCGTCGTCGCCACGAACGGCGGCAGGCCGCCGGAAGCGTCGACAGCGGCCGGATGGGGATTGATCAGCACGACAATATCCTTGTTGCTGGGCTTTGGCTGTTTGCGTCAGCTCGAAGAGTTGCTGCCCCCGGCGAGGCATTCGCCGCCATCGACCACCAGCGCATGGCCGGTGATGAAGGAGGAACGATCCGAGCAGAGAAAGAGAACGGCTTCGGCAATCTCCTCCGGCCGGCCGAAACGCCCCATCGGCACCAGGTCGCGGACGACCTTTTCCAGCGCCGCGCGACCGCCGAGCTGCGCCTCATAGGGGCCGTTGAACGGCGTATCGACCCAGCCCGGGCAAAGCGCATTCACGCGGATGCCGTCCCGGGCATAGTCCAGCGCGATCTGCTTGGTCATGGTGATGACGGCCGATTTGGTGGTGATATAGGCAAGCATGCCCTTGTCGAGAAACACGCCCGCATTCGAGGCGGTGTTGAGAATCACCCCGCCGCCCTGCGCTCGCATATGCGGCAGCGCAGCCTTGCAGGCCGCAAACTGCGCGACGACATTGATCTCGTAGCTCTTGCGCATGTCGCCGGCATCGATCTGCTCCAGCGCACCGCCGATCTGGATGCCGGCGTGATTGTGCAGGATGTTCAGCGCGCCGCGCTCGCGCACCACGCGGGCAAAGACCTCGGTGACCGCGGCCTCATCCGCCACATCCATCGCCGACGATGCGGACAGGCCGCCAGCGGCCTGGATTGCCTCCGCCGTCTCCTGCGCCATCACCGCATCACGGTCGGTCACCATCACAAAGGCGCCATTGGCAGCGAGGATACGCGCGGACTCGCGGCCGATGCCGGATCCGGCGGCGGTGACGAGTGCGATCTTGCCGCCGAGGAGGGTGTCGCTCATGGGGTGTCTCCTTCATTGCGCAGGCTGCGCTCGGTTCTGGCGTCGAACAGATGCACGGCCCCGGCATCGATATGGAAGTCGCGCGTCTGGCCCCGCTGCGGCGCGGTGCCGGGTTGCAGGCGCAAGGTCACTTCCTGACCGGCAAAATCGCCGATGACATAGACTTCCGCGCCGCAGGGCTCGATCAGCGACGCGGTGATGGCGAAGGAGGGCCAGTCGGAACGGCGCGCTTCCAGATGGAACGCCTCGGGCCGGATGCCGAGCAGAACCTCGCGCCCGTTCTCGCCCTTCAGATGGGCGAAGGCCTGCGGCAGCGGGAAGGAGGGGCCTCCCGTCACCGCGATGACACCGTCCCGCACCAGGGCAGGCAACAGGTTCATGGCCGGCGAGCCGATGAATTTGGCGACAAAGGTGGTGGCGGGGCGATTGTAGAGATCGTCCGGCGCGCCGATCTGCTCGATCCGGCCCTCGCGCATGGCGACGATCCGGTCGGCCAGCGTCATCGCCTCGATCTGGTCGTGGGTGACGTAGATCACCGTCTGCTTTTCTTCCAGATGCATGCGCTTGATTTCCGCCCGCATCGAGGTGCGCAGCTGCGCATCGAGATTGGAGAGCGGCTCGTCGAAGAGATAGACCGCCGGCTGCCGCACCATGGCGCGGCCCATGGCGACGCGCTGGCGCTGGCCGCCCGAGAGTTCACGGGGCTTGCGCGTCAGCAGATGGTTGATATGCAGCATTTTCGCCGCCCGGTTCACCTGGTCGTCGATCTGCGCCTGTGGAACCTTGGACAGCTTCAGGCTGAAACCCATATTCTCGGCGGCGGTCATATGCGGGTAGAGGGCATAGGACTGGAAGACCATCGCGATATCGCGGTTGCGCGGCGAAAGGCGCGTGACGTCGCGCTCGCCGATACGGATCTCGCCCGCCGATGTGGCTTCCAGCCCGGCGATCATGCGCAGCAGCGTGGTCTTGCCGCAGCCTGACGGACCGACCAGCACCACGAATTCCCCATTGGCGATCCTCAGATCGAGGTCGCGGATGATATCGACCGCGCCGAATTTCTTGGCGAGCCCGACGACTTCCACCTGAGCCATTTCTCTTTCCTCTTCTAGAATCTCTTTGTGAAAAGACCGCGCCGCTCGCAGACATCGGCAGCCTCTTCGATCAGCGCCGCAATGCGGGTCGCGCCATAATCGACCCGCATCAACGTGGCGCGCTCACGCAGTTGATCGGCGGATTTCGCGCGGCCGGGGCGCAGCAGTTCGTAGGTATCGAGCAGCATTTCCTGCGGCACGGCGACCAGTTCGGCGGCGCGTTCGAAATTTTCGGCGAGACGGTCGCGGTCCGTGGCGCGGGCGACATCGGCCTGCAATCGCAACGCCTCCGGCGTGATTGCGAGATCCTGTGCGACGATCCGGCCTTCCAGCACCGCGTCGACGGTGAAATCCTCAAGCCCCAGCCCGGTCTTGCTGCGCACCAGATGCGGCGCCTTCTCGGAAAGGGGGTACAGATTGCGGGCATCGGTGCTCATGCGTTACGCTCCGCGCTGGCGAAGAACATCTCTTCCGGCTCGGCGCCGGGTTCGCTCATTTCCGTCTCGATGGCATAGAGCAGCGCGACGCGCGGGTGGAAACGCGCGCCGAGCGCCTGCCCGTCGTTGGTCACGATGATCGGCTCGGGCGTCTCGCCCCAGGTCATGCGCCCGGCATTGCGGCCCATGGCGCGATATTGCTCCAGCGACACCAGCGGCGCATTGGAGAACAGCTCCAGATTCATATGCGGCAGCCGATCCCGGTGGTGAATGATCGCGGTGCCCTTGGCCTGAATGCCGATTCCGTAGCCGGAGCCCGCCAGATGCGCAGCACTCAGGCCAAGGAAGGACGTGTCGGCCGTATGCCGGATCCGCACCACCCGTGGCATGCCGCCACCTTCCAGGATACCCCGCGTCAGCGCGTCCAGCACATCGCTGACCGCATGGCCCGCCGTCGTGCGATGCAGCCGCTCGCCGAAGGCCGGAGAAATGCCGATCACCACCTCGTGCGGATCGTGGCCCTTGCCGGCCTTGCCGATCGGGTAGAACTGCGCCGAACCCGTCGGCGCCTCATGGCTACCCTCGGCGTCAAGGACATGACTGCGATTGATCGTGCCCCTGACCGCCTTCACGCGGCTCCAGCGGGCCTCGTCCATACGGTAGCCGGTGCCTGGCCCCGAATAGTGGTTCGGATCGTTCACCGCGCTGACGACCTTGCCGTCGCGGACGATGGCCGAGGTTTGCAGATAGTCGCCGCTTACGCGCTGGCGCAGCATGCTCATCAGGTTTTCGGCCATCGCGCGATGGCCGCGCAACGCCAGCGCCCGCACCACATCGAGGGCGGTCAGCCCGCGCGCGGCGATATCGCGGCTGATTTGCAGGGTGCGGACCGGAGGAAAGGTTTCGGTGTCATCGGAGCCGGAGGCATGGATGACGCTGGCCTTCATTCCCGCATCGGCCCTGGCAAGGCCAAGCTCGTCCAGCACATCGTCAATCGCCTCCACCGCCTGACGCCGTACCGCAAGCGCTTCCTCCTCGGTCAGCGGCGCAAGCCCGCCATCCACCTCGAAATCCCGTTGCAGGACGAGGTAGTCCTCCATCTCCTCGGCGTTGAAAAGCGAGGGATTGAAGGAATTGTCATAGGCGCGGATCGAGCCGAAGCCGGAGGTGATCAGGTCCGATCCCGCCAGCAGGTAGGGCGTGATCTTCGCACCGATGCGGATCTCGGATTCCGACGTCTTGGTGTCGTTGCCCGAGGCGCATTCCAGCCCCAGCCACACCGCCAGCAGGTTTTCCGCCATCAGCTCCCGGATCCCGCCCGGCATCGAGGCCGTCAGCGGCGCGCCGTCGACGCCCCCGTTCTGGGTGCCCTGTACGCCCATGGCGCGCTGGAGGCAGAGGCAGCGGGCTTCCAGATACAGCACCGAGCATTTTTCATGAAACCCCATCAGCAATTCCGAGCCCGCCCCCGACGTGCAGCGGGCCTTGATGCCCCGCGAGGCATAGGCGGCCGTCAGGAAGGTCTTCGACCAGGGCGTATCGTCGCCGTCGACGAAAGAGCGTTCGCTGCCATAGACGGAGACGGTCTCGGCATAGGTCGCAAGGCCCGCAAGGCCGATCTTCAGTTCCTCGGCCTCTTCGATCGAGCACTGGAACAGGGTGCTGCCGCGCCCGGCGGCCGCACCCACGGTGCAGGCCAGCGCATTGGCCCAGGCATTGCCCGCCACCCGCATGGTGGTTTCGATCTCATCGAAGCCGAGCGCCACGGCAATGGCGGAATCGGCCGCCAGTTGCAGCGGGTCGTCCTTGGCGTTGGTGACATGCGCCTGGTTGCCGGGGCTATGACGCTGGCGCATCTTGGAATAGGCGAAGGTCGACTCCAGCGCCGAAAGCCGGCCCACCACCTCGGCCAGCTTGGCGGGGGTCATGCCGCGCGCCAGCCGCTCGAGATCCTCGCGCGGCACGTTCACATCGACCAGCATCCGCGCGACCACGGTGCTGTCGAGCGCCATCGCCTCGGCGGCGACGGTCCGGTCGATGTGATGGGCGGCGATGAAGGCGTCGAGAATGTCGAAATCGGCGGCCTTGCGGCCATCCATTTCAAGGATCGCCCCATCCGGCCCGAGCGTCAGCCCGGGCGCGGGATCCCAGGGCGAATGGAAGACTGCAAAGCCGTTTTCCGGGCTTTCCTCCGAGAAACTGTCCAGCCGCAAGGGGCGCTGGTCCCATTCCTGCATGCGCTTCCAGCGCGAAGCCTGATCCTGCGTCATTCTCAGTTCTCCCGCATGATGCGCAGCAGAACGACCGTCAGGACGACCACCGCCGCGAGAAGGATGAAGGAAACGGCCGCCGCCTGGCCGATATCGAGGAAACGGAAGCCCAGACGGTAGGCGTAGAAGCTGATCGTCTCGGTCACCTTGCCGGGACCGCCCTGCGTCAGCATGTAGATCAGGTCGTAGCTCTTCAGCGCGGTGATCATGCGGATCAGCAGCGTCACGAGGATGACCGGCTTCAGCATCGGGAGAGTGACATGCCAGAGGATCTGGAAGGCGCTGGCGCCATCGATGCGGGCGGCCTCCACCGGATCCTGCGGCAGCGATTTCAGCCCGGCATAGAGCATGATCAGCATCAGCGACGTCTCGTTCCAGATATCGACGAACACCACGGTCGCCAGCGCCAGATCGGGATCGCCGAACCAGCCCTGCTGGGGGATGCCGACCAGCGACAGCAGCCAGTTGATGATGCCGAGATTGGGGTTGAACATCAGCCGGAACATCAGCGCCACCGCCACCGGCGTCATCAGGATCGGCAGCATCAGCACCAGCAGGTAGATTTCGCGGAACTTCAGCCAGGACTGGTTCAGGAGGAGCGCGAGGCCGAAGGCGATCAGGAATTCCAGTACGACCACAATCACCGTCAGCTTCATGGTGACCCACGATACGCCGGCGAATTCATCGCTCATCATCACGGCGTAGTTCTCGAACCAGACGAGATCGCCCATGCCATAGGTGATGATATATTCGTGCAGGCTGAGCCAGAAGGAATAGAGAAGCGGCCCCGCCACCACCAATGCCAGCACGAGGATGGTCGGCGTCATGAACAGCAACTTGTAAAACCCGGTCGACAACCCGTCCGATCGGGGAGACGGGGCGGAATAGGCGGGTCTTGTGGTCTGGCTGATGCTTGTCATGCTTCTGAAATCCGTCGCACGGGAGGATCGGGGCTGCGGCCGGCCGATTATCCGGCCGCAGCGGTTTCATGGGGGATGGGGATCACTTCAGCAGCGGATCGCCCCTCGTCAGACGGGCGAACTTGTCTTCGGCATTGGCGATGGCCGTCGCCGGATCCGTGCCGTTGGCGAGAACGTCGCCCATCACCTCGGCGAAAACCTCAACGAGCTGGGTTGCGCGCGACATGACCGGCAGGCCCTTGGCGTGGGCGAGCGCATCGCCTACCGCCGCCATCTGCGGCCAGAGCTTCAGATACTCGGCGTCGTCATAGATCCAGGCCTGCGTCGCCTGGCCGCCGGCCATGGCGCGCTTCATCGCCACATCCCTGGATTCCACCCATTTGATGAACTCCCAGGAACAATCCGGATTGGCCGCATTGGTCGGGATCGACCAGCCCCAGGCGCCGAGCAGGCTGTCCTCGCCGGGCATGCGCGCGAAGGCCACCTTGTCGACCACCTGCGATTCCTTCGGATCCTGCAAGGTCGGCATCAGAAACAGGTAGGAAATCGCGAAAACCGCCTTGTCCTGCTTCAGCGTATTGGCGACATCGTCGAAATTCGCGCCGAGCGCGCCGGGCTGGGCGGCATTGGCCAGGAGGTCGGCGTAGATCGTCACCGCCTCGATGCCTTCGGGCGAGCCGAGCGCCGGCTCCCATGTTTCACGATCGTAGAAATCCGCGCCGAGCGAGAAGACATAGTTCGTGGCTTCCATCACCACCGGGTCGGCACGCTGGCCCGACATGGCGACGCCGGCCTTGCCGGTATGCTGACCTGCCCATTTGGCGACTTCGGCATATTCCTGAAGCGTTTCCGGCAGACGCCAGTCGCGGCCGAAATTTTCCTTGTAGGCGGCCTGGAAAGCCGGGTCCTCGACGATGTCCTTCCGGTAGAGCATGCCCATCGCATATTGCCAGAACGGCAGCATATAGGTGGTGTCCTTCACCTTGCCGTTCACATCCATCAGCGCGGGATAATAGACCGAGGTGTCGATCTTGTCGGCGGCGATGCGCTCGTCGAGCGGCTGGATCCAGTTGGCGGTGACAAACTCGCCCGCCCAGTAACTGTCGACCGCCAGCACGTCATATGAGCCGGAGGAGGCCGTCAGGCTCGGCACCAGCTTTTCATGCATCAGCGAATAGTTGACCGCTTCCATGTTCAGCTTGGCGCCCGACAGGGCCTCGAATTCCGGGGCGACCTCGATCAGCGCCGTGCTGTCAGGCACGGTCTCGAGCAGAAGGTTCAGCGTTTTTCCCTTGCAGACGGCAGCGGGATCGGCGAGCGCTGTCGAGGCGGCGAGCAGCGAGGCGGCCATCACGCCAAGCCTTGTTGTGATCAGTCTGGGCATGCTTCGATCTCCTTGGTGAGGTTGAATACGGAATTCGGACCGTGGGTCCCGTATGTTGCCGGTTAGCCCTTGACCGCTCCGAGGTTCAGCCCCGAGACGAGAAAACGGCGCATGGCGAAATACAGGATCGCCATTGGCAGCATGGCGAGAATGGTCGCCGCGCTGACCGCCCCGATCGCCGTGCCCTGCTGGGTGACCAGGCTGGATATGGCGACGGGAAGGGTCTTCGACTCGTTGCCCGACAGCATCAGGGCAAAGAGGAACTCGTTCCAGCTCAGCACAAAGCTGAGGATGGTGGCCGCCCCGATTCCCGGCAGCAGCGCGGGAACGATGATGCGGATGAAGGCGGTCATCGGCGTGCAGCCATCGATCAGCGCCGCCTCGTCCAGCTCACGCGGAACGCGCTTCATGAAGCTCATCATCAGCCAGACGACATAGGGCAGGTTGAAGGCGAGATAGGTGACGATCAGGCCGGCGCGGGAGTCGGTCAGGCCGATATCCTTGAAGATCAGGAAGAAGGGGATGACCAGCACGATGGGCGGCATCATCTGGGTGGCGAGGATGACGACCGGCATCGCGTTACCGCCGGCCTTGTAGCGGTCGATCGCATAGGCCGCGAGCGCGCCGATCACGACCGCCAGCAGCGTGGAGGTCAACGAAATGATCAGGCTGTTCAGGAAGAATGTACCGAAATCCATCTCGACGAGGATCATGCGGTAGTTGTCGAGGGTCGGCGTGAAGAACAGCGCGGGCGGCAGCTGATAGGCAACGATCTTGTCTGCAAACGAGGTCCGGAGCACCCACAAAAGCGGTGACAGCACCACCAGGCAGCAGAGGCCGAGGATCAGATGCGTGACGATACGCAGAAGAAGGGAAGGCTGCATTCTGTCGCCTGTAATTTGTTATAACAAATATCGTGCAACGCATCTGTGGAGAAGATCGGGGGCTTGTCAAGCGCTTTTCGCGATATCCCCGCAATCTCTGGCGATGCCGAAAAAACGGACAGCATGCAGCGGCCACCCCATGGGAGTTGCGAAAACTTTTTGCGAAAACAATATGTTGCGGCTCGACAGGCGCGGCTTCCGGCAAAGCCGGGAATGCGCCGGAGACGGTCAGGCATCAGGACGCCCGTCGAATCCGCGCCGATGAGCCGTGCCTCGTGCGAAAAGTTCCGGTGCGTATATGCCGTAAATCGATAGCGAAGAGATCGACACGCCCGTCGTCGGGAGGATCGAAAAATTGGTGTAGCTGGATATGAGACGGCCGTTGCCGGTCACGATCAATTTGGTGCGCGCGGAGTTTTACCGCTCGTGGCGGAAATCCAGATCGCCCGTGAGTTCACGAAGCTGGCAAGATCCCTGAACACGGAATGTTCCGGAAGTGATCCAGAAGCCTGTGGCACTCATCCGATACGTCGACCGGCAATGAGACGTTACACTTAAACTTCTGATTTCATTATGGGAAAATGGTACGGTTGGGGGGTCTCGAACCTCCGACCTCAGGTGCCACAAACCTGCGCTCTAACCAACTGAGCTACAACCGCACTTGCACGGGCAAGCCGCGCTTGGGCCGTCACATACGGGCAGCGGACCATTTTGGCAAGCCCCTTGTGGTCGCCGGCCCAAAAAAACCGGGCACGACGGCCCGGCCTTTTTCGATGGCGGCGGGCGCTTCCGCCCGGCCGGTCCGGCGTCAACCGGCCTTGAACGACTTCATCGCCTTTTCAGCCGCGGACTTGCCCGGGGCGGCGACCTTCTCGGCGACCCTGCGGGAGGTTTCCTGCAAGGTACGGGCCTGCTCGACGGCGACTTCGGCCTGCTTGCGCAGGAAGGCCGTCTGCAATTCGAAAAGTTCGGCGACGGATTTCACGCCGAGCAGCGCTTCCATATGCGAAAGCGAGTTCTCGGCATTGGTGCGAAGCGCGTCGATGGCCTTGAGGCCGAGTTCGACGGTACCGGTCTGGGCGCTTTCCATCGTGGCTTCCGCCGTCTGCGTTGCCTCTTCGGCCGCTTCCTTCATCCGCGCGTAGGCTTCCTTGGACTGCGCCGCGCCTTTTTCGGCGAAATCGCGGAAGCTCTCGGAGAACTTTGCCGGGTCGAGGGCGGCGATGGAGAATGCGTCGTCGGTTTTTCTGGTAGCCATTTTCTGCGCTCCTTTGTTGGGCCCTCTTCAGAGGCGCCATGTTCGGATTGGCTGCTTTATAGCGCATATTATTTTGCATTGCAACATAATTGTGCAGCGCACAATAAAAGCTGCGGGGCGTTAACCCTTCTTGCCGAAAGCACCGCGCCTGTCGGGGCTTTTGCTGGACCCGCAACGGCGGGATGGCTATTAATAAAGCGTTAATCGACGTCCACCATGCCGGAAGCCAGACACAGGCCAGAACATGTCCGCCAAGCAGTATCCCTTTATCGACGTCGCCGTCCATGAACGGGTACGTGCGCCCTTTTCCCGGGGCGATGCCGTGGTGCTCTTCTCGCCGGACATGGCGCGCGTCCTGTGGGCCAACGGCCGTGGCGCGGCCCTCTTCGGCCACGACAATATCTACGATTTCCTCGATGCAGGGCCGGACACGGCGAATGTCGCCTTCCGTCAGCTTTCCGCCACCGCGCGGCAGGCGCGCCGGCCGGGCGAGGCGCGCACGCTGCTGATGCGGATCGGCGCCGGGTTCCGCAGCGCTCCCGTGCAGGCAGAGGTCGAATGCATCGCGCTCCGGCCGGCCGAAAACGCCATCCTGTTCAGCGCGCCGGTCACGGTGGGCGAGCAGAGCCCGGAAGAGGCGGCGCAAGCCATGCTGTCCGGCTTCGACGACCCGGATACGCATATGGCGGTGCTTGACGAGGATGGCGGCGTCATCGCCGCCTCCGAAGGCTTCTCCGGCCTGTCGATCAGCCCCGAAACCCGCCGCCTGCTGGTGGGAGCGGCCGGCCGTGACGCGGATCGGCTGGTGAAGCGGCCGATCCCGACCGGGCGCGGCCATCTACCCGCCGCCATCGGCCGCGTCTCGGAGGCGCCCGCGCTGCATCTGCTCTTCGCCGTGGAAACCATCCTCGGCCACCTCGATCCCGATGCCGGCGATGCGGAAGCCTCCGACGATCCCGGCATCGAGGATATTTCCCCTGCGGCCATGCAGGCCGATCCCGACATTTCGGCCGCGACCTCGATATCGAGCGAGCCCGTCGAGGACACCATTCCACCGCAGCCCGGCGAAACGGAAACCGCGCAGGATACGCCCGCCCCTGAAACTCTGGCGCCCATGGACGAGGGACAGGACGGAGCCATGGTCCCGCAGGAGCCCGCGGCCATGGCTTCCCCCGCCGCTTTCGTCTTCAACCGCCAGAGCCGGCCCGTACGCTTCGTCTGGAAGATCGACGCGGAAGGCCGCTTCAGCGAGATTTCCGAAGAATTTCCCGCCACCGTCGGGCCTGCCGCCGCCGCCATCACCGATGAACGCTTCAGCGATGTCGCCAAACGCTTCGATCTCGACCCGGACGGCAAGATCGGCGAATTGCTCCGCCGGCGCGACACCTGGTCGGGCAAGACCATCCTGTGGCCGGTTCAGGGCACCAGTCTCGTCGTGCCGGTCGATCTCGCCGCGCTGCCGACCTATTCCCGCGCCCGCGAGTTCGATGGATTTCGCGGGTTCGGTATCTTGCGCATCGCCGATGCGGAAGAAGACCCTCAAGCCCGTGGCCTGACGCTGGGCCTCTCGCACGAAGCCGGAGGGGAAGACGTTGCGGCGGATGCCGCACCCCCCGTACCGGAACCGATCTCCAGCCCCGAGAGCGCCGAGCCCCCGGAAACATCACCGGACGAAGCCGGCGCGTCTCCGGCCGGCGTCCCGGATGCAGCGGCGCAGGAAGAGACCTTTTCGCACGACGCCTTTCAGGGCGAGCGACCGGCCCTGCGGCTGGTCGAAAATCCCGGCCGGCGCGAGCCGGACAAGATCGTGCGCCTTGAAGCGCGGCGCGAACGCAGCCTTTTCGAGGGACTGTCGAGCAGCGAGCAGGCGGCCTTCCGCGAAATCGCCCGCCAGCTCGGCGACACTTTCGGCAAGCGCAAACCGGAGGATCGTCCGTCCGACGAAGATGAAAGCCCGACCGGCGAAACGGGCGCGGAAACCGTGACGCCACCGCCGCAGGAACCCGTCGACGCCCCCTCCCCGGCCACCGGCGGGCCTGCCGATGAAGATATGGCCGATGACGACCCGGCCGCCGCCGCCAGCCGCCGCCCGGAGCCTGACGCCGCCCCGGAGGAAGACGCCGAAGCCGCACCGGCCGATGCGGCGGACGACGACCACGGCGGGATAGCACCGGCGCGCACCCGGATGGAATACGGGCTTACCGCCACCGTCGTCGACGCGTTGCCGGTGGCGCTGCTCATCCACGTCGGCGACCAGTTGATTCATGCCAATCCCGAGTTCCTGCGTCTCACTGGCTATGCCGCGCTTTCCGATCTCGACACGGCGGGCGGGCTCGACACGCTTTTCGAGCAGCCGGCGGAGGAAGGACGCTATGGCGCGGGCATGATGGCGCTCCATCATGCCGACGGTCATGCGGCCATCCCGGTCCGCGCCCGCCTGCAATCCATCCGCTGGGAGGATGGCACGGCGCTGATGCTGGCGCTGACGCCGGCCGGCAAGCCCGCGCCGGAAGCAGAAGACGGCCGGAAGGACGAAAACGGCGAGCAGGCCGGCAATGCCGAACAGATAGCCACCACCGCGCTGCGCGTGGAGATCGGCGAATTGCGCTCCATCCTCGAAACGGCGACCGATGGCGTCGTGGTCGTCGGCCAGGACGGAGCCATCCGCTCCATGAACCGCTCGGCCAGCGCCCTTTTCAACTATGACGAGGACGAGACGCGCGGGCGGCCCTTCGCCATGCTCTTTGCCCATGAGAGCCAGAAGGCCGTTCTCGATTATCTTGCCGGTCTTTCCGACCATGGCGTCGCCAGCGTGCTCAACGACGGTCGCGAGGTGATCGGACGGGAAGCCGCGGGCGGTTTCATCCCGCTGTTCATGACAATGGGCCGCCTTTCGGCCTCCGCCGGTTATTGCGCGGTCATTCGCGACATCACGCAATGGAAACGCACCGAGGAAGAACTGCGCAACGCCAAGCGCGCCGCCGAGATGGCCAATGCCCACAAGAGCGACTTCCTCGCCCGCGTCAGCCACGAGATCCGCACCCCGCTCAACGCCATCATCGGCTTTTCCGACATGATGGCGACGGAACGTTTCGGGCCGGTCGGCCATCCGCGTTACATCGAATACGCCAATGACATCGGCCGCTCCGGCCGCCATGTGCTCGATATCGTCAACGACCTGCTCGATATTTCAAAAATCGAGGCGGGGGAGATGGATCTCGATTTCACCGCCGTCGGCCTCAACGAAACGGTCGCCGAAGCGGTTTCGCTGGTGCAGCCGCAGGCCAATGCGCAACGCGTGATCATCCGCACCTCACTCACCAACACCGTGCCGAAAATCGTCGCCGACCAGCGCTCGATCAAGCAGATCGCCCTGAACATCCTGTCAAACGCCATCCGTTTCACACCCTCGGGCGGCCAGATCGTCGTCTCCACCGTCTATGAAGCCAACGGCAGCGTCGCCCTGCGCATCCGCGACACCGGCATCGGCATGACCCGCAACGAACTGGAACAGGCCATGAAGCCGTTCCGACAGGTGACGACGGGGGGTGGCCGCAAGCGCGGCGACGGCACCGGCCTCGGCCTGCCGCTGACGAAAGCCATGGTGGAAGCCAACCGGGCGAGCTTCGCCATCAGCTCCACGCCCAACGAAGGCACACTGATCGAAGTGTCCTTCCCGTCGCCGCGCGTGTTGGCAGATTGAGCCGATTGGATTAGAGCGGGAGACGGCACGCCCCATCGGAGCCGCCTCCCCCGCAAGGTCGGCCAGATCACAAGAGGCGGATGAGGAACGGCTTCCGGAGGCCCCGGCTTGCCCAGGGACCTTCTTTCTCCGAGGTGGACATCTTGCAGGCTTCTTCCGAAAGCATACCGGCCCAACGGGGCGTCCGACGCTCCGCCGCAAGACGTCATCCCCTTCTTTCCGGCACCGCCGTGCTCGCCGCGCTGGTCGCGCTCATGCCGGTGATCGCGATCCTCGTCATCGCGGCGACCGGTGGCACGGACAGCTGGCCGCATCTGCTGCAAAACGTCATTCCCCGCGCCACGATGCGCACCCTGCTGCTGCTTGCCGGCGTGGGCGCCGTCACCGCGGCGGTGGGCGTCGGCACCGCCTGGCTTGTGGCAAGCTGCGATTTTCCGCTGCGCCGGAGCCTTTCCGCCCTTCTCGTCCTGCCGCTCGCCATCCCGTCCTATCTCGGCGCTTACGCCTTTGCGGAATTCTTCTCCTTCACCGGCCCCGTGCAGTCGGCCTATCGCGGCCTGTTCGGCTTCCAGTCGAGCCGCGACTACTGGTTTCCGGAAGTGCGCACGACCGGCGGCGCGGTGCTCGTGCTGGCAAGCGTCCTCTATCCCTATATCTATCTCGCCACGCGCTCGATGTTCCTGATGCAGGGGCGCGCGGCGGCGGATGTGGCCCGAACGCTCGGCGCGGGGCCGTTCAGGGTGTTCACACGGGTGCAGATCCCGATGGCGCGCCCCGCCATCATGGTCGGCCTGACACTGGTCGGCATGGAGACGCTGAACGATATCGGCGCCGTCGAATATCTCGGCGTCCAGACGCTCACCTTTTCGATCTTCGACACCTGGCTGAACCGCGGCAGCCTCGCCGGCGCGGCGCAGCTTGCCTGCATCATGCTCCTGTTCGTCGTCGCCCTGCTCTTCATCGAGCGCGCCGCGCGCCGCAGCCAGCGCTTCACCAGCCAGAAGACCACCGCCGCCGTGCAGAATTCCGTGCGGCTGAAGCTCTCCGGCTGGAAGAAATGGGCCGCAGCCCTCGCCTGCCTGCTGCCGCCGATCATCGGCTTCGTCGTCCCGGTCTACGTCCTTGGCGGCTACGCCCTTCACCGCCTGGAGCAATTCTCTTCGACGCGCCTGCTGTCGGCGCTGTGGAACAGCGTGTTCGTATCGGCCTCCACGGCCATCATCGCCGTCGGGGTCGCCTTCGTTCTCGCCTATGCCGCCCGCATCACGCGCTCGCAGACGACAGCGGTGGCAAGCCGCCTTGCCTCCTTCGGCTACGGCGTCCCGGGAACGGTGCTGGCCATCGGCGTGCTGTTTCCGCTTGCCAGTTTCGACAATGCGCTCGATGCTTTCCTCAGGGCGAATTTCGGCGTTTCCACCGGCCTACTTCTTTCCGGCACCGGCTTCGCCATCGTCTATGCCTGCACCGTCCGCTTCCTGACGATGGCCGAGGGAACGATCGATGCCGGCTTCCACAAGCTCTCGCCGCATCTCGACATGGCGTCGCGCACGCTGGGGCGCACGAGCGCCCAGACGCTGCGGAGCGTGCTTCTGCCGATGATGCGTCCCGCGACGCTGACGGCCGCCCTTCTCGTCTTCATCGAGACGATGAAGGAGCTTTCCGCAACGATCCTGCTGCGCCCCTTCAACTTCAACACGCTGGCGACGCTCGTCTACGAGGACGCCTCGCGCGCGAAGGTGGAAGACGCCTCGGTGCCGGCCATCATCATCGTCGTCGCCGGGCTGATCCCGGTCTTTCTCGTCTCGCGCTCGCTCGACGGCGGCAGGCAGGATTAGTCAGAGCCCAGCCGGCTGAGGGCGGCTCCCCTTCTCAGGTCTTCAGCGCCTCCAGGCCGGCGTAAAGCTCCAGCGCTTCCGGATTGGCGAGCGCCTCCCTGTTCTTCACCGGCCGGCCGTGCACCACTTCGCGCACGGCAAGCTCGACGATCTTGCCGGACTTCGTGCGCGGGATATCGGCCACCTGCACGATCTTCGCCGGTACGTGACGGGGCGAGGCGCCCGTGCGGATGCGGGTGCGGATCGTCTTTTCCAGCGCCTCGTCCAGCAACCTGCCGGCGGCCAGGCGCACGAAGAGCACGACCCTGACATCGTCATCCCATTCCTGACCGATGCAGAGCGCCTCCGCCACCTCATCCAGTTGCTCGACCTGATTGTAGATCTCCGCCGTACCGATGCGCACGCCGCCCGGATTGAGCGTCGCATCGGAACGGCCGTGGATGACGATGCCGCCATGGGCGGTCCATTCGGCAAAATCGCCATGGCACCAGATATTATCGAAGCGCTCGAAATAGGCGGCGCGGTATTTCACACCGTCCGGATCGTTCCAGAACATCACCGGCATGGCGGGAAACGCCCGGGTGCAGACAAGTTCACCCTTTTCCCCGCGCACCGGCCTGCCGTTCTCATCCCACACATCCATGGCAAGCCCGAGGCCCGGCCCCTGGATTTCCCCGCGCCAGACGGGTTTCACCGGAACCCCGAGCACGAAACAGGAGACGATATCCGTTCCACCCGAAATGGAGGCAAGCTGCACGCCCGGCCTGATGCCGCCGTAGACGAAATCGAAGCCTTCCGGCGAAAGAGGCGAACCGGTCGACGCCACCAGCCGCAATTTCGACAGGTCGTGCGTCGTGCGCGGCGTGAAGCCGCCCTTGCGCAGCGCGTCGATATATTTGGCGGACGTGCCGAAAACGGCAAAGCCTTCGTCCTGCGCATAGTCGAACAACACGTTGCCGTCCGGATAGAACGGCGAGCCGTCGAACAGGCAGAGCGTCGCGCCGAGGGCGAGGCCCGAGACCAGCCAATTCCACATCATCCAGCCGCAGGTGGTGAAATAGAACAGACGCTCGTTCTCCGTCAGGCTGCAATGCAGGCGATGCTCCTTCAGGTGCTGCAACAGCGTTCCGCCGGCCGAATGGACGATGCATTTCGGCACGCCGGTCGTTCCGGACGAAAACAGGACATAGAGCGGATGGCGGAAGGGAAGACGCGCAAAGGTGAGGGGTTTCGGCAGGTAGGGCGCCATCAGCGCATCGAGGGTGCGGCCGTCCGGCAGAGAGGCGGCGAGGGCTTCGGCGTCGCCTGCGTAATGCACCACGAGAACCGCCGCGCCGAGCGCCTTGGAAACCGCCCGAACCTTTTCCGAAACGTCCTGCAACTTGCCGTTATACCAGTAGCCATCGCAGGCGATGAAGAGTTTCGGCGTGATCTGGCCGAAACGGTCGAGCACGCCCTGCTCGCCGAAATCCGGGGAGCAGGAGGACCAGACGGCCCCAAGCGAGGCCGTCGCCAGCATGCAGGCGATGGTTTCCGGCATATTCGGCATCATCGCGGCGACACGGTCGCCCTCGCCTATTCCCATGGCGGCGAAAGCCTGCTGGAGTTGCGAGACCCGGGCACGCAATTCATCCCAGGACCAGCGATAGGAAAGCTTGTCCTCGCCGCGGAACACGATGGCGTCGCCGGGACCGGAATGCCGGAGAAGATTTTCCGCAAAATTCAGGCTCGCCTGCGGAAAGAACCGCGCCTCCAGCATGCGCTCGCCGTTTTCGAGGATCTCCTCGCCCTTCTCACCGATCACGCCACAGTCGTCCCAGATGGCGCTCCAGAACGTCTCCCGATCCGCAACCGTCCAGGCGTGAAAATCGTCATAGGACCCGAAGGATCGCCCCGCACGCGACGCGCAAGCCTTCATGAACAGGGCCAGCGGGCTCTTTTCCAGAATTTCGGCCGTAGGTTCCCACAGGAGCTTTTCCGTCGTCATCATGTCCCTCCACTCCACGGATTTCTATAGCATGTTGCGCTGCCATAAAAAGCGCCGGGCGACGGATCGCGTCGTCGCAGGACGCATTTGCGCGATGACGCATTTGATTTCCGGCCGGCAAGCGCCTATCCCCCTTTACCTCGGAACAACAGAACGCTTGCGACAGGGGATCGCGCCGGAATGACCCTTTCCCGTTTCATCCGCTCGAAACAGCTCGTGTGGGGCATCCTCGCCGTTCTTGCCGCCGTCTTCGGCCTGCGCGCCGCCGTGCCCTTCCTCGTCCAGACCGATCTTGTCGGCCGTTCGGTGGAGGAAACGCTGGAGGCATGGACGGGCGCCGACGTCGTCATCGGCGTCGAGCCGCAATTTTCCTTCTGGCCCTATCCGCGCGTGACGCTCGGGGACGTGCGTTTCCTCTCCGCAAGCGCCGGGCGGGAGGAACTGGGCCGGATCGACAGCCTGTCTGCGACTTTCGATCTTCTCGGAGCCGTCCGCGGCCGCCCCGCCTTTTCGGACTTCGAACTCGCCCGCCCGGTCATCCGCCTGCAACCGGATGAAAGCGGCGCGCTCAACTGGCGGCGCGGTGGCTGGATGACAGAGGCGGTAGACGCGTTCGCGGCCGCACGGGATGGAAAGACACCGACCCTGAGGCACAAGCGCATGGGCGAGTTCAATATCGTCGACGGAGCGCTCATCGTCACCGGACGGGGGGGTGTCTATCGCATCACCGATATCAACGGCCGGCTCGACTGGCCGACGATCAGCGGCCGGCTCGATCTTGCCGCCTCCGCAGTGATCAACGGCGAAGTCACGCGCTGGACCGTCACCTGCGACAAGCCGCTGGCGCTTCTCGCCGGCCGCGATTCGGCGATGCGGATCAAGCTTTCGGCCGATCCGGCCACCATCGCTTTCGACGGCGTGGCCAACCTGTCGACGCAAACCTTTCTCTCCGGCAAGCTGGAACTGTCGGCCCGCTCGCTCGGCCGCCTGCTTGCCTGGCAGGGCAAAGAGATCCCGGCTCTGGAACGCGCCGGGGCGATCACCGTCGAGGCCCGGGTGACCGCGGAAAACTATGCGGCGAAACTGGAGGATCTGCGCCTCGGCCTCGAGAACGCGCAGGCCACCGGCGTCCTGGACGTCAGCATGCCTCCCGGCCGCAAGCCGCGCATCGGCGGCACGCTCGCCTTCGACCGGATCGATTTCATGGCGGTGCTTGCGACCCTTTCTCCGGCGCCGGAGAAAACCGATGTCGCCGCTGCCGGTATCGACACCGCCTTCATCCGCCAGTTCGGCCTCGACCTGCGTCTTTCGGCAAAAAGCGCCGTGCTTGGACCCTTTTCACTGGAAAACCTCGGCGCCGGCGTGCGGACCGAGGATGGACGCGCCGCCTTCGACATCGGCGACGCCACGCTTCTCGGCGGCTCGCTTTCCGGGCGCCTGACCCTGACGGATCAGGGCTTCCAGGGCGGCGGGCAATTGCAGGCAAGCCTGCGCGACATCGATATCGGCGGCCTCATCCAGACATTGAAGCTGGAAGGGCCGCTGCCGTCCGGGCGCGGTACGGCGGATATCGAACTTACCACCGACCGGCCCTTGCCGCTTACGGGGCTTTCCGACCTTTCGGGCCGGTTCCGCCTGCATATGGATCAGGGCGCCCTGCTGCGTTTCGACAGGCAGACCTTCGAGGATCTGGCCGTCAAGCGGCGCTTCTTCACCATCGGGCAGGCCGCCGGCGGGACGTTCGACTTCACCAGCGCGGAGGTCGATGCGCGGCTGGACCGGGGGCTTGCGGAACTGACCCGCGCCACGATCACCGGCAGCGAGAAGACGCTGTCGCTTTCCGGTATCGTCCCCTACCGCAGCGGCAGCCTCGCGCTCGCCGGCCGGCTCGCCGACACGCCGAAAGACGAGGGCTCCGGTTCCGCGGCTCCCGCGCTCAACTTCTTCGTCGGCGGCTCCTGGCCGGATGCGGTGATCTCGCCGCTCTCCGCCCTTACCGGCGACAACTGACGACAACGGGCGTCAGCCGGCGGCAAAGGCCGCCCGTTCGTCGCGCTCCTGCTGGACCGCGCGCCGTTTCGTGAGAATCGACGCGACAAGGACGCCGATGGCGACGAGCCCGATGAGAATCGTGCAGGCCGCGTTGATTTCCGGTGTCACGCCGAGACGCACCTGGCTGTAGATCTTCATCGGCAGCGTCGTCGCGCCGGGGCCTGAAGTGAAGCTGGCGATCACGAGATCGTCGAGCGACAGCGTCAGCGCCAGCATCCAGCCGGACAGCACCGCCGGCGCGATGATCGGCAACGTCACCTGGAAGAAGGTGCGCACCGGTGTGGCGCCGAGATCCATCGCCGCCTCCTCGATGGAGCGATCGAAGGACAGGAGCCGCGACTGTACCACCACCGTGACGAAGCACATGCTGAAGGTGATATGGGCAAGCGTCACCGTCCAGAAGCCGCGATCGAAACCGATGGCGACGAAGAGCAGGAGCAGCGACAGGCCGGTGATCACCTCCGGCATGACGAGCGGCGCATAGACCATGCCGGAAAACAGCAGCCGGCCGCGAAAGCGCGTGTAGCGCACGAGCGCCAGCGCCGCCATGGTGCCGAGCACCGTCGCCACGCTGGCGGCGAGAAGCGCCACGCGGATCGTCACCCAGGCCGCATCGATAAGACCCTGATTATGGAAAAGCGCAACATACCACTTCGTGGAGAAGCCGGCCCAGACGGTGACGAGTTTCGACTCGTTGAAGGAGAAGATCACCAGCAGCAGGATCGGCAGGTAGAGGAAAGCGAAGCCGAGCACCACCGACACGATGTTGAAACGGGACCAGGTGTTGTTCACGGGCCTACCTCCCCTTCTCTTCGGCTTTCGCCTGCGCATTCTGGAAGAACACTATGGGCACGACGAGGATGAGGAGAAGGATCGTCGCCACGGCGGCCGAGACGGGCCAGTCGCGATTGGCGTTGAACTCGTTCCACAACGTCTTGCCGATCATCAGCGTCTGCGACCCGCCGAGCAGATCGGGGATGACGAACTCGCCGACGGCCGGGATGAAGACGAGCATGCAGCCCGCCACCACGCCGGGAACCGACAGCGGGAAGGTGATTTTCCAGAAGGCCGAGACCGGTGGCGCGCCGAGATCCTGCGCCGCCTCGATCAGCGAATGATCGAGCTTTTCCAGCGTCGAATAAATCGGCAGCACCATGAAGGGCAGGTAGGAATAGACGATACCGATATAGAGCGCCCAATTGGTGTTGATGATGATCAGCGGATCGTTGATCACGCCGATCCCCATCAGGAACTGGTTCAGCAGGCCTTCCGGCTTGAGGATGGCGATCCAGGCATAGACGCGGATGAGGAAACTCGTCCAGAACGGCAGGATCACCAGCATCAGCAGCGTCGGGCGAAGCGCGCGGGGGGCCTTTGCCATGCCATAGGCGACGGGATAGCCGATCAGGAGCGCCAGGATCGTCGAAACGCCCGCAATCCAGAGGCTGGAGAGATAGGCATTGATATAGAGCGCGTCCTCGGTCAGCCAGAGGAAATTATCGAAATGCAGTTCGCCAAGCTTGCCGAAGAACCCGGACAGACCGTCGGCAAATCCGAAAACCGGCACGTAGGGCGGCTGCGCGATCGCCATGGTGGACAAGGAGATGCGGAAGACGATGAAGAAGGGAACGAGGAAGAAAAACAGCAGCCAGACATAGGGAACGATGATGACCAGGCGGCTGAAGAGAGCGGAGCCGAGGTTGCGCATGTCGTCAATCCCTCAGTACGACGCCGGCGGTCTCGTCGAACGACACCCAGACCTTCTCGTCATAGACGATCGGGTCCTCGACCTCGCGCCTCGCATTCAGCATCGAGGCCTTCAGCACCTTGCCGTTGGCAAGCCGGATGTGGAAGACCGTCATATCGCCGAGATAACCGATATCCCAGACCTCGCCCTCCACGGCATTGACCCCGGGATCCGCGGGCGCCGCGCGATCGACACGCAGTTTTTCCGGCCGGATGGCAAAGCCGGTGCTGACGCCGTTGGCCGGGATCTCGCCGCTTGCCGCGCGAATGGTCAGCCCATCGGCGCCGGCAAGCTCGACCCGGCCGTTGCCGCTCGCCGTGACCTTGCCTTCCAGAATGTTCACGTCCCCGATGAAATCAGCCACGAAACGGGAATTGGGAGCCTCGTAGATCTCGGCGGGCGTCGCCACCTGGATGACCTCGCCATGGCTCATGACGGCGATGCGGTCGGCCATGGTCATCGCCTCCTCCTGATCGTGCGTGACGACGACGAAGGTGAGGCCGAGTTCCTGTTGCAGGTCCATCAGCTCGAACTGGGTTTCCTCGCGCAGCTTCTTGTCGAGCGCGCCGAGCGGCTCGTCGAGCAGCAGCACCTTCGGCCGCTTGGCGAGCGAACGGGCGAGCGCCACGCGCTGACGCTGGCCGCCGGAAAGCTGGTGCGGCTTGCGTTTGGCGAACTGCTCGAGCTTCACGAGCTTCAGCATCTGCGCGACCCGTTCGGCAATCTGGCTTTTCGGCATGCCGTCCTGCCTGAGGCCGAAGCCGATATTGCTCTCCACCGTCATATGCGGAAAGAGCGCATAGGACTGGAACATCATGTTGACGGGCCGCCGATAGGGCGGGATGCCGGCAATGTTCTGCCCGTCGAGGATGATTTCACCCGACGTCGGCTTCTCGAAGCCCGCCAGCATGCGCAGCAAGGTCGACTTGCCGCAGCCAGACGCGCCGAGCAATGCGAAGAATTCACGGTGATAGATATCGAGCGTGAGATTATCGACGGCGGTGAAATCACCGAACGTCTTGGTCACATTGCGAAACGTTATGAACGGCGTGGCGTCCGGATCCGTCCAAGGCGCAAAAGACCGACGGGTGTTGCCGAGAGATTTCATTGCCTGCCCCTGTATCGTATGTCTGGCATGCGGACGAAATTGCCCGGAAGCGAGCTTCCGGGCAATCCACATCCCAAGGGCTACTGCCCGGTCACGACCCTGGTCCAGGTTCGCGTGAACAGGCGCTGGGTCTTGGCGTCCAGCGTGGTGTTGCTGAAGAGCTTGGCGAGCGTCTCCTCATCCGGATAGATCGTCGGGTCCTCGATGATGTCGGCCGGCAGGATCGCCTGCGACGCCTTGTTGCCATTGGCGTAATGGACGTATTCCGTCGACTTGGCGATCACCTCCGGCCGCATGACGTAATCGAGGAAGGCGTGCGCTTCGTCGACATGCGGCGCATCGGCGGGGATCGCCATCTGGTCGAACCACATCTGCGTGCCTTCCTTCGGAATGCTGTAGCCCAGTTCGACGCCGTTTTCAGCCTCATCGGCCCGGTCGCGCGCCTGGAAGACATCGCCCGACCAGCCGACCGCGATGCAGATGTCGCCATTGGCCAGACCGTTGATGAATTCCGAGGAGTGGAACTTGCGGACGAAAGGACGCACCTTGAGGAGCGCTTCTTCGGCCTTGGCGATATCTTCCGGCTCGTGGCTGTCGGGATCAAGCCCGAGATAGGCGAGCACCACCGGGATCATGTCGGTCGGCGAATCGAGGAAGTTGATGCCGCAGTCCTTGAGCTTGGCGGCGTATTCCGGGTCGAAGACCATCTTCCAGCTATCGACTTCGTCGGTGCCGAGAGCTTCCTTCACCTTGGCCTTGTTATAGCCGATGCCGACGGTGCCCCACATCCAGTTGATCGAATATTCGTTGCCGGGGTCGAACGGCTGCATGCGCTCGCTGATCATGTCCCACATGTTCTTCAGGTTCGGCAGCTTCGACTTGTCGAGTTTCTGATAGACACCGGCTGCGATCTGGCGTTGCAGAAAGGTGTTGGTCGGCACGACGATATCATAGCCGGTGCCGCCCGCCAGGAGCTTGGTCTCGAGGATCTCGTTGGAATCATAGACGTCGTAGACGACCTTGATGCCGGTTTCCTTGGTGAAGTCGTCAATGATCGACGCATCGATATAGTCCGACCAGTTGTAGACGTTGACGACTTTCTCCTGTGCGAAGGCGCTGCCGGCGGCCAGCAGGGCACCCGCCGCAACGGCCGCCAAAAGAACGTTTCTCTTCATAGATTTTCTCCCGGTTTTAAACTTGCGCCTGTGAAATCGCATGAGGAACAGTCGCTGATTATGAAGCTTTTTTTGGTCGCGACAAGTTTCATTCCATTGCGAAAGGCTGTGGTTTTGGTATCACATTGGCAGTCTTTGTATCATATGTGGCCCGCATCGGTGACGGAAATCAAGCCTAAACTTACTGGAAGTCGAAAAGGCTGAGGCCTGCCACCATCTCATCGAGACCTAGCGGCCGTGTGACAGGCGGCTCGGCCCGCGCAAGACATCCCTGCCGCTCGCACAGCCGACAGGCCGGGCCGACGGGAATAGCCGCGTTTTCCGCGGAGCCCGCGGCATAGACCGTTTCGCCCGCATGGTCCGCTTCGCAGCCAAGGAGAATCGCGGTGCGGCGCAACCGCTCGTGGAAGGCGGCCTGCGGCCCCTCGAGGGTGCGCGAAACCGTGAGGAAGGAAAGCCCGTCCGGCATCTCCACCCGGTCGACGAGGATCTGGCCCGGCTGGGAAAAAGCGGCATGGACGCCAAGCCGGGGACAGCCGCCGCCGAAGCGCGCCTGCGGAAAACCCTGCGCGCCGGCGCGGCGGAACCGATGCCCGGCATTGTCGATCTCCAGCAGGAAGAAGGGAACGCCGGCCTTGCCCGGTCGCTGCAACGTCGTCACCCGATTGGCCGCCTGCTCGAAGGAAACGCCGAAACGCGAGCGCAGCAGGTCGATATCGTAGCGGAGGCGCTGCGCCGTGGCGTGGAAGGCCTCATAGGGCATCATCAGCGCATGGGCGGCATAGCGCGCCAGTTCGAAACGGGCGATGCGGCGCGCCTCGTCCGTGGAAAGGGCCAGAAGATCCAGTTCGGCAAGGATTTCGTCCCGCAGGGCGATCTGCGTCGCCTCCATGGCGATCTCGCGCAACTGGTCGAAAGGCGACAGGCGCTCCGACAGGAACAACCGCATGGAATGGCGGTCGAAGCGCCGCCGCAGCGTCGGCATGGCATGGACCGGCAGGGTACGCAGGACGACGCCATGCTCCTTGCGCAGCCACGCCTTCAGCGCGGCGGCGAGGTCGTCTCCGGGGGCAAGGGCGGCATGAAAGCGTTCCGCCGCCTCGTCGATCGCTGCAAAATAGTTCGGCCGGACTTCCAGCTTGCCACGCACCTCGTCCAGCGGCAGAAGCGCTCCGGACAGCACGGCACCCCGGCCCTCCCGCGCCAGAAGCTCGGCAAGGTCGGACAATCGCCCGGCCTGCTCGCGATAGGCGCGGTAAAGCTTCAGGACGCCGCCGGCGACATTCGGCGCGGCCTCCGCCAGTTCGACGAGTTCGTGATCGCCGGGCAATTCGCCGGCGAGAAGCGGATCGGCGAAAACCTCGCGCAACGCCCGGACGCTGCCGCCGCTTTCGCCCTGCAACTCATCGAGATCGACCTTGTAGACGGAGGCGAGCCGCAGCAGGAGCTGCACCGTCAGCGGCCGCTGGTTGCGCTCGATGAGGTTCAGATAGGACGGCGAGATCGACAGTTCCTCGGCCATCGCGGTCTGGGTCAGGCCGAGCGCATTGCGAATGCGCCGGATCCGGGGGCCGGCGAAGATCTTGTTTTCCGCCATCCGTCAAAATTCCTTACATCTCTTCCATTGAGCTTCAAGTGGCGAAATTTACAATCTTTACTTTTTTACATGTGAAACTCGACAAACACAAGACATCATAACTTCTTTATAAGCTAGGTTTTTCGCTTTCCTATCGCGCCTTTGTGCGCTGCGATGTAAATACTGTCACATATTATCCAGCGATGAACGCATCCAGCGGCCTTGTCGTCAAACAGAGCGATACAATCGATGGAGGATCGAATGACAGATTTTTACAAACTCATCCCGGGCGCACCGGAAGGCCGCTTCGACGGGATCGAGCGTCCTTATGCGCCGGCCGATGTCGAGCGGCTGCGCGGCTCGGTCCGGATCCGGCATACGCTTGCCGAAAACGGCGCGAACCGGCTGTGGCAGCTGATCCACGAGGAGGACTTCGTCAACGCGCTGGGCGCGCTCTCGGGCAATCAGGCCATGCAGATGGTCCGCGCCGGGCTGAAGGCGATCTATCTTTCCGGCTGGCAGGTCGCCGCCGATGCCAATACCGCCTCCGCCATGTATCCCGACCAGTCGCTTTATCCGGCCAATGCCGCGCCGGAGCTTGCAAAGCGCATCAACCATACGCTTCAGCGCGCCGACCAGATCGAGACCGCCGAGGGCAACGGCCTGTCCGTCGAGACCTGGTTCGCGCCGATCGTCGCCGACGCGGAGGCCGGCTTCGGCGGCCCGCTCAATGCCTTCGAGATCATGAAGGCCTTCATCGAGGCGGGCGCCGCCGGCGTCCACTTCGAAGATCAGCTCGCATCGGAGAAGAAGTGCGGTCATCTCGGCGGCAAGGTGCTGATCCCCACCGCCGCCCATATCCGCAATCTCGACGCCGCGCGCCTTGCCGCCGACGTCATGGGCGTGCCGACGCTGCTCATCGCCCGCACCGATGCGGAAGCGGCAAAACTCCTCACGTCCGATATCGACGAGCGCGACCGGCCTTTCGTCGATCAGGACGCCGGCCGCACGGTCGAGGGCTTCTACAATGTCCGCAACGGTATCGAGCCCTGCATCGCCCGCGCCATCGCCTATGCGCCTCACTGCGACCTGATCTGGATGGAGACCGGCAAGCCGGACCTCGAACAGGCCCGCACCTTCGCCGAGGCCGTGCACAAGGCCCATCCCGGCAAGCTGCTGGCCTATAATTGCTCGCCTTCCTTCAACTGGAAGAAGAACCTCGACGACGCCACCATCGCCAGGTTCCAGCGCGAACTGGGCGCGATGGGCTACAAGTTCCAGTTCATCACGCTGGCCGGCTTCCACCAGCTCAATCACGGCATGTTCGAACTGGCGCGCGGATATAGAGACCGGCAGATGGCCGCCTATTCGGAACTGCAACAGGCCGAATTCGCATCGGAGGCAGATGGCTACACCGCGACCAAGCATCAGCGCGAGGTCGGCACCGGCTATTTCGACGCCGTGACGATGGCGATCACCGGCGGCAGGTCCTCGACCACCGCCATGCAGGAATCGACCGAACGGGACCAGTTCCGCCCGGCCGCCGAATAGCCGCCGCCGCGCCCCACACAGCCGTCAGAAGAGGAAAGACGTCATGACAGTCCAGACACGCGTCAAGGAACGGGCGGAAGAACAGTCCTCCGCCATGACCCCCGATCAGCAGGCGATGATCCGCATGGTGGCCAACGACCTGCACCGCCTCAACCAGTCCGTCATGAAGGCGGTGGAGGCCGGCGTTTCGGTCGAACTCGTCCGCTCCGCCCGCCACCACGGCGGCGAGGGCAACTGGGGCGATCTGCTGATCCCGGTCGTCCTCACCCAGGGTCGCGGCTGACGGCCGGCATTGCCGGACGACAGGAAGGTCCGGCGTAATCCGGGCCTTCAGGCTACGGCAAATCCTTGCCGCAAGCGCGCCTCGAACACCCCGGGCCGGCTCAGGCGACCTGACCCGCCGCATGGCCGGATGCCCAGGCCCACTGGAAATTGTAGCCGCCGAGCCAGCCGGTGACATCCACCGCCTCGCCGATGAAGTAAAGGCCCGGCACCGCCCTTGCCTCCATGCTGCGGGAATCGAGTGCGGCGGTATCGACACCGCCGAGCGTCACCTCCGCCGTACGGTATCCTTCCGAGCCCGGCGGCCGCAGCCGCCAGTCGCGGAGCCGCCGCACCAGCGCCTCGATGCGTGCGGCTGGCTGTTCGGCGAGCGATCCCCCGATGCCGAGATCGGCGACGAGACGTTGCGCGAGCGCCTTCGGAACATGCTCGGACAGCACGGTCTGCACCGCCTGACGGCCGTTCTGCCGCCGCGCCTGCGCCAATAGGGCGGCAAAATCGACATCGGGGCGAATGGACAGGGCGATTTCCTCGCCCTCGCGCCAATAGGAGGAGATTTGCAGGATGGCAGGGCCGGACAGGCCGCGATGGGTGAACAGCATCGCCTCGCGGAATTCCGTGCGCCCATGGCGGACGGCAACGTCAACGGCCACGCCCGGCAGGCCCTCGTGGGCGGAAAGCGTCGCCGGATCGAGGGTCAGCGGCACCAGTCCCGCCCGCGTTTCGAGAACCGTGAGGCCGAACTGCTCGGCGATGCGATAGGCAAAACCCGTCGCACCCATTTTCGGAATGGACTTGCCGCCGGTGGCGATCACCAGCGATGCCGTCTCCACGACGCCCGCCTCCGTCTCGACGCGGAAGACGGAACCGTCATGGCCGACCGCAGCGACCGGCGTCGACAGCCGCAACACGACACCGGCCGCCTTCATTTCGGCCAGCAGCATCGCCACGATCTGTCTGGACGACTGGTCGCAGAAAAGCTGGCCCAGCGTCTTTTCGTGCCAGGCGATGCCATGGCGTTCCACGAGATCGAGAAAATCGTGCGGGCCGTAGCGGGCAAGCGCCGACTTGCAGAAATGCGGATTGGCGGAAAGGAAGTTCTTCGGTCCGGCATGAAGATTGGTGAAGTTGCAACGCCCGCCGCCGGAAATACGGATCTTCTCGCCCGGCGCACGGGCATGGTCGAGGACGAGCACGCTTCGCCCGCGCCTGCCCGCCTCGATGGCGCACATCATCCCTGCCGCACCCGCCCCGATGATGACGACGTCCCGCCGTTCCGCCATGTTCACGCTCTCCGTTCGCGCCCTCTTTCGGCGAATGCGCGATAATGTCAACCGGGCGGAGAAAGTGGCCTTATCCGAAAGAAATCGGGGATCTGCCCGCCGGAGGCCCCCTAGCCAAGCAGTAAACTCCGGCTATGATGACCCATCGTCAACAACCACCGGTGTCCCATGCCGCCCAGGAAGCGAGTCTTAGCCCCCGCAATCGAAAAATCCGCACGCTCCGCCAAAATCCCTCCCTCCCTCAGCGTGCCACGTGGGGTCAAGACCTGGAAGGAAGCCGCATCCTGGCTGCGCGCCCGGGGTATCGAGGACATCGAATGCATCACGCCGGACCTTGCCGGCGTGCCGCGCGGCAAGATGATGCCGACCTCGAAATTCACCTCCAACACCTCGCTCGCCCTTCCCTCGGCGCTCTACCGTCACACGATCTCGGGCGATTATCCCGAAGAGACCGGAAATTTCCGCTATGAGCCCCGCGACAGCGACCTCAAGCTGGTGCCCGATCTCTCGACCCTTTCGGTCGTCCCCTGGGAAAGCGATCCGACGGCGCAGGTGATCTGCGACATCGTCGGCTCCACCGGCGAAAACGTGCCCTATACGCCGCGCAACGTCCTGAAG